>NZ_CP019426.1:0-600000 GCF_009834515.1 Pseudomonas sp. R84
GTGTCAGTGGAACTTTGGCAGCAGTGCGTGGAGCTTTTGCGCGAGGAGCTGCCTGCCCAACAATTCAACACCTGGATCCGTCCACTACAGGTCGAAGCCGAAGGCGACGAGTTGCGCGTCTACGCACCGAACCGTTTTGTGCTGGACTGGGTCAACGAAAAGTACCTGGGCCGCGTCCTTGAACTGCTGGATGAGCACGGCAACGGCATGGCGCCTGCGCTTTCCTTATTAATAGGCAGCAAACGCAGTTCCGCTCCGCGTGCAGCACCGAACGCGCCGCTTGCAGCCGCGCAGGTTTCCCAGCAGGCCCAGGCAAATGCCACGCCTGTGAGTACGCCGGCACCCACGCAGACGCCAGCGCCGGCAGCCAAGCGTTCGACGCAGAAAAGCCCTGAAGTCAGCGATGAGCCGTCTCGCGACAGTTTCGACCCGATGTCCGGTGCCGCTTCGCAGCAAGCCCCGGTCCGCGCCGAACAGCGCACCGTGCAGGTCGAAGGCGCGCTCAAGCACACCAGTTACCTGAACCGCACCTTCACCTTCGAAAACTTCGTCGAAGGTAAATCCAACCAGCTCGCACGCGCGGCGGCCTGGCAAGTGGCGGACAACCCCAAGCACGGCTACAACCCACTGTTCCTTTATGGTGGCGTTGGTTTGGGTAAGACTCACTTGATGCACGCGGTGGGTAACCATCTGTTAAAGAAGAACCCGAATGCCAAGGTCGTGTATCTGCATTCCGAGCGTTTCGTGGCCGACATGGTCAAGGCACTGCAGCTGAACGCGATCAATGAGTTCAAGCGTTTCTACCGTTCGGTGGATGCTCTGTTGATCGACGACATTCAGTTCTTCGCCCGCAAAGAGCGCTCGCAAGAAGAGTTTTTCCACACCTTCAACGCCCTGCTTGAAGGTGGCCAGCAGGTCATTCTCACCAGTGACCGCTACCCGAAAGAAATCGAAGGCCTTGAAGAGCGCCTCAAATCCCGCTTCGGCTGGGGCCTGACGGTTGCCGTCGAGCCGCCGGAACTGGAAACCCGCGTGGCGATCTTGATGAAGAAGGCCGACCAGGCCAAAGTCGACTTGCCGCACGACGCCGCGTTCTTCATTGCCCAGCGCATTCGCTCCAACGTCCGTGAGCTGGAAGGCGCGCTTAAACGCGTGATCGCCCACTCGCACTTCATGGGCCGCGACATCACCATCGAGCTGATTCGCGAATCCCTGAAAGACCTGTTGGCGTTGCAGGACAAACTGGTCTCTGTGGATAACATTCAGCGCACCGTCGCCGAGTACTACAAGATCAAGATCTCGGACTTGCTGTCCAAGCGCCGTTCGCGCTCGGTAGCGCGTCCGCGTCAGGTGGCCATGGCCTTGTCCAAGGAACTGACCAACCACAGCCTGCCGGAAATCGGCGATGTGTTTGGCGGCCGCGATCACACCACCGTGTTGCACGCCTGTCGCAAGATCAACGAACTTAAGGAATCCGACGCGGACATCCGCGAGGACTACAAGAACCTGCTGCGTACACTGACCACTTGATGAACACCAGCGCAGCTTATTAAGGCAAGGGACTAGACCATGCATTTCACCATTCAACGCGAAGCCCTGTTGAAACCCCTGCAACTGGTCGCAGGCGTCGTCGAGCGCCGACAGACCTTGCCGGTACTCTCCAACGTGCTGCTGGTTGTCGAAGGCCAGCAACTGTCGCTGACCGGTACCGACCTGGAAGTCGAGCTGGTCGGTCGTGTGCAACTTGAAGAGCCGGCTGAAACAGGTTCCATCACCGTGCCTGCGCGCAAGCTGATGGATATCTGCAAAAGCTTGCCCAACGATGCGCTGATCGACATCAAGGTCGACGAGCAGAAGCTGGTCGTAAAGGCTGGCCGTAGTCGCTTCACCCTGTCGACCCTGCCAGCCAACGATTTCCCGACCGTTGAAGAAGGTCCGGGCTCGCTGACCTGCAGCCTGGAGCAAAGCAAACTGCGTCGCCTGATCGAACGCACCAGCTTCGCCATGGCTCAGCAGGACGTGCGTTACTACCTCAACGGCATGCTGCTGGAAGTGTCCGAAGGCATCATCCGCGCCGTGGCCACCGACGGTCACCGTCTGGCCATGTGCTCGATGAAAGCCGATATCGGCCAGCCGGATCGCCATCAGGTGATCGTGCCGCGCAAAGGTATTCTCGAACTGGCACGTCTGCTCACCGAGCCGGACGGCAATGTCAGTATCGTATTGGGCCAGCACCACATCCGCGCCACTACCGGCGAATTCACCTTTACCTCGAAACTGGTCGACGGCAAGTTCCCGGACTACGAGCGCGTTCTGCCAAAGGGCGGCGACAAGCTGGTACTGGGCGATCGTCAGGCTCTTCGTGAAGCATTCAGCCGTACCGCGATTCTGTCCAACGAGAAGTACCGTGGTATCCGTCTGCAGCTGGCCAGTGGTCAGTTGAAGATCCAGGCCAACAACCCGGAGCAGGAAGAAGCGGAAGAAGAAGTGGGCGTTGAATACAACGGCGGCTCGCTGGAAATCGGCTTCAACGTGAGCTACTTGCTCGACGTGCTGGGCGTGATGACTACCGAGCAGGTTCGTCTGATCCTGTCCGACTCCAACAGCAGTGCGCTGGTGCAAGAGTCCGACAACGACGATTCGGCTTACGTTGTCATGCCGATGCGTCTGTAATCAGCTGACCCTGGATGTCCTTAAGTCGTGTTTCGGTCACCGCGGTGCGCAATCTGCACCCGGTGACCTTCTCCCCCTCCCCCCGCATCAACATTCTTTACGGCGCTAACGGCAGCGGCAAAACCAGTGTTCTGGAAGCCATTCATCTGCTGGGGCTTGCCCGTTCGTTTCGTAGCACGCGGCTGTTGCCGGTCATCCAGTATGAGCAACTTGCCTGTACCGTGTTCGGTCAGGTCGAATTGGCCGAGGGTGGGCATAGCGCTTTGGGCATCTCGCGCGATCGTCAGGGTGAGTTCCAGATCCGCATCGACGGCCAGAACGCCCGTAGTGCTGCGCAACTGGCGGAGATCCTGCCGCTGCAGTTGATCAACCCCGACAGCTTCCGTCTGCTCGAAGGCGCGCCGAAGATTCGTCGGCAGTTTCTCGACTGGGGCGTGTTCCACGTCGAGCCACGGTTCATGGCCACTTGGCAGCGTTTGCAGAAGGCCTTGCGCCAGAGAAACTCATGGCTGCGGCATGGTACACTTGACGCCGTTTCGCAAGCGGTTTGGGACAGGGAACTGTGCCAGGCCAGCGCTGAAATCGATGAATACCGCCGCGCTTACATCAAAGCCTTGAAACCAGTCTTTGAACAAACCTTGAGCGAACTGGTTGAGCTCGAAGGTTTGACGCTCAGCTATTACCGAGGCTGGGACAAAGACCGGGAATTGAGCGCCGTACTGGCTGGTTCCGTACAACGGGATCAGCAAATGGGTCATACCCAGGCCGGACCGCAACGGGCTGATTTGCGTCTTAGATTGGGCGCGCACAATGCCGCGGACATTTTGTCCCGGGGTCAGCAGAAGTTGGTGGTCTGTGCACTGCGGATTGCCCAAGGGCATCTGGTCAGCCAGGCCCGCCGCGGTCAGTGTATTTATCTGGTGGATGATTTGCCGTCCGAGCTGGACGAGGGCCACCGTCGCGCGCTGTGCCGCTTGCTGGAAGACTTACGCTGCCAGGTGTTCATCACCTGTGTAGATCACGAATTATTGAGGGAAGGCTGGCAGACGGAAACGCCAGTCGCTCTGTTCCACGTGGAACAGGGCCGTATCACCCAGACCCACGACCATCGGGAGTGAAGGCATTGAGCGAAGAAAATACGTACGACTCAACGAGCATTAAAGTGCTGAAAGGCCTGGATGCCGTACGCAAACGTCCCGGTATGTACATTGGCGACACCGATGATGGCAGCGGTCTGCACCACATGGTGTTCGAGGTGGTCGACAACTCGATCGACGAAGCCCTCGCCGGCCACTGCGACGACATCAGCATCATCATCCACCCGGATGAGTCCATCACCGTTAAAGACAACGGCCGTGGCATCCCGGTAGACGTGCACAAAGAGGAAGGCGTTTCCGCCGCCGAGGTCATCATGACTGTCCTCCACGCTGGCGGTAAGTTCGACGACAACTCCTACAAAGTTTCCGGCGGTCTGCACGGTGTGGGTGTGTCGGTAGTGAACGCACTGTCCGAAGAGCTGGTACTGACCGTTCGCCGCAGCGGCAAGATCTGGGAACAGACTTACGTCCATGGCGTACCTCAGGCGCCGATGGCCATCGTTGGCGACAGCGAAACCACCGGTACCCAGATCCACTTCAAGGCTTCCAGCGAAACCTTCAAGAACATTCATTTCAGCTGGGACATCCTGGCCAAGCGTATTCGTGAACTGTCCTTCCTCAACTCCGGTGTCGGCATCGTCCTCAAGGATGAGCGCAGCGGCAAGGAAGAGCTGTTCAAGTACGAAGGCGGTCTGCGTGCGTTCGTTGAATACCTGAATACCAACAAGACTGCGGTCAACCAGGTGTTCCACTTCAACATCCAGCGTGAAGACGGCATCGGCGTGGAAATCGCCCTGCAGTGGAACGACAGCTTCAACGAGAACCTGTTGTGCTTCACCAACAACATTCCTCAGCGCGACGGCGGCACTCACCTGGTGGGCTTCCGTTCGGCACTGACGCGTAACCTAAACAACTACATCGAGCAGGAAGGTCTGGCGAAGAAGCATAAAGTCGCCACCACCGGTGATGATGCCCGTGAAGGCCTGACCGCGATCATCTCGGTAAAAGTGCCGGATCCGAAGTTCAGCTCGCAGACCAAAGACAAGCTGGTGTCTTCCGAAGTGAAGACCGCGGTCGAGCAGGAGATGGGCAAGTACTTCTCCGACTTCCTCCTGGAAAACCCGAACGAAGCCAAGCTGGTTGTCGGCAAGATGATCGATGCCGCCCGTGCCCGTGAAGCGGCGCGCAAAGCTCGTGAGATGACCCGCCGCAAAGGCGCGCTGGACATCGCCGGCCTGCCAGGCAAGCTCGCTGACTGCCAGGAAAAAGACCCGGCACTGTCCGAACTTTACCTCGTGGAAGGTGACTCTGCGGGCGGCTCTGCCAAGCAGGGACGTAACCGCAAGACCCAGGCGATCCTGCCGTTGAAGGGCAAGATCCTCAACGTCGAGAAAGCCCGTTTCGACAAGATGATCTCTTCCCAGGAAGTGGGCACCTTGATTACCGCACTGGGCTGCGGTATCGGTCGCGACGAATACAACATCGACAAGCTGCGCTATCACAACATCATCATCATGACCGATGCTGACGTCGACGGTTCGCACATCCGTACCCTGTTGCTGACCTTCTTCTTCCGTCAGTTGCCGGAGCTGATCGAGCGCGGCTATATCTACATCGCCCAGCCGCCGCTGTACAAGGTCAAGAAAGGCAAGCAAGAGCAATACATCAAAGACGACGACGCCATGGAAGAGTACATGACGCAGTCGGCCCTGGAAGATGCGAGCCTGCACCTGAACGAAGAAGCCCCGGGCATTTCCGGTGAAGCGCTTGAGCGTCTGGTGAACGACTTCCGCATGGTGATGAAGACCCTCAAGCGTCTGTCGCGCCTGTACCCGCAGGAGCTGACCGAGCACTTCATCTACCTGCCGGCCGTGAGCCTGGAAAAGCTTGGCGACCACGCAGCGATGCAAGAGTGGCTGGCTCAGTACGAAGCGCGTCTGCGCACCGTGGAAAAGTCCGGTCTGGTTTACAAGGCCAGCCTGCGTGAAGACCGTGAACGTGGCGTTTGGCTGCCAGAGGTCGAACTGATCTCCCATGGCCTGTCAAACTACGTCACCTTCAACCGCGACTTTTTCGGCAGCAACGACTACAAGACCGTCGTCACCCTCGGTGCTCAACTGAGCACCCTGCTCGACGAAGGCGCGTACATCCAGCGTGGCGAGCGCAAGAAAGCGGTCACTGAGTTCAAGGAAGCACTCGACTGGCTGATGGCAGAAAGCACCAAGCGCCACACCATTCAGCGATACAAAGGTCTGGGCGAAATGAACCCGGATCAGCTTTGGGAAACCACCATGGACCCAAGCGTGCGCCGCATGCTGAAAGTCACCATCGAAGACGCCATTGGCGCAGACCAGATCTTCAACACCCTGATGGGTGATGCGGTCGAACCTCGCCGTGACTTCATCGAGAGCAATGCACTGGCGGTTTCGAACCTGGATTTCTGATCCGGTTGCAGGATCCCGGAAGCGACTGTATTTCACGATCAGTTGCTTTCATTGCCCCGATAAAAAAGGCCAACCCCTGTGGGTTGGCCTTTTTTGTGGGAAAAAAGCGCTCCTCGTCCAAGATTCCCGCCTCATCCAGTTACCTGTCCTGACACTTCGCTTCTAAGCCAGTCAGTGAACTCCGCAATAAATTGTTTCTATTTCCTCATCTACCCAAGAACGTACAAGCAACGCTCTAGGTCGCTGGCTTAAGGTCTCTATACGGGTTCGGGGCTCTCGGAAATTGAGTCCCAAGCGAGGTAACGGGGATGGATGTCAGATCTGGAGGCAGCAAAAATGGAATCAGTAATACCTCGCAAACGCGCAGCAATAATCGGATCGGGAAGTATAGGAATCGATTTGATGTACAAGGCGATGCGCTCTCACCATCTGGATCTCAGAATGGTGATAGGACGCAGTTCCAATAGCGAAGGTTTGGCTAGAGCCCGTGAGTTGGGCATTGCTACGTCGTCCGATGGAATTGAGTTTCTGGCGCAACACGCCAATGAGCTCGATATTGTTTTTGACGCGACATCTGCTCAATCACACAGGATTAACGATCAGGTATTTCGCAAGGCTAACCTCCTGGCGATTGACATGACCCCGGCCAAGATTGGCTCGATCTGTGTGCCATCGATCAACCTCGACAGCATCGCCAATGAGCGCAACGTGAATCTGGTTACGTGTGGCGGACAGGCAAGTATTCCGTTGGCCTTTGCGATTGCTCAATCGTTCGAATCTCTGGAGTACATCGAGGTTGCTTCGACCATCGCATCGGACAGCGCCGGTCTGGCGACTCGGGAAAACATTAATCAGTACATTTTGACCACCGAGCAGGCATTACGACACTTTAGCGGTGCGGGCTCGACCAAAGCGGTTCTGAATATCAACCCGGCTAAACCTGGCATCGACATGCAGACGACGGTATTCGCCAAAGGCCGCTACGAATGCATCGAGAAGGTGCGGGCGAGCGTTCGGCAGATGGTTGCCCGTGTTCAACAATATGTACCTGGCTATCAGATGGTTCTGGAACCTATCGAGTCGAAAGGCCACTTGACCATGAGTGTGACGGTACGGGGTAGCGGTGACTACCTTCCCGCCTACGCAGGCAACCTGGACATCATCAACTGCGCCGCGATTGCCGTAGCCGAATTCCACTCTGCCTGTTGGGAGCGTAACGCCGCATGATCACCATTACCGATTGCACCTTGCGTGATGGCAATCATGCTGTCCGGCACCAGCTTTCAAAAGAACAGATTCACCGATATGCAGCGCAGGCCGACGCTGCAGGCATCGATATTATCGAGGTCGGCCACGGCAACGGACTTGGCGGTTCTTCGGCACTTCTGGGTATCAGTTGCGTCGATGATCGAGAAATGCTCGAAATTGCCAGATCGGCCATTCAAAACGGACGTTTGGGTATCCACTTCATCCCTGGGCTGGGCAAATCGACAGATCTTGAGATGGCTATCGACGTCGGTGTAGATGTTTTCCGTATAGCCAGCCACTGCACGGAAGCCAACATCACTGCTCCCTACATCGAGTCGGTCAAGAATCAAGGCAAAACCGTATACGGCGTCTTGATGATGACTCATATGGCTGAGCCTGAGTTACTGGCTGAGCAGGCGTCACTCATGGCTGGCTACGGCGCCGATGCGGTCATTTTGATGGACAGTGCAGGTCACCTGACGCCTGACGACGTGCGTTGGCGAATTCAGGCTATCCAGCGGTTAACCGACACCAAGCTTGGCTTCCATGCACACAACAATCTCGGCATGGCAGTTGCCAACTCAATTGCTGCAGTCGAGGAAGGTGCTGAACTGCTGGATGCTTGCATCAAGGGCTTTGGAGCGGGTGCCGGTAATACGCAACTGGAGACCCTGATCGCCGTGTTGAATCGCTTGGGGTATCGGACTCAGTGTTCCTTCGAGGCTGTCGCCGGACTAGCTCGCACTTCGGAACAATATCTCGATTGCCTGACGCCGCACATTGGCGCTGCCAATATCGCTAGTGGCATTTATGGGCTGTTCTCTGGTTTTGCGCCGCATATAAGACGCGCAGCGGAACAGTTCAGCGTGGATGAATTTCGCCTCTATCAATTGTTGGGGCAACGCAAGTTAGTGGCTGGACAGGAAGACATCATCATCGAGACCGCGGCCAAACTTTCTACTGCCAACTGACGCCACTTCAGGAAATAAGTCGATGTCTGTTAATGATAAGCAGGGCCCTCGCGCGCCCATGATTCATGAAAAAGTAACGTATTGGGCGAATGAAACGCCTGATGCGATTGCTGTACGAAGTGCATATGAAACATTGAATTATGCCCAACTTGATCGCGAATCCAGCGCTTTGGCTTCCTATCTTGGTGAGCAAGGAATTCAGGCGGGAGATCTGGTCGGAATATTTCTTCAGCCCTCTGTGTCGACCCTGGTTTGCATCATTGGCATTCTTAAAAGCGGTGCTGCCTATGTGCCGCTGGATATCGCCAATCCGGCTGCCCGACTGACATTGATGATTCAACAGTTGGCGAATCTCAAACTTATCTTCACCTCCGAAAATGCCGCTGATCTGCTGCAGGATCTGCCGATTGCAGTCATCGAAATCGAGTCATTGCGTAAAGACTTGGCAGCAGCTCCGACAGCCACTGCGGTAGTTTCGTCTGCCCGTGAAGACGATCTTTGCTACACCGTATTCACGTCGGGCACCACCGGTATTCCCAA
The DNA here is from genome assembly GCF_009834515.1 of Pseudomonas sp. R84. Lineage (NCBI taxonomy): Bacteria > Pseudomonadati > Pseudomonadota > Gammaproteobacteria > Pseudomonadales > Pseudomonadaceae > Pseudomonas > Pseudomonas sp. R84. The sequence goes on from NZ_CP019426.1 coordinate 8,974, forward strand.
AGCGGTAGCAATCACCCATCGCAGTTGGGCGAACCTGATCAGTTGGCATGTGGATGAATACCGCCTTGACCGCGAAGCCAACGGCATCCTGGTGTCGGCGTTCGGGTTCGATATTTCCCAGCGCAGCCTCGTGACACCTCTGTACTGCGGGGCGGCGATTTCGCTAACCAGCAGTGCTGTATTCGATGGGTATGAGATTGTCGACCTCATTGAGCGTCACCGGATTGGCAGTATTCACCTGGCTCCAAGTTCGCTCTATCTGATCATCCAGGCCGGACAGGCGGGTGATCGTCTCGCCACACTACGGCATCTGTTCATCGGCGGCGAAGCACTGGCTACAGCCCGGGTAATGGAGTGGGCGCGGAAAAAAGGTTCAGCATGCAACCTGATCCATCAGTACGGCGTTGCCGAGTGTACCGATGTTGCCACGTCCTATTCGATGTCCGACTACGAGTCCTATCTGGCCGAAGGTATTCCAATGGGAAGCCCTGTCGGTAATTGCCGGGTCGACATACTTGATGACGAAGATCGGCCTGTGTCGGTCGGCGATATCGGCCAGATCGTTATCTCCGGCATGGGGGTCGGCCGAGGCTATCTGAACAACCTCCCTCTGCAGGCAGAGCGCTTCCGGGAAATATCCATTGATGGCGTTGTACAGCGGGCGTACTTCACCGGTGACTACGCTCGGCGCCTGTCTGAGCACAAGTCTATCTGCCTGGGTCGACGGGATAACCAAATCAAGATCCGAGGCATGCTGGTGAATCTGTCCGAGATCGAGAACGGGGTTCGCAACGCCTTGCCAGCTGCCGAGGACGCGATTGTCCTGAACACTCAAGCCGTACCCGGCCAGGATCCGGAGCTCACTGCCTTCGTGGCGACCGCGGGCGAACTTCCACCGATCCGCGATATCGGCCATCGGCTCGGGAATCTCCTGCCCCGCCATATGCATCCACGCCGCTATGTGGCCTGCAAACAGTTTCCCCTGACCCAGAACGGCAAGATTGATCGCCAGGCTCTTTTGAACCTGGCCTGAACCAAGCGTACGCAACATCCAAAAAAGGAAGCAACACATGAGCCAGATGGACCAAAAAATTTCGGCAACGACTGGATTACCTGCGAGCGCAGTAATCACTGATGACATTCAGAAGGATATCGAGTTCTTCGAAAAAAATGGCTTCATCGGTCCGATCAAACTGTACGAACCGGATGAAGCGGCAGAAATCCTGCGCGCATTACGCGCTGCAAACCATGATCGTTCGCACATTCTTTATGACAACAACATGAACTACGACCGACATTTCGATATTCCCGAACTGTCCCGTCACATCATGCACCCAACGATTCTGAAGTACCTTCGCGGCATTCTGGGGGCCGATCTGCTGTGCTGGCGTTCGGAATGGTTCGCCAAATTTCCAGGCGGGCGAGGTACTGAATGGCACCAGGTTCGCGATTACAGCTATACCGATGGCAACCCACTGATTGTCCCGACTCAGACAGACTGGAACGCCTACATCGATCTGACGGTATGGACCGCGTTCACGCCCGCTACCAAGGAAACGGCCTGCATGCGCTTCCTGCCGGGCTCGCATAAAAAGTATTACTACGATGAGAAGAAAAGCGTCTCCACGGGGCGTAACGGTGAATACCAGCACACCCAGACGGACACCGGTTTCTTCGGTTACGACTTTTCCGAATTCAAGGTTGACCCATCCTGGGACCCTGAAAGTGCAAACCCGGTAGATATGGAACTGCAAGCTGGCGAGTGCGTGATTTTTACGGCGTCCTGCGCACACGCTTCTCACGACAACACCACCGAACGGCAGACCCGTCTGGCTATTTCCGGCCGCTATGTTCCGACCCATGTCCGCGTCTATCCAGATCTGAAGAGCTATAACGCGCATGGCGAAACATTCGACCTCGCTGACTACGCGACGGTGCTCGTATCCGGTGAGGACACCTACGACCACAACAAAATTCGCAATGCCAACAACCGCGGCCAAGAGTTCTCATTCTCTCCGGCAGAGGAGAAAACCCCATGCTGAATGCTATTCACAAGATCTGCTCAGAAGTCCTGAACTACCCGCAACTGGAAATGGATGAGGACTTCTTCGACGTCGGAGGCCATTCCCTGATGATGGCCGAGATCCAACGCCAACTGCATGAGGATCTGAAAGTTCACATCAACATGGAGTCACTGTTCCGAAACTCCTCGGTTATCAAACTGAGTAAGGCCATCCAACCAACGCTGACCGAGCAAACGGCCTAAGCCTGGGCCGGCCTGCGTCAGCTGCGTGGGCCGGCTTATCTGGAGAAAAAATGATGAAAACTTTTGCATTGCTGGAGCAGCCACAAACTGGCGAAGCTGCTGACCTTACCTTCAAGCGAGGCTCGCTGTTTGCCGCGTTCATGAGTCGTGCAACCCAATGCGCGCCGGTCACTGCCGATAAGATCGAGGCGGGCTTGCACCTGAACCGGCTGCTGGAAAATGGTCAAGTGCACTTCAACACACTCGAAGATGGTTCATTCGAGGCATTCTATGGTCCATCCAGCGATGCCACGGTGCAAATCTCGACACAGATTCCATTCTGGTCGGAAAAAATTGTCTCGCGGATTCGAAAGAGCGTGCGTCAATCCCAGGGCGCGATCTGTTCGTTGAAGCTTTTCGATTCGCCAGAGTCCATCGATGTATTCGTCACGGACTGGAGCTCCTGCACAGCAGCCTGCGCCATCGCCGTACACAAATATCACTGGTTCACACGTCGATTGTCCGAACGCCCCGATGCCGACAACTATTTCACCGGTGCCTATGTCCGTAATCCGTTAACTGGCGACCTGATGTCCGTGTGGGTCGCGGACTGGGTCAAGCCCGACTTCGGTACGGGTGCCGTACTGGTTAACCCTGCTCACAACAAGACTGATCTTGAGTTCGCCAAGCAGGTCGGCCTGCCGATTCGGTTCGCCCTCTCTCTCGATGCGCAAGTGGACGAGCACTCGATGCCGACCCCTCCTGTGCTCAAAGCTGGTTTCGCCATCCGCACCGGTTGGCTTGATAGCAAGCCTGCGGCGCAAGTCCACAACGACACAATCAACGTGCTTCTGCGCAAGGGTAGCGCTCGGTTGCACGAAGATAAACGCATCCCTGGCGAAGTGATTGCTCGTATTGAGCAAACTTCGCCAGAGAGGGCAGAACTGTACTGGAGCCCTCAACACGGGACATTCCATCAGGAATCTACCCAAGGATTACCCGTTCGGGTGGATTTCAGTCCGAGTTTTCAGGCAGCGGTGACCACGGTCGCGCATCGCCCGGATCATCTGCAAGTCGACGCGGCAATACAGAAGAAGAATATTGGTGTGCTTGCCGGGCTGATCTTCGATTTGGGTGGATTAGAGGCATTTGTTCCTCTGACGCTGCTTGAGTCCGTCGAGTATGCCGGTAGCCGCAGTGAAGGCGATCCAGCGGTAGACCTTGCGCTTTTGGTTGGGGAAGAACCCGAGAAGGTGCTAGTGATCCGCAAGGCTTTGATCGACCAGATCGACAGTTTCCTCAATGGTTGTCAGAAGCTTTCAGCTCGTTTGGGAGAGAACGGTGCATTGCCGCCTGCTCAAGTGACTACCGCGCTAACCCAAGGCGATCCGGTCTCGGCCTTCCGGACCTTTTACCAATGGCAGAAGCAGATGGTCGCTAACGATGAAGTAGTCGACCAGTCTGCCTACACCTCGATTCTTTCAACATTTGGCCTCAAATCGGCCTGAAACAGGAGATCACGACATGGAAATCTTCCTCTACGCGTTCAGCGTCATGTACAGCCCCGGTCCGGTCAATGTGATGGGTCTGAATGCCGGACTCACGGGACAGTTTCGTCGCACGGTCGGATTCTTCATCGGCGTAGGCTGCGCGATGTTCGCGTTATTCCTTATTTTTGGTTACACCGGCGAGGCGCTGATTTCTCGCTCCGTACTGCCATACCTGGCGCTCATCGGTGGGCTTTATACCTTGTACCTGGCGTTCAAGGTCTTTACCTCAAAAGTGGTTCTGCCGGGCAAGACCGAAGAGACGCAGTCGCCGGACAAACCACTTACATTCTGGAACGGCTTCTTGATCCAGGCGCTGAATCCAAAAGGGATGATGGTGGTTCTGCCCATCACCACGGTGATGTTCCCGGCTGCCCATGTCACCGGTGCCAGTATCGCGGTGGTATCAACCATGATCGCACTGGGCGGCGCAGGAGCCCCCGGTATCTATTCGCTGCTGGGCGCTGTTCTTGGCAAGCGCATCACCAAAGAGTCTTACTTCAACTTCTTCAATCGGCTGATGGGTATCGCTCTGGCGATCTGTGCGGCTTTCATGCTCTACGACTTCTACGCTCACACGCAAGGACTCTGACATGCACAAGCAACAGCCAGTGATCAATTGGGATACCGTCCCGAGAGAGCAATTGGGCGACTTGATAGTCCGGCAGATCGTCAGCGGTGATGAGCTGATGATGGTCAAGCTGACGATGAAGGCTGGCGCCGTCGTTAAGCATCACAGTCATCCCAACGAACAGATGACTTATATCCTCAAGGGAAAAATCCGCTTCACACACGGGCTGGATATGGAGCAGAGCACAACATTGTGTGCGGGGGACGTTCTGCACTTTCCAGCCAATGTACCGCACGCAGCGGAGTGCCTTGAGGACACGATCGACCTTGATGTGTTTACGCCACCACGCCGCGACTGGTTCACCACGAATGGCAACGACTATTTCGAACGGCCGGTCGAGGCGAACGATGCGTAACCCACCCTCGACCAGATGGCTGCAGAGAACTGTCCAACCGGCAGCTCGCAGTCGATTGCTGTGTTTTCCGTTCGGCGGCGGCAGCGCCTCGTTCTATAGAGACTGGCAAGCGATGCTGGGCCCGCAAATTGAAGTTTGCGCTATCCAGTTACCAGGACGGGAAGCACGTTTTGGCGAGCCGTTCATCACGGATATCAATGATCTTTTGCCGCCATTGGTCCACGCTGCCAGCGATCTGTTCAAGCTGCCTTTGCACTTGTTTGGCTACAGCCTGGGTGCTGGCATCGCGCATAAATTCGCTACCTACTGCGATTCTCTCTATCCCAATGCGCGGATAGTTTCGCTTACGGCATGTGCGAGCTCAGCAGCTGCCGCAGATCGATTGTGTTCATCAACCATGAACGACGAGCAGTTCATGAAGTACATCATGGGGCTCGGAGGTCTTCCCCAAGAAGTGGCGGCTAATCCGGGTTTGCGTGCGATTGCCCTGAGGACCTTGCGTAGCGACTTCAGTCTTTCTGAAAGCATAAATCTTGCTGACGCTGACCCGGTTTCAATACCCGTTCTCGCGATCGGCGGCGATGCCGACCCTTCTGTCCCGATCTCCGGTTTGGAGGCATGGTCTAGCAAGACCACGGAGAATTGTTTCCACCAAGTGTTCCCTGGTGATCACTTTTTCGTTCGTCAGAACCTGCCGGAAGTAATAGACAGCCTGCGAGATTTTATCGCCTTGTAACTCGACTGGATCGCCTTTGAAATGGATTTCATTAACGTGTTTCTCAACGTCACCACAGGTGCATCGTTGATTTTGATGATGCCTGGCCCTACCAACACCTTGCTAATGACATCCGGTTATACCTGTGGCCCAGCCAAAACTTTGCCTCTGATCGCCACCGAAGCATTTGGCTACAGCATTGCAATCAGCGCTTGGGGGTTTGTACTCATAGCATTGTCCGCACGGTATCCGGGCATCGGTACAGCAGTGAAGTTACTGTGCGCGGCCTATCTGGCTTATCTGGCTGTGCGCATTGCCTCGACGAAGCTGCTGGCAAGCGAGTCCCGCCGACCGGCAGTAAGCTCCAGATCATTGCTGACGGCAACGTTGCTCAATCCCAAGGCACTGTTATTTGCCTCTGTGGTGTTTCCGCGAGAAGTTTATGGTACTGCGCAGCTCTACAGTTGGGCGCTGCTGTCCTTCGTCCTGATCGTCGTGCCGATTGGATTCGCCTGGGCCTGGTTGGGGCAGGTCGTACGGACAGCTCCAAGCCATGCCATGCAACTCTGGGTGCCCAAACTGATCGGGCTGTCTCTACTCTCCTTTTCCATTTACCTGACTTGCTCGGCACTCAAATGAAAACTGACGACACACTACAAGTGATCTTTCGTTCCCACGGATCACCTTCCGTGATTGAGTACCAGTCTATGGCGGTCAATGCGTTGGGGCCGGGACAAGTGAGAATCCACAATCACGCGATTGGTGTGAATTTTATCGACACCTACTTCCGCTCCGGGCTGTACCCTCCTCCTGCGTTGCCCTCAGGGTTGGGCACCGAGGGCGCTGGTACGGTGATTGAATGTGCAGACGATGTGACGCGATTCCGGATTGGTGACAGGGTTGCTTACGTACAATCTTCGCTGGGCGCCTATGCAACACAACACTGGGTGGATCAAAGCCGACTTGTTCACCTGCCGGACGATATCAGCTACGTAACCGCCGCCGGCGGCTTGCTAAAGGGTCTTACCACGATTTGCTTGTTCAATCGGGTCAGTCAGCCGAAAAGCGGGGATACGGTTCTTTTTCATGCCGCAGCCGGTGGCGTGGGCTTGCTGGCCTGCCAATACGCCAAGCGCAAAGGTATTCGCCTGATCGGCGTTGTTTCAACGCAAGCCAAGGCTGAGTTGGCGCGCTCGGCGGGAGCGTGGACGACCCTGCTTGCTGGAGATGACATCGCCGACCAGACAAGGCGGCTAACCGGCGGAAAGGGGGTGCCATTTGTCTACGACTCAGTCGGGCGTTCTACCTGGCAAGCCTCGCTGAATGCCACAGCTTCCTGCGGACATATCATCAGTTTTGGCAATTCATCAGGGCCCGTTGAAAACGTGGCACTAGCGCAACTGGCACGCGCGGGATCACTAACAGTCAGCCGCCCCATATTGTTCGACTACATCAGCGATTCAGCAGTACTGCAAAGCTATGCGGAGGAATTTTTCCAGTGTTTGCGAGAGGGGATGAAGGTTCAAGTGGGCGCAACCCTGTCGCTTGCGGAAGCCGAGCGAGCACACACGTTGTTGGAAAGTCGTAACACGACTGGATCTATAGTACTCATACCTTAGATGAAAGTTCTGTGCTGGAGAGCAGGTGGCTCTTCAAAAAATCAGAGCACAGTGCTAGCTTCTTGAAAGCTGGGCATGCTTATTATCCTGCCAATTGTCAAACGTTAGACCATCTCGCTAAGGATCAGCACTATGTCAGGAATCTTCAAAAGCCAGGTAGTTCGGCCATGATTGAGCTTCCATCTCCGAAGGATTGGGTACGACATTCGCCTCACACATCAAAACTCGAGCGGTTGGAAGCTTTTTTTAGCGCACATGGTTTTGACCCTCATCGGCATGACACATATGCCATTGGCCGGACACTTTCGGGCGTGCAAAGTTTTCGCTATCGCGGGGAGAATCGGAATAGCCTGCCAGGGGAAACCTTGGTCCTGCACCCAGATGAAGAACACGACGGCCATGCCGGCAGCGATTCGGGCTTCCGTTATCGAATGCTGTATATCACTCCGGAGTTAGCTCAGCAGGTGCTGCACGGTAAACCTTTGCCCTTCCTGAAAGGAGGCATCTCCAGTGATCCCCGGTTTGCCGCTGCAACTGACAACATACTTTCCGCGTTGGATGATCCGCTCGATCCGCTAGAGGAGGACGACGCTATATTTCAACTCTTCACCACGCTGCAAGCCATATGTGGCGAGCGTGCCGCTACCGGTGCCAATTGCTTTACGGCGGCCGACAGAGCGCGGGAGTATATGAACGATAATCTTCAGCAACCGGTCAGCCTGGATGACCTGGCTGATTGCACCGGTCGGGACAAGTGGAGTTTATCCAAAGACTATCGGGTTTATTTCGGCACAAGCCCCCACCGCTATCTGACGATGCGACGTTTGGACCGAGTCAAAGCGGCGATTTTTGCGGGTAAATCGCTGGTGGAAGCTTCGGTAGAGGCAGGTTTTTTTGATCAAAGCCACATGACCAAGCATTTCAAAAAAGCATTTGGAGTATCACCGGCGCGCTGGTGTCGGTCGAGGGATAGAGATTTAATCTAAGTGCGTTTGCATAAACTTTAGGGCGGCGTGATTTTTCCAGGAAAACTACTATTGATTGTTTTGGGTAGTGCGTCGCAGTACCTGCGATTAATGTCACGCGCTGTTGCCTTTAATGCTGAAGTCAGGCGGGTGAATTGACCTGTGCCGATTACAATAAATTGGATTGGAATGCCGTCTTTGGTTAAAACATATGCTGTGCCCATGTTTATCCTGACAGCATTCAAGTTGCGACCGTGTTAATTGCGGGAAAGATTGAACACACCGCGACAGCATACGGCGCTCTATGGATCACGATGTTCAACTATTCGCGGAAATCAAGATGCTTAAACTTATTATCCGAGACACCCATAAAAAAAGTGACTATTTCTTTCTCGCATTGGCAATTATGGTAGGAGGATCAGCGGGTTATATAGTTTCGGGATTTGCTCCTGTCACCGCCGTCCCGTTCACCCTGTTGGCGATCGTGTTTCTGTATTCAACCTGGCGTCAACCGACAAGTGCTCCACCCCATTGATCGAGGCCTGTCGCCGGCAACATCTTGGTCAAGATGGGAAACTTAACTTGGAGCGTGCAGGCGCTTTTGATCAATTTATTGCACGTAACTCACTCGTTTACCGCTGCCACACTCTCCAACCGATACCCATATCCATAAATAGTCAGTAACTGCCACCCTCGATCCGCCGTCAGCCCGAGTTTGTTGCGCAATCTATAGATATGCGTATCCAACGGCCGTGACGATGCCATCTCCTCATGCGGCCAAAACCGCTCATACAGATAATCCCGAGACAATGGCCGGCCCAGATTGCTGAACAGACACCGAGCCAGTCGATACTCACGCTCGGTCATGACGATGGGTTTGCCCTCGCGGGTGACGGTCAGTTCGGCGTCATCGAAGGTCAGGTCAATGAAGCTCAATACTTCGCTAGCCGCCGCCCGTTGCTGGCTATGCCGACGCAACACCGCAGCCACCCGCGCCTTCAACTCATTCGGCCGAAACGGCTTGCTCACATAATCATCAGCCCCGGCATTCAACGCCTGAACAATATCGCTCTCGCCATCACGACTGGTCAGCATAATCGCCGCCGGTGGCGCTTCCATATGCTCGCGGGTCCAGCGCAGCAGGGCCAGACCGGTGAGGTCGGGCAGTTGCCAATCGAGGATCAGCAGGTCGAAGGTTTCCCGGCGCAGTTGGCGCAGCAGGTCCTCACCGCGTTCGAAACTGTGCAGTGACCACGGCTGTTCGCCGGTATCGGCCATCTGCTGCAGGGTTTGCTCGACCCGGCGCAGTTCGGCGGGTTCGTCGTCCAGTATCGCAACGCGCATACGCGATAGTTCCTTGTTGCTTGGGCAGTTGGGCGTCAACCATAGTCGCTTGGTCATCACCTTGAAAGTAAGCGGCCCGCCGTTGGTCGACGTCCGCTATGATTCTTCGGGTCTACGTCTCAGACCTGTGACCTATGAAAGCATTCACCCTGCCCCGCCCTTTTTCCCCATGAACAATCAGCGCCGGCGCGAAAGCCGTGAGCCGAGTCAGGTGCAGCGACTGTTTCGACAGTTGGTGCGTGAGTGGTTGTGGATAAGTCTAGTGCTGTTGCCGCTGACTGCGTTGCTGTCTTATCGCGCGCAGATCAACCTGCACGATGCGACTCCAGTTATGGGCGCGTTGTTGTCAGTTGCTTTGGTGGCGGGCAGTCTTGGATTTCTGTTATGGCGCCCGCGTTGGGCGCTCTGGGTAACGTTGATCGGCATGGCGTGCGCGTTGCTGACCAGTGCAGGTTTAGCGGAAGCGCGTCGTTGGTGGTCGCCGACGCCGGCAGTGCTGGGGATGTTGTTCGGTTATCTGATCTGGAACTGGCGGCGCCTGAGTGTAGTGCTGACCTATTTCGGTTGGGAGCTGGCACGGCTCGACAGCGAGCCGAAAGTTTTCCCCGAACGCCGTCGCTCGCAATTCACGGGTGCTGATCGCCTGCAGGGCCAGATCATGGCGCTTGAGCAAGCCATGAGCCGTACCCGCGATACCCGGCGCTTTATTGCCGACGGCTTGGAGTATCTGCCAGTCGCCACGCTGATCAGCGATCCCAAGGGCCAGATCCTGCTGGGCAATCGCAAGGCTCGCCAGCTATTCGATCACAACTTGGTGGGGGACGATGTTCTCGATCAACTGGCGAGCCTCGGTTACCCGGATTTATCCACAGAAGCGCGACCGACTTTGTCCGCCCTGCCGCTGTTGGAGTTTCGCGATAGCAAGGAACGCAGCCTGCGTCTCGAGCGTGCCGCCCTCCTTCCGGTGGACGGTGACACGCCAATTGGCTGGCTCCTGAGCCTCACTGACCTCAGCGCTGAACGCGAGGCCGAGGAACAACGTAGCGTGTTGCTGCGCTTTCTTTCCCACGACCTGCGCGCCCCGCACTCGGCGATCCTCGCCTTGCTCGATGTGCACCGTCATCAAGTGGGGGCCGATGCGCCGTTGTTCGAACAAATCGAACGCCAGGTACGTCGCGCGCTGGATCTGACTGACGGGTTTGTTCTGCTGGCGCGTGCCGAATCCGAGGCTTACCAATTTCAGCCGACGTTGTTCGCGATGTTGGTGCTGGACGTGCTGGATCAAGCGTTGCCCATCGCCCAGCAGAAACGTATCGAGCTGCTGCATGACATGGATGAAGAGTCGCAAGAACGTCTGATCAATGCTGATCAGGGCTTGCTGACCCGCGCGCTGTTCAACCTCTTGGAGAACGCGATCAAGTACAGCCCGGCAGATACCACTATCACCCTGCGCTTCAGTTGCCGCGAGGAATGGTTGCACTGTGAATTGATCGATCAAGGCAAGGGCATCGCCGCTGATGAATTGCCCGACCTGTTCAGTCAATACCGACGTTTTTCTTCCGCGCAGGGCATCGACGGCGTGGGCCTCGGCTTATCGATGGTCAAAGCGGTAGTCGATCATCACGGCGGCAAAATTGAATGCCGCAGCGCGGTTGATCAAGGCACCACCTTCCTGCTTGAGTTACCGCTTGTCCCCGACTGATCAGGCACAAAAAAACCGGCTATATCAGCCGGTTTTCTTACATCCGAAAAAAACTTATGCACCTTTTACGGTCTTTTATGAGCTTGAGAAATATATAAGTAAATCAATCACTTATTATCAATATTCAAGCGTTTTCAACAAAACCGTACACAGGTTATCCACAAAATCTCAGACAGCCACTTGATCGCTTGCAGCAGGTGCCTGCGGGGCCGGTGGCAGCGAGCCCATTTCGCGCTGAGTCTTCTCGTTCCAGGCTTGCACCCGGTCGTTCAGCTCGGCGATGGCGCGCGGGCCTGTGCCTTCGGCATACATCGGTTCGCCGATGACTACGGTGATCACCCCGGACTTCTTGCCCCAGCCGATTTTCGGCCAGAACTTGCCGGCATTGTGTGCAATCGGCAGCACAGGAAGCGCCGCATTCACCGCCAAAGCGCTACCACTGCGGGAGAACTTGCCGACAGTGCCGTAAGGAACGCGTGTACCTTCCGGGAAGATCAGCACCCAAACGTTGTCCTTCAGCAACTCATCACCCTTCGCCGCGACTTGTTTCAAAGCAGCTTTCGGGTTATCGCGATCAATCGCGATCGGCCGCAACATGGCCATCGCCCAGCCGAAGAACGGCACGTAAAGCAGTTCGCGCTTGAGCACCTGGCTCAACGGCGAGAAATAAGCGGAGAGAAAGAACGTCTCCCAAGTGCTCTGGTGGTTCGACTGAATCACGCAGGGCCTGTCAGGCACGTTTTGCGCGCCTTTGATTTCGTAACGGATACCGAGAAACACCTTGGTCAACCACAAGGCGCAGCGACACCAGTACACGTTGATAAAACGATAACGCGCCTTGAATGGCAAAAACGGCGCGATAAAAAAACTCAAGCTGCACCACAGCAGGGAGGTGGTGCCCAGCAGCAGGTAAAAGAGAAAAATCCTGATGGCCCGCAGTATCGACATAGTGACGTTTACCGTGACGGGGCAATGCCCGAGTGTTCAAGCGCACTCCCGATCAATCCCTGGTCAGGAACTTCAGAAGTACTCTAGTTGTGGATAAGTTCTGCGGCAATCGCCGCCAGATCGTCAAAAATCAGAGTGCCAACCGGCAGGGTTTTGCCCTGAGTCTTTGCGCCTTTTCCGGTCTTTACCAAAACTGGCTGTGAATCGACGGCTTTGGCGGCCTCCAGGTCACCAAGGCTGTCGCCGACGAACCAGACATTGGTCAGCTCGACGTTGTAATGCGCCGCGATGGTTTTCAACATTCCCGGTTTCGGTTTGCGGCAATCGCAGCCTTCGTCCGGCCCGTGCGGGCAATACACGATCAGCCCGACGTCACCGCCCTGCTCCGCCACCAACTCGCGCAAACGCGCGTGCATGGCATCGAGGGTGGCGAGGTCGTAATAGCCGCGAGCAATGCCCGACTGGTTGGTGGCCACCGCCACCGTCCAGCCGGCCTTGCTCAACTGCGCAATCGCTTCGATCGAGCCGGGCAACGGAATCCACTCCGCCACGGACTTGATGTAAGCGTCGGAGTCGTAATTGATCACTCCGTCCCGATCGAGAATCAGCAGTTTCAACAGCAATCCCTCAACCCAGCAGCGAAATGTCGGCAACACCGAGGAACAGGCCACGCAGACGCGCCAGCAGCGCGTAACGGTTGGCCCGCACATTGGCGTCGTCGGCATTGACCATCACCGCGTCGAAGAACGCATCCACCGGCTCACGCAATGCCGCCAGGCGGGCCAGCGATTCGTTGTACTGACGCGCCGCGGCCATTGGCTGCACCGCTTGATCCGCTTGCTGGATCGCCGAGTACAGCGAGAACTCATTGGCGTTGTCGAAATACTTGGCTTGCACCTCGGTCGGCACCGCGCCTTCGAGTTTGCTCAGCAGGTTCGATACACGCTTGTTCACCGCCGCCAGCGCTGCCGCTTCCGGCAGTTTGCGGAAGGCCTGAACCGCTTGCACACGCTGATCGAAGTCCAGCGCCGATCCCGGCTTCAGGGCACGCACCGACAGGTAAGTCGCCACTTCAACGCCTTCGTCTTCGTAACGTGCACGGAGACGGTCGAAGATGAACTCCAATACGGACTCGTTGAGGCCGGCAGCCTTGACCTTGGCACCGAACGCATTCACCGCGAATGCGACGGCGTCGTTCAGGTCCAGATCGAGTTTTTTCTCGATGAGGATACGCAGCACGCCGAGTGCCGCACGGCGCAGGGCGTACGGGTCTTTGCTACCGGTTGGCAGCATGCCGATACCGAAGATACCGACCAGGGTGTCGAGCTTGTCAGCGATCGCGACGGCTGCACCGGTCAGGGTGGCTGGCAGTTCTGCACCGGCACCGCGTGGCATGTACTGCTCGTTGAGCGCCAGCGCGACGTCTTCCGGCTCGCCATCATTGAGGGCGTAGTAATAGCCGGCGACACCTTGCATCTCCGGGAACTCGCCGACCATTTCGGTGGCCAGGTCGCACTTCGACAGCAGGCCAGCGCGAGCAGCCCACGAAGCGTTGCCGCCAATGCGTGCGGCGATGTACGCAGCCAGTTTCGATACGCGTTCGGCCTTGTCGTAGACGCTGCCGAGTTTTTCCTGGAACACCACGTTCTTCAGGCGATCATTGAAAGCTTCGAGTTTCTGCTTCTTGTCTTGCTTGAAGAAGAACTCGGCGTCGGTCAGGCGTGGGCGAACCACTTTTTCGTTACCGGCGATGATCTGCTGCGGATCTTTACTTTCGATGTTGGCCACAGTGATGAAACGTGGCAGCAACTTGCCGTCGGCATCCAGCAGGCAGAAGTACTTCTGGTTGTCCTGCATGGTGGTGATCAGCGCTTCCTGCGGCACGTCGAGGAAACGTTCCTCGAACGAGCACACCAGCGGCACCGGCCATTCAACCAGCGCGGTCACTTCGTCAAGCAGTGCCGGCGGAACGATTGCCGTGCCTTCCTGACGGGTGGCCAGTTCTTCGGTGCGCTTGCTGATGATCTCGCGACGCTCGTTTGCATCGGCGAGTACATAAGCGGCACGCAGGTCGGCGAGGTAGCTCGACGGCGAACCGATGCGCACGCTTTGCGGGTGATGGAAACGGTGACCAAGGGAATCACGGCCAGCCTTTTGCGCGAGGATGGTGCAATCGATGACCTGGTCACCGAGCAGCATCACCAGCCATTGGGTCGGACGCACGAACTCTTCCTTGCGCGCACCCCAACGCATGCGTTTCGGGATTGGCAGGTCGTTCAGCGAATCTTCGACGATGGTCGGCAGCAGGCTCGCGGTCGGCTTGCCGGCGATACTCTGGCTGTAACGCAGTTTCGGACCGCTCTGATCGATTTCGCTCAGATCAACGCCGCACTTCTTGGCAAAGCCCAGGGCTGCCTGAGTCGGATTGCCTTCAGCGTCGAACGCCGCCTGACGTGGCGGGCCGTCGAGGTTGATGCTGCGATCCGGTTGCTGGGTCGCCAGCGCGGTGATCAGCACAGCCAAACGACGTGGCGCGGCGTAGACGGTTTTAGTCTCGTAGCTCAGGCCGGCGGCTTGCAGGCCTTTGTCGATACCGGCGAGGAACGCCTCAGCCAAGGTGTTCAGGGCTTTCGGTGGCAGTTCTTCGGTGCCCAGTTCAACCAGAAAATCTTGCGCACTCATTGTGCAGCCTCCAGCTTGGCCAGTACTTCGTCACGCAGATCCGGGGTCGCCATCGGGAAGCCCAGCTTGGCGCGTGCCAGCAGGTAGGCTTGCGCAACGGAACGCGCCAGGGTGCGTACGCGCAGAATGTATTGCTGACGCGCGGTTACCGAGATCGCCCGGCGCGCATCCAGCAGGTTGAAGGTGTGCGACGCCTTCAGGACCATTTCGTAGCTCGGCAACGGCAGCGGCTGGTCGAGTTCGATCAGACGTTTGGCTTCGCCTTCATAAAAGTCGAACAGTTCGAACAGCTTGTCGACGTTGGCGTGTTCGAAGTTGTAAGTGGACTGCTCCACTTCGTTCTGGTGGAACACGTCGCCGTAGGTGACTTTGCCCATCGGGCCGTCAGCCCAGACCAGGTCGTAGACCGAATCCACGCCCTGCAGGTACATGGCCAGACGCTCAAGACCGTAAGTGATCTCGCCGGTCACCGGGTAGCACTCGATACCGCCCGCCTGCTGGAAGTAAGTGAACTGAGTCACTTCCATGCCGTTCAGCCAGACTTCCCAGCCCAGACCCCAGGCGCCGAGGGTCGGCGATTCCCAGTTGTCTTCGACGAAGCGAATGTCGTGGACCAGTGGGTCCAGGCCGACATGCTTGAGCGAGCCCAGGTACAGCTCCTGAAAGTTGTCCGGGTTCGGCTTGAGGACCACCTGGAACTGGTAGTAGTGCTGCAGACGGTTCGGGTTTTCACCGTAACGGCCGTCAGTCGGACGGCGGCTTGGCTGCACGTAGGCGGCGTTCCAGGTTTCCGGGCCGATGGCGCGGAGGAAGGTCGCGGTGTGGAAAGTGCCGGCGCCTACTTCCATATCGTAGGGCTGAAGTACCACACAACCTTGCTCGGCCCAGTATTGCTGGAGCGCGAGGATCAAGTCTTGGAAGGTACGCACGGCTGGCGTAGGCTGGCTCACGAAATTCACCTGTTTCTTGGGCTGCGATTTAAAGAGCGGGAGTATACCCGATTCATTGCTGCGCACGCCCCCTGGAGCCTTATGCCACGCTGCTTTTGGTGTACCGAAGATCCGCTGTACATGGCTTATCACGACCAGGAGTGGGGCACGCCGCTACGCGATGCGCAGGGTTTGTTCGAGTTGCTTTTGCTCGAAGGGTTCCAGGCCGGGTTGTCCTGGATCACCGTGCTGCGCAAGCGCGAGCGTTATCGCGAGGTGTTGTTCGGCTTCGACGTACAGCGTGTGGCGCAGATGAGCGACGCCGAAATCGACGAGTTGATGCTCGATCCGGGGATTATTCGCAACCGCCTCAAACTCAATGCCGCCCGCCGTAATGCCCAGGCCTGGCTGGCGCTGGAGGAGCCGGTGGGGTTCCTCTGGTCGTTTGTTAACGACCAACCGATCATCAATCATTTCAAGGATCGCAGCGAAGTCCCGGCGATCACCCCCGAAGCGCTGGCGATGAGCAAAGGCCTGAAAAAGGCCGGGTTCACGTTCGTCGGCCCGACCATTTGCTACGCGCTGATGCAGGCCTCGGGCATGGTCATGGACCACACGCAGGACTGCGACCGCTACGCGCAGCTCGCCAACGGCGGTTAGAATGGCCGCCTCGCGAACCGCACAAGATCAGGAGTGACCTGTGGAAAAGTTTAAAGGCGCCTTGCTGGTAGGCGCTCTGCGGCTGTTTGCCCTGCTGCCATGGCGGGCCGTGCAGGCCGTGGGTTCGGCGATCGGCTGGATCATGTGGAAAACCCCCAACCGTTCCCGCGACGTGGTGCGGATCAACCTCGCCAAATGTTTTCCACAGATGGATCCGGTCGAACGTGAACGTCTGGTCGGCCAGAGTTTGAAAGACATCGGCAAGTCGTTGACCGAAAGCGCCTGCGCGTGGATCTGGCCGGCGCAGCGTTCGATCGACCTGGTGCGTGAAGTCGAAGGTCTCGACGTGCTCAAGGATGCGCTGGCCTCGGGCAAAGGCGTGGTCGGCATCACCAGCCACCTCGGCAACTGGGAAGTGCTCAACCACTTCTATTGCAGCCAGTGCAAACCGATCATTTTCTACCGTCCGCCGAAGCTCAAGGCTGTGGATGAATTGCTGCGCAAACAGCGTGTGCAACTGGGCAACAAAGTCGCTGCTTCCACCAAGGAAGGCATCCTCAGCGTCATCAAGGAAGTGCGCAAAGGTGGTGCAGTGGGCATTCCCGCTGACCCGGAACCGGCCGAATCCGCCGGGATCTTCGTGCCGTTCTTCGCGACTCAAGCGCTGACCAGTAAATTCGTGCCGAACATGTTGGCCGGCGGCAAAGCCGTTGGCGTGTTCCTGCATGCGCTGCGCCTGCCAGACGGTTCTGGCTACAAAGTGATCCTCGAAGCGGCGCCGGAAGCCATGTACAGCACCGATACCGCCGAATCCTGCGCAGCGATGAGTAAAGTCGTCGAGCGTTATGTGGCGGCGTATCCAAGCCAGTACATGTGGAGCATGAAGCGCTTCAAAAAGCGTCCGCCGGGCGAAGAGCGCTGGTACTGAGCTGATTGGCATGATCTGTGGATAACCTCACTGGTGAGGTTATCCACAACCGTTCATCAAAGGGCGCAAGAAGATGTCCGAACAACGCAAATCCTTCCGCATCAAGATCACCCACGACAGCTTCGGCGAATGCCTCGGACAGACGCGCAACCTGTCGCCTACCGGGGTGTTTGTGCAGCATCCGGTTTTGGCTTCTTTGCCCAAAGGTGCAGTGGTTTACGGCCAGGTGCAGGGGTTACCCACAGGCGCGCCGCGGGTGCGCATGGAAGTGGTGACAGTGAATGCCGAAGGCATCGGTCTTCGTTACCTTTGATTCACTGCGCCTGACGATCCAGTTTCTTTAGAAACACCGTCATTTCCTTTTCGGCCTGCTTGTCGCCATGGGCGCGGGCCGCTTCCAGACCTTGTTCCCACGCTTGCCGCGCGGCGACGTGATCGCCCAGCGCCAGATGCGCCTTGCCCAATAGTTTCCATGCCGCCGAATACTTCGGATCAAAACCGACACAGCGCTGGAAATGCTCGGCAGCCTTGGCGTTTTCGCCCAGATCCAGATAACCCTTGCCCAGGCCGAAGCGCAGCAATGAGTTATCCACACCCTTGGCGAGCATTTTTTCCAGGGATTCGAGCATGGGAGATTCCTTGAATGAGGTGTGTCAGGGATGAGTCTTGCTATGGGATACCGCTATCGCGAGCAGGCTCACTCCTACAGGGGAACGCATTCCAAATGTGGGAGCGAGCCTGCTCGCGATGACACCAGTCTGATCCCCCGATAATCCGGATCAGAAGAAGCTCAACCCCACATGAAACAGCTTCTCCACATCGCGAATATGCTTTTTATCCACAAGGAACAGAATCACATGGTCGCCCGCTTCGATCACCGTGTCATCGTGGGCTATGATCACCTGTTCGTTGCGGATCACGGCACCAATCGTGGTGCCCGGCGGCAGGCCGATCTTCTCGATCGGTTTACCGATCACCTTGCTCGACTTCGCATCACCGTGGGCAATCGCCTCAATGGCTTCCGCCGCACCGCGACGCAGTGAGTGCACGCTGACGATATCGCCACGACGGACGTGGGCCAGCAGGGTGCCGATGGTCGCCAGTTGCGGGCTGATGGCGATGTCGATATCGCCGCCCTGAATCAGGTCGACGTAGGCCGGGTTGTTGATGATCGTCATGACCTTCTTCGCCCCCAGCCGTTTGGCCAGCAGCGACGACATGATGTTGGCTTCGTCATCGTTGGTCAGCGCTAGAAAAATGTCGGCGTCGGCGATGTTCTCTTCCAGCAGCAAATCGCGGTCGGACGCGCTGCCCTGCAGCACCACGGTGCTGTCGAGGGTGTCGGAGAGATAACGGCAACGCGCCGGGTTCATCTCGATGATCTTCACCTGATAGCGGCTTTCGATGGCCTCGGCCAGCCGTTCACCGATCTGCCCGCCGCCCGCGATGACGATGCGTTTGTAGGTTTCGTCGAGACGGCGCATTTCGCTCATGACCGCACGAATATTCTCACGGGCGGCGATGAAGAAGACTTCGTCATCGGCCTCGATCACCGTATCGCCCTGGGGCAGGATCGGTCGGTCACGGCGGAAAATCGCGGCCACGCGCGTCTCGACATTCGGCATATGTTCGCGCAACTGACGCAATTGCTGACCGACCAGCGGCCCGCCGTAATAAGCGCGCACCGCCACCAGTTGCGCCGCGCCTTCGGCGAAGTCGATCACCTGCAAGGCGCCCGGATGCTGGATCAGGCGCTTGATATAGTTGGTCACCACTTGCTCGGGGCTGATCAGCACGTCGACCGGAATCGCTTCGTTCTGGAACAGCTGTTCTTCGCGATGGAGGTAAGACGCTTCGCGCACCCTGGCGATCTTGGTCGGGGTGTGGAACAGCGTGTGGGCGACCTGGCAGGCGACCATGTTGGTTTCGTCGCTGTTGGTCACCGCCACCAGCATGTCGGCGTCGTCGGCGCCGGCCTGACGCAGCACCGACGGCAGCGAGCCACGGCCCTGCACGGTACGAATATCGAGGCGGTCGCCGAGGTCGCGCAGGCGCTCGCCGTCGGTATCGACCACGGTGATGTCGTTGGCTTCGCTGGCGAGGTGCTCAGCCAGCGAACCGCCGACCTGCCCCGCCCCGAGGATGATGATTTTCATCCAGTCACTCCATTGAACCCATTTAGCCGCGCGCGGCAGCGATCTTGATCAGCTTGGCGTAGTAGAACCCGTCATGCCCGCCCTGCTGGGCCAGCAATTGGCGACCATGGGGCTGTTTGATCCCGGCACTGGTGGCCAGATCCAGTTCGCGGGCACCCGGCGTACGCTCGAGGAACGCGGCGATGACTTCGGTGTTTTCGGTCGGCAGCGTCGAGCAGGTGGCGTACAGCAGGATGCCGCCGACTTCGAGGGTTTTCCACATCGCATCGAGCAGTTCGCCTTGCAGTTGCGCGAGGGCGACGATGTCGGCCGGCTGACGGGTCAGCTTGATGTCCGGATGGCGACGGATCACGCCGGTGGCCGAGCACGGCGCGTCGAGCAGGATGCGCTGGAAGGGTTTGCCGTCCCACCATTTCTCGGTGTCGCGACCGTCGGCGGCGATCAGTTCCGCGTTCAAGCCGAGGCGTTCGAGGTTTTCCTTAACGCGCACCAGCCGTTTGGCTTCCAGATCCACCGCCACCACACCGGCCAGCGCCGGTTCGGCTTCGAGGATGTGGCAGGTCTTGCCGCCGGGCGCGCAACAGGCGTCGAGCACGCGTTGCCCCGGCGCCAGATCGAGCAGATCGGCAGCCAGTTGCGCCGCTTCGTCCTGCACGCTGATCCAGCCTTCGGCGAAACCTGGCAGGCTGCGCACGTCAGCAGCGGCTTCGAGGATGATGCCGTCGCGGCTGTAAATGCACGGTGTTGCGGCAATCCCGGCCTCAGTCAGCAAACCAAGGTAAGCGTCGCGGCTGTGATGACGGCGATTGACCCGCAGAATCATCGGCGGATGCGCATTGTTCGCTTCGCAGATTGCTTCCCACTGTTCCGGCCAGAAAGCCTTGAGGGATTTTTGCAGCCAGCGTGGGTGAGCGGTACGCACCACCGGATCACGTTCCAGCTCGGCGAAAATCGTCTCGCTTTCGCGCTGGGCATTGCGCAACACGGCGTTGAGCAGGCCTTTGGCCCACGGCTTTTTCAGCTTCTCGGCGCAACCGACGGTTTCGCCAATGGCGGCGTGGGCCGGCACGCGGGTGTAAAGCAATTGGTAGAGGCCGACCAGCAGCAACGCTTCGACATCGGCGTCGGCAGCTTTGAACGGTTTCTGCAGCAGTTTCTCGGCCAATGCCGAAAGACGTGGCTGCCAGCGCGCGGTGCCGAAGGCCAGATCCTGAGTGAAACCGCGATCGCGATCCTCGACCTTGTCCAGTTGCGTCGGCAGGGAGCTGTTCAGCGAGGCTTTGCCGCTGAGCACGGCGGCGAGTGCCTTGGCGGCGGCCAGACGCGGATTCATTGTGCGTCCACCGCTGCGCCGAGCACGGTGCCAACCGCGAACTTCTCACGGCGGCTGTTGAACAGGTCGCTGAAGTTCAGCGCTTTGCCGCCGGGCAGTTGCAGGCGGGTCAGGCACAGGGCTTGTTCGCCGCAGGCGACGACCAAACCGTCCTTGCTGGCGCTGAGGATTTCACCCGGGGCGCCTTTGCCGTCGGCGAGTGTCGCCGCCAGCACTTTCAGCGCTTCACCGTTAAGGGTGCTGTGGGTGATCGGCCATGGGTTGAAGGCGCGCACCAGTCGCTCCAGCTCAACCGCCGGACGGCTCCAGTCGATGCGCGCTTCGTCCTTGTTCAGCTTGTGTGCATAAGTGGCGAGCTCATCATTCTGCACTTCGCCTTCCAGCGTGCCAGCAGCCAGACCGGCAATCGCTTGCACCACGGCTGGTGGGCCCATTTCTGCGAGGCGATCATGCAAGGAGCCACCAGTGTCTTCACCGGTGATTGGCGTGACGACCTTGAGCAGCATCGGCCCGGTGTCGAGGCCGGCTTCCATGCGCATCACGGTTACGCCGCTCTCGGCATCACCGTGCTCTACGGCGCGTTGAATCGGCGCCGCACCGCGCCAGCGTGGCAGCAGCGAGGCATGACTGTTGATGCAGCCCAAACGCGGGATATCCAGCACCACTTGCGGCAGGATCAGTCCGTAGGCGACCACTACCAGCAGATCCGGTTTCAGCGCGGCCAGTTCAGCCTGAGCCTCAGGATTGCGCAATGTCGGCGGCTGCAACACCTGGATATGGTTTTCCAGGGCGAGCTGTTTGACCGGGCTCGGCATCAGTTTTTGCCCGCGACCGGCCGGACGATCCGGTTGGGTGTAAGCCGCAACGATCTCGTAAGGGCTGTTCAGCAGGGCCTTGAGGTGTTCGGCGGCGAATTCCGGGGTGCCGGCAAAAACGATGCGCAGTGGCTCAGTCATGAAGGGCGTCTCTTGAAAAGAAAAAGGCTTGCCGCAGCAAGCCTTTGAAGGAGGGGCATCAAGCGTTCTGGCGGTGCTGCTTTTCCAGTTTCTTCTTGATCCGGTCGCGTTTGAGCGTGGACAGGTAATCGACGAACAATTTGCCGTTGAGGTGGTCGCATTCGTGCTGGATGCACACCGCGAGCAGGCCTTCGGCGATCAGCTCATAGGGCTTGCCGTCGCGGTCCAGCGCCTTGATTTTGACCTTTTGCGGGCGATCGACATTTTCGTAGAAACCCGGTACCGAGAGGCAGCCTTCCTGGTATTGCTCCATTTCTTCGGTCAGCGATTCGAACTCGGGGTTGATGAACACCCGCGGTTCGGTGCGGTCTTCGGAAAGGTCCATCACGACGATACGTTTGTGCACGTTGACCTGGGTCGCGGCAAGGCCGATGCCCGGCGCTTCATACATTGTTTCAAACATGTCATCGACCAACTGACGCACTTCGTCGTCCACTACAGCCACAGGCTTGGCGATAGTGCGCAGACGCGGGTCCGGGAATTCGAGGATGTTTAAAATGGCCATAGGCTTTGATTGCTGCACACGTTGAGTAAAGTCGGGCGATGGCCTGGCAGGTCCGAAGATGCAGGCTACCGTTGTGAAGCGTAGCTTGTGCATTTTGCACAAGCGAGCCACGGGGGCTCTGACGGTTCACGCGAATGCACATGATAAAGGGATTCACTGCATGAGGAAAACACTACTCGCCCTGCTGCTGTTGGCTTCGGCTGGCGTGGCGCAAGGGCAAGTGCAACTCAGGGAAGGTTTTCCACAGCAATATACGGTGGTTTCGGGGGATACACTCTGGGACATTTCCGGCAAATACCTGCGCGAGCCCTGGCAATGGCCACAACTGTGGCGGGCCAATCCGCAAATCGAAAACCCCAACCTGATCTATCCCGGCGACACGCTGACGCTCAGCTATGTCGACGGCCAACCGCGTCTGACGCTCAATCGTGGCGAGTCACGCGGCACCATCAAGATCTCGCCGCGTATTCGCACCAGCCCGGTAGCCGAGGCGATTCCGAGCATTCCACTGAAGTCGATCAACAGCTTTCTGCTGAGCAACCGCATCGTTGACAAGGTCGAGGATTTCGACAAGGCACCTTACATCGTCGCCGGTGATGCCGAACGCGTGCTCAGCGGCACCGGTGACCGGATCTTCGCCCGTGGCCATTTTGATACAGATCAGCCGGTTTACGGGATCTTCCGTCAGGGCAAGGTCTACACAGATCCTCAGACCAAGGAGTTTCTGGGGATCAACGCCGACGATATCGGTGGCGGTGAAATTGTCGCTACCGAAGGCGACGTCGCCACCCTCGCCCTGCAACGCACCACGCAAGAAGTGCGCCTCGGCGACCGCTTGTTCAGCGGCGAGGAGCGTTCGATCAATTCGACCTTCATGCCCAGCGCGCCAACGACCAGCATCAACGGCGTGATCATCGATGTTCCGCGTGGTGTTACCCAGATTGGTGTGATGGACGTGGTCACTTTGAACAAAGGCAAGCGCGATGGTCTCGCCGAAGGCAACGTTTTGGTGGTGATGAAAACCGGCGAAACCGTGCGTGACCGCATTACCGGCCAGCCACTGAAAATTCCCGACGAACGCGCCGGGTTGCTGATGGTGTTCCGCACCTACGACAAACTCAGCTACGGCCTCGTTCTCAACGCTTCACGCTCGCTGGCGGTGCTCGACAAGGTGCGAAATCCGTAAGCTTGCTTAACAAGTTACCAACAGAGTTATCCACAGCTTGTTCCGAATGGTTCGGGGCTTATAACGATCAAGGATGATCCATGATATTGCCTGTCTGTACGCCGGTTTCCCCAGCGGAACTGGAAGCGCGCCTGCGCCTGCACCGCTTGCCGGATGTCGGCCCGAAGCGCTTTGCCAAATTGCTTGAAGCCTTCGGCTCGGCCTCAAAAGCCATCAGCGCTCCGGCCAGTGCGTGGCGTTCGTTGGGTTTGCCGGCGACGTGCGCCGAAGCGCGGCGCTGTCCAGACGTTCGCGACGGTGCCAGCCATGCAATGCGCTGGCTAGAGCGGCCAGAGCATCATTTGCTGATGTGGGATCAAGCCGATTACCCGGCGCTGCTGGCGCAGATTCCTGATCCGCCGCCAATGTTGTTCGTTGCCGGTGATCCGCTGATTCTCGAGAAACCGCAACTGGCGATGGTGGGTAGCCGTCGCGCGTCGCGTCCGGGAATGGACACCGCCGCAGCATTTTCCCGCTGCCTCGCCGGGGCCGGTTTTGTCATCACCAGCGGGTTGGCGTTGGGTATCGATGCCGCTGCGCATCAGGCTGCTCTGGATGTTGGCGGGCTGACCGTGGGCGTACTCGGCACCGGGTTGGAAAACTTTTATCCACAGCGCAATCGACGCTTGGCTGATGCGATGATTGCGTCCGGCAGCGCGGTGCTTTCGGAGTTTCCTCTGGACGCCGGGCCGACCGCGAGCAACTTCCCGCGACGCAACCGCATCATCAGTGGTTTGTCCCTTGGCGTTCTGGTAGTCGAGGCGAGCGTTGCCAGCGGCTCTTTGATTACCGCAAGGCTGGCGGCGGAACAGGGGCGCGAGGTTTACGCGATTCCCGGTTCGATTCATCACCCCGGTGCGCGCGGTTGTCACCAGTTGATTCGAGACGGTGCAGTGCTGGTGGAAACCATCGAACACATCCTCGAAGCGTTGCGTGGCTGGCAGCATTTGCCGTTGTCCACGGATTCTCCGAAAGTCGATCATCCGTTGCTCGCCCTGCTCCACGCCGCGCCGCACACCAGCGAAGGCTTGGCCGACAGCAGCGGCTGGGCATTACCGAAAGTGCTGGCGGCCCTCACCGAACTGGAAATGGATGGCCGTGCGGTGTGCGAAAACGGTCGCTGGTTGGCCAGGACGCGCTAGGTTTTACAAGGAAGATCGGTAAACTGCGCGAAACCTGTTTGCGGAGAGTTTTTTCATGGTCAACAGTTGGCGTGTGCAGCAAGCCGCACGAGAGATTCGCGCCGGAGCGGTGATTGCCTATCCAACCGAAGCCGTCTGGGGGCTGGGTTGCGACCCGTGGAACGAAGAGGCAGTGGATCGGTTGCTGGCGATCAAGAATCGTTCGGTGGTCAAAGGGCTGATCCTGGTCGCCGACAACATTCGCCAGTTCGACTTCCTGTTCGAAGACTTCCCGCAAGAGTGGATCGACCGCATGGCCAGCACCTGGCCGGGGCCGAACACCTGGCTGGTGCCACATCAGGGCTTGTTGCCGGAATGGGTCACCGGCGTGCACGACACCGTGGCACTGCGGGTCAGCGATCACCCGCAAGTGCGTGATTTGTGCTCGATGATCGGGCCATTGATTTCGACCTCTGCCAACCCGCAGGGTCGCCCGGCAGCGCGCACGCGTTTACGGGTTGAGCAATATTTCCGTGGCCAGATCGATCTGGTATTGGGCGGCAGCCTTGGCGGGCGGAAAAATCCTAGCGTCATTCGCGATCTGGCGACGGGTAAGGTTATTCGTCCCGACTGACCCGATTTCCGCCTCACCTGTTTTTAACTCCTCGACTGTTTTGGCGAGGAGTTTTTTTCTGTCTGCGATTTATCCTTGGTAATCTGCATAACTTAAACAATCTGTTGTTTATGTTGTACTGCTGTGTGTCAGATAAATCGATAAGTTAGAAGTTTCAGTAACTTTTCCCACGTCATTATCAGAAGTCGCGTAGTGGCGATATTTCTAAAAGCATCCATTATTTCAATGCGCTCAGAAACTTCGATAAGTTAACGTCTGCGGAGAAGGAATGGATACTACGAACTTACAACTCAAGGATTATCTGCAGGGGCTTCAAGAGACATTAACCAGGCAGCATGCCGATTATCGTATTGTTATGCTTGATGCGGGGTCAGATGCCAGCGAGTTTGAACGATTCATCGGCCGCCAGTTTCGTCTGCGATTAAAGCATTACATGCTGACTTCCAGAGCCCGGGCACTTGAAACAAGGCTGGCGATTTCATCGCGCAGTACACATTTTCTGCTGTATCAACGCGATCAACTGACGGCGGTTTTGCGAGTGACCCCTTCGCCTTTCGAATGGGCTTCGCTGGCGCACCAGTATGTTTCTCCGACCGTGGCGCTGGCGCGTCATGTCGAGTTCAGTCGCCTGATCACGCATTCGCAACAGCACCGACCGGCGCTGACCAATGTGCTGCTTGCAGCCGCCACCGAATGGGCGATCGATCGCGGCTATCAAGGTGTGACGGCCTTGTGCCGATCGCCACAACGGCGACTGTTCCAGCGCTTTGGCCTGACCCCGATCACTTCCAGCTCACTGCATATCGAACACCGCGCGCGCGGCGATTACTGGCTGCTGTCTGCGCAATGGCGGGAAGTCCTCACGGCGCTGCAACAACCTTTCCCCATCAACGGCAACTACCCGGAGAGTCGCGATGAATGCGTCCGTCAGTTTTGAACAACAGCTGATTCTGCTCGATCAGCGCATTGAAAAAGCGTGGGCCGATATTCTGGATAATTCCCGGATGGTCAAGGCTATCCGCGAGGGCAGTGTTTCCAGAGCGTTATATGCGATCTACATGATCGAAACCTTTCATTACACCGCACACAATGCCCGAAATCAGGGTTTGGTCGGTGTGCGGCATGCCGATAATCCTGTTTATGCGAAATTCTGTTTTGAACATGCTGCGCAAGAAGTCGGTCATGAAAAAATGGCCTTGCATGATGTCATGAGCCTGGGATTGAAGAATGAAGTCTTTGATATGCCACCGGCACTTCCGGCGACGGAAGTATTGATTGCTTATTTGTACTGGATTTCTTTTACCGGTAATCCGTTACAGCGGCTGGGATACAGTTACTGGGCGGAAAACGCTTATCACTTTATTACTCCGTTGATCGCCAAGCTGAGTGAAACACTGGCGCTGAAGCCCGCTCAACTGACGTTCTTCATTGCTCATTCGGATATCGATGTCGAGCACTTCAATGAGATCAAACTCATCCTCCAGCGGACCTGCAAGCGTCAGGCTGACTGGGATGCCATTGCCACCGTGATGGAAACCAGTCTGCGCCTGACCGGCAACATGCTCGAAGCCGTTTATGAGCAATATGAAGCCTGGCAAAACGGCCTCGCGCCCCGCTACGAATTCCTCCATGTGCTGGATAAATCATGACGC
The DNA here is from genome assembly GCF_009834515.1 of Pseudomonas sp. R84. Taxonomy (NCBI): domain Bacteria; kingdom Pseudomonadati; phylum Pseudomonadota; class Gammaproteobacteria; order Pseudomonadales; family Pseudomonadaceae; genus Pseudomonas; species Pseudomonas sp. R84. The sequence goes on from NZ_CP019426.1 coordinate 35,886, forward strand.
CTTCCCGTTCATTTTCACGTCGGGCAGGCGGAGGTCGAGATGGCTGACTACTTCGAGCGGTTGAACTACGCGTTGGGGGATGAAGACACCGCACTCGAGTACACGATTTTGCCCGAGCAATCCAGGCATGTGTTGGGTGTAGCCGGCTGCGGCGGGCGGCTTCTGCCGTTGCTGGCCCGTCACCCTGCCCGCATGACTTGCGCTGATATCAGTGCGCCGCAACTGGCCTTCACCCGCTTGCGTTTAGCTTTGCTTGAGCAGACCGATCGCCAGTCGTTCATGGATTTCATGGGCTACTGGCCGGAAACGTCGGTGGCACGGCGCAAATCCATCTTTCGCCTTCTGGATCTGCCTCCGCTTGATCGCCGCTGGCTGGCGGACCTGTTTCATTCCCGTCATTGGCAGGCACCGATTTACCAAGGGGCCTTCGAGCAGACCCTGCAGCGGTTGGCGAAGATCAATGGTTTGTTCACCGGCAAGGCGGGGCGGGCGATTTTCCAGTTTCGTGATCTGGGAGAGCAATCGGCTTATTACCAAAGCCGGTTTCCCCTCAAGCGCTGGAAGGCTGTGATCGCCTTGTTGGGCAACGCAGCGGTGCTCAATTCGCTGTTGTACAAAGGGGCGTTTCCCCGCAACAACCTGGGTATCAGTTCCCGCGAGGTGTATCTGGATATCTTCCATACCTTGTTTACCACCCAGGTCGTGCGCGAAAGCTTTTTCCTGCAAATGCTGTTTTTCGGTGAACTGCGATATCCGCAGGGCTTTCCGCTGGAGTGCAATCCACAGGTTTTTCAACTGGCACGCAAGGCGCAGCAGCAATGCCGGTTGACTGTGGTGCAGGGCGATATCTTCGACTGTGCTTCGAGATGCAGGGATGTCGACTTCGTCTCGTTTTCCGACGTGCCTTCATTCCTGCCGGCGGAGGTTGGCATGGATGTCCTGCAGCGGCTCCGGCCCGCCCTGGGCGAGGATGCGCTGACGGTTATTCGTGGCCATTTGCATGTGGTCAGGCCCGATAGCACAGGCTTCTGCGACGTTACCGCGAAGTTTCAGGAGGCGATCGCACGAGAAAAAACTCAACTCTGGCGAGTACAGGTCTATCGCCAGACATCATCTGTGCAGGTATCTCGATGAACACACCTCATCCGACCGTCAATTGGGTCAAGAACCGTGTCCGTCAGGCGCGTGACGATCAACAGCAATTGTTCGACGCCGGGCTCAATGGCCTGAACCTTGTGGCGCGCGATGGCAAGGTCATAGAGTTGAGCAGTGGCGAGCAGTTAACCGAATTTCTCTCGTGCTCCTATCTGGGACTCGAGAGCGATCCCCGTCTGGTTCAAGGCGCAGTGCAAGCCGTCGAGTCTTTCGGTGTGCAGTTTGCTGCCGCCCGCACCCGAGCGCTGCTACCGCCGATGCGCGAACTCGATGGGCAGTTGAACCGCATTTTCCAGGGGCATACGGTGACATTCAACTCGGTGGGCAGCGCCCATCTGGGTTGTCTGCCGCTGCTGGGCTCCGGTGAGCTGCCGTCGTACCCCCTGCGCCGTGGCCCGGGCTGGATCGTTGACCGCGCGGCCCATGCTTCAATGCAGGTACTGCAAGGCATTCTGTGGCAGTTCGGCCCTGTCCAGCGCTGCGATTGCAGTGATCTTCAGCAAGTCGAAGATGCCTGCTCCACCGCTGTCGCTGCCGGCAATACCCCCATTATCCTGACTGACAGCATCGGCTCGATGCGCGGGCTTTATCCCGTTAACAGGCTGCTGCAACTGGCTGAGCGCTTTGAGGGTTATCTGTATGCGGATGACGCTCACGGCACTTCGATCCATGGCCTGAACGGGGGCGGTTATGCGCTTGATGTCGCCGCTGAGCCGTTGCGCGATCGTTTGATCCTGTTGTCGTCATTGTCCAAAGCCTTCGGCGCAACCGGCGGTGCAATTACGGTGCTGACGTCGGTCGATGCCGAGCTGATTCGGCGTCATGCGTCGACTTATACGTTCGGGGGCCCACTGTCCATGGGCGGAGTCGGTGCGGCAGTCGCCTCGACAAAGATTCATCTATCTGCAGGTTTGCGGGAGTTGCAGGCTTCATTATGGAAAAATGTTGAAGTTATCGATGGTCTGCTCGGGCCGGTTCTGGGCAACCATCAGATTGCTTCACCGATACGTTTCGTCCGGGTCGGAGCCGAAAGAGACGCCATCAGCCTGGCGTTGCACCTGCGTCGGCACGCCATCGCGGTCACCACGGCCTTGTTTCCGGTGGTGGCCAAAGGTGAAGCAATCCTGCGACTGGCCATCAGCGCCAATCACAGCGAGGTTCAGTTGAAGCATCTGGCGAGTGCCGTCAACGAAGGATTCGCTGAGTTGGGCATTCGTCAGGGAGAGCCGCATCATGTGCAGTGACCTGATGCAACGGAGCTGTGCAAAGACCATTCAGGCTGCAGCTGCAGAGGCCTTCGCGCGTAAATTGGACGATGCGCGGTCTCTGCCATGGTTCTGCACCTTGTGTCCGCAGATTCAACACGTACAGACCGCAGAGGATCTGCATCGGCTACCGATCCTCGCCGTGGAGGACGATCAGGGCGGGTTGCTGTTTACTCACCTCAGCGATGCGTCACATCGCGCACCGGGCGGTGGGCTGACCCTGACTTCAGGTGGCAGCACCGGCAATTGCAAGCACATCACCCATTCCTGGGCATTCAACGAAAGCATCGTGCCCTTGGGCGCGCGAGTATTTGCTGCGACCGATGACCTGCCACGAGTCGTCATCAATTGCCTGACGCCTGGTGAAATGCAGGGAGCCTTTCAATACGCGGCGGCCATCGTCCAGCACATTAGCGCGCGTCTGCTGCCTGCAGGCGCGCTGATGGGCATGCAGCGCATAGCCGGGTTGATTCATTCACAAGCGGCCGACGCTTTGATCTGCACGCCCTCGTTCGCCGAGGCGCTGTTCAATCATGCCGATGTCGATGGAGTGCAGCTGCGCAGTTTGAGATGGCTCTACTACATCGGTGAACCTTGCCGTCAGCCGCTACGCGAGCAACTGGCACGAGACTGGCCAGCCCTGAACATACGATCGTTGGGTTATAGCTCGACGGAGACCGGCCCGATCGGTTTCCAGTGCGCGCACCTTGAGCATGGTTTCTACCATCTGCATGCAGATGCCATGCTGCTTGAAGTGGTCGATCCTTTAAGCCTGCAAGCGGTGGTGGACGGTGAACCCGGCGAGTTTCTGCTGACCCCTTTGCTGCCCGATCAGGTGCCTTTGTTGCGGTACCGCATTGGTGATCGTGGGCGAGTTTTGCCCAGGCAATCCGGCTGTGCCTGTGGCAGCGCTTTGCCAATACTGGAACTGCAGGGTCGAATCGAAACTTCGATCAAGCTGGGCGGAGCGATCATCACTCAGCGACAGGTCCTGAGCGTGCTCGCAGAAGCGTTGCCCGAACTGCACGCTTCGGATGTGCAGGTGCAGATTGATCGACAGGCCGACGGTGCGCAGCTGCGGCTGCTTATCGCGGAGGACCGATTACCCGCCGCTGCTGAACGTGTCATCGAACAGGCTTTGCACAACGAGGCGCAAGCGAGCGCATTGCTCAGATTGCCCGGTGTGTTGGGCATGCAGGTACAGCGTCTGCCCCGTGGTGATTTCGCAACCACCCTGGCAGGCAAGACGCCGTTCTTTGTCGAGAGGTGACGTCCCGGGCCAGCCTCGTGAGGCTCGCCCGGGTGCTTCGTTTGATGGCTGCGTTTCAGGGTTGCAGAACGGTGGAGCCGGTAGTGCGCCGCGCCGACAGCTCGGTTTGCGCCTTCGCTGCGTCGGCCAATGAATACCGCTGGCTGACGTCCACTTTCAATTTGCCGCTGATGATCATTTCGAACAATTCATCGGCCATCCGCTGCAGATTCTCGGCATTGTTGGCATAAGTTGCCAGCGTCGGCCGGGTCACGTATAGCGAGCCTTTGGCGGCCAGAATGCCCAGATTGACCCCGTCCACCGCACCGGAAGCATTGCCGAAGCTCACGACCAGACCGCGCGGCGATACGCTGTCGAGCGAGGTCAGCCAAGTGTCCTTGCCAACGCCGTCATAGACCACCGGGACTTTTTTACCGTCGGTCAACTCCAGCACACGCTGGGCGACGTTTTCGTGACTGTAATCAATGGTCGCCCAAGCGCCATTGACCTTGGCCAGTTCGGCTTTTTCTTTGGAGCTGACGGTGCCGATCAGCTTCACGCCCAAGGCCTTGGCCCACTGACAGGCCAGCGACCCGACGCCACCGGCCGCCGCGTGGAACAGAATGGTTTCGCCACCCTTGAGTTCGTAGGTCTGGCGCAGCAGATATTGTACGGTCAGGCCCTTGAGCATGACCCCGGCAGCCGTTTCGAAACTGATTTCGTCGGGCAGATGCACCAGATTGTCCTGGGGCAGCACATGCAATTCGCTGTAAGCCCCCAATGGGCCGCTGCCATACGCAACGCGATCGCCGACCTTGAAGCGGGTGACGTCGCTGCCCACTGCATCGACGATGCCTGCACCCTCAGCTCCCAGGCCGGATGGCAAGGCGGGTGGCGCATACAGCCCGCTACGGTAATAGGTGTCGATGAAGTTCAGGCCGATCGCCTTGTTGGCCACGCGCACCTGATTCGGGCCGGGCGCGGCGGGTTCGTAGTCAACATACTCGAGCACTTCGGGGCCGCCGTGGGCGCGGAACTGGATACGCTTTGCCATCTGCCTGCTCTCCTTGGGTCTTTCGTAAGCCCCCTATCCAACTCTCATGCTTGATCTTCGTCAACTGCGGCGCGCCGTTGTGCGGTGGTATGCTACGCGCCCATTTGCGTCGCCCGCCTGCGGGGCGCCGCCCGATTCAAGGTGAAGCCATGACGACCCGCACCGACGCCGTAAAGGCCTATCTGCTCGACCTGCAAGACCGCATCTGCGCGGCTCTGGAAACCGAGGACGGCGGCACGCGCTTCGTCGAAGACGCCTGGACCCGGCCTGCCGGCGGTGGCGGTCGCACCCGCGTGATCGAGAACGGCACGCTGATCGAAAAGGGCGGCGTCAACTTTTCCCACGTCTTTGGCAGCGGTCTGCCACCGTCAGCCAGCGCCCACCGCCCGGAACTGGCCGGCCGTGGTTTTGAAGCCCTCGGCGTGTCGTTGGTGATTCATCCGCACAACCCGCACGTGCCGACGTCCCACGCCAATGTGCGTTTCTTCATCGCCGAGAAAGAAGGTGAAGAGCCGGTCTGGTGGTTCGGCGGCGGATTTGACCTGACCCCGTATTACGGCAACGAAGAAGACTGCATCCACTGGCACCGCGTTGCCGAACAGGCGTGTGCGCCTTTCGGGCCGGACGTATATTCGCGTTACAAGGCCTGGTGCGACACCTATTTCCACATCAAGCATCGCCACGAACCGCGCGGCATCGGCGGTCTGTTCTTCGATGACCTGAACGAGTGGGACTTCGACACCAGCTTCGCCTTCATGCGCGCCATCGGCGATGCTTTCATCGACGCTTATCTGCCGATCGTGCAGCGCCGCAAAAACGCCGCGTTCACCGCTCAACAACGTGAGTTCCAGGAATTCCGCCGTGGCCGCTACGTCGAGTTCAACCTGGTATACGACCGTGGCACGTTGTTCGGCCTGCAATCGGGCGGGCGTACCGAGTCGATCCTGATGTCGCTGCCGCCGCAAGTGCGCTGGGGTTACGACTGGAAGGCTGCGCCTGGCAGCGAAGAAGCGCGCCTGACCGAGTACTTCCTGCAAGATCGCGACTGGCTGGCCGAGGCCTGAGGATTTCTGATGGATCGTTACGTCGTTTTCGGTAACCCGATCGGTCACAGCAAATCGCCGATGATTCACAAACTGTTCGCCGAGCAGACCGGTCAGCGCCTCGACTACAGCGCCTTGCTGGCGCCGCTTGAAGATTTCGCTGGCTGCGCCACGGCGTTTTTCCAGGAAGGTCGCGGCGCCAACGTCACCGTGCCGTTCAAGGAGGACGCTTACCGTTTGGCCAACAGCCTGACTGCTCGTGCGCAACGGGCCGGCGCGGTGAACACCCTGAGCAAACTGGCTGACGGCTCGCTGCTCGGTGACAACACCGACGGCGCCGGGCTGGTGCGCGATCTGACGGTGAACGCCGGATTCAGCCTGACTGGCAAGCGCATCCTGTTGTTGGGGGCGGGTGGCGCTGTGCGCGGGGTGCTGGAGCCTTTGCTGGCGGAGAAACCCGCATCGGTAGTCATCGCCAATCGTACGGTGGACAAGGCTGAGTTGCTGGCGGAGCTGTTCTGCGACCTGGGGCCGGTGTCGGCCAGTGGTTTCGACTGGCTGCGCGAGCCGGTGGACGTGATCATCAATGCCACGTCGGCGAGCCTGACCGGCGATGTACCGCCGATTGCGCCGAGCCTGATCGAGCCGGGTAAAACCCTGTGCTACGACATGATGTACGGCAAGGAACCGACGGCGTTCTGCCGCTGGGCCAGCGAACAGGGTGCGGCGGTGGTGATGGATGGCTTGGGCATGCTCGCTGAACAGGCGGCTGAGGCGTTCTTTTTGTGGCGCGGTGTGCGCCCGGATACGGCGCCCGTGCTGGCCGAACTACGCCGCCAGTTGGCCCAATAGATACCCATGTGGGAGCGGGCCTGCTCGCGAAAGCGGTCTGTCTGACACATCAATGTTGGCTGTGCCGCAGTCTTCGCGAGCAGGCTCGCCCCCACAAGGATTACCTCTATTGCCAATCAATCCTCAAACCGGATCGGGCATTTCTCCGGTCCTTCCAGCTTCCGCAACTCCTCCACCACCTGCGGCCGCGCCCGGCGCAGGGTCAGGCTGCGATCCTGGCTCAACAACCGCCGCGCCTCCTGATGCAGCATCTCCACCCCCGAATAGTCGATGAAGTTGATCTGCTGCGCCTCGATCACCACCCGCGCGCCATGCATCCGTTGCAGACGCACTTGCAGGTAATGACTGGCGCCGAAAAAGATCGACCCGCCGACGCGCAACACATCGTCCTCACCGTCGCGCCAATGCTGCACACGCGGTTGCGAAGTGCGCTTGAGGTAGAAGAACAGTGATGCCAGCACGCCCGCGTAGATTGCTGTCTGTAATTCCAGCAGCAACGTTGCCAGACACGTCAGGGCCATGACCACGAACTCGGCGCGACTGACCCGCAGCAAGGCGCGAATCCCGCGATGATCGACCAACCCCCAGGCAATCAAAAGAATGCTGCCCGCCATCACCGGAATCGGAATGTGCGCAATCAGCCCCGCGCCAAAAATCGCAAACAATGCCACCCAAATCGCTGAAAACACCCCGGCCAGCGGCGAGCATGCGCCCGCCTCGTAACTGAGGCCCGAACGGGTAAACGAGCCCGCCGACAATGATCCGGAAAAGAACGCCCCGACGATATTCGACAAGCCCTGCGCGCGGACTTCCTGATTGGCATCGAGCAATTGCTGCGAGCGTGCCGAAATCGAGCGGGCAATCGACAGGCTGGTGACCAACCCGAGCATGCCCACTGCGACGGCGCTCGGCAGCAGGCGCAAGATCAAATCCAGATCCAGCGGCAACGCACTGAATGGCGGCAGCCGTCCGACGAACGCGCTGACCAGATGCACATGGCCGAACATCGCCGGCCACAGCCACACCAGCAGACTGGCCAATGCGAGGGTTATCAACAGCGTCGGCCAGCGTGGCAGCAATTGTTTCAACACCACACCGACGACTACCGTTGCCACACCGAGTACCAACGAAGGTTTATCCACAGCCCTGAGGTGTTGCAGCAGATCCATCAAACTCGCCAGCGCTGTGGCCTTGGCCGGCAACTCCAGTCCCAACAGGTTCGGCAATTGCCCGATGGCGATCACCACTGCGGCACCGAGGGTGAACCCCAGCACCACCGAGTGCGAGACGAAGTTCACCAGCGCGCCGAAACGCAGTAAACCGAGCAGCCACTGGAAAATCCCGGCGAGGAAGGTCAGCAGCAGGATAAGCGTGATGTAGTCCTGCGACGCCGGAATCGCTAAAGGACTGACACTGGCAAACAGCACAATGGAAATCGCCGCCGTCGGGCCGCAGATCAGATGCCACGACGAACCCCACAGGCAGGCGATCAGCACCGGGATGATCGCCGCATAGAGGCCGTACTCGGGTGGCAGACCTGCGATCAACGCGTAGGCAATCGACTGGGGTAACGCGAGAATCGCACCGCTGAGGCCGACGATCAGATCCCGTCCGACGCTGGCGCGGGTTTGCCGCGGTAGCCAGGTGAGGAAGGGCAAGAGAGAGTGGCGGCTGGGGAAGGCCATGGGTCCTCGCGGTTGGGGTTTTGTTCAAGGTTATCAGGGTGCCTGGGGAAAGGCCCCTCACCCTAGCCCTCTCCCAGAGGGAGAGGGGACTGACCGAGGTGTTTGGACTGGCTACATCGACCTGAGGAATCAGCGTCGAACTCAGGTCTCGAATCAAACAACGATCGGCTCCCTTTCCCCCTCGCCCCCTTTGGGGGAGAGGGCTGGGGTGAGGGGGAATAAATCTCAAGCCGTAAACAATTCCAGCAACCCCACGATCAAAGCTTCGCCTTCACCGCCGCCAACGCATCCTTCCCGTCAACCGTCTTCACCCCGTCCAGCCACTTATCCAGCACCGCCGGATTCGCCTTGATCCACGCCTTCGCCGCCTCGGCATTAGTGACCTTCTTGTTCACCACCTCAGCCATGATGCTGTTCTCCATCTCCTGGGTGAACGACAGATTGCTCAGCAATTTACCCACATTCGGACACGCCTCGGCATAGCCTTTGCGCGTCAACGTAAACACGCTGCCGGTATCGCCAAAATACTTCTCGCCACCCTTCAGGTAATGCATCTTCAACTGCACGTTCATCGGGTGCGGGGTCCAGCCGAGGAAGGTGACGAATTTCTGTTTCTTCACGGCCCGCGACACTTCAGCCAGCATCGCCTGTTCGCTGGATTCGATCAGCTTCCACTGGCCCATGTCGAAGTCGTTTTTCTTGATGATTTCCTGCAACGAGATATTCGCCGGCGCGCCGGAGCCGATGCCGTAGATCTTGCGCTCGAACTTGTCCGCGTATTTGTTCAGGTCGGCAAAGTTATGCACACCCGCATCCCACACGTAATCCGGCACGGCGAGGGTGAATTCGGTGCCGTCGAGATTCTTCGCCAGTTGCGTGACATCGCCGGTGGCGACGAACTTGTCATAGAAGCCCTGCTGCGCCGGCATCCAGTTGCCGAGGAACACGTCCACCTGGCCGTCCTTCAAACCGCCAAAGGTAATCGGCACCGCGAGTGTGTCGACCTTGGCCTTGTAGCCCATGCCGTCCAGCAGAAACCCGGTGATCGCATTGGTCGCGGCAATATCGCTCCAGCCCGGGTCGGCCATTTTCACCGTGTCGCAGCTTTGCTCGGCGAAGGCCGATGCGCTGCTCAGCGCGAGCAGGCCAACCATCACTACTGTGGATAACTTACGCATGGACTTCCCCTTAACATTATTGGTTTTGGCAGGGTTGTGGATAACGTGCTTTGCGTTCCAGATCATCGAGGTCGATGTGGTTGCGCATGTACTGCTGACTGGCGTCCACCAGCGGCTGGTGATCCCAGCTCTTCAGCTTGCCGATGGTCAGCGCCTCGGCAACAAATCGGCGACGGCGTTGGCTGGCGAGGACCTCACGGTGAATCGCCGGAATGTCCCATTTGGCCCGCGCTTCGGCGATAAAATCATCGAACAGCTGGCGATGCTGCGGCGATTGGCTGAGTTCTTCCATCTCACGCGGATCGTTGTCTACGTCGAAGAGTAAGCAAGGGTCGCTTTCACTGTAGATAAATTTGTAGGCACCGCGACGGATCATCATCAACGGGCTGATGGTGCCTTCGGCCATGTATTCGCCAAACACTTCGTCATGACCGCCCTGCCCTTGCAGGTGTGAAACCAGTGAGCGGCCGTCCAGCGGCAAGCCCGATTCCAGCGTGCCGCCGGCCAGTTCAACGAATGTCGGCAGCAGGTCGGCGGTCGACACGGCAGCGCTGACGCGGCCCGATTCGAACTGCCCCGGCGCACTTATCAACAGGGGCACACGGGCTGCCATTTCGTACCAGTGCATTTTGTACCAGAGGCCTTTCTCGCCCAACATGTCGCCATGGTCGCCTGAGAAGACAATGATGGTGTCATCGATTAACCCGGTTTCTTCCAGCGTTTGCAGAAGTTTGCCGACGTTGGCGTCGATATAGCTGCACGCACCGAAGTACGCCCGGCGTGCATCACGAATTTTATCCACAGGCAATGGCTTATCCCACAGGTCGTAGACCTTGAGCAGACGCTGCGAGTGCGGATCGAGTTCGTGTTGATCCGGCGTTGTCGGAAGCGGGATTTCGCCATCGTCGTACAAATCCCAAAAAGCCTTGGGAATTGTGTACGGGTCGTGTGGGTGAGTCATCGACACGGTCAGGCAGAACGGCTGATCGCCATCTTCGCGAATGTGATCGAACAAGTATTGCTGCGCCTTGAACACCACCTCTTCATCGAAATCCAGCTGATTGGTGCGTACGCACGGTCCGGCCTGCAGCACCGAAGACATGTTGTGATACCAGCTCGGCCGCACATCCGGCTCGTCCCAGTTCACCGCCCAGCCATAGTCGGCCGGGTAGATGTCGCTAGTCAGGCGTTCTTCGTAGCCGTGCAACTGATCGGGGCCACAGAAATGCATCTTGCCCGACAGCGCGGTGCGGTAGCCGAGACGGCGCAGGTAATGGGCGTAAGTCGGCACATCGGCGGGGAAATCGGCAGCGTTGTCATAGGCGCCAATCTTGCTCGGCAATTGGCCGCTGACCAAGGTGAAGCGAGACGGCGCGCACAACGGGCTGTTGCAGTATGCGGCGTCGAATACCACGCCTTGAGCGGCGAGGCGGGAAAGATTCGGCAGTTTGATCGGCGAAGGGCCGTAGAACGGCAACATTGGCGCGGCCATCTGATCGGCCATGATGAAAAGAATATTCTTGCGCTTCATGTGATCGCGGCATTCCATAGTGAATATTTATGCGACATTGCTGCGATCGAGCATGGAGTTCATGCTTTGTCTGGTAAAGCCCGCGCCCGACAATGACTAGGATAAGCACAGCTTATGTATGACGCCTTGGGTGATCTGTCCCTCGACCTGCTGCGCGCCTTTGAGGCGGCCGCTCGCCAGCGCAGCTTTACCGCCGCGGCGGTTGAGCTTGGCACTACGCAACCAGCAATCAGTCAGCAGATCAAACGGCTGGAAGAACAGCTCGGCACACGGCTGTTTGATCGGATTTACCGAGGGATCGAGCTGACCGAAGTCGGTGCGATCCTGTTCGAGCAAGTTACCCTTGGTTTGCAGAACATCGACGCAGGATTGAGCGCGATCAGCTCACAACAGCAACACGAGGTCCTGCAAGTTGCCACCGATTTTGCCTTCGCCGCTTATTGGTTGATGCCGCGGCTACATCGTTTTCACGAGGCCAATCCGCAGGTCGACGTCAGCCTGGTGACCAGTGAACGCAACCACAACATGCTGCGCACCGATATCGACGTGGCGATCCTGTTTGGCGATGGACGCTTTAAACAGGGCGAAAGCCATTGGCTGTTCAGCGAAGAAGTGTTCCCGGTGTGCAGTCCGCAGTTGCTCAAGGATCGCGCCCAGCCCCTGCCGGCTCAGGCGTTACTGGAGTTTCCGTTGTTGCACCTGCGCGGGCAAAACAGCAGCAACTGGTTTGACTGGAGTGGTCTGTTCCGTGAACTCGGTATCAATACACCGCCGGCGCCGGGGCAATTGCGCTTCGACAATTACACGCTGTTGATTCAAGCGGCGATTGGCGGCCAAGGCGTGGCGATTGGTTGGCGCCACCTTGTGGATAACTTGCTGAGTCAGGGTTTGCTGTGCCGTCCCATCGCCGAAACGACCCTGTCGCGCCTCGGTTATTACGTGGTGCTGCCGCAACGCAAACGCCGGGGTGCGTTGATTCAGCAGTTTGTCGATTGGCTGATGGCGGAACAGGCGAGCAGCGCGGAGTCCTTGAGTGGGCTGGCGCTGCCTTCGATTGCGGTTTGAGGATCAAAAGATCGCAGCCTGCGGCAGCTCCTACACCGATCTCATGTAGGAGCTGCCGCAGGCTGCGATCTTTTACGAATCTGAAGCCGCCACGAAATTCACATGCTGGCCCACATGCAGATTCAACCGCAGCTCATCAGCAATCCCCACCGCCACGCGATTCAAACGCTCCAGCGGTTCGGCCAGACCCGGTTCCAGATTGCCGCCGACCTGACTGAAATGCTCAATCGTCAGGCCCGCGACGCCATGTGGCGCATTCACCAGCGTCCAGTGCAGCGGACTGCTTTGCACGGCTTCGCGAATTTCCTCGGCGGCATGGCGTTGCAGGCGATCATCGACATCCGGTTCATCAAGAACGGCAAAATCGCCCACCAGAAACAGCCGCGACACATTGGCCGCTTGCAGCCCATCGACCAGCGCATCGACGGCCAGCACCTGCTCGACCGGCCCGAGCACGACGGCCCGTTCAACCTGATCGCTACTGAACGGCAACCCCGGCGCATCCAGTAAACAGATGACCGCCGAACTACCGGCCACGCTCTGATTGATCCGCTCCGAGTCGAACAAATCGCCGGTTTTGGTGCGCAAACCCGGACGCGGTGCCAGTGCGGTCAAATCGTCGAGGATGGCAATGACTTCGTGCTGACGGCGCAGCAACTCAGCCATCAACGCGCTGCCCAGGCTACTCATGGCACCATAGAGCACCACTTTTACCGCCGGGGTTTCGGCATTTTTCATGGCTGATCCCTTTTCTTATCCCTTGTATGGCGTGTGACATACGAGCAACGCCGAGGGTTCGAACCGATTCAGAGGCTTTCAGATGCAAGCGATCAAGGGTTATCACGCCCATGTCTATTTCGACGCCAGGACCATCGAGCAGGCGCGGGCCTTGTGCGAGCAGGCCGCGCAATTATTTGCGCTGAAAATGGGCCGCGTCCACGAACGCCCGGTCGGGCCGCATCCGGACTGGAGTTGCCAATTGGCCTTCGGCCCTGAGCTGATCGGCGATGTGCTGCCGTGGCTGGCGCTCAATCGCAAAGGCCTGGTGGTGTTTTTGCACCCGGACACTGGCGATGACTTGCTCGATCATACTGAGCACGCGATCTGGATGGGCGCGATCCGAACGCTGGATCTGTCTATTTTTTGATCAGGCTCTTGTAAACCTACAGCGTTTCTTCGGCTTCGCCTGGCAGATGCTCGTCCAGATGCAGCCAGGGCAATTGGCTGTCAGTCCAGATATGCCGCTCGGCCGGCGCCAGTTGCGGCTGATCAAGGGTAGCGATGGTCACGTCGATGCTATCGGGGCTAAGCCGCGTCACCAGCGCCAGTTGCGCACCGCAGTTCGGGCAGAAGAACCGCGCGCAACTACCCGACGAGTCATATCGCGATGGCGCGGCGGCCAGCCACTGGAAATTCGCCACCGGCACGGTGATCCAGGTCGTGACAATCCCGCCACTGACCTTGCGGCAAATCGAACAATGGCAATGGGCGATATCCTGCAACGCCCCGCTGAACTGATAACGAATGTGTCCGCAATGGCAGCCGCCGCTGTGCAATTCGCTCATTTCGAAGCTCCCCTTCCCGTGTTTATTGACTCTGGTTCGCATCCGACGGCCGGTTGACCGTTCACCCAAAGCTTTCTTCAACGAAAGGTAGCTGAAAGCTTCCCCGATTAGCATCGCCTCCACTTCCGGCAACAGACCGGTTGGCCAATGCGTGTGATACCTCGCACGAACGGCCCAATTAACAACAACAATGGTGATTCTGATGTCCTCTGTAACCCGCCTCCTCGCTTCAACTCCGCCCGTACGTCTCGTGCTTCCCGTTCTGCGCTGATCCCGTCCGATCTGCTCATTTAACTAGCCGCGCTACGCCTGGAGTATTCCCATGCTGACTTTCCTTGGCTTCGCCATGGTCATCACGTTCATGTTCCTGATCATGACCAAGCGCCTGTCCGCGCTGATCGCTCTGATCATCATCCCGATCGTCTTCGCCCTGTTCGGCGGTTTTGCACCGAAGATCGGTCCGATGATGCTCGAAGGCATCACCAAGCTTGCGCCGACCGGCGTGATGCTGATGTTCGCCATTCTCTATTTCGCCCTGATGATCGACTCTGGCCTGTTTGACCCGGCCGTGCGCAAGATCCTCAAACTGGTCAAGGGCGACCCGCTGAAGGTTTCGGTCGGCACCGCCGTACTGGCGCTCGTCGTTTCCCTCGATGGTGACGGCGCGACCACTTACATGATCTGCGTGGCCGCCATGCTGCCGCTGTACAGCCGCATCGGCATGAGCCCGCGGATCATGGCCGGTCTGATCATCCTCGCCGGTGGCGTGATGAACATGACCCCGTGGGGCGGCCCGACTGCCCGTGCCGCCAGTGCTCTGCATGTCGACCCGTCGGACATCTTCGTGCCGATGATTCCGGCGATGGCGGCTGGTGTTCTGGCGATCCTGGTCATCGCCTACTTTTACGGTAAGCGTGAGCGTGCACGTCTCGGTGAGCTGCATCTGGTTGGCGATGATGTCGATCACAGCGAAATCAGCGTGTCGCAGTTCCCGGATGCCCGCCGTCCGAAACTGATCTGGTTCAACGGCGCCCTGACCTTCGGCCTGATGTGCACGCTGATCGCCGGCCTGCTGCCATTGCCGGTGTTGTTCATGGTGGCGTTCAGTATTGCCATGATCGTCAACTACCCTTGCCTGCAGATGCAGAAGGATCGCGTCGCGGCTCACGCCGGTAGCGTGCTGGCAGTGGTCGGGCTGATCTTTGCGGCGGGTATCTTCACCGGTATCCTGTCCGGCACCGGCATGGTCGATGCGATGTCGAAGAGCCTGTTGGCAGTGATTCCGGATTTCCTCGGCCCGTATCTGGCCGTGATCACGGCGCTGGTGAGCATGCCGTTCACCTTCTTCATGTCCAACGATGCGTTCTACTATGGCGTGTTGCCGGTGTTGGCCGAAGCCGCCAGCCACTACGGGATCACCGCAGTCGAAATGGCCCGTGCCTCGATCGTCGGTCAGCCCGTCCACTTGCTGAGCCCGTTGGTGCCATCGACCTATCTGTTGGTGGCCCTGGCCGGCATTGATTTCGGTGACCACCAGCGTTTCACCCTGAAATGGGCGATCCTGGTATGTATCTGCATCCTGATTGCTGCACTGCTGTTGGGGACTTTCCCGGTGTTCAGCACTCTATAAGCCCAAGACTCACCGTTTCGGGTCCTGGCTTCGCGGTTTGAAGCCCGGACCTTTTTCGGTTTAACAATCGCTCAAAGGAATACACATGGAATGGCTGACCAACCCCGAAATCTGGGTTGCCTTCTTCACCCTGACCGCCCTGGAAATCGTCCTCGGCATCGATAACATCATCATGATTTCGATCCTGGTCAGCCGCATGCCCAAGCACATGCAGCAGCGCACCCGGATCTTCGGTCTTGGCCTGGCCATGATCACGCGCATCCTGTTGCTGCTGTCGATCACCTGGGTCATGCGTCTCACCGCCGACCTGTTCGAAGTGTTCGGCCAAGGCATTTCCGGCCGCGACCTGATCCTGTTCTTCGGTGGTCTGTTCCTGCTGTGGAAGAGCTCGCAAGAGATGTACCACGCACTGGAAGGCGAAGACGAAAGCGACGACACCCCCGGCGGCAAGGGCGGCAACTTCCTCTACACCATCATCCAGATCGCGATCATCGACATCGTCTTCTCGCTGGATTCGGTGATCACTGCCGTGGGCATGGTTTCCCACGTGCCGGTGATGGTTGCGGCGATCGTTGTGGCCGTGCTGGTGATGATGCTGGCCTCGGGCAAGATCAGCGAGTTCATCGACAAGCACCCGTCGCTGAAGATGCTGGCGCTGTCGTTCCTGCTGGTGGTCGGTACCGTGCTGATCGCCGAGTCGTTCGACGTGCATGTGCCGAAGGGCTACGTCTACTTCGCCATGGCGTTCTCGCTGGCGGTGGAAGCGATCAACATCAAGCTGCGCGGCGCGATGGCCAAGAAAAAACAGCAGCAAGACCCGGTGAAACTGCGCAAGGACATCCCGGGCCAGTAACCCGGTAGTCTGGCAATACGCAGTACCCCTGTGGGAGCGAGCCTGCTCGCGAAGACGGAGTGTCAGTCGACAGAAATGTTGGCTGATCCACCGCTTTCGCGAGCAGGCTCGCTCCCACATTTGTTTTCGGCAACACACGGGAACCGTGTCGGATTCAGGTGGGTGGATGAAGCGCCTTTCATGGCACTTTTGTTTCAATCGACACTTTAGCTGTGCAATGCTGGCGCCCAGACCGTTAGCCAACTACAGCTTAAGTATCAAAAACGTAGAAACCGCGCGGTACCGTCAACTTGCCCCTCTGGGGCGCTGCTACTACAGGGGGTTTGTATGCTCACCCTGCTCAATCTGCTTTCCGCCGTGGCCCTGTTGATCTGGGGCACGCACATCGTCCGAACCGGCATCCTGCGGGTGTACGGCACCAACCTGCGCCATGTGATTGGCCAAAACATGTCCAAGCGCTGGCTCGCCTTTGTCGCCGGCATCGTCGTGACCGCGATGGTGCAAAGCAGCAACGCCACCGCGATGCTCGTCACTTCATTTGTCGGCCAAGGACTGATGGCGCTGACCCCGGCGCTGGCGACCATGCTCGGCGCCGACGTCGGTACCGCGCTGATGGCGCGGGTGCTGACGTTTGACCTGTCATGGCTGTCGCCGCTGCTGATTTTTCTCGGGGTGATTTTCTTTCTGTCGCTTAAACAGACGCGGCTCGGACAGATGGGCCGGGTGTCCATCGGGCTCGGGCTGATCATTCTCGCGCTGCAATTGATCGTCGAAGCCGCCGCGCCGATCACCCACGCTCAAGGCGTGAAGGTGATTTTCGCCTCGTTGACTGGCGACATCCTCCTCGACGCCTTGGTCGGCGCATTATTCGCGATGATTTCCTACTCCAGCCTCGCCGCCGTGCTGCTCACCGCGACGCTGGCCGGTGCTGCGGTCATCAGTTTGCCGGTGGCAATTGGTCTGGTGATCGGCGCCAACATCGGCAGCGGCGTGCTGGCGTTCATGAGCACCAGCATGCAGAACGCCGCTGGCCGTCAAGTGGCGCTGGGCAGTCTGTTGTACAAACTGATCGGCCTGCTGTTGATCATCCCGGTGCTCGACCCGCTGGTGCACTGGATCGACAGCCTCGACTTCAGCCCGCAGGAAATGGTCATCGGCTTCCACTTGCTCTACAACACCGCGCGCTGCCTGATTCTGCTGCCAAGCGTCGGCCCGATGGCGCGCCTCTGCGCGTGGCTACTGCCGGAACGGCCGGAGGTCAACGGCACTGCCAAACCGCGTCACCTCGACGCGACTGCACTGGTCACACCGAGCCTGGCGCTGGCCAACGCCGCGCGGGAAACCCTGCGCATGGGCGATCTGCTGGAGAACATGCTCGACGCCACTCTTGATGTACTGCGCGGCAAGCAGACCGCTGTCACGCAGGAAATACGTCGGCTGACCGATGACATCGAATCCTTGTACAGCGCAATCAAGCTGTATCTGGCGCAGATGCCCCGCGAAGACCTCGGCGAGCAGGACAGTCGACGCTGGGCCGAGATCATTGAGCTGGCGATCAACCTCAAATTGGCTGCCGACCTGATCGAACGCATGCTGCGCAAGATCCAGCAGCAGAAGACCTCGCAGCGCCGTTCGTTTTCCGAGGAAGGTCTGGAGGATCTGGCCGGATTGCAGCAGCAACTGATTTCTAACTTGCGTCTGGGCCTGTCGGTATTCCTCAGTGGCGATCGTGAAAGCGCCCGGCAGTTGCTGCGCGAGAAACGCCGCTTTCGCGCACAGGAGCGCCGTCTGGCCCATGCGCATGTCAGCCGTTTGCAACGCAAGATCGTCCAGAGTATCGAGACCAGCTCGCTGCATCTGGAGTTGATTGCCGACATGAAACGCCTGAATTCGCTGTTTTGCGGCAGTGCGTATGTGGTGCTGGAAACGGCGGACACCGGAGCGCTGGCGGCGGATGATATTGCCGACATTACGCATTCGCCTTGAACGACTGGGGCTGGGTTTAGTCAGTTACATTGATTCAGCCTTAAGACCTTCGCGAGCAGGCTCGCTCCCACATTTGAAATATATTCCCTTGTGGGAGCGAGCCTGCTCGCGAATGGCGGCCTGAATAGCGACACGGATCTCCAAATCAGCCGTACGGAAGCCTGTTATGCGTTGCCTGTTGTTCGCCTGTCTGTTGCTCGGTTCCCTGCCCGCCTTTGCCCTGGATCGTTTTCAGGTCGAAGGCTATGCGCTGCCCAACGGTTTGCAGCTGATGCTCAAACCCGGCACCGAACGCGGGCATGTGGCGATTCGCTTGGTGGTTGGCGTTGGCCTCGATGATTTCGATTGCGCTGAAAAAGAGCTGCCGCACCTGCTCGAACACCTGTTGTTCAGCGGCATCGACGCCACTGGCGAAGGCGGTCTGGAGGAGCGCATGCAAGCACTGGGCGGTGACTGGAATGCCTTTACCAGCAACGCCGATACCACGTTCGTCATCGAAGCACCGGCGAAGAATCAGCGCAAGGTCCTCGACCTGCTGCTCGCTCTGCTCACGCAAACGCGCATTGACGACAATGCGATCAACGCCGCCAAACGCGTGGTCGAGCGTGAGGACGGTGGCCATTACACGCGCCTGCAACGCTTTCTCGATCGTCAGGATCTCGGCCACACCGCGAGCAATCAGCTCGCCGTCGAACTGGGCCTGAAATGCCCGCAGCGCGCCGAGGTCGGTCACCTGACTCAGGAGCAATTGGAGAAGGTGCGCAAGGCCTGGTATGCGCCGAACAATATGACCCTGATTGTCGTCGGCGAACTCGACAAACTGCTGCCGGCCTATCTGGAGCGCACCTGGGGCGCGCTCGAAGCGGTTGAGCCGAGCGAGCACCGTGCACTGCCGGACATCAGCACCAGCGCCGCCCATGAACGCACCCTCACCCGTGGCTTTATCGGCGACAGCGCCAAGTTGCACTGGCTGGTGCCGGAACCGATGCTCGATGATCAGTACGACCAGACCTTCGACATTCTCAAGGATTACCTCGACTGGGCGTTGTACCGACAGATCCGCCTCAACCACGGCTTGTCTTACGGGCCATGGGCTGAGCGTGAGGTATTTGGCGGTGTGGGCTTCATGAGTCTGAACGCCGATCTGGATCGTGATGACGTCGACGAAGCCATTCAGGTGCTGGAAGACCTCAAGGCCGACCTGCTGAAAAACGGCCTCGATCCGGACACCTTTGCGCGGATCAAACAGGCTTCCATCGCCCATCAGACCTGGGCGGTGCAGGGCAACAGCGCGCTGGCGGATTACTACTGGAGCGCCCTCGGCGATTATCAGGACGGCCGCTTTGCCAACCCGGCGCGCGAGCTTCAAGGCGTGACGCTGGAAGCGGCGAACAAGGCCATGCGTGAGTTGCTGTTGCAGCCGGGGTATCTGCGGATCGAGAAGCCGTTGATCAGTGATGATCAGGTGTTGTGGTTGAGTGCGGGTGGCTTGGGTCTGGTGTTGCTGGTCCTGATCGGTTGGCGTTTGCATCACCGCCGCCGGCCGGCCGAGCACTAATCCTGTAGGAGTGAGCCTGCTCGCGATAGCGGTCCTTCAGTCACCATTTCTTCGGCTGATACACCGCTATCGCGAGCAGGCTCACTCCTACAAGGGAATGCGTTGGTTTTAAGTGACCGGCAGCCTCGCCACAGCGCCCGGCGGGCGCTACTCTGTCGAGGTTTTTTCCTATCCAGTCGTGAACCGCCCAAATGCCAAAAATACAGCTCCTGATCCAGCGCATTCTCGAACTGATGAAGCGCTATCCCGGGGTCATTGCGCTTGGCGGGTTCATCTCCGGGGTCGGCAGTTTCATCATGGTCGATCGTCAGCAGGGTCTGGCGAGCTGGGTCACCGTGATCATGCTGCTCAGCTGGATCTGGCTGATGCTGGAGAACACCCTTACCGGCCTCTTCACTCGCATCTTCAAACGCGAGATCCCCCAGCCGCTGCTGCGTTACGCGACGCAGATGATCCATCAGGAAAGCCTGTTTTTCGTCCTGCCGTTTTTCTTCATCACCACGACCTGGAACAGTGGCCAGTTGTTTTTCACCGGCCTGCTCAGCGTGGCGGCACTGATCTCGATCGTTGATCCGCTCTATTACAAATGGCTGGCGCCACGGCGCTGGGCGTTTCTCGCGCTGCACACCCTGACCCTGTTCGCCGCCCTGCTCACTGCGTTGCCGGTGATCATGCACCTGACCACCGCGCAGAGCTTCAAGTGGGCGCTGGGCATTGCCGTGCTGTTGTCGTTCCCGAGTCTGGCGTCGATCTTCCCGATCCGCACGCTGCGCAATGCCTTGGCGATCCTGTGCATTACCGTTGGTATTGGCGGCGTCGGTTGGGCGCTGCGTTCGTGGGTGCCGCCGGCGACGCTGTGGATGACCGACGTGGCGATCAGCACGCAAATGCAGGACCGCACCCCCGGTGCCAGCCTCGACACGGTCAGCGCCGAGCAGATTCGCGGCGATGGCCTGTATGCCTACACCGCAATCAACGCGCCGCGCGGGCTGGATGAGCGGATTTATCACGTCTGGCAATTCAACGGCAAAGAGGTCGACCGCATCGCCCTCGATATCCACGGCGGGCGCAAGGAAGGCTACCGGGCGTGGACGCACAAGCAGAACTTCCCCGGCAACCCGGCGGGCAAGTGGCAGGTGCGGGTGCTGACCGAGGATGGCCAGGTGATCGGCGTGCTGCGCTTCGAAGTCACGGACAGCACAGTGATCAAAGAAAAGTAATCCGGTTCGTGCTATTACGTTAGTTCGCATAAAGGCCGAACAAGCACGGAGCTTATGACCAGCAGCTCGATCAGCGGTAATGCCCAACTGGACACGTCGATAACCCCTGCCCGCCTGCGGGTCACGGGGGACTGGACGCTTGCCCATTACGCCGAGCTCAAGCAACTGAGCGAAAAGCTCCACGGCCAGTACGATGCCAACACCCCGATCGACCTCAACAGCCTCGGCGCCCTCGACACCGCTGGCGCTTCGTTGCTGGTCGAACTGCTCGGCTCCGAGCGCCTGGGCAAATCCGCCGAACACCCCGATTGCACCCTGACCTCCGCCGACCGCGCGCTGCTGCAAACCGTGTACTGCTCGATGACCGATTTCTGCGTGCCGATCAAGGAAGCGGAAATCAGCGTCAGCGTGCAGCTGCTGACGCGCATTGGTCGCGCGGTCGACACGGTCTGGCAAGACACCCTGCAACTGCTCGGGTTCGTCGGCCTGATCATGGAAACCATCGCTCGCAACCTGTTCCGGCCCAAGCGCTGGCGCATCACCCCAATGATTGCGCACATCGAGCAGACCGGCCTCGACGCCGCGCCGATTGTGGCGTTGCTGACCTTTCTGGTCGGTGCGGTGGTGGCGTTTCTCGGGGCGACGGTGCTGGCCAGTTTTGGCGCGACGATTTTTACCGTGGATCTGGTGGGCTTCTCGTTCCTGCGCGAATTCGGCGTGCTGCTCACGGCGATCCTGATGGCCGGGCGCACCGCCAGCGCGTTCACCGCGCAGATCGGCTCGATGAAGGCCAACGAAGAAATCGACGCAATCCGCACCCTTGGCCTCGACCCGATGGAGCTGCTGGTGGTGCCGCGCGTGCTGGCGATGCTGGTGGCGCTGCCGATGCTGACCTTTCTCGCCATGCTCTGCGGGATCATCGGTGGCGGCGTGGTGTGTGCGGTGTCGCTGGATATCTCGCCGGCGATGTTCCTGACGCTGTTGCAGTCGGACATCGGCGTGCAGCACTTTCTGGTTGGCTTGGTCAAAGCGCCGATCTTTGCCTTCATCATTGCCGCGATTGGTTGCCTGGAAGGCTTCAAGGTCAGCGGCAGTGCCGAGTCGGTCGGCGCCCATACCACCTCCGCTGTGGTGCAATCGATTTTCGTGGTGATCGTGCTCGATGCGGTGGCCGCGCTGTTCTTCATGGAGATGGGCTGGTGATTCGTCTACCCCGCGCGCCCTCGGAGGCGGTGATCGAAGTCCGTGGCCTGTGCAATCGCTTCGGCAGCCAAAGCGTGCACGAGAACCTCGATCTGGATTTGTACAAAGGCGAGATTCTTGCCGTGGTCGGTGGCTCCGGCAGCGGCAAATCGGTGCTGCTGCGCAGCATCGTCGGTTTGCGCCGGCCCAGCGAAGGCATGGTCAAAGTGTTCGGCAAGAACCTGCCGAGCCTGTCCGAGCATGAGCGCTCGCTGGTCGAACGACGCTTCGGTGTGCTGTTCCAGAAAGGCGCGCTGTTCTCCTCGCTGACGGTCACCGAGAACGTCGCCCTGCCCCTTATCGAACATGCGGGCCTCAGCCGCAACGATGCCGAGCACCTGGCGGCAGTGAAACTGGCGTTGGCCGGATTACCGCTGTCGGCGGCGGACAAATACCCGGCGTCGCTGTCCGGCGGCATGATCAAGCGTGCTGCGCTGGCGCGGGCCTTGGCGCTGGATCCGGATATTCTGTTTCTCGACGAGCCGACTGCCGGCCTTGATCCGATAGGCGCTGCGCAGTTCGATCAACTGATTCTGACCCTGCGCGATGCGTTGGGTCTGAGCGTATTTCTGGTGACCCACGACCTCGACACGCTCTACACCATCACCGACCGCGTGGCGGTGCTGGCGCAGAAAAAAGTCCTGGTCGCAGGTCCCATCGACGTCGTTTCGGAAACCGACGACGCGTGGATTCACGAATACTTCCACGGCCCGCGCGGCCGCTCGGCGCTGGACGCCGCCAAATTGCTCAACGAGGTCTGACATGGAAACCCGAGCCCATCATGTGTTGATCGGCCTGTTCACGGTGATTGTGGTGGCAGGCGCCCTGCTCTTCGGTCTGTTCCTGGCCAAGTCCAGCGTCGACACCGAATTCAAGGATTACGAGATTGTCTTCAGCGAGGCGGTCAGTGGCTTGTCCAAGGGCAGCCCTGTGCAATACAGCGGGATCAAGGTCGGCGATGTGATCAACCTGCGCCTTGATCCAAAAGATCCACGGCGGGTGCTGGCGCGGATTCGTCTGGCCGGTGATACGCCGGTCAAGGAAGACACCCAGGCCAAGCTGGCGCTGGCCGGGATCACGGGGACGTCGATCATCCAGCTCAGCGGTGGTACCCCGGAAAGCCCGAAACTGCGTGGGCATGACGGTAATCTGCCGACCATCGTCGCGTCGCCCTCGCCTATTTCGCGCTTGCTCAATGACTCCAACGATTTGATGACCGGCATCACTGCGCTGCTGCAGAACGCCAATCAGATGTTCTCTGCCGAGAACGTCGAGCGCGTCAGCAAAACCCTCGCCCATCTGGAGCAGACTACCGGCACCATCAATGATCAGCGCGGTGACATCAAGCAAGCCATGCAGCAACTGGCGACCGTCGGTAAACAGGCCGGCAGCATGCTCGAACAGACCTCGTTACTGATGCGCAACGCCAACGGCTTGATCAACGATCAGGGCAAGCAAGCGTTGGGTAGCGCCGAGCAAGCGATGAAGTCGCTAGAGCAAAGCACAACAACCATCAGCACTTTGCTCAGCAAAAACGAAAACTCCCTCGATAACGGCATGCAGGGCCTCAATGGCCTGGCCCCTGCGATCCGCGAACTGCGCGAGACGCTGACTTCGTTGCGCGCCATCTCGCAACGCCTTGAGGCCAACCCCAGCGGCTACCTGCTGGGCCGTGACAAGAACAAGGAATTCACACCATGAAGCTGACTCGACTTGCCCTCCTCGCCGGCTTCACGCTGATCAGCGCCTGTTCGATTCTGCCCCAGTCCGAGCCGTCGGATGTCTATCGCCTGCCGGCCGCACAGGCGCCCGCCTCGGCCAGCTCGGCGGCAACGCAGCAGTGGTCGTTGCGGCTGAACAAGCTGCAGGCCAGTGAGGCGTTGAACCGGCCGACGATTGCGGTGATTCCGCAGGGCGATGTGATCAGCAGCTACAAGGGCTCGCGCTGGAGCGATCCGGCGCCGGTGCTGGTGCGTAATCGTCTGCTGGATGGGTTTCAGAGTGATGGTCGGGTGACGTTGCTCAGTACCGATGACAGCAACTTTGCTGCGGATCTGGAATTGGGCGGCAGTTTGCAGGCGTTTCAGACCGAGTATCAGGGCACGCAGGCCAGCGTCGTGGTGCGGGTTGATGCGTTGCTGGTGCGTGGTTATGACCAGCGGATTCTGGCCAGTCGCCGCTTTGAAGAGCGTCAGCCGTTGAGTGATGTTCAGGTGCCGGCGGTGGTCGCCGGGTTTGGCCAGGCCAGTGATCGCCTCACCGCGAAAGTCGTCGCGTGGGCCGTAGATCAAGGCCAAAGACTTGCCCCACCGAAACCTTAAGCCAGGCATCAATCCCTGTGGGAGCGAGCCTGCTCGCGAAGGCGTCGTGTCAGACACATCAACGTGAATGACACACCGCTTTCGCGAGCAGGCTCGCTCCCACATTGGATATTTGTTCAGCCGAAGAACCAGTAGCAGACGAAAATGGCGCCAACGACACCAGCAAACTCCGCCAGCAACGCACACCCCACCGCATGCCGCGCCCGCTGAATCCCCACCGCGCCGAAATACACCGCCAGCACATAGAACGTGGTCTCGGTACTGCCCTGAATCGTCGCCGCGACCAGCGCTGGGAAGCTGTCGACCCCCGAGGTCTGCATCGTCTCGATCAACATCGCCCGTGCCGCGCTGCCGGAGAACGGTTTGACCATTGCTGTCGGCAGCGCATCGACAAAGCGCGTGTCCCAACCGGCCCACTCGACCAGATGGCGAATTCCGTCCAGCCCGAAGTCCAAGGCACCAGAGGCACGCAACACGCCTACAGCACAGAGCATTGCCACCAGATACGGCAGCAGATTCTTCGCGACATCGAAGCCCTCTTTGGCGCCCTCTACAAACGCCTCGTAGACCTTCACTTTCTTTAACGCGCCGATCAGCAAGAACAGCATGATCAACCCGAACAGCGTGAGATTGCCGAGGATCGACGACAATCCTGCCAGAGCCGTCGCCGAAAGGGTGCCCAGCAGCGCCATGAAACCACCCAGTATCAACGCCCCGGGAATCAGATACGCCAACACCACCGGATCCCAGATCCGCAAACGCTGCATGAACGCCACCGAGAGGAAGCCGACGATCGTCGAGCAACTGGTCGCCAGCAGGATCGGCAGGAACACCAGTGTCGGGTCCGGCGCGCCTTGCTGGGCGCGGTACATGAAGATCGTCACCGGCAGCAGGGTCAGGGAGGAGGCGTTGAGCACCAGGAAGAGGATTTGCGCGTTACTGGCGATGGTGGCACTGGGATTGAGCTCCTGCAGCGCCTTCATGGCTTTCAGGCCGATCGGCGTGGCCGCGTTGTCGAGGCCCAGACCGTTGGCGGCGAAGTTCAGGGTGATCAGGCCAAGGGCAGGGTGGCCGGCCGGGACTTCCGGCATCAGCCGCAGGAACAGCGGGCCGAGTACCTTGGCCAGCCATTCGACGATCCCGGCCTTCTCGGCGATGCGCAGAAAGCCCAGCCACAGGGTGAGGGTGCCGAACAGCAGCACCATGACTTCGACCGAGAGCTTGGCCATGGCGAAAATGCTTTCCACCATCGCCGCAAAGATCCCGGCGTTGCCGCCGATCAGCCACTGCGCGAGCGCCGATACGGCTGCCACGATGAAGAAGCCAAGCCACAGGCCATTAAGCATCAGTCAAATCCCCCGAAGAATGCGGCGAATGATAGCGGGGTCGCCAGAAACGACAAACCCCGGATTTCTCCGGGGTTCGTTTGGCTGACTCGGTCCACTGTAGGAGTGAGCCTGCTCGCGATCGCGGTGTATCAGACAACAGGGATGTTGAATGTACAGCCCTCATCGCGAGCAGGCTCACTCCTACAGGGATTTGTGTCAGTTCTTGGAGATTTCGCCTGCTGGCAGTTTTTCCTTGCTGCGCCAGTGCGGCAGGGAGTTCCAGTAGCGCTGGCCCTTGGCGTCGTCGTACATGCCTTCCCAACGTGCGATAACCAGTACCGCCAAGGCGTTACCAATCACGTTCAGAGCGGTACGCGCCATGTCCATGATGCGGTCGACACCGGCGATGAACGCCAGACCTTCCAGCGGAATACCCACGCTGCCCAGAGTGGCCAGCAGTACCACGAAGGACACGCCCGGTACGCCGGCGATGCCTTTGGAGGTGACCATCAGGGTCAGCACCAGCAGCAGTTGTTGGCTGATCGACAGATCGATGCCGTACAGCTGAGCAATGAAGATCGCGGCGATCGACTGGTACAGGGTCGAACCGTCGAGGTTGAACGAATAACCGGTCGGTACCACGAAGCTGCAGATGGCTTTCGGTGCGCCGTAGGCTTCCATCTTCTCGATCACCCGTGGCAGCACGGTTTCCGAGGAGGCAGTGGAGTAGGCCAGCACCAGCTCATCCTTGAAGATGCGCATCAGCTTGATCACCGAGAAGCCGAACAGCTTGGCGATCAGGCCCAGTACCACGAAGGCGAAGAAGGCGATGGCGACGTAAACCAGGATCACCAGTTTGGCCAGCGGCAGCAGCGAGGCGAAGCCGAAGTTGGCGACGGTCACCGCGATCAGTGCGAACACGCCGATCGGCGCATAGTTCATGATCGTGTGGGTGACTTTGAACATGCTTTCCGAGACGCCCTGGAACATCTTCACCAGCGGCTCGCGCAGGTCCGACTGCAGGCTCGACAGACCGAGACCGAACAGCACGGAGAAGAAGATGATCGGCAGCATTTCGCCGCGGGCCATGGCCGCGAAGATGTTCGACGGGATCAGGTTGAGGATGGTCTCGATGAACGCGTGTTCATGCTGTACCTCGGCGGCGGTTGCCTGGTACTTGGAGATGTCCACCGTGCCGAGGGTGCTCATGTCGATGCCTGTGCCCGGATGGAACAGGTTGGCCAGCAACAGGCCGACGACGATGGCGATGGTGGTGACGATTTCGAAATAGATGATCGTCTTCAGGCCGATACGCCCGAGCTTCTTGGCGTCGCCCACGCCGGCAATGCCGACAATCAGGGAAGAGATGACGATCGGGATCACGATCATCTTGATCAGACGGATAAAGATATCGCCTGCCGGTTGCAGGACGTTGCTGATCCACCAGGCCTTCTCGGCACTGAAGTGGTTGAGCAACGCACCAATTGCAATACCCAAAACCAGACCGATGAGGATCTGCCAGGCGAGGCTAATTTTTGCCTTCTTCATTATCTTTACCCTTACTTGCGTTTGACTCAGGCACATGCAGGAACTGGAACGCTCATTAGCGGAAAAGTCTGTGCATCTGCCTCCGTATAAGGTGCCCCGAAGCGCGTGATTACGGCTCTTCGGCAGGCGAAAAAAGGCGCAACTATTCCGATGCAAGGTTGCGCCGTCTAATGCCGTAAACGCCTACCCTATGCCGAATCGGCATGAGCTTTTTTAAATGAAACTGGCGTCCCAACCGGTTCGATTGTGACATTTCGGCCGGCATAAGTGCCGTGAACCGGTCTTTACAGCGTGGGTTGGTTATTTTTTGAACGAGAAAAATCGACAAAAAATCTAGGAAAAAGCCTACGCAGGAAGACTAGAAGTCCTACTGTTTAAACGGTCTCTTTGTCGATATACGGTCGCCGTGAAACACCGCGTAATGTTTTTGCGCGCAGTGTCAGCGATAAAAAGGATGAGCTGGACGCTCTGGATCAATGTTTTGCGTGTTTGAAAGCTCAGCGCAAGTCCGTCGAACCACTGTGGGTCGGCGAACCTGCGGCGCAGCTTTTACCCTGACCCGGCCCTCGCGCAGGCACTCCCTGTACCCGTAGGTCACTCCGACCCTGCAACAGTCAGAACGTCCCGGCCCCCTGGTCATGCGCCAGCCTTCCTCAGGTCGGCGCAATGGAAGACAGCAGGGCTGCTGTCTTCATGTTCAGATCAGTACCACTTCGGATCTTTTTTCAGGGTTTCCATTAGCAGATCCTGCATGCCCTGGTCGGGTTTGCCGAGGAAGCGGTAGGTGGCATGTCGCGTTGGCGACTTGTCGGCCGGCAGTCCCTCGGGCACATCAACGAGCATGGCGTAAGCGTCTTTCTTGTCGAAACTGAACGCGACGATCAAGCGGTGGTTCAAGCACTTGTCTGCGGATTCGCAGAGCGGCCCGACCAGATACTGGTCGCCATCTTCAGTTACGGCATTCATTTGCTGGTCAGGCGTGCCGGACAGGTTCATCACCCATTCCGGCAGGCGCTCTTCCTTCTTCACCACGCCTTCCCAGGTTTCCCGGTATTGCGGGTCGGAACTCAACAGTTCGTTGACTCGCGTCTGGCCGTCATTGGCCGCCATCGCCATGGCACTACCGCCCAGAAGCAGGGCGGCTGCCAGTGTCTTTAACACACTCATCGTTAACCTCGGCCGCGACGGCCAAAGAAGAAGGAAGCGATGAACATCACCAGGAACACGACAAAGAGAATCTTGGCGATACCCGTGGCGGTGCCCGCGATACCACCGAAGCCCAGTACTGCAGCGATGATGGCAATGATCAAGAATGTAATTGCCCAGCTCAACATGGTGATTCTCCTTACTTCTCTATTTGGGGGTGTTACGTGTTCCGGCGCTCTGCGCCCGAATTCGTTTGCTCTTTAGAAAACCCAGCGCTCTTCACGTGGCAGTTGATCCAGTGGCTGCGCCTGATCGACGTCCATCATGCGCATCGAGGCGCTTTCGGCCTGACTGCTGCTGACGGCGCTGAAGTGCGTTTGCGTGTTGTGCTGGATCGAAATCAACGGCTCAACCTGCTGGCTGTTTTCCCAGCGCAGGTATTGCTGGCAGGCGATCAGGGTGATCAGCAGCGCCAATACGCCAAACAGACCTTGCTGGATGTGCAGTGGCGAGATACGCACTTGGGCGGCACGTGGGCGAGTCATCCTGGGTTCCTCACTCTTATTCGGTTGGGGCAGTTCTGATCTGCCCGGGATGAGTGAGATATTGCAGCCTGCATGCCAGTTTTTTATTTGAAAAATATTCAATAAAATCAATGAGTTGTAAGCATGATGAAAAACGTCTGCGACGCATCCTGCACGATGGGTCCTCTGGGGTCGTGCGCAATGCACGATTTTTTCGTAGGAGAATTCATTCTTATGGAATTGAGAGCAGGGCGTAGATGTCAGAAAAGTACGCAGGGAATGCCCTGCAAATCTGAATTTGTTTAAAAAACCAGCAAAACCAACAACTTGGCTGTAAAGGCAGGAGAGAGCTACCCTCCTATGGCTGGCATCGTTCAGAATCAACCATGCAACTTGCCCGATTTTTCCGGGACTAACCCAAGACCAATCACTATGGAGCGTAGGAAAAATGGAATCTGCCACTGAGCATCAAGGCCGCATTCTGCTGGTGGACGACGAATCCGCCATCCTGCGTACTTTCCGTTATTGCCTCGAAGACGAGGGCTATACGGTGGCCACCGCCAACAGCGCGGCTCAGGCCGAGGCATTGTTGCAGCGCCAGGTCTTCGACCTGTGCTTCCTTGATTTGCGCCTGGGCGAAGACAACGGTCTCGACGTGCTGGCGCAGATGCGCATTCAGGCGCCGTGGATGCGCGTGGTCATCGTCACCGCGCATTCGGCTGTCGATACCGCCGTCGATGCGATCCAGGCGGGCGCCGCCGACTATCTGGTCAAGCCGTGCAGCCCGGATCAGTTGCGTTTGGCCACCGCCAAGCAACTGGAAGTGCGCCAACTGTCAGCGCGCCTCGAAGCGCTGGAAGGCGAGATCCGCAAACCGAAGGACGGGCTCGATTCCCACAGCCCGGCGATGAAAGTCGTATTGGAAACCGCCCGCCAGGTCGCCGGCACCGACGCCAACATTCTTATCCTCGGCGAGTCCGGTACCGGTAAAGGTGAGCTGGCCCGAGCGATTCATGGCTGGAGCAAACGTGAGAAGAAATCCTGCGTGACCATCAACTGCCCGTCGTTGACCGCCGAACTGATGGAAAGCGAGCTGTTCGGCCACAGTCGCGGTGCGTTTACCGGCGCCAGTGAAAGCACGCTGGGCCGGGTTAATCAGGCCGACGGCGGTACGCTGTTTCTCGACGAGATCGGCGATTTTCCCCTGACATTGCAACCCAAGTTGCTGCGTTTCATTCAAGACAAGGAATATGAGCGGGTAGGGGATCCAGTCACCCGTCGCGCTGACGTACGCATTCTGGCTGCGACCAACCTCAACCTGGAAGACATGGTCCGTGACGGGCGTTTCCGTGAAGACCTGCTCTATCGCTTGAACGTCATCACCCTGCACTTGCCGCCACTGCGTGAGCGCGCCGAAGACATTCTGACTTTGGCTGATCGCTTCCTCGCTCGCTTCGTTAAAGAGTACGCACGTCCGGCACGGGGCTTCAGCGACGAGGCTCGCGAGGCGCTGCTGGGCTACCGCTGGCCGGGCAACATTCGTGAGCTGCGTAACGTGGTTGAGCGGGCGAGCATCATCTGCCCGCAGGAACGCGTGGAAATCAGCCACCTCGGCATGGCCGAACAACCGGCCAACAATGCGCCAAGAGTCGGTGCGGCGCTGAGTCTCGACGAGTTGGAAAAAGCCCATATCGGCGCGGTGCTCGCCACCGCCGGCACGCTGGATCAAGCGGCGAAAACCCTGGGCATCGACGCCTCGACCCTGTATCGCAAGCGCAAGCAGTACAACCTGTGAGCGCCGGGCGATGAAACTGGCGATGAAGTTGCGCACGCGGTTGTTCCTGAGTATTTCCGCCTTGATCACGGTGGCCTTGCTCGGGCTGTTGCTCGGGCTGGTCAGCGTGATGCAGATGGCCGGCACTCAAGAAGCTTTGGTGCGCAGCAACTTCGTCACTCTGGATCTGGGGCTCAAGTTGCGGCAGACGCTGGGTGATCAACTGATCATCATGCTGGCCGAAAAGCCTGATCCCGTGGCGTTCGAAGCGTCGAAACAGCATTACTTCGAGTTGCTGGACCAAGGCATCGCCCAAGAGCAAGAGGGCGATGGTCGGCTATACGGCTTCAGTCGGGCAAAAGCGGATTATCTGAGCTTCCTGGAAGCTTTCGATTTGTCGCGTGACCCGGCCGGCTCCATAAGCAGCAGCGCTGACTTCAGGGAGCGCTTCAATACGTTGCGCAACGGACTGATCACCGAACACAAGCATGCACTGGATAACATCAACGCGGTACAGCGTGAGGCGCGTGACCGTGCCTTGTTGATTGCGGGTCTGCTTGGATTTGTCGGATTGGCGGTGCTGATCATCGGTTTCATCACGGCCCACGGGATTGCCAGGCGTTTTGGCGCGCCGATCGAGGCGCTGGCGCAAGCGGCGGACAATATCGGCCAAGGCAATTTTGAAGTGACCCTGCCGATTTCGTCGGCGATGGAAATGAATCAGCTGACCAAGCGTTTCGGCATGATGGCTGAGGCACTGCGCGAACATCAGGCGACCAACGTCGATGAATTGCTCGCCGGCCAGCAACGCTTGCAAGCGGTACTCGACAGCATCGATGACGGCTTGCTGATGATCGACCGCCAGGGGAATCTGGAGCACCTCAATCCCGTCGCTCAGCGGCAGTTGGGTTGGGACGATGATCGTCTCGGCCAGGGACTGGGCACGGCGCTGGAACGACCAGAGCTGGATGCGCAGCTGCAACTGGTGCTGCGCGGCGGCACGCTGGAGCGGGCGCCGGAAGATTTGAGTATTGAGGTTGACGGCGAATCACGCCTGCTGACCTACAGCCTGACGCCGGTCAGTCATACCCAAGGGCATATTCTCGGCGCGGTGATGGTGCTGCACGATGTCACCGAGCAGCGTGCCTTCGAACGGGTGCGCAGTGAATTCGTGCTGCGCGCTTCACATGAGCTACGCACGCCGGTTACCGGCATGCACATGGCCTTCGGTTTGTTCCGCGAGCGAGCGAAGTTTCCAGCGGAGTCGCGCGAGGCTGATCTGCTCGACACCGTGAATGAGGAAATGCAGCGCCTGATGCAGTTGATCAATGACTTGCTTAACTTCTCGCGTTATCAGAATGGCCTGCAGAAACTCACACTGGCGCCATGCTCCATCGAAGACTTGCTGGAGCAGGCGCAGCTGCGCTTTGCCGATTCGGCGGCGGCCAAGGGCATCGCCCTGAATGTCGAAGTACAGGCGCCGCTGCCACGTTTGCAGGCTGATCAGGCGCAACTCGATCGCGTGCTCGACAACCTGATCGACAACGCCCTGCGCCATACCGCCCGCGACGGTCAGATTCGCTTGCAGGCACGTCGGCATGGCGAGCGGGTGATAATCAGCGTCGAAGACAACGGTGAAGGCATTGCCTACGGCCAGCAAGGGCGAATCTTCGAGCCGTTCGTGCAGGTCGGGCGCAAGAAGGGCGGCGCTGGACTGGGTCTGGCGCTGTGCAAGGAAATCGTCCAGCTGCATGGCGGACGCATGGGGGTTTATTCGCGGCCGGGGCAGGGCACGCAGTTCTATATGGCGCTCGCGGTTTAGGCTTCGTCGTCCATACGCCTTCCCGCGAGGCGTCGGCCACGGGTGATCAGTTCGATGAACTGCACCGCGCTCAGCGCATGGGCGAACAACCAGCCTTGACCGAATTTCACGCCTTCGCTACTGAGCAGCTCAGCCTGTGATTCCAGTTCGATGCCTTCGGCAATCACCTTCAGATCCAGCGCCTGGGCCATGTGAATGATGTGCGGAGCGACGCCGCTGCTGGCGGCGTCATGACCCAGTGCATCAATAAACGCTTTGTCGATCTTCAGGCAGTCCACCGGCAAGGTTTGCAGGTAGGCGAGGCTGCAATAGCCGGTGCCGAAGTCGTCGATCAACACCTGATGGCCGACATCGCGCAAGGCTTGCAGGTTTTCCCGCGCCACCACCACGTCAATCAAGCCACGCTCAGTGACCTCGAAGGCTATCTGCCGCGCGGCTACACGATGGAGCGTTAGCAGCCGCGCCATGACCTGGCCGATGCGCGGCACCATCACGTCGCAGGCAGCCAGGTTGACCGAGATATACAGTTGCGGATTGGCTCGCAGCACCGGACCCAGTTGCTCCAGCAAACGCTGGAGGACAAAGTCGGTCATCTGCCGAATCTGCCCGGTATTTTCCGCCATGGGGATGAACAGGTCCGGGCTGGTCAGTGTGCCGTCGGGGCGGCGCCAGCGCAGCAGCGCTTCGGCGCCGACGCAGTTGCGGCTGTCGAGGTCGAAGATCGGCTGGTAGAGCACCTGTAGCTCGCCCCGGCGAATGGCGCCATTGAGTTCGGCGTCCAGTGACTGGCGCTGGCGCACCAGCAAGAACACAAAGAACCCTAGGAATGCGCCGAGCACTAGACAGGCCGGAACCATCCACCACCAGATCGCAGGGATGTGCATGCCGGTGCGCGGCGTGATCAGCACCAGTTGATATTCCGGGTTGTTGGTGGGCATGCGGTAGATCAGCCGAGTCTGAGTGACTTGTAATGACTCGCGGCTTTTCGGTGGCCAATGTTCGGTCGGTGGCCAGGCCTGCGCCGTACCGAGGACCGGGATCGCCCGGGTGCCGTGATCGAGAACCACCAAAAGGCTGCTGCCGGGCGACAGATCGACCATGTCGGTCAGATGCCCACGTGATGTGGCCACACGAAAATTGCCGCGGCCCAGCATCAGCGCGGCGCGGTTTTCATCGGGTTCGGTGGTGGTATTGAGCCAATAGCTGTAAGTCGGCCCTCTGATATCCGGCGCCCGTACTACCGACACGCCTTCCTGACGTGGGCGGTTGGAGCAGATCCGCGTGGCGTCCATGTAAGCCGCTTCGTAGACGAAGCGATAGTTGAAGGTGACTTGCTGCAGGGTCGCGATCATTTCATCGTCACAACTGCGCAATGGCTGCGCTTCGAGATCGTCAAGACTTTCGCGTAACTGGCCGAACAATTGTTCGAGGCGGGCGAGGAAACGTTCGCCTTGCGCGTTCATTTCCTGACTTTCGCTTTGCTCGACCTGTCGCATTGCCACGAACATTCCGCCGGCGATCAGCAGGCAGGCACTGAGGACAGCCGCGATCATCGCCAAAAACCACGGGCGATAAAACCAGCTACGCAGCGTCTCTCGGGTAGCAACCATCATGGAATATCCGAAGAATTACCAATGAGTTATAGCTGCTGATTGCGATTTCGCCCTAACCGTCGGGCGGGCGTCATTATTTTGTCTGGTTAAGTACCAGCAACAACGCTGCCGTTTGCGCATCCGGCGTGCCGTCGAAGCGCGAGGGCCGGAAGTGCATCTGGAACGCGGCGAGGACATGGCGCGTGGCGATGTCCAGCTCGCCGGTCTGTGGTGTGTCATAACCCAAGTGCGCCAATTGCGCCTGGAACCAGCTGATGCTTGGCAGCTCGCTGCTGTTGAACAGCATCTGCTGACGCGCAACCGCCTGTTCGTTCGGCCATATGCCCAGGCCTTCGGCAGCGAGGCGCTTCCACGGGAACAATGGGCCCGGATCGAGTTTGCGCAGTGGTGCGATGTCGCTGTGGCCGATGATGTGCCGCGGGCTGACGCCGTTGCGCTTGCTGATGTCCTTGAGCAGGACGATCAACGATTGGATCTGCGCTTCGCTGTACGGATACCACAGACGCCCGGTCGGCGTGTCTTTGAAGCCTGGATTGACGATTTCAATGCCGATCGAGCTGGAGTTGAGCCAGGTACGGCCCTGCCATTGGCTTTCGCCGGCATGCCAGGCGCGCTGGTTCTCATCCATCAGTTTATAGACGGTGCCGCCCTTGTCGTCGCCGATCAGGTAATGGCTGCTGACCTCGCCGTGGGTCAGCAATTGCAGAGAGCGCTCCAGCGAGGCCGACGTGTAATGCACGATCACGAACTGGATACGGCTGTCGTAATTGGCCGAAGGATGGCTGATGTCGTAACGCGGGCTGCTGGAACAAGCGGCCAGAACGAGCAGCGAAGCGAGGAGGGCAAAGAATTTCATGGCAGAAGGCAGTACACGCAAGACAGTAATGCAACAGTGTAACGTACTGCCTTGCGTCTCGACGGCCAGTGGGCGGATTTAAACAAAATGGAACAATTTGCTCAGCCCAGCTCGACCCGATTGCGTCCTGCATTTTTAGCGCGGTATAGCGCCTGATCGGCTCTTTTCAGTACCAGATCGCTGTGTTCTCCAGCGCGGAATGATGCCAGTCCCATGGAAATGGTGATCGTCACCCGCTCGCCCTTGAAGTGAAACGGGCAAGCTTCGATCGCTGCGCGCAGGGCCTCCAGCAGTTTGGCGCCTACTGCCGGCGGCGTTGCCGGCATCAACAGAACGAACTCTTCCCCGCCGAAACGGGCAATGAAGTCCGAGCCGCGCAGGCGTTTGCGCAACACGGTGGCGATGATTTTCAGCACCTTGTCGCCGGCCAGATGGCCGTAGTTGTCGTTGATCCGTTTGAAGTGATCGAGGTCGAGCATGGCCAGGCTCAGGGTGTTGCCGTGTTGTTGCCACTGCTGGATTTCGTGCTCGAGGCGTTCGCTCCACGCGGCGCGATTGGGCAGGCCGGTGAGCGGATCGATCAAGGCTTTCTGTCTTTGTACTTCAAGATGTTCGCGGAAACCTTGGGCTTCCTGTTCCATATGCGCTACGCGCTCTGACAGGCTTTTCAGCCGCGTGGCGACTTCCTGCTCGCGGGCGTCGCGCTGCTTCTGGTGCTGATCCATGGTGCCGAGCAGGCCTTCGAGATGGTTCTCCAGCACGTGCTTGAGGTCTTCCAGATCCGCTGCTTCCTGCACGCTGGTCTGCAGGCCGTCGACTTGCTCGCGGATCTGCGTGTCCATTGCCCGCGCCGCCGAGCTGTTGTCGGCATGGCCTTCGCTGGCCGCTTGCAGGTTGCTCTGGAATGCTTCGAGGCGTTCGTTGAGCTGTTGCAGATAGGCTTCGAATTCGTGCTGACCGCTGTCGGTGATCGCCAGCATCAACGTCGCAAGATCGTCGAGGATCGGGATCAATTCGTACCAGTTCAAACCGTGTTTGAGCCGTTCACGCATGGCTTCGGCTTGTGGACGGTGACGTTCAGGCAGAGTCAGGTCGTCGAGCAGCCCGATCAGGGTGTCTTCGATGTGTTTGGCCACGGAGCTATAGGATGGCTCGGGGGTGTCTGGCAGGGCGAACAGGATGTCGTGCTCGGGCTGCTCCGGGTCGATGGCGGCCAGCGCCAGGGCAATTGGCTCGGGCAGTGGCAAGCTGTCGAGGATCAGTGGAGTCGGATCGCCGGGGTGGATCAGTTCATCGGGATTGATGGCGGCAGGCGCGATTTCATTCTGAGCAGGAGCCGGGGTGAAAACAGGCTCAAGCTTGATGTGCTCAGCCTGCGGTTCGACCGGATGGCTGCTGACTTTGCTGACGACCGTGGGTGGTACAAAGTTAACCACCTCTGCCGGTTCCGGTTCCAAATGAGCCTGGGTGGCTGGCGTCGTTGTTTCGACGGGCACCACTGCTTCGATGACAGGCGCTGCCGTCATGGCTTCGATCACGGCGACAGGGGCGGGCTGTGTGGCTTCTGGTTCGGGCGCCGGTGGGCCAAGCCGTTGCGGCGGCGCGGGTGATTCTGTCGCTGGCGCTTCTTCGCTGTCGCGGCTACCAAACAGCCGTTGCAGCAGACCCGGGCGACCCGGCTCTGCCGGGGTGTCCAACTGACTCAACGCCTTGCCCTGCAAACCACTGAGCTCACTCAGCAGCAGCGGCATTTCCCGCGCCGAGCCGACGCGGCCATCCAGTTGTTTGGCGAACTTCTTCAAGGGCTGGGCGACTTCACGTGGCAGCGGCAAAGCCTGCAACTGCGTGACCAGCGATGTCAGCGCGCTGCTGACTTGATCAATGCGGGTTTCGCGGCGCTGCTCGGAATCGAGCACGGCTTTTTCCAGGCGCGGCAAAAGGGCGGCCAGGCCGGCGTCCATGTCGTCGGTGCGCACCACGTCGCGCATCTCTTTCATGCACTGATCAACGACCTTGTCGGTACCTTCAGCCGCCAGTGTGCTGCGCACCAGACCGCGACGCAGCAAGTCGAGCCTGGCGGCCCAGCGGCGTTCGAGTTTGTCCTGCTGTTCGATGCTTTTGAGGTACTTCTCTTTCCAGCGCTGGGCGTCGTCGCTCATTCAGGGGTTCCGCGAGGGGCAGGACTCAACGCGGGCAATGCATCGGCCGTGAGCGAACCCGGCAGACGAATCTCTACCGCGACCGGCAGGTGATCGGAAATCGGTTGGGCCAGCACTTCGACCTTTTCCAGGGTCAGGGTCGGGCTGAGCAAAATATGATCAAGGCAACGTTGAGGACGCCAGCTGGGGAAAGTCGCTTCCACCTGCGGGGCCAGTAGGCCGAGATCGCGTAACGGAGAGTGTTGTAGCAGATCGCTGGCGTGGGTGTTCATGTCGCCCATCAACACCTGGTGTTTATAACCACCGATCAGCTCACGAATATAGGCCAGTTGCAGGCTGCGTGTTCGCGCACCAAGGGCCAGGTGCATCATTACCACCACCAACGCTTCCGGGCCTTCGCCGAAACGCAGCAGAATCGCCCCGCGACCTTTCGGGCCGGGCAGCGGGTGATCTTCGATCGCCGACGGTTTCAGGCGACTGAGCACGCCATTGCTGTGCTGAGCGAGTCGGCCGAGGTTGCGATTGAGTTGTTGATACCAGTAAGGGAAGGCGCCGAGTTGGGCCAGATGTTCCACCTGATTGACGTAGCCCGAACGCAAGCTGCCGCCATCGGCTTCCTGCAGAGCGACCAGATCGAAGTCGCCGAGCAAGTCACCGATCTTTTGCAGGTTGCCTGAACGGCCGTTGTGCGGCAGCAGGTGCTGCCAGCTACGGGTCAGGTAATGCCGATAGCGCTCGGTGCTGATGCCGACCTGGATATTGAAACTGAGCAGACGCAAACGCTGGTCTGCGGGCAGGCCCGTGGACTCCAGGTGATGCTCGTTGACCTGCGGATCATGCAGGCCAACGATGCGTTCAGACTTCCAGCGGCGCATGGCGGTAGCCGCGCTTAGTTGGCAGCAGCCTTGGTTGCCGCTCGCTCTTTGGCGACCAGTTGGTCAGCCAGTTGCAGCGCTTGTTCGGCACCACCGGCGGAGCCGATGTCAAAGCGGTACTTGCCATTGACGATCATGGTTGGCACTCCAGTGATTTCATACTTCTTGGCCAGTTCGCGAGCTTTTACGATCTGACCTTTGATGGCGAACGAGTCGAACGTGGCGAGGAATTTGTCCTTGTCTACGCCCTGGGTGGCGAGGAAGTCAGCCATGTCGTTCTTGTCGGTCAGCTTCTTGTGTTGTTTCTGGATTGCTTCGAATACGGCGTTGTGAACCTTGTGCTCGACGCCCATGGCTTCGAGGGTCAGGAACATCTGACCGTGAGCGTCCCATGGGCCGCCGAACATGGCTGGAATACGTACGAAGTTGACGTCGGACGGCAGTTTCTCAACCCAAGGGTTGATCACGGGCTCAAAAGCGTAGCAGTGCGGGCAGCCGTACCAGAACAGCTCGACCACTTCGATCTTGCCAGGCTCTGCAACCGGAACCGGGTTGGCCAGTTCCACGTAAGGGGCGGCAGGGGCTTCGGCGGCTTGAGCGGTCACGCCGAACAGGCTGGCAGCGACGAGGGCGGCGCTGATGATCAGATTACGCATGCTTTACTCCTGGACAATTTGGGTCGCCTCGCGCGACCTGTTTTCAGACAGATCCTGGCGGGCATG
This sequence comes from Pseudomonas sp. R84, assembly GCF_009834515.1. Taxonomy (NCBI): domain Bacteria; kingdom Pseudomonadati; phylum Pseudomonadota; class Gammaproteobacteria; order Pseudomonadales; family Pseudomonadaceae; genus Pseudomonas; species Pseudomonas sp. R84. Next base: position 74,705 of record NZ_CP019426.1, read on the forward strand.
AGTTCTGTAGTGTAACGGCAGCGGCCACAAAAAAGGGCGGCCAAAGCCACCCTTTTTATACTTGCTGCGACGGATTAATCGAGCGTTAACATTGCCGGAGATATCAACTCCTGCATTGAATCACGCAACACCCCTGTAGGAGCTGCCGAAGGCTGCGATCTTTTGATCTTCAGCCTCGCTCAACGCCCGATCCGGCGCGCTTAGTGCAAACCCTGAATGTAGCTGGAGACCGCCGCAATATCTTCGTCGCTGAGGCGCTTGGCGATGGTCTGCATGGTCATGGTGTCGCCGTCGTTGGTGCGGCCACCTTCTTCCTTGCGGAAATCGGTCAGCTGCTTGGCGATGTATTGAGCGTGTTGGCCACCCAGGTGCGGAAAGCCGGCAGCCGCGTTGCCGGCGCCGTTCGGTGAGTGGCAGCCGGTGCAAGCTGGCAGGCCCTTGGCCAGGTTGCCGCCACGGAACAGGGCCTCACCGCGTGCAACGATCTTCGGATCGGCGGCGCCGACACTGCCCTTCTGGGTGGCGAAGTAGGCGGCGATGTCGGCCAGATCCTGATCGCTCAGGTTGGTCAGCAGGCCGGTCATTTCCAGAACGGTGCGCTTGCCCGACTTGATGTCGTGCAGTTGCTTGGTCAGGTACCGTTCACCTTGACCTGCCAGTTTCGGAAAGTTTGGCGCCATGCTGTTGCCGTCCGGGCCATGGCAGGCTCCGCAAACGGCGGCTTTTGCCTGGCCCGCTGCGGCATCACCGGCAGCATGGGCGAAGCCTGAGATTCCCACGGTCAACAGCAGACTCACGATCAATTTGTTCATCAGCTAATCCAACTACGGCTAAGGGTTAAGTTATGGACCGGGTTTACTCGCTCATCCAAAGGATGATGGCTTGGTAATCCTCGGCACTGCAGTCCATGCACAAACCACGCGGCGGCATCGCCTTGAAACCCTGGGTCACGTGTTGCACCAGCGTCCCCATACCTTTCGCCAACCTCGGCGTCCAAGCTTCCTGATCGCCTCTTTTGGGCGCCATGGGTAGTTGGCCGGAATGACAGGCACCACAAACACGGTTGTACACAGCTTCCGGATCCTGTGTAGCCTGTGCGCTGTAAAGCGGCATCAAGACTCCGGCAGCCAGCAGCCATTTCGTCATAAAACGACCTTTTCAGGGTTGAGAGCGTTCTGCGTTCTAATGCGCAATCAAAGTCTGTCGCTCTCGTGAACTTCATCCTTCGCTGGGACAAAGCACACACAAAATCTGCGGCATTATATACTGGCGTCACTGAAACGGAAGCGACACCGCGTTCCGCGCCCAATCCCGGCGCCGCCCACATCGGAAATCCCATGCAACTCAAGAATCCCATCCTCGGCCTGTGCCAACAGTCCACGTTCATGCTCAGTGCCGCCAAAGTCGATCAATGCCCTGACGACGAAGGCTTCGAAGTAGCGTTTGCCGGTCGTTCCAACGCCGGCAAATCCAGCGCGCTGAACACTTTGACTCACGCCAGCCTGGCGCGCACCTCGAAAACTCCGGGCCGCACACAGCTGTTGAACTTCTTCAAGCTAGACGAAGATCGCCGTCTGGTCGACCTGCCGGGCTACGGTTACGCAAAAGTACCGATCCCGCTGAAGATGCACTGGCAGCGTCACCTTGAGGCGTACCTCGGTGGCCGCGAGAGTTTGAAGGGTTTGATTCTGATGATGGACATCCGTCATCCAATGACCGACTTCGACCTGCTGATGCTCGACTGGGCCGTTGCCGCCGGCATGCCGATGCACATCCTGCTGACCAAGGCCGACAAGCTCACCTATGGCGCAGCCAAGAACACCCTGCTCAAAGTGCAGTCGGAAATCCGCAAGGGCTGGGGCGATCTGGTGACCATCCAGCTGTTCTCCGCGCCAAAACGCATGGGCCTGGAAGAGGCCTACACTGTACTGGCCGGCTGGATGGAACTGGCAGACAAAGGCGCCGAAGCGGCAGCCGAGTAAGTCGGGATTGGGAAAAATTGGTTGTAGTGTGCTCAGGCAAGGCAAAGGTGATGCTCAAAAGCGGAGTTTAGGGGACCTAAATGAGCATTTTGAGTAGCGCCTTTAACGCAGCATGGCCGCGCTACAGCCGATTTTTGGGCAAAAAAAGCCCCGGATTTCATTGGGGAGGGAGAAATTCCGGGGTTTAAGTTCCGAACCGCTAGGGCGGGGTTCAGATATCTGCCAACACTTAACACAACATAGGAGCATCGAAGGGCTTCACCAGCCATTCAGTATCTCTGAGTAGTGTCCTTCCAGATTAGTTCAGATTTTTTTCAAAAAGCTTTGGAATAATCCCAAGCGCTTTTCGAAATAAGCAGATTTTCCGGGGCTGCCGCGACGTCATGTCGCGGCAAAACCGTATTCAAATGGCTCAGTGAGCCTCATCCCAATTGTTGCCCACACCCACTTCGACCAGCAGTGGCACATCCAGCTTCGCCGCTTCGCTCATGTGCACGCGAATCTCGGCGCTGACCTGTTCGACCAGATCCTCGCGAACCTCCAGCACCAATTCATCGTGTACCTGCAGGATGACTTTGGCGTCCAGTCCGGACGTCGCCAGCCAGTTATCCACAGCCACCATGGCCTTCTTGATGATGTCGGCGGCCGTGCCTTGCATTGGCGCGTTGATCGCCGTGCGTTCGGCGGCGGCGCGCTCCTGCGGCTTGTTCGAGTTGATTTCCGGCAGGTACAGGCGACGACCGAAGAAGGTCTCGACATAACCCTGATCCGCCGCCTGCGTGCGGGTGCGATCCATGTACTCGCGAACCCCCGGATAACGGGCGAAGTAGGTGTCGATGTAAGCCTTGGCAGTTTTGGTGTCTACGCCGATGTCCTTGCCGAGTTTCTGCGCGCCCATGCCGTAGATCAGGCCGAAGTTGATCGCCTTGGCGCCACGGCGCTGGTCGGAAGTCACCTCGTTGAGTTCGACCTTGAACACTTCGGCAGCGGTGGCGGTGTGCACGTCCAGATTGTTGCGGAAGGCGTTCATCAGGCCTTCATCTTTGGACAGGTGCGCCATGATCCGCAGTTCGATTTGCGAATAGTCCGCCGCCAGCAGTTTGTAGCCCTTTGGCGCTACAAACGCCTGACGGATGCGTCGACCTTCAGCGGTGCGCACCGGGATGTTCTGCAGGTTCGGATCGCTGGAAGACAAGCGCCCGGTCGACGCTACGGCCTGGTGATACGAGGTGTGAATACGCCCGGTGCGCGGGTTTATCTGCTCTGGCAGGCGATCGGTGTAGGTGCTTTTCAGCTTGCTCATCGAGCGGTGCTCCATCAGCACCTTCGGCAAGCGGTGATCGTCTTCAGCAAGTTTCGCCAGCACTTCTTCAGCAGTGGACGGCTGACCTTTGGCGGTCTTCTTCAGCACCGGCAGGCCGAGTTTCTCGTAGAGAATCACGCCCAGTTGCTTCGGCGAGCCGAGGTTGAATTCTTCCCCGGCGATTTCGAAGGCTTCGCGCTCCAGCGCAACCATTTTGTTGCCCAGCTCGATGCTCTGGATGCCGAGCAGCTCAGCGTCGACAAACGCGCCTTGGCGTTCGATGCGCGCCAGCACCGGCACCAACGGAATCTCGATGTCGGTCAAAACGCTGGCCAGACTCGTGATCGCGCTGAGTTTTTCGAACAGCGTCTGGTGCAGACGCAGGGTGATGTCGGCGTCTTCGGCGGCGTACGGCCCGGCCTGCTCCAGCGCGATCTGGTCGAAGGTCAGCTGCTTGGCGCCTTTGCCGGCGATGTCCTGGAAGCTCACGGTGGTGTGATCCAGGTACTTTTGCGCGAGGCTGTCCATGTCGTGGCGGGTCGCGGTGGAGTTGAGCACGTAGGACTCAAGCATCGTGTCGAAGGCGATGCCGCGCACGGTGATGCCGTTGTTCTGGTCGCCACCGATGGCGCAGTTGGCCAAAATGTTCATGTCGAACTTGGCGTGCTGGCCGACCTTCAGCTTGCTCGGGTCTTCGAGAATCGGCTTGAGCGCGCGCAGCACGGTGTCGCGATCCAACTGCTCCGGCACGCCGATGTAGGAGTGGGTCAGCGGAATATACGCGGCTGCGTTGGCCTGCACGGCGAACGACAGGCCGACCAGTTGCGCCTGCTGCGCGTCGATGCCGGTGGTTTCGGTGTCGAAGGCGAACAGTTTGGCGTTGTTGAGTTTTTCCAGCCAGACGTCGAAGCGCGCCTGATCTAGGATGGTTTCGTAAGCGGCTTCAGCAGGAACGGCAGGCGCTTCTTCTGCTGGTGCGCTGAACAGATCGCCAGCCGGCGCAGGCTCGCTGCCTGCGCTCAATTCCAGACGTTTGGCGTCGCGATCCAGATCGTTGATCCAGCTTTTGAATTCCAGCAGCGAGTACAGCTCGTAGAGCTTGGCCGGGTCTTCCGCGCCCATCTGCAAGTCATCGAGTTCGACGTCCAGCGGCACATCGACCTTGATGGTCGCCAGTTGATAGGAGAGGAACGCCATCTCCTTGTGCTCTTCAAGCTTGGCCGGCAGGGTTTTCGCGCCGCGAATCGGCAGGGTCGGGACGATGTCGAGATTGGCGTACAGCTCGGTCAAGCCGCCGTTGACGCCGACCAGCAGGCCGGAAGCGGTCTTCGGGCCAATGCCCGGAACGCCCGGAATGTTGTCGGACGAATCGCCCATCAGCGCCAGATAATCGATGATCTGCTCCGGTGCGACGCCGAATTTCTCCTTCACGCCTTCGACGTCCATCGAGCTACCGGACATGGTGTTGACCAAGGTAATGTGGCCGTCGACCAGTTGCGCCATGTCCTTGTCGCCGGTGGAGATCACCACCGGGCGATCCGCCGCCGCGCTGCTGCGGGCGAGGGTGCCGATCACGTCGTCAGCCTCGACGCCTTCGACGCACAGCAGCGGGAAGCCGAGGGCGATCACGCTCTGGTGCAGCGGCTCGATCTGCACGCGCATGTCGTCGGGCATGCTCGGGCGATTGGCTTTGTATTCGGCGTACATCTCATCGCGAAATGTCCCGCCCTTGGCGTCGAACACCACGGCGAACGGGCTGTCCGGGTACTGCTTGCGCAGACTCTTGAGCATGTTCAGCACGCCTTTGACCGCACCGGTCGGCAGGCCTTTGGAAGTGGTCAGTGGTGGCAGCGCGTGAAACGCGCGGTACAGGTAAGACGAACCGTCCACCAGGACGAGGGGGGCTTGGCTCATGAGCAGGATCAACCTTTTCGGCGGGTCCGGCGCTAGAATAGCGGGACCGTTGACGACAAAGGGACAAGGTTATCATGCGTACGTTAAATCGCTTGCTGCTGGTCGGTCTGATTGCTGCCTCACCGTTGGCCGCGATGGCGGCGGATGATGCGCCGTCGGGAGATCCTGAAGTCACCATTCGCACGGAAGGCGACAAGACGATTCAGGAGTACCGTCAAAACGGGTTCCTGTACGCGATCAAAGTCACGCCGAAGGGCGCACCACCCTACTTTCTGGTGCGTGCAGACGGGACGGATGCAAACTTCATCCGCTCGGATCAGCCGGATATGCTGATTCCGTCGTGGAAGATTTTCGAATGGAAGTAGATTTTTAATTCACCCGGCGCCGCAATTGGCGGCGCCCGTACTGGCAGTTAAAACATGTCTGTGTTCACTCCCCTGGCTCGGCCCGAGCTGGAAACCTTTCTCGCCCCTTACGGGCTTGGCCGTCTGCTTGATTTCCAGGGGATCGCCGCCGGCAGCGAAAACACCAACTTCTTTATCAGCCTGGAGCAGGGCGAGTTTGTCCTGACCCTGGTTGAGCGCGGCCCGGTGCAGGAGATGCCGTTCTTCATCGACCTGCTCGACGTGCTGCATGAAGCCGACTTGCCGGTGCCGTATGCACTGCGCACCACCGACGGCGTGGCGTTGCGTGAGCTGAAAGGCAAACCGGCGCTGTTGCAACCGCGCCTGTCCGGCAAGCACATCAAAGTCGCCAATGCTCAGCATTGCGCGCAGGTTGGCGAATTGCAGGCGCATCTGCACCTTGCGACCCAGGGCGAGCGCATGATCAAGCGCAAGACCGATCGTGGCCTCGACTGGATGCTGGAGGAGGGCACGGAGTTTCTTTCGCACCTGAGCGATGAACCGCGTGCACTGCTGCAAAAGGCGCTGGATGAAATCACCGAGCGCAAAGACAAGATTCTCGCGCTGCCGCGGGCGAATATTCATGCCGACCTGTTTCGCGATAACGCGATGTTCGAAGGCACGCACCTGACCGGGCTGATCGACTTCTACAACGCCTGTTCGGGGCCGATGCTGTATGACGTGGCGATTGCCTTGAATGACTGGTGTTCGGACGAGGACGGTTTGATCGATGGGCCGCGAGCCCGCGCGTTTCTCGGCGCCTACGCGGCGCTGCGGCCATTCACGGCTGCGGAGGCCGAGTTGTGGCCGACCATGCTGCGCGTGGCCTGTGTGCGGTTCTGGCTGTCGCGATTGATCGCGGCGGAGCAGTTCGCCGGGCAGGATGTGTTGATTCACGATCCGCAGGAGTTTGAGCAGCGCTTGGCGCAGCGGCAGCAGGTGCACACACCTTTGCCTTTCGCGCTTTAAGATCAAAAGATCGCAGCCTTCGGCATCTCCTACAGGATTTACATCAATCCCCTGTAGGAGCTGCCGAAGGCTGCGATCTTTTTCTATGGCTTACAACGATTCCAGGCACCCGGCCAGATCATTGCCGAGCTTTTCCAGAACCTGCTCATAACCCTGAGCCGTCGCCGGGGTGTACCCGCCCAACGCATCCAGCTCAGCCAGTTTCACCGGCAGCCCGGCCACCAAAGTCTCGGCCAGACGCGGGCGCAACGGCGGCTCGCTGAACACGCAAGTCTTGCCCACTTCCTGCAACCGCTTGCGCATCGCCGCAACATGCTGCGCACCCGGCTGCACTTCCGCCGCAACGCTGAACACGCCGGTGTGCTTCAGGCCATAAGCCTCTTCAAAATAATCAAACGCCTCGTGAAAGACGAAGTACGGCTTGCCTTCAACGCTGGCCAGACGCTTCTTCAAACGCTGATCCAGTGCATCGAGACGCTCGTCGAACGCCTTGGCGTTGCTCTGATAGCGCGCGGCGTTGGCCGGGTCGGCGGCGCTGAGGTCTGCGGCCATTTTGTCGGCAATCACCCGCGCATTCACCGGCGATAACCACAAATGCGCATCCAGCGTGCCCGGGCGGTGATCGTGATCATGCTCGTCGGCGTCTTCGGTGTGGGAATGGCTGTCCTCGGCAAAACGCCGCAGTTTCATCCCTGGCAGATCCTGCACGGCGACGCTCGGCAGCGTACGACCGTTCAGCACGCGCGGCAGGAAACCTTCCATATCCGGGCCGATCCAGTAGAGCAGATCCACCGACTGCACCTTCCGTACGTCGGATGGCCGCAGCGCGTAATTGTGTGGCGAAGCACCCGGCGGCAGCAGCACTTCGGGAACCGCCACGCCGTCCTGCACGGCCGCTGCAATCAGCTGCAACGGTTTGATGCTGGTGAGGACTTTGACCTCGGCCTGAGCCGAACCGATCAGCAGAAAACTGGCGACAAAAGCCACAAAAACAGAAAAAAGTCGGGACACGATGACCACTCAAGGAGGCGAGAACGGGTAACATAATAACGTCTCTATCAAAACTCGTCGCCGCCCATGCCTATTACACCGATTGCCAGCCGTCCCCACGACCACTCTCATTGCGTACACAGCGCTTTGTCCGAGGCCGATACCTTGTGCGCCCAGAAAGGCTTGCGCCTGACCGCGTTGCGCCGCCGGGTGCTGGAATTGGTATGGCAGAGCCACAAGCCACTGGGCGCCTACGATATTCTCGCGGTGCTGAGCGAGCAGGACGGCCGCCGCGCCGCGCCGCCGACCGTGTACCGCGCGCTGGATTTCCTCCTGGAAAACGGCCTGGTGCATCGCATCTCTTCGCTGAACGCCTTCGTCGGCTGCGTACACCCGGAACACGCGCATCAGGGCCAGTTCCTGATCTGCCGTGACTGTCACGCTGCCATCGAACTTGAACAAAAAGTGATCAGCGACGCGATCATCAACAGCGCCAAAGACGTCGGTTTCATCGTCGAAGCGCAGACCGTCGAAGTCGTCGGCCTGTGCTCCGGTTGCCAGGGGGCTTGATGAGCAATGCGCTGATCCGTCTGGAGCAGGTCGCCGTCACGTTTGCCGGGCAGACTGTGCTGGACAACATCGAGCTGAGTGTCGAGCCGGGGCAGATCGTCACCCTGATCGGTCCCAACGGCGCTGGCAAGACCACGCTGGTGCGCGCCGTGCTCGGGCTGTTGAAACCAGACAGCGGCAGCGTCTGGCGCAAGCCGAAGCTGCGCGTTGGCTACATGCCGCAAAAACTTCACGTCGATCCGACCTTGCCGCTGTCGGTGCTGCGCTTTCTGCGGCTGGTGCCGGGCGTTGACCGTCCGCGTGCGCTGGCGGCATTGAAAGAAGTCGGCGCCGAACACGTCATCGACAGCCCGGTGCAGAGCGTTTCCGGGGGGGAAATGCAGCGCGTACTGCTCGCTCGGGCGCTGCTGCGCGAACCGGAATTGCTGGTGCTCGACGAGCCGGTGCAGGGCGTCGACGTCGCCGGGCAAGCCGAGTTGTACAGCCTGATCACCCGTCTGCGCGATCGCCATGGTTGCGGCGTGTTGATGGTGTCCCACGATTTGCATCTGGTGATGAGCACCACCGATCAGGTGGTCTGCCTCAACCGTCACGTCTGCTGCTCCGGGCATCCCGAGCAGGTCAGTGGCGATCCGGCGTTCGTTGAGCTGTTCGGCAAGAACGCGCAGAGCCTGGCGGTCTATCACCATCATCACGACCACGCTCACGACCTGCACGGTTCAGTGGTCAAAGGGCCGGTCATTGGCCAGCCTCACGTTCACGGAGACAACTGCAAGCATGGCTGATTTTCTGTTGTATGCCCTGCTTGCAGGTCTGGCGTTGGCGATCGTTGCAGGTCCGCTGGGTTCGTTCGTGGTCTGGCGGCGCATGGCCTATTTCGGCGATACCCTGTCCCACGCCGCATTGCTCGGCGTGGCGCTGGGCTTTTTGCTGGATGTCAGCCCGACCGTTGCGGTCACCGTAGGCTGTCTGTTGCTGGCGGTGCTGCTGGTCACGTTGCAACAGCGTCAACCGCTGGCGTCTGACACGCTTTTGGGAATTCTCGCACCGAGCACGCTCTCTCTCGGTCTGGTGGTACTAAGCTTCATGCATGAAGTGCGGATCGACCTGATGGCCTATCTGTTCGGCGACCTGCTGGCGATCAGCCCGACTGATCTGGCGTGGATCCTCGGCGGCAGCGCGGCGGTGCTGGTGTTGCTGGTGACGCTGTGGCGGCCATTGCTGGCGATTACCGTGCACGAAGAGTTGGCCAAAGTCGAAGGCCTGCCGGTCGCTGGCCTGCGCATGGCACTGATGCTGTTGATCGCGGTGGTGATCGCGGTGGCGATGAAAATCGTCGGTGTGTTGCTGATTACTTCACTGTTGATCATCCCGGCAGCTGCGGCACAGCGTCACGCCCGTTCGCCGGAGCAGATGGCACTGGGCGCGAGCCTGCTGGGCATGCTCGCGGTGTGTGGCGGGCTGGCCTTGTCGTGGTTCAAGGACACCCCGGCAGGCCCGTCAATCGTTGTGACGGCGGCCGCACTGTTTCTGCTGAGTTTTGTTCTGCCCCGTCGTGGGGTGTAGACTTGGCCGCTTTTTGCGCAAATAGAGAGTCGCAGGAATGAAGCCGTTCGCCTCCCGTTATCTGCTCCTTGTCGCATTTTCAGTGCTGCTGGGCGCCTGCCAAAGTACCCCACCGGTGGTTGAAGCCCCCGATGCGCGGGCTACGGCCATCGCACAGCTGGAGCAAAGCCTGGCCAGCAGCGAACTGGCCACCGCTGAAGACCAATTGGCTGCTTTGCAGAAAGACGCCCCAAACGATCAGTCCCTTGAGCAGTACCAGCGGCAGCTTGCCGAAGCGTATCTGCGTCGCAGCCAGATCGTGTTGCAGAAGGGTGATGTGAATGCCGCCGCCACAGCATTGAGCCGTGCCCGCGTGCTGATGCCCAAAGCGCCGGCGCTGACCGGTGGCGTCAACGGCGCCATCACCGAAGCGCGCAAGGCTGAGCTGGAAAAGGCCGAAGCAGCCTTGCTGGCCGCCGAGGCGAAGCCGAAAGCCAAGGTGATCGATCCGACTGCAGAGAGCACCACGGTTGCGTTGAATATCACCGATAGTCGCAAACTTCGCCGTCAACTGGATGCGATCGCTGCTGATGTGGTGAATTATGAGTGTGGGGTGACCATTCAGGCACCACGGACGAATGACTATCCATGGTTGTCGACGTTGCTGACCAAACGGGTAAAGAAGCTGAACCCGGATTTTGATCTGAAGATTGAGAAGCAAATCGTGCGCACAGTGCCGGCGCAGATGGTTCTGAGCCCGCGTAAACCCTAAAAAGCTTCGCGAGCAGGCTCGCTCCCACAGTAGATTTTCGTCGATCACAGGAATTGTGTTCACTGAAAATCCCAATGTGGGAGCGAGCCTGCTCGCGAAAGCGTCCTCTCAGCCAGCAAAAATCTTAAGCTGGAATGGCCTTGGCCTTAGGCTCGCGATCCCAAACCCGATGCTGCCCGATCGCCGTAAAGAACGGCTTGGTTAGCGCCGGTACATCCTTGCCCTGCAACAACCCGGCATCCGCTTCCAGTTTCAGCAGATCCTGCAACTGCTTGGCATCCCCGTGCAACGCAATCGCCTTCAAATGCTTGTACGCCTCCAGCAGGTAATGCAACGCCACGCCGTCACCGCTCAACGCCTTCACCGACGCCGCACCGCCCGGCACAAACACCGCATCGAAAATAACCGACGGCATGCCTTCCATCGAAGCATCCACAGGCAACATTTTTCCGTCCGCAGTTTTCACCGGCGCCGAAGTCGGCCCCAGCAACTTGGCATGCGCACCTTCAGCCGCCAATGCCTTCTTCATCGCATCAATCGCCGCACCATCGACGCCGTTAGCAGCAAGAATCGCCACTTTTCGTGTCTTGATGTTTTCCGGCAGCAGATTCGCCTGGCTCAGTGCTGGCGAGTGATCGAATGACACCTTGCGCACATCCACCGTGCCTTTGCTCGGCGCAGGCAGACCCAGATTAGCCGCCACGCGCTTGGCCAGTTCCAGATCGATGTTGGCCAGAATCTCGTTCACTTCCCGCGCACGGATGAACTCGCGCTCAACCTTGCCCAGCTCGAAGCTGTAAGCGGCAATGATGTGCTCCTTCTCGTGATCGCTCATGCTGTTGAAAAACAGAGTCGCTTGGGAGAAGTGATCGCTGAACGACTCACTGCGCTGGCGGATCTTGTTCGCATCAATGCGCTCTGGATAACTTTCGAAACCACCGTCCTGCGCGGCCGGCGGGGTTTCTTTCGGCCAGCCGCCATCAATCGAGTTCGGCTCATACGAAGCGCGCCCCTTGTCGATCACCGAGCGGTGCTGGGCATCACGCTGGCCGTTATGAAACGGTGCGACCGGGCGGTTGATCGGCAGCTCATGAAAGTTCGGCCCACCGAGTCGGCTGATTTGCGTATCGGTGTAGGAAAACAGTCGGCCTTGCAGCAGCGGGTCATTGGAGAAGTCGATGCCCGGCACGATGTGGCCAGGGCAGAACGCGACCTGCTCGGTCTCGGCAAAGAAATTGTCCGGGTTGCGGTTCAGGGTCATTTTGCCGAGCGGCGTGATCGGCACGATTTCTTCTGGGATCAGCTTGGTCGGGTCGAGGATGTCGAAATCGAAGTCGTGCTCGTTTTCCTCCTCGATGACCTGTACGCCGAGTTCCCATTCCGGGTAATCGCCCATCTCGATCGCTTCCCAGAGGTCGCGACGATGGTAGTCGGTGTCTTTACCGGCGAGCTTCTGCGCCTCGTCCCAGACCAGCGAGCACGTGCCGGCAGTGGGGCGCCAGTGGAATTTGACGAAGCGCGATTTACCCTCGGCGTTGATCAGGCGGAAGGTGTGCACGCCGAAGCCCTGCATGCTGCGCAGGCTTTTCGGGATCGCCCGGTCGGACATCGCCCAGATGACCATGTGCGCGGACTCCGGCACCAAGGACACGAAATCCCAGAAAGTGTCGTGGGCCGAGCCGCCGGTAGGAATTTCATTGTGCGGCTCGGGTTTCACCGCGTGGACGAAATCGGGAAACTTGATCGCGTCCTGAATGAAAAACACCGGCATGTTGTTGCCGACCAGGTCGAAGTTGCCTTCATCGGTGAAGAACTTCACCGCGAAACCACGCACGTCACGCACGGTGTCGCCGGAGCCACGCGGGCCCTGCACGGTGGAAAAGCGCACGAACACCGGGGTCTTTTTCCCCGGATCCTGTAGGAAACCGGCCTTGGTCAGCGTCGAATGGTTCTCGTACGCCTGAAAGAAACCATGCGCGCCGGTGCCGCGGGCGTGAACGATGCGCTCCGGGATCCGCTCATGGTCAAAATGCGTGATCTTTTCCCGCATGATGAAGTCTTCAAGCAGCGACGGCCCACGCGGGCCGGCCTTGAGGGTGTTCTGGTTGTCGGCGATCTTCACGCCCTGGTTGGTGCGCAGCGCCTGGCCGGTGGCATCGGAGCGAAACTTTTCCAGGCTGTCGAGTTTGGCGTTGGTGTTGGCACGATCCGGGGCATCGGTACCGGCCATCTGGCTTTTATCGGTCGTAGGCTTCTTGCTCATCAGTCGTAAACTCCTCGGTTGACCCCGTGGTTTGCCGGGGACTCTTGAGTGGTTCCCGGGCACGGCACCCAGGGTTTTCAAGTCGCTTACTTAGTGACTGATGGGCTGCTTTGGACGTTCCTTTTTTATGACCTTTGATCTTGTTATTGCCAAATCGAAGGTTAATTGCGAAATAAATGCTAAGAACCTCTATACGGACAGGCTAAAATGCGCGCCCGGCTAACCGCTGATCCTTTTCTAACGCGCCCCACAAGGTTCGCTACGTGATCGAGTTTCAAAACGTCCACAAGACTTACCGCGTCGCCGGTAAGGACATTCCCGCGCTGCACCCGACCAGTCTCTCTATCGAGAACGGGCAGGTGTTCGGCCTGATCGGCCATTCCGGTGCGGGCAAAAGTACCCTGCTGCGTCTGATCAATCGCCTGGAAGACTCCAGTGGCGGCAAGATCTACGTCGACGGCGAAGAAGTCACCGCGCTGGATGCCAACGGCCTGCGCCGTTTCCGCCAGCAAGTCGGGATGATCTTCCAGCACTTCAACCTGCTTGCCTCCAAGACCGTGGCCGACAACGTTGCGTTGCCGCTGACCCTGGCCGGCGAACTGTCGAGCAGTGACATCGACAAGCGCGTTGCCGAGTTGCTGGCGCGAGTCGGTCTGTCTGCCCACGCCAAGAAGTACCCGGCGCAATTGTCCGGCGGCCAGAAGCAGCGCGTCGGCATCGCCCGCGCCCTGGCGACCAAGCCGAAGATTCTGCTGTGCGACGAGGCCACCAGTGCCCTCGACCCGCAGACCACCGCGTCGGTTCTGCAATTGCTGGCCGAGATCAACCGCGAACTGAAACTGACCATCGTCCTGATCACCCACGAGATGGATGTCATCCGTCGCGTCTGCGATCAAGTCGCGGTGATGGATGCCGGCGTAATCGTCGAGCAAGGTTCGGTGGCCGATGTGTTCCTGCATCCGAAGCACCCGACCACCAAACGCTTTGTTCAGGAAAGCGAGCAGATCGACGAAAGCGAGCAGCGCGATGACTTCGCTCACGTGCCGGGCCGCATCGTGCGTCTGACCTTCCAGGGCGAAGCGACCTACGCGCCGCTGCTCGGTACCGTCGCCCGGGAAACCGGCGTCGACTACAGCATCCTTGCCGGTCGCATCGACCGCATCAAAGACATTCCGTACGGGCAATTGACCCTCGCCGTCACCGGTGGCGACATGGAAGCGGCCTTCGCCCGCTTCACCGCCGCTGACGTTCACATGGAGGTATTGCGCTAATGGAAGACCTGATCAGTTTCTTCACCAATATCGACTGGTACGAAATCTGGCTGGCCACCGGTGACACCATGCTGATGCTCGGTGGTTCGCTGCTGTTCACCGTGTTGCTCGGCCTGCCGCTGGGCGTGTTGCTGTTCCTCTGCAGCCCGCGTCAGTTGCTGGAAAACCGTGGCCTCTACGCGTTCATGTCGCTGGCGGTGAACATCCTGCGTTCGCTGCCGTTCATTATTCTGTTGATCGTGATGATCCCGTTCACCGTGCTGATCACCGGCACGTCGCTGGGCGTGGCCGGTGCGATTCCGCCATTGGTTGTGGGTGCGACGCCGTTCTTTGCGCGTCTGGTGGAAACCGCGCTGCGTGAAGTCGATCGCGGCATCATCGAAGCGACCCAGTCGATGGGCGCGACCACGCGGCAGATCATCATCAACGCTCTGCTGCCGGAAGCCCGTCCGGGCATCTTCGCGGCGATTACGGTGACGGCGATTACACTGGTGTCCTACACGGCGATGGCCGGTGTGGTCGGTGCCGGTGGTCTGGGTGACCTGGCGATCCGTTTCGGCTATCAGCGTTTCCAGACTGACGTGATGATCGTCACCGTGGTGTTGCTGCTGATACTGGTGCAAGTGCTGCAGATGGTCGGTGATCGACTGGTCGTGCATTTCTCGCGCAAATAACCGGTTTTTGTAATCAAGAGATGAGCCGGCCATTCGCTGGCAGGCGCCAGACGGGCGCTTTGAAAAGGAGTTAGCTGAATGAAAAAACTGATCGCTGCATTCGCTGCCGTTGCGGCATTCTCGGCCCATGCCGAAACCCTGACCGTTGCTGCCACCCCGGTGCCGCACGCAGAAATCCTCGAGTTCGTGAAACCGGCGCTGGCCAAAGAAGGCGTGGAGCTGAAGGTCAAGGTGTTCACCGACTACATTCAGCCGAACGTACAGGTCGCGGAAAAGCGTCTGGACGCCAACTTCTTCCAGCACCAGCCGTATCTCGATGAGTTCAACAAGGCCAAGGGCACTAGTCTGGTTGCCGTGACCGGTGTGCACCTGGAGCCGCTGGGCGCTTACTCGAGCAAGCTCAAGGACCTGAAGGATCTGCCAAGCGGCGCCAACGTGGTGATCCCGAACGACGCCACCAACGGCGGCCGCGCGCTGTTGCTGCTGGCCAAGGCTGGCGTGATCACTTTGAAGGATCCGACCAACATCCTGTCGACCGTCAAAGACATTGCGACAAATCCGAAAGACCTGAAAATCCGTGAACTGGAAGCCGCGACCATCCCGCGCGTGCTGACTCAGGTTGATCTGGCACTGATCAACACCAACTACGCGCTGGAAGCCAAGCTTGATCCGTCCAAGGATGCGCTGGTGATTGAAGGTAATGATTCGCCGTACGTGAACATCCTCGTGTCCCGCGCGGACAACAAGGACAGCGACGCGATGAAGAAACTCGCTGCTGCGCTGCACAGCCCGGAAGTGAAGAAGTTCATTACCGAGAAGTACAAAGGCGCGGTGCTGCCGGCGTTCTGATTGGGCTGGCTGCAATGAAAAAGGGGACGCTAATGGCGTCCCCTTTTTTGTGTCTGGTGTTGGGCTTTGGACCTGCTG
The DNA here is from genome assembly GCF_009834515.1 of Pseudomonas sp. R84. Lineage (NCBI taxonomy): Bacteria > Pseudomonadati > Pseudomonadota > Gammaproteobacteria > Pseudomonadales > Pseudomonadaceae > Pseudomonas > Pseudomonas sp. R84. Next base: position 90,289 of record NZ_CP019426.1, read on the forward strand.
TGAAGCTTCCCCTCACCCCAGCCCTCTCCCGGAGGGAGAGGGGGCCGACCGAGGTGTCTTGCGTTCTACATCGACCTGACAGACCGAGTTGATTATGGATTCAGCGGATAACTTTCAGGTCGGCGTAACTCTTGAATATCCCCCAATCAGTTCCCTCTCCCTCTGGGAGAGGGCTAGGGTGAGGGGCTTTTGCCTTTAGGCGATTACTTGCGATTAAGCATGACCGGGAGTTGCGCAACCAGTTTGGCGTTATTCAACGGCGCTCGAATAAACCCACGCTGCGTCCCGTCCGGCCCGATCACTGCCAGATTGCCGCTATGGTCGACGGTGTAATTCGGCTTACTGGTATCCGCCGGAATAAACGGAATACTCACCGCATTCGCCACCTTCTGCAGCTCTTCAATCGAGGTCGGCGTCAGGCCAACAAACTGCGGATCGAAGTAACCCAGATACTGCTTCAACTGCTTGGGGTTATCGCGGTTCGGGTCAACGCTGACCAGCACGATCTGCAACTTGTCCACAGCGTCCTTGGGCAGTTCACTCTTGATCTGCCGCAACTGGGCGAGGGTGGTCGGGCAGATGTCCGGGCAGAAGGTGTAGCCGAAAAACAGCAGACTCCACTTACCTTTGAGCTCATTGATCGCCACCGGTTTGCCGTCCTGATCGGTCATCGTCACGTCCGGCAGATTACGGCTCTGCGGCAGCAGGATAATGCCGGCGTCGATCAGCGCCGTCGGGTCGCCCTGGCCCTTGCCGCTCAGCACTTTGTTGACGGTCAGGCCGAGGATCAGCGCGATCACGGCGACGAGGATGAAGACGGTTTTCTGGGTTCGAGTCATAGGTTCAACAGTAAGTAGTGGTCTACGAGCAGGGCAATGAACAGCAAAAACAAGTACCAAATAGAGTACTTGAAGGTGTTGATCGCCGCGTGCGGCCGAGTGCCACGGTACAGCACCACGGCCCATTGCAGAAACCTTGCGCCCAGACCGAGAGCGCAGATCAGGTAGAGCACACCGCTCATGTGGATCACGTATGGCAGCAGACTCACCGCCAGCAGCGCAAACGTGTACAGCAGAATATGCACCTTGGTGTAGTGCTCGCCGTGGGTGACCGGCAGCATCGGGATGTCGGCCTTGGCGTATTCCTCTTTGCGATGAATCGCCAGCGCCCAGAAGTGCGGCGGCGTCCAGGCGAAGATGATCAGCACCAGCAACAACGGTTCGGCGCTGACGTGGCCGGTGGCAGCGGTCCAGCCAAGCAGCGGCGGTGCGGCGCCGGCGAGGCCACCGATGACGATGTTCTGCGGCGTCGCGCGTTTGAGGAAACCGGTGTAGATCACCGCATAACCGAGCAGTGAGGCCAAGGTCAGCCAAGCGGTCAGCGGATTGGTGAAAGTCAGCAACAGGGCCTGACCGAGCAACGCCAGCACCAGTGCAAACGTCAGCGCCGCCGCCGGCGAAACCCGTCCTTCAGCGAGGGGCCGTTTATGCGTGCGTGCCATCACCGCATCGATGCGCCGATCGACCACATGATTGACCGCCGCCGCGCCACCGGCACACAACGCAATGCCCAGATTACCGAACACCAGTACCGTCCACGGCACCCCGGCGCGGGTCGCGAGGAACATGCCGACCAGCGAGGTGATCAGCATCAGCACCACGACTTTCGGTTTGGTCAGCTCCAGGTAATCACGCCAGATCGCCTGATGCGGACGTTCGCCAATCAGAATCGCCACGGCGTTTCTCCTTTAATAGTGATGGGCGCGGCGGAATGTTTGCGCGGGCTCAAGCGCCAGCGCGCGAGCACCGGTTGCTTGACCCGAACCAGACTGGTGCGCGCGTGGTAATTGACCAGCACCATGGTCAGCAACAGCGCCGCACCGCCAGCGTTATGCGCGACCGCCACCGGCAGCGGCAGATGGAACAGCACGTTACTGATGCCGAGGGTGATCTGCGCCGCGAGGGCAATCAACACAAGACCGGCCAACCGCGTCATGCCAACCACTTTCAATTGCCAAGCGAGACCGAGCAGCACCAGCGTCACCAGCAGCGCGCCGATACGATGAGTCAGGTGAATCGCCGTGCGTGCATCGCTGTCGAGTTGCCCACCCAGATAATTCGGGCCGATGTGCTGGGTCAGGTGAAAACCGTTGGCGAAATCCGCCGGTGGCAGCCATTGCCCGTGGCAGGTCGGGAAGTCGATGCAGGCCACCGCCGCGTAGTTGGAACTGACCCAGCCACCCAGCGCGATCTGGCCAATCACCAACAACAATCCCGCCGTCGCCCAATACTGCAAACGCTTGGGCACGGTCAGCGCCGGCAACACTCCGGACAATCGCAACGTCAGCAAAAACAGCAGACTCAAGGTCGCAAACCCGCCGAGCAAATGCCCGGTGACCACCTGCGGCCAAAGCTTGAGCGTCACCGTCCACATGCCGAACGCCGCTTGTGCGATCACGACAGCCAGCAGAAACAGCGGCAGTTTCAACGGCTGCCCCGGATGACGACGGTTAACCCACGCGCGTCCGGCCAGAATCGAAATAAGCAGGCCGAGGGTGCCGGCGAAATAGCGGTGGATCATCTCGTTCCAGCCCTTGTGCGTCTCCACTGGCGAGTCGGGGTAATGCAGTTCGGCATGGGCCAGTTGGGCTTCGCTTTTCGGCACGCTGATAAACCCGTAGCAGCCCGGCCAGTCCGGACAGCCGAGGCCAGCGTGGGTCAGGCGCGTGTAGGCGCCGAGCAGCACCACAATAAGTGCCAGCAGGGTGGCAAACAGCGCGAGGCGAAATCCAGGTTTGGCCATGACGATGCCCTTATCCGATGTTCGACAGTTTCAGCAGGTGCCGCAGGTCGTTGAGCAGATCCTTGCCTTTTACATTCGGCTCGTAACGCAGTACGAGATTGCCGTGAGGGTCGATGATCCACAGTTGCGGCGTGGCTTTGTCGCCGGTTGTCTTGCTGAACACACCGGCGTCCAGCGGGTAGCGTTGCAGTTGCGGATATTCGCGGGTCAGCTTGGCGTCGTAATCAGCGCTCACCGGTTGCGCAGCAGCAAGGGCGTGGCTTGCGCGGCCGGCATCGCGACCGAGGCCGATCTGGATCTGCCGCGCCAGATACACCAGTTGCTGGCAGTCCACCGCGCATTCTTTCGGTGCGGTGACCAGTATCTGCCAGCGCTCTTCCTCCGCTTGCACGCCGAGGTCGGCGCGGGTCTGGCCGTTGCCGATCAGTTCGCCGTGATAGCTGCGACCTTCTGGCACCCAGAACTGCAATTTGTACATGCCGGTGGCGAGCACCATCGGCCCGATCACGCCAAGCACAATCAGCAATAACTGAATGCGCCCGCGACGACGGGGGGCGGCAGGCTTCGCCTCAGACATGCTGGGTGGATTCATGGCCGTTCCCATGGTGGTTCTCCTTTGCGTTGTGCAAGCCCAAATAGACGTAGAGGCCGAGCAGGGCGGTGGCCATGGCGAACCACTGCACGGCGTAACCGAGGTGTTTTTCCGGGCCCATGGCGACCACCGGCCAATCGGCCTCGTAGCTGGCCGGGCCGGATTCGGCGCGTAATTCGTAGGTGAAGCCGTCGCGCTCAAGGGTTTTCCACAGCTTGACGGGTTCGACGGCAGTGATGGTTTGCGGCCAGGTGCTGCTGACCGGGTCGGCGTGCAACTGAAAAGTGGCGCCAGGGGCGACGTAGACCCAGGCATCGACATTCAACGCTTCACTGGGCGTAGTGAATTGTGGCGGCACGCGGCGATCCGGCCACGGCAGCCAGCCGCGATTGACCAGCAGCCACAATCCGGTGCGTTGATCCTGAAAGGGTTGCAGCAACTCGACGCCGACCTTGCCGTTACGCTGGCGGTTATCCAGCAGCAAACTGTGCGCGGCATCGAACTGGCCGTGCAGATGCACGCGGCGATAGGCCGGATCGGCGCCGCTTAGCAACTGAGTGCTGGCCATCGGTTCGGCGGCGCGGCGTTCGGCGTAACTGGCGAGCAGGGCGGTTTTCTCGGCGCCCCGGCTCAGTTGCCAGAAGCCCAGCGACACCAGCAGCGGCAGCAAAAGCGCCACCATCACGGTCGGTATCACGCCCGGGCGAAAACGCTTCATGGCTGCGCCACAAAGTCAGTCGTTGCGCTCGCTATACTCAATTGCATCGCCTGTCCCCCGGAGTTCTTCCCATGCTCAAAACAGCGATCGTCCTGATGCTGATTGCCACGGTGATCAGCCTGTTCAGCGGCCTGTTTTTCCTGGTCAAGGACGACAGCAGCTCGAATCGCCTGGTCATCGCCTTGAGTGTTCGGGTGGCATTGGCCGCTGCCACCGTCGGCTTGATTGCCTGGGGCTTTTACAGCGGCCAACTGGTGTCCCACGTGACGTGGTAGACACTCGCTGCAAGTGGCAAGCGGCAAGCTACAAGTTAAAAGCCTTACCGTTTTGCCTTGAAGCTTGCAGCTCGCAGCTTTTGTTGTGGCTTGCAGCTGTTGTTAGAGCACATAAACGAAGATAAACAGGCCGATCCACACCACGTCGACGAAGTGCCAATACCAGCTCGCCGCTTCGAAACCGAACTGATGTTCGTTGTCGAAATGGCCCTTCATGATGCGCATCAGCATCACAAACAGAATGATCGTGCCGATGGTTACGTGGGCGCCGTGGAACCCGGTGAGCATGAAGAACGTCGCGCCATAAATGCCCGAACCGAGGGTCAGGCCCAGTTCGTGATAGGCGTGAATGTATTCCTCAGCCTGGAAGCCAAGAAACGCGCAGCCGAGCAGCACAGTTATCGCCAGCCAGATTTTCAGCGCGCCGCGATGGCCCTTCTTCAAGGCATGGTGGGCGATGGTGATGGTCACGCTGGAGCTGACCAGCAGAATCGTGTTGATCAGCGGTAGGCCCCACGGGCTGATGACGTCCTTGGGCGGCGGGAACAGTTTCGGATCCGGCGTGTGCAGCAGCGGCCAGGTGAACTGGAAGTTCGGCCAGAGCATATGGGCGAGGCCTTTCGTTCCTTCGCCACCGAGCGCCGGCCCGGAGACGTGGCGCACGTAGAACAGCGCGCCGAAGAAGGCGACGAAGAACATCACCTCGGAGAAGATGAACCAACTCATGCCCCAGCGAAACGAGCGATCCAGCTGCGCGCTGTAAAGGCCCGCGCGGCTTTCCTTGATCACCGCCCCGAACCAGCCGAACAGCATGTACGCCAGCAACAGGCTGCCGACGAAAAAGATGTACGGGCCGTGGGATTCCGGGCGCGTCGCCTTCAGATCGTTGAACCAGACGGCCAGGCCGTAAACGGTGATGGCCATGCCGAAGGTGGCGATGATCGGCCATTTGCTCTGGGCCGGAACGTAATAATGCTCATGAGTTGCCATTTATTGTTCTCCTTATCGGGCACGCTCAACCGCCAGTGTTTACAGCCACCGGCGGATGTCGGGCGGTGATATCGAACAGCGTGTAGGACAGCGTCAGGTGCTTCACTTCCTTGGGCATGTCGCGGTCAACAATGAAACGCACCGGCATCTCGATCTGCTGACCGGGCTGCAGCACCTGCTGGGTAAAGCAAAAGCATTCGGTCTTGTGGAAATACGCCGCCGCGTTGCTCGGCGCGATACTCGGCACGGCTTGCGCACTCATCGGTTTGTCGGTGGGATTGCGCGCGATGAAAATCATCTCGTTGACTGCGCCGGGGTTGGCGGTGAGTTCGTCGTGCTTGGGGTAGAAGTCCCATGGCATGTCGGCGGTGTTGGTCGACAGGAACTGCACGCGCACCTGGCGCGAAGTGTCGACCACCTGCTCACCCTCGTACTGCCCACCGGTCTTGCCATTGATGCCGAAGGCCTTGCACATCACGTCGTAGATCGGCACCAGGGCAAAGCCGAAGACAAACATCGCCACCACCACCCCGAGCAGGCGGGTGACCAGTTTTTTCAGCGAGATCGAGTCAGCCATGGTTCATGCCTCTCACCAGATCCCTTGTGGAAGCGAGCTTGCTCGCGAAGCAGACAACTCGGTGCACCAGATGAACCGCGTCATCGTTCTTCGCGAGCAGGCTCGCTCCCACAGGGAGATCTGTGTTCATTTCACTTCCGGCGGTGTGGTGAAGGTGTGATAAGGCGCCGGTGACGGCACGCTCCACTCCAGACCTTCCGCACCATCCCAAGGCTTGGCCGGTGCTGGCGGGCCGCCGCGAATGGTCTTGATCACGATGAACAAGAAGAAAATCTGCGTCGCGCCAAACATGAACGCGCCAATCGAGGAGACCATGTTGAAGTCGGCGAACTGCAGGTTGTAGTCCGGAATCCGCCGAGGCATCCCCGCAAGACCGACGAAGTGCATCGGGAAGAAGGTCAGGTTCATGCCGACAAACGACAGCCAGAAATGCAGCTTGCCGAGGGTTTCGTCGTACATGTGGCCGGTCCATTTCGGCAGCCAGTAGTAGGTCGAAGCGAAGATGCCGAAGATCGCCCCCGGCACCAGCACGTAGTGGAAGTGCGCGACCACAAAGTAGGTGTCCTGGTACTGGAAGTCCGCCGGGGCGATCGCCAGCATCAATCCGGAGAAACCGCCGATGGAGAACAGGATCACGAACGCCACGGCGAAAAGCATCGGCGTCTCGAAGGTCAGCGAGCCTTGCCACATGGTGCTGGCCCAGTTGAACACCTTCACCCCGGTCGGCACCGCGATCAGCAGCGTGGCGTACATGAAGAACAGCTCGCCCACCAGCGGAATGCCGACCACGAACATGTGGTGCGCCCAGACAATGAACGACAGGAAGGCGATGCTCGCCGTCGCGTAGACCATCGAGGTGTAGCCGAACAGCGGCTTGCGCGAGAAGGTCGGAATGATCGAGCTGACGGCGCCGAAGGCTGGCAGGATCATGATGTACACCTCGGGATGCCCGAAGAACCAGAACACATGCTGGAACAGCACCGGGTCACCGCCACCGGCAGCACTGAAGAAACTGGTGCCGAAGTGGATGTCCATCAGCATCATCGTCACGCACCCGGCCAGCACCGGCATCACCGCGATCAGCAGAAACGCGGTGATCAGCCAGGTCCAGACGAACAGCGGCATTTTCATCAGGGTCATGCCGGGAGCGCGCAGGTTGAGGATGGTCGCGACCACGTTGATCGCGCCCATGATCGAACTGATGCCCATCAAGTGGATGGCGAAGATAAAGAAGGTCACGCTTTCCGGTGCATACGTCGTCGACAGCGGCGCATAGAACGTCCAGCCGAAGTTCGGCCCGCCACCGGGGGTGAACAGGGTCGACACGAGGATCAGGAACGCCGCCGGCAGCAGCCAGAAGCTGAAGTTGTTCATCCGCGGCAGGGCCATGTCCGGCGCGCCGATCATCAACGGGATCATCCAGTTGGCGAGGCCGACGAAGGCCGGCATCACCGCACCGAAGACCATCACCAGACCGTGCATGGTGGTCATCTGGTTGAAGAACGCCGGTTCGACGATCTGCAGCCCTGGTTGGAACAGTTCGGCGCGAATCACCATCGCGAACGTACCGCCGAGCAGGAACATGCAGAACGCAAACCACAGGTACAGCGTGCCGATGTCCTTGTGGTTGGTGGTCAGCACCCAGCGCATCAGGCCTTTGGCGGGGCCGTGGGCGTGGTCGGCATGACCGTGCTCATCGATGACAGCGCTCATGGCCGGTCTCCTTTACGTGAGTGAATGAGGCAGGCCGGGGCGCGTTGCCCCGACCGGTTCACGAGGTACGCGATAGACCGGCTCATTTGCTTTCCGCCTGTTTCAGCTCCAGCACTTCTTTTGGCGTGACCATGTCGCCCTTGTTGTTGCCCCAGGCGTTACGTTCGTAGGTCACGACCGCTGCGATATCGACTTCCGACAGCTGCTTGCCGAACGCCGCCATGGCGGTGCCGGGCTTGCCGTGGAAGACAATGCTCAAGTGATCCTTGATCGGGCCAGTGGCAATTTTCGAGCCCTTGAGCGCCGGGAACATCGGCGGCAGGCCTTGGCCTTCGGCCTGGTGACAGGCAACGCAGGTGGTGTGATAAACCTTGTCGCCACGTTCCTTGAGTTCCTCGAGGGTCCATTCCTTGCTGGTCAGCTCTTTAAGCTGCGCGGCTTCGGCTTTGCGCTCGGCGAGCCACTTGTCGTAGTCGGCCTTCTCTTTGACCTCGACCACGATCGGCATGAAGCCATGGTCCTTGCCGCACAGTTCGGCGCACTGGCCACGGTAAATGCCGGGCTTGTCGATGCGCGTCCACGCCTCGTTGACGAATCCCGGGATCGCATCGCGTTTCACCGCGAAGGCCGGCACCCACCACGAGTGAATAACGTCGGCCGAGGTCACGAGGAAACGCACCTTGGCGCCAGTCGGCAGCACCAGCGGCTTGTCGACCTCGAGCAAGTAATGCTCGCCCTTGGTTTCCTTGTTGTGGATCTGTTCGGCGGGGGTGACCAGGTTGCTGAAGAACTCGACGTCCTGGCCCAGGTATTTGTAGTGCCACTTCCACTGGTAACCGGTGATCTGGATATCGATATCCGGCTCACTGGTGTCGTACATCTTGATCAGGGTGGCGGTCGCCGGCACGGCCATCGCCACCAGAATCAGGAACGGTACGACGGTCCAGAGAATTTCGACGGTGGTGCTTTCGTGGAATTTTGCGGCGACCTGCCCGGTAGAACGGCGGTGCACCATCATCGACCAGAACATGGCGCCGAAGACGATGATCCCGATCACCACACAGATCCAGAAAATGGTCATGTGCAGGTCGAATACTGCGTGACTGATTTCAGTCGCTCCAGGCGCCATATTCACAGTCCATGCGGCGTGCGCCGGACTGAAAATCGACCACAACAGGAGGCCCATCCAGACGTGTGGATGTCGCATCATTGCGGGTTCCCCTTATCGTTCTTGTTATCCCGCCGGCTTTCGCCTGCGGCAAGGGAGCGGCTGCATCAGACTACGAACTTGAATCGCCGGGCCTTGCTGCGGGTGCAGTCGGGCGTCATCAGCTAACTCCATTCACTGGCGAGTATAGACAGCGACGGGAAATTGCAATGTGCACACGTAAATCAACTGAAACAGCTGGCACTTGCGTTCAAGGGCACGAATGGAGAAGGATGCAGACGAGTGGTGGCAAACCGATATAACGCAGGCGCATCAAGGATGAAATAATTATGACAAATGCGTCTTAGCATTTTTCGTAAGCCAGCTAACTTATGTCTTCCCTATTTCATTGCCTTGTTTCCTGGAGTTTCCATGAACACCGCCGCATTGCGCGAGCAGATCCAAAAAGCCCAACAACACGAAAAAGACACCGGCCTGCTGACCCGTCAGCTGGAAAGCAAGCTGCCTCATTTACACCCGGCGATCCAATTGCCGGAAGCCGACGCCCAGGGCGTGCTGACGCGTTTTGTCGCCGCCTACATCGATGAAGTGCCAGACCTGCTGGATGCAGCCAATGAAGTCGCCAGGGAAGCGGGAATCGAATCGCAGATCAAACCGGTGCTGAAAATCGCCGAGCAGTATTTCCTCCAGCCGCCAGCCATCATGGCCGGGCACGTTGGCCTGGACAGCCTGCTTGATGAAGCCTATCTGGCGCACCGTTTTGTCGAAGAGGTCAACGACCTGTACATCAAGCATTTCGGCCAGCCACTGATCCCCCTGGACATGACGGTCGCCAACTTGATTGCTCACCAATTGATCGGTGAGGAATTTGCCAACCAACTGGACGAAGCGGTGCATCACGCCATTGACGAGATGCTCAACGACGAAAGTTTTGCCCTGGAGTCGGTAGAGGTCTACCGCGAAAAACTCAGCAGCCCGGACACCGGCGCCGCGTGGAAACGCTGGCCGTGCATGGGCCGCCGACTGGGTGTGGGTCTGGAACTGGACCAGCCTGCTGCCTGAGTTACACACAATCGAATGTAGGAGCTGCCGCAGGCTGCGATCTTTTGATCTTTTACAATCAGAATCAAAAGATCGCAGCCTGCGGCAGCTCCTACAGGGGTTGAGTTCAACCAGCAAATTTAGCCGGCAGCGCCGATCCCGGTAGTCGTTCGAATCCGTCCCTCAAGCCTGCGCTTCAACCCGCGCGACTCAATCAACAGCTTCGAGCCCTTCGCCGCATTCGCCCGGCCCCACTCTTCCAGCAACTCCAGACACGAATGGTCGATGTAGCTCAGATTATTGAGCGGCACATGCACCGTCGTCCCCTGGGGAATGCTGCCCAGCACTTGCGTCAGCGCCGGCACCTTGAGGAAGGTCGCCGCACCGACCAGACGCAATTCCATCTCACCCTCCTGCGGCAGATCGATCAGGCTGATCTTCAATCGCGAAGCCTTGAACGCCAGTTTCAACATCGTCAGACCGAAACCGATCAACACGCCCGTCAGCAGGTCGGTGAAGATGATCGCCAACGCCGTCGCGGCATAGGTGAACATCGGCATCCGGCCATAACGACTCAAGCCTCGGAAAGCTTTGAGATCGACCAGTTTGAACCCGGTGTACACCAGCACACCCGCCAGACTCGCCACCGGAATGCTTTGCAGCACACTCGACAGCAACAGCACGAACGCCAGCAGCCACAGACCATGGAAGATCGTCGAGTAACGCGTGGTTGCGCCGGCCTGGACGTTGGCCGAACTGCGCACGATCACCCCGGTCATCGGCAGCGCGCCGAGCAGACCGCAGAGCATGTTGCCGACACCTTGCGCCGACAGCTCACGGTCGAAGTCCGAACGCACGCCGCTGTGCATGCGATCTACCGCTGCGGCGGACAGCAACGTTTCGGCGCTGGCGATAAACGCCACGGCGAACGCGGCGATCAGCAGCGTCGGATCAGCCAGGCTGAGCAAGTCCGCCGGTTTCAGCCAATCGATGGCTTCGGCCAGATTCGCCGGCACCTCGACGCGTTTGACTTGCAGGGCCAGCAACAGACTTGCCCCGGTCGCCAGACCGACACCGAGCAATGCGCCCGGAACGAAGCGCAACGAATGCGGGCGAAATTTTTCCCACAACCACATCACCGCAATCGTTGACAGTCCGAGCAGCCCGGCCTGCCAGCCGAACGACGGCAAGGCCTGCGCCACTGCTGCCGGGAACGCCGTAAGGTTATCCAGGCCCGAGGGCTTTGGTGACGCATCGAGCATCACATGCACCTGCGACAGCACAATCAACACGCCAATCCCCGCCAGCATGCCGTAGACCACCGCTGGCGCCGTGACCCGAAACCAGCAACCGAGCTTCAAGCGCCCGGCGACCAGTTGCAGGAAACCGGCGAGCAGCAGAATCGGCCCGAGCATCTCGATGCCGTGCTGGCGCACCAGTTCGAACACCAACACCGCCAGACCCGCCGCCGGCCCGCTGACCTGCAACGGCGAACCCGCCAGCCAACCGACCACCAGACCGCCGATGATCCCAGTGATCAAACCCTTGGCCGGTGGCAACCCTGACGCAATCGCGATACCCATGCACAGCGGCAACGCGACCAGAAACACAACCACTGAAGCGAGCAACTCCCGTGGCAACACCGCTTTCAATTGAGCCGCACGCATAGCGATTCTCCCGAAGTTTTCTTCAGGCATGGCTTCGCCGAACCGCTGAAACAGCGGCCGGCGTCAAACCACACAGATTTTTAGGAAGATTTAGAAGCGCGCTTTGGGCGTCGCCACCGGAATCGGATGGCTACCGTCGAGCGGCAGGAAACGTCCCTGATCCGCGTCGTAAGCTTTGATTTCGCTGGTTTCGATGTCGTAGACCCAGCCATGGATGAACAAATGACCGTTCGCCATGCGCGAGGCTACCGAAGGATGGGTACGCAAGTGCTGCAGTTGGGCGATGACGTTTTCCTCGGTGAGGATCGGCATGCTTTCTTTTTCGTCGGCGCAGTTACAGTTTTCATGCACCATGGTTTTCGCGACTTCAGCGTGGCGCAGCCAGGCTTTCACTGTCGGCATTTTTTCCAGGCTGTCCGGATTGAGCACCGCACGCATGGCGCCGCAATCGGAGTGGCCGCAGATGATGATGTGCTGCACGCCGAGCGCCAGTACCGCGTATTCGATCGCGGTGGAAACGCCGCCGTTCATCTGCCCGTAAGGCGGCACGACGTTGCCGACGTTACGGGTCACGAACAGATCGCCGGGCGAGCTGTGGGTAATCAGCTCGGGGACGATGCGCGAGTCGGCGCAGGTGATGAACATCGCCTTGGGCGCTTGGGCCGTGGCGAGTTTCTTGAAGAGTTCTTCCTGCTGTGGGAAGACCTCATGATGAAAATGCAAAAAGCCGTCTACGATCTGTCGCAGCGCTGCATCGGCGGATTCCGCTTCAGGGGTTTGCCCCGACGCAGCCAACGGCTGTTTATCCTTGTCACTCATGATTCATCCTCTTTGGCGGATTAGGGGAGTCATTCCCATGTATTCCGGTATGAAGCCAGTGGCTGTTTAAACATCCGGGTCATCCCGACCCGTCAGTCACTCGATGAACAAGGTAGCCGCCGAAACTTAACTCAAACTGAATCAAACGCTCTAGAACGTGTGTTCCAGGTCACAAAAAACGTGACTGGGTGATTTCGGCGGAAGGATTCCAACCCCTCAACCATAGGCCAATTGTCGCTAAATCAACGACATCTGGCGACCCGGCGGACAGAAGGCGGTGCAATCGAGGTTATAGCCTTCGCGGTGATTCATGCCAAGCCGCTTGATCGCTTTGGCAAAGCGTTGCGCGAGCAGGTCGGCGAACACCCCTTCACCGCGCATGCGTGCACCAAAACGGCTGTCGTAGAGTTCGCCGCCACGGCTCTGGCGGATCAGGCTCAGCACGTGCGCGGCGCGTTGCGGGTAGTGCGACTGAAGCCATTCCTCGAACAGCGGCGCCACTTCCAGCGGCAGACGCAACATCATGTACGCAGCACTTTGCGCACCGGCGGCGTGGGCTTCGTTGAGCAGATTTTCGATTTCACTGTCATTGATCATTGGAATCATCGGTGAACACAGCACACCAACGGGAATGCCTGCTTCGCGCATCATCCGGATCGCGCGCAATCGTGCCTTGGGTGCAGCGGCGCGCGGTTCGAGGATGCGTTTGAGTTCGTCGTCCAGCGTGGTCAGGCTGATCATTACGGCCACTAGCCGTTGCTGCGCCAGTTCGGTGAGCAGGTCGAGGTCGCGCAGAATCAGCGAGCCTTTGGTGATGATGGTCACCGGGTGCTTATAGCGCAGCAGCACTTCGAGGGTCTGGCGGGTGATTTTGTGTTCACGCTCGATCGGCTGATACGGGTCGGTGTTGGAACCCAGGTTGATCGGCGCACATTGATAGCCTTTCTTTCCGAGCTGTTCTTCCAGCACTTGGGCGGCGTTGGTCTTGGCGATCAGTTTCGTTTCGAAATCCAGCCCGGGTGACATGTCCCAATAGGCGTGGCTGGGCCGTGCGTAGCAATAGATGCAGCCATGCTCACAGCCTCGATAGGGATTGATGGAACGGTCGAACGGCAAGTCTGGTGAAGTGTTACGGGTGATGATGGTTTTTGCGGTTTCGATCATCACCTCGGTGCCTTGCGTCAGCGGCACTTCCTGATACCAGCCGTCATCCTCCGCCACCGAGCGGTTCGGCGCGAAGCGGTTGTGCGGGTTACTGGCGGTTCCGCGACCGCGGGGCGGGAGAGGGTTGATCATTGGGCGGGCTCCTGATCTGTATATGCATACAGTACCTGAGCGCACCCGGTGTGATCCAGTACCGTTCAGCGATGGGATACGCGCTGACTGGCAAAGTTTATATATAAGTGCAAAGTACAATCCGAGATACATATGTCCCGTTGTCGCGCCAAGTTATCGAATATAGTCTTGGCCACTTCCATCGGCATTTGTCCGGTAACTAAATTAAAAGGATTTAATTCATGTCTTATCTCAATCAGCGTGGCGTCTTTATGCAAATGATGCTGCCCAATGCATCGGAGCCCAATACCATTGTTTCGATGCAACTTGCGCGCAAGGAACTGGGCTGGAACGCCGAGCAGGAGCTGCCCACCGAGACTCTGGTTGACTCGGACTACGTGGTGGCAGTGTCCAGCGACCGTGGCAAAACGTTCACTGTTCGCACCAACAAGAACGATGTGGACGGTGATGGTGATATTGATAACGACGACAAGGCGAAGCTGATTGCATTGGCCAAGGCTTATGTAAGTATCGTTAATCCGTAAGATTGGAACTTGTTGCGATATCTGTCATTAAAAAACCCTGCATGAATGGTTCATGCAGGGTTTTTGTTTTTAATGATGATCGGTGACTTGGCCAAGATCATCAGTGGACGTAGTTTTCATATCGTCGCTGCGTAAACCCGCAACTTCTTTGGCGCTGACCGGCGCACCTTTATTACCCCAACTGCCGCGGATGAAGCTCACCACATCCGCCACTTCCTGATCCGACAGACGCCAGGCGAAGCCCGGCATGGTGAAGGTCGACGGCGCCGTGTGTGTCGCCGGCAACGTACCGCCCTTGAGCACGATGTGAATCAACGAAGTCGGGTCTTCCGATTGCAGCACCGGATTACCCGCCAGCGCCGGGAACACCCGGGTATAACCGTGGCCATCGGTGCGGTGGCACGCGGCGCAGTTGTCGATGTACACCGCAGCGCCACGCTGACTGTCATCACCGTTCCACAGCGCCTTGGCGGCTTTTTCATCGTACTGATGCGGTTGATCGTTCGGATCAGTGGCCGGCAACGACTTGAGGTAGCGGGCAATCGCCGTCAGATCGGCATCCGTCATGTATTGCATGCTGTGGGTGACCACATCGCTCATGCCGCCGAACACGGCGCTGCGATCGCTACGCCCGGTCTTGAGGAACTGCACCAGTTGCTCTTCGCTCCAGCTACCGAGGCCATCCTTGTGATCACCACGCAGACTTTTGGCGATCCAGCCTTCCAGCGGCGCACTGCCGGCGAGGAAGTTTTTGCCATCGGCCGCGCTCAGGGATTTTTCCTGCATGGTCAGGGCGCGCGGCGTATGGCAGGCACCGCAATGACCGAGGCCTTCGACCAGATACGCACCACGATCGATCACCGGGTCGGTACTCGTCGCTTTGTAGTCCTCGACCTTCGGCGCAAACATCCAGCGCCAGCCCATCAACGGCCAACGCATGCTCAACGGCCACGGAATGTCGCTGGCCTTGTTCTCTTGCGCCACCGGTTCTACGCCGTGCATGAAGTACGCGTACAACGCTTGCATGTCGGTTTCGCTGACACGCGCGTAGGACGGATACGGCATCGCCGGGTACAACGTACTACCGTTTTTGGCGACGCCATGGCGTACGGCCTGATCGAAGTCCTCGAAGCTGTATTCACCGACGCCGGTTTTGTCCGGGGTGATGTTGGTCGAGTAGATCGTGCCGATCGGGGTTTCCATCGGCAGGCCACCGGCGAACGGTTTGCCGCCCTTGGCGGTGTGGCAGGCCACGCAGTCACCGGCGCGGGCGAGGTATTCGCCCTGTTTGATCAGACTTTGATCAACTTCAGCCGCATGAATTGAGGCACTGCCGAGCAGCGCCAGAGTCGCGATAACGAGATTTTTCATGGTCATCGCTCCTTAAGCCTGAACCAGCGGGCCGGGGTTTTTCAGGTATTGCTCGCGGATCGCCTTCGCCGACCAGTAGGTCAGTGCGGCAACCAGCCCGGTCGGGTTGTAACCGAGGCCTTGCGGGAATGCCGAGGCACCCGGAACGAAAACGTTGTGCACGTCCCAGCTCTGCAAGTAGCGGTTCAGCGCGCTCTTCTTTGGGTCGGTGCCCATGATCGCGCCACCGTTAAGGTGGGTGGTCTGGTACGACGCGGTGTTGAAGTGGTCGCCGACTTTCTTGCCGATCACCGCAATGGCTTTCGGGCCCATCGCTTCGGCGACCTTGCCCATTTTCTCGACCATGAAACGGTTCATCTTGATGTCGTTTTCCTGCCAGTCGAAGGTCATCCGCAGCAGCGGCAAACCATAGGCATCGCGGTACACCGGATCGAGATCAAGGTAGTTGCCACGGTAGGACTGATGCGCGCCGTGGGCATCCATCGACACCTGGTGGGTGTAGTAATCGGCGGTGGCGCGTTTCCAGTCACTGCCCCACGCCGGTGTACCCGGCGGATTCGAGGTGCCAGCAATCGGTCGGCTACCAGCCTGGTTGACCCACATCGGCGAGCCGCCGACGAAGCCGTGCGGGCCGTGGTCGAAGTTGTCGGCGTTGAAGTCATCCAGCGCCACGCCGTTGCCGCCGGCGCCAATGAAGTTGTTGGTGTGGGTGTCCTTGTTGAAGAACGCCTTGATGGTCGCCATGTTCTGGTAGGCAAAGTTACGCCCGACCACGCCTTCGCCGCTGATCGGGTCGTATGGCTTGCCGATGCCGGACAGCAGCATCAGACGCACGTTGTGCAACTGGAACGCGCCGAGAATCACCAGATCCGCCGGTTGCTCGATCTCGCGACCCTGTCCGTCGATGTAGGTCACGCCGGTGGCTTTGGATTTGCTGCTGTCGAGATTGACCCGCAACACATGCGAGTTAGGCCGCAGCTCGAAATTCGGCAGCGGCTTGAGCGCCGGCAGAATGTTCACGTTCGGCGAGGCTTTGGAATACATGTAGCAAACGTAACCACTGCAGAAACCGCAGAAGTTGCACGGCCCCATCTGTGCGCCGTAAGGGTTGGTGTAAGGCCCCGAGGTGTTTGCCGAAGGCAAGTTGTAGGGCTTGTAACCGACTTCAGTCGCTGCTTTGCCGAACAGCTGTGCGGAGACTGTGTTTTTCTGCGCTTCCAGCGGGAACGGGTTGGAGCGATCCGGCGCGTACGGGTTGCCGCCCTTGCCCTGACCGACCAATTGGCCTTTCACCGTCCAGGCCTGGCCCGAGGTGCCGAAGACTTTTTCGGCGAAATCGAAGAACGGCTCCAGTTCTTCATAGCTGACGCCGAAGTCCTGGATGGTCATGTCCTTGGGGATAAAGCTTTTGCCGTAGCGCTCTTCGTAGTGGCTACGCATGCGCAACTCGATCGGATCGACCCGGAAGTGCACGCCCGACCAGTGCAGTCCGGCGCCGCCAACACCATTGCCCGGCAGAAACGCGCCCAACTGGCGGTTCGGCAGGGCGATGTCGTTGACGCTGTGGCGAATGGTGACGGTTTCCTTGGAGATGTCCTGAAAGAGTTTTTTACGCACGCTGTAGGTGAGTTCGTCGATCACCTGCGGATAGTTGCCGTCCGGGTAGGTGTCCTGCATCGGCCCGCGCTCCAGCGCCAGCACGTTGAGGCCCGCTTCGGTCAATTCTTTGGCCATGATCGCGCCAGTCCAGCCGAAACCGACAATGACTGCGTCAACCTTCTTCATTACCGTTGCCATGCTTACGCCCTCTCGCCGCGAATCGAAACTGCCGGGAAGGGGTATTGCTCGTTACGTTCCACCCAATCCATGAAATCGGCGCGGGCGCCGGGGAAGCCGATCATTGTCCAGCCGACCATGCCTTTGTTGCCACCGTGGATCGGGTCGCAGAAGAACCCCTCCTTGGTGTTTTGCAGCAGCAGATTGAAGAAAATCTTCGCCGGAACCGCGTCGAACTGCGCTTTGCCGGTTTCAAGTTGCTTGAGCAAATCGTCTCGGGTAGCGCTGTCTTGCTCAGCAAATACTTTACCGTTGAGGGATTTTGCCCACTGATCCGTGGCGGCGATGCCGAGGCGATAGATCTCTTTGGGCACCAGTTTGCTCTGCCAGCCCATTTCCGGAGCGGCGTCGGCGTTGAACGGGCCTTGCATGTACCACAGCGCACCGGCGGCGTACGGCGTGTTCATCTGCCGGTCGATGTATTCCGGCACGCCGGCTTCGAGCGCGCCCGGGCCTTGGGCATCGTTGGGGATCAGCTGTGCGACGGCGGCATTGATGAACGCCCATTCTTCGGCGGTGAAATAGCTCGGCTGATACACGCTGGCATCAGTGCGAACCGGTTGCGGCGCGGGCGCAGCTGGTTTGGCTTCAGGCGCTGCTTGCAAGACGCTGCTGCCCAGACCGGTGCCAGCCAGGGTGACCACCGGAATCAGGGTCAGGGATTTGCGTAAGAATTCACGCCGCGGGTTGTCTCGACTTTCATCAGACATGGGGTGCACCTCATCAGGCATTAGGGGACAGCCGCTTCTGCGAGCGGCTTGAGGAGTTTTCGTCGCGACGTGACGGTATGACCCGGAAAATGGGGACTCGTCTGCAACATCGTGTGACAAATGGTAGCAGGCTAAGCTTCGGGATGAATCGATTCAGTGGAAAAAAACAGCGGTTTTCCGCATGCCAGTGCATGAAACCGTGCGGATTCACGATTCTTTGACAAGCGCCTCACAGGGCTTTGACCGCTCAACATCGAAGCTGCCGTTCCTCTCACCGATGAACCCCGACACGGTTACCCCAGCATGTCCCGAGTGCGTTTTTTTTCCGCTTTGTGCTTATCGCTATTGGTGCTGTTGCCCTGGATGCCTGCCCAGGCTGCGGCAACTGCGACAGTTCGTCCTGCTGATTGGGCGCAACCGGTCGAAGTGCAATACAACCTGTTCCAGATGTCGCCGACGCTCTATCGCAGCGCCTTGCCCGATGGCGGTGCGGTGCCGTTGCTGAAGAATCTGAAAGTCGCCACGGTGATCAACTTCCTTCCGGAAGCGGACAGTAATTGGTTGTCCGAGCCCGGCATCAATCAGGTGCAACTGCCGTATCGCACCAATCACGTTGACGACGCCGATGTGCTCAAGACCCTGCGGGCGATTCAGTCTGCCGAAGCCAGCGGTCCGGTATTGATGCATTGCAAACACGGCTCCGACCGCACCGGCCTGATGGCGGCGATGTACCGTGTGGTGGTGCAGGGCTGGAGCAAAGAGGATGCCTTGAGCGAGATGACTCAGGGCGGTTTTGGTGAGAGCGGGCACTTCCGCGATAGCGTGCGCTACGTGATGCAGGCCGATGTCGACAAGCTGCGCACGGCGCTGGCCAATGGCGATTGCAGCACCAGTGCTTTCGCCACCTGTTCGATGAAAAGCTGGTTCAAGTCCGCCCACGTCGAGTGATCGGCGCGTCAGTCCGGTTGCGCTGCCAGATCTGTCTGAACTGCCTGGCCGACGAAGACTTCCAGCGCGGCCAACAGTGAAATCGAATCACCGGAGAAGAACGCTTCACGCAACTTTCGGCCGGTTTGCGCATTGAATACCCCATCACGCTCAATGTGCTTGAACGCCTCGCTGGCCAGTACGCCTGACCATTTGTAGGCGTAGACCGATGCTTCGTAACCGGTCACCAGATAATCGAAACTGTTGGCAAAGCGGCAATAGGCGGGCAATTGCAGTTGCGGTATTTCCAGCAGCACCGCTTCGAAGCGCTGTTGCGGGTTTTGGCCATTTTCTTCGCTGCGGTGCAATTCAAGATCGAGTAAAGCCTCAAGCAGCAGCGTGGCGGTATCGCGACTGGTAAGCGTCGCGATGGCGGCCAGTGCTGACGTTAGCCGTGCGCGCTTTAGCGGCGAGCGGGTTTCGTGGTGTGCTGACAGCCACTGAAGCAGCTCCGCTGAAAGGCTGAATTGTTCGAACAGTTGCCCGGCAAACTCACCGGTATCACGCCCCAGTTGCGCGATACCCGACAGATTGTGGTGAGGCGAGCGGGTCAGCACCTGTTGCAGGCAATGCCCGAACTCATGGAACAGCACGCGCAGGTCCTTGTGTGAAAGCAGGCAGCGATGTTCGCTGGTCGCGGCAGGGAAGTTGCAGTGGAGGATAGCGATTGGCAGGGCCGGCCGACCCTCGGCATTGATGCGTCGGTTGCGCATGGTATTGGTCAGGGCAAAGTCGGGGGCGTCCTCGCGATGAAAGGGATCGAAGTAGATGTACCCGATCAACTGTCCGTATTCGCTGACTTCCAACAGACGCACTTCCTCGTGCCAATGGCTGAGGTCCTTCTGCTCGGTCAGTTTGATACCGAATAAATGTTCATTGAATTGGCAGAACCGACACAGCGTTTCATCCAGCGGAAAATACTCGCCAAGTCCGTTCAGTGCGCTCGCCGAGCGTTGCTGACGTAATTGCTCGACGAAAAACTCGAAATCCCAAGCCTGCAGTTCTGTGACGCCCTGGGTTGTGGCGAATGCTCGCAGGGCCTGCATGTCCTGCTCCAGTGATGTGCGATTGTGCTCGATCTGTTGCTTTAAAAAATGTTCGACCTGGGCGGGCGAGTTGGCCATGTGGTTCGAAAGCCGCAGGTGTGCAAAGCTCTCGAAGCCCAGCAACCGGGCTTTTTCATGGCGTAAGCCGAGCAGTTTTTGCAAGACGGGTCCGTTATCGAACCGCGCATCATGCGGTCCTTGATCCGAGGCCCGGGTGCAATAAGCGCGAAAATACTCTTCGCGCAAATGCCGATCTCGCGCATTTTTCATGATGTATTCGTAGGTGTTTCGATCCAGCGTCAACAACCAGCCGCTTTTCCCCGCTCGACGCGCGTTGAGCGCCAGCCGATCCTGGAACGCGGCTGACAGGCCGTCGAGGGTCGCAGCCTGGCTAATCTGCTTGCTCCAGCCAGCGCTGCTGCGCTCCAGATTGATCTGGAACAATTGCTCCTGAAGCTCGATGTCGAGGTTTATCGTGGTTAACCGCTGTCGCAGTTCGGCAGGCAACTCAATGCCCGACAAACGAAAACCACGCAGAGTCTTGGCCAACGACGCTTTGCGAAAGTCATCGAAGCTGTCGGCGATCGGGCTCTGCTGCAGACGTTGATACGTGTGATAAAGCTCCAGGTTCGCAGCCTTCTGCACCCGATAGCGAGCCGCAGTAATGCTGCACAGGGCGCTTTGCTCTATCCAGTCGATGTCCGTGGTTTTGACGGTCGAGAGCACTTCAATGATGCCCATGGTTTCAGCGAGCCGTGCGTCGGCTTCGGCGACGGCCACCACCAGATCATCCCAATTGGGGTGGTCGGTCTGGGTGGCGATCACTTCGGCGATGATCCGCTGATTATCGGCCACGATGGCATTGATGGCGGGTGCCAGGTGCTCGGCCTTCACGTCGGACCAGGCCGGCAGCTGCCAGCGTTGTAGCAGGGGATTGGTAGGGGGCATCGCGTCTTCCTTGACCGCAGGTTGAAAAAAATCAGCCTACGGAGAAAGCGCAAGGGCAAGGCATTAGATAGATACCACCTCGCACCGCTGATTCGGTGCGAGGCAGTCATGGCTCAATTGGGCTGGTCAGGCTTTTTTTTCAGTTTCGGGTTGGGGAAAAACTGTACGGCCTGCACGGTCTTGTCCGGCGCGGGTTTGTTCAGCGCACTGGTGTTGACCCGCGTGCCCAATTCTTTCGGCACCGACAGCCCTTGCTCGTTTAGCGTATCCGAGTAACCGCAGGCCACACATTCGCGGTGCGGCACGCCGTCCTCGTTCCACATCATCAGCTTGTCCGGTTCGCTGCACGCCGGGCAGACCGCCCCGGCGATAAAGCGCTTCTTGGTAATCACAGGCCCCTCACTCATGCTGCCGCGTCCTCACTCAGGCCGCTGTGGCGCAACAGTGCGTCAATCGATGGCTCACGGCCACGGAAGTCGACGAACAGCACCATCGGCGCCTGCGAACCGCCGCGCGCCAGAATCGCTTCGCGGAAGGCGCGGCCGGTTTCTGCGTTGAGCACGCCGTCTTCTTCAAACTTCGAGAAGGCATCGGCCGACAGCACTTCCGCCCACTTGTAGCTGTAGTAACCCGCCGCGTAACCGCCGGCAAAGATGTGCGCGAAGCTGTTCGGGAAGCGGTTGTAGGCCGGCGGACGCATCACCGACACTTCGTCGCGAACGCCTTCCAGCACTTGCAGCGGATTGCGGCCGTCACCGTGGGTGGCGTGCAGTTCGAAGTCGAACAGCGAGAACTCGAGCTGACGGACCATCATCAGGCCGGACTGGAAGTTCTTCGCCGCGAGCATTTTTTCGAGCAGGTCCTGAGGCAGCGGCTCACCAGATTCGTAGTGACCGGAAATCAGCGCGAGACCTTCCGGCTCCCAGCACCAGTTTTCCATGAACTGGCTTGGCAGCTCGACCGCGTCCCACGCCACGCCGTTGATCCCGGAAACACCGGCGTGATCAACGCGAGTCAGCAGGTGGTGCAGGCCATGACCGAATTCGTGGAACAGCGTGGTCACTTCGTCGTGGGTCAGCAGCGCAGGCTTGCCGCTGTCGGCCGGGGTGAAGTTGCACACCAGATTGGCCACCGGGCTTTGCAGCACGCCGTCGACGGTACGACGACGGTCGCGGGCGCCGTCCATCCACGCCCCGCCACGCTTGTTGGCGCGGGCATAAAGGTCGAAGAAGAAGCGGCCGACGTGCTGGCCGTTTTCCTTGATTTCGAACAGGCGCACGTCCGGGTGCCAGGTGTCGAAGCCCTTCTGCTCGGCGATCTCGATGCCGTACAGACGCTGAACGATGGCAAACAGACCGCCCAGCACTTTGTCGATCGGGAAGTACGCACGCAGGGTTTCCTGGGCAACGCTGTAGCGCTGTTCACGGAGCTTTTCGCCGTAGAAACCGCTGTCCCAGCTTTGCAGATCGGCGCAGCCCTGTTCGGCGGCGTAGGCGCGCAGCTGTTGCAGATCCTGCTCAGCGAACGGCTTGCTGCGCTTGGCCAGATCGCGCAGGAAGCTCAGTACCTGATCGCTGGATTCGGCCATTTTCGTGGCCAGGCTCAGCTCGGAGAAGCTGGCGAAACCCAGCAGCTTGGCCAGTTCCTGACGCAGATCGAGGATCTCTTCCATCACCGGGCCGTTATCGTTCTGACCGGCGTTCGGGCCTTGATCCGAGGCGCGGGTGCAGTAGGCGGCGTAGACTTCTTCACGCAGCGCGCGGTCTTGCGCGTAAGTCATCACCGCGTAGTAGCTCGGGAATTCCAAGGTGATCAGCCAGCCATCGAGGCCTTTGGCTTGCGCGGCGGCAGCCATTTGCGCCTTGGCCGAATCGGTCAGGCCGGCGAGGGCGGCTTCGTCGCTGACGTGCTTGGTCCAAGCCTGCGTAGCGTCGAGCAGTTGGTTGGAGAAGCGGCTGCCCAGCTCGGACAGTTTGCTTTGCACTTCGGCGTAGCGTTTCTGCTCGGCTTCCGGCAGGTCGATACCCGACAGACGGAAGTCACGCAGAGCGTGTTCCAGAATAGTCTTTTGCGCCACGTCGAAACCAGCGGCTTCCGGGCTGTTGGCCAGCGCTTCATAAGCCTGGAACAGCTCGCGGTTCTGGCCCATCTCGGTGGAGTAGGCGCTCAGGGCAGGCAGGCACGACTCGTAAGCTTCGCGAAGCTCGGCGCTGTTGCACACGGCGTTGAGGTGGCTGACCGGGCTCCAGGCAGCGCCGAGACGGTCATTGAGTTCGTCCATCGCCAGTACCAGGCCGGCCCAGGTCGGGTTATGGACTTGGCTCTTGAGGATTTCGGCGATGGCGGCGCGGTTGTCGGCCAGGATCGTTTCGATGGCGGGCAGGACGTGTTCGGCACGGATCGTGGAGAACGGTGGCAGGTCGTAGGACTGCAGCAGAGGGTTGTTCACGCTCACGGTTGGCACCTTGGCTGGGGAAACATTGCCCCATCTTAATTACAATCGGCATCATCCGCAGCTATCGGCGACAGAGAGAGAAATTATCGTGTCCGTTCGCAAGTACCAGAATCACACCCCCAGCCTGAGCAAAGGCGCCTTTGTCGACAGCTCGGCGGTGGTGATCGGCGACGTCGAAATCGGTGAAGACAGCTCGGTCTGGCCGCTGACCGTGATCCGCGGCGACATGCACCGCATCCGTATCGGCGCGCGCACCAGCGTCCAGGACGGTTGCGTGCTGCACATCACCCACGCCGGCCCGTTCAACCCGGACGGCTTCCCGCTGCTGATCGGCGATGACGTGACCATCGCCCACAAAGTCATGCTGCATGGCTGCAGCGTTGGCAGCCGCGTGCTGATCGGCATGGGCAGCATCGTCATGGACGGCGCGGTGGTCGAGGACGATGTGATCATCGGCGCCGGCAGCCTGGTTCCGCCGGGCAAGCGCCTTGAAAGTGGCTTCCTTTATGTGGGTAGCCCGGTGAAGCAGGTGCGTCCGCTCACCGACAAGGAAAAAGCCTTCTTCACCTACAGCGCGGCGAACTACGTGAAGCTCAAGGATCTGCATCTGGCCGAAGGCTACGACACACTCTGATTCGAATTGGCGACTGCCCAGGAATTTTCATGCATTACCAAACCGTACTGTTCGACCTTGATGGCACCCTGACAGACCCACGTGAGGGCATCACCCGTTCCATTCAGTTTGCCCTCGCCAAACTCGGCATCGATGAGCCGGATCTGACCAGACTGGAACACTTTATCGGCCCGCCGTTGTTGCAGGCGTTCATGCAGTTCTACGATTTTGATGAAGCCAAGGCGTGGCAGGCGGTGAATTTTTATCGTGAACGCTTCAAGGTCACAGGCCTTTATGAGAACCGTGTGTTCGACGGCGTTACGCCGTTGCTGGAAACCCTGAGCGGCCAAGGACGGCAGTTGTACATCGCCACCTCGAAGCCATGGGAGTTCGCCCGCGAGATTGCTCGGCACTTTGATTTTGCCCGGCACTTCAAGGTGATCTACGGCAGTGAGCTGGATGGCACGCGGACCAACAAGGTTGAGCTGATTGCGCATCTGATCAAGGAAGAAGGGCTGGATCCGGCGGA
Organism: Pseudomonas sp. R84; assembly: GCF_009834515.1. Classification (NCBI taxonomy): domain Bacteria; kingdom Pseudomonadati; phylum Pseudomonadota; class Gammaproteobacteria; order Pseudomonadales; family Pseudomonadaceae; genus Pseudomonas; species Pseudomonas sp. R84. The sequence goes on from NZ_CP019426.1 coordinate 114,966, forward strand.
TACGCTGATGATCGGTGATCGCAAGCACGACCTGATCGGCGCGCGCAGTAACGGGCTGGATGCGGCGGCAGTGGGTTATGGGTTTGGCAGTTTTGAAGAGTTGAACGCTGAGGCGCCGGCTTATCACTTTGAAACTTTGGACGAGTTGCATCAGGCCTTTTTGCAGCGCTGATCAAATTGCTTTCGCGAGCAGGCTCACTCCTACATTTGGAACGCATTCCCCTTTAGGAGTGAGCCTGCTCGCGATGACGGTTTTTTAGCCACTGAAGGCCTGAGCGTCTGCCAACGCTTTGAGTGCCGCCTTGCGCTCGCTCACCGGCAATTTGCCAAGTTCCTCCACCTCAGCATAAAACCTCATCCAATCCCCCCCGACCTTTTTGAACAACGCCGCAAACGCCGGCACCCACTGGTCATACAAACCAAACGGCAGCAACCGCGCATTGTTCAGCGGCGCGTTCACCCAGGCGTCGTAACGCTTGTCCCCGGCCCACTGGCTGTCCCTCATCATTCTGTATTTGCGGCGAAACTGCTCGAACTCGGCCGCTTTACGTTCGCGCATCAGCTCGGTCGCTAATGGCTGTGTATAAAGCTTCTCCAGCCGTGAACGGGTATCGAGCACCAACTCAATAAACTGATCGCGTTGTTTCAGCCGTGAATCGGTGTCCGCCGGCAACCCCCGAAACGCTCGCCACTGCCGCGTGCCTTCCTGCTCGACAAACGTGGCAAATGACTCGTTGAACTCGGTGTCGTCCTTTACATAGAAGCGCTGATGCGCCAGCTCATGAAAAATCAGCGTGGCCAGACGCTCATCGCCCCAGCCCATCATCGAGTTAAGGATCGGGTCATTGAACCAGCCCAGCGTCGAATAGGCCTCAACGCCGCCAATCGAAACGTCCATGCCCTGCAAACGCTGGATCGCCGCTTCACCCCGCGCCGCGCTCTGGCTGTAGTAACCGCGATAGGCCACACAACCGGCAATCGGGAAGCAATGGTTCTGTGGCGTCAGGGAGAACTCCTGAGTGGCGAACACATTCCACACCACGTACGGGCGATGGATGTCGGCGTAAAGGCGATAGCTCTCGTTATCCGGCAGGTGCAGATGTTCGCTGGCAAAGGCGCGGGCTTTTTGTGATTGCGCCAAATGTGCGCGCAGTGTCTCGTCGCGGCTCGGGTCATTGATCACCTTTTCCACTGGCTCCCGCGCCCGCAGCAATTGCAGCTGGCCGCTGGCCAACTGAGCGTAATAGCTGACGCTGGCGCAACCGTTGAGCAACAAAAACAACACACCCGGAAACAAAACCCGAAAAACGCGATCAAGTAACCCAAGGCTTGGAAACGGCCTGATCAAAATAAGAAATCCCCCGGAGAGTCTGTCCGCAAGACTATCCCGCCTTAAGGAGCACCGCTATGCGCATGTTGATGCTGTCAGGAGGCCTGCTGACGCTGGCCGGTTGTGCCGGATTCGGAATGCCCGATCCTGACCCTTCGCAAGCTTGGATCGATCTCGATGCCCGGCAACAGGACACGGCGCTGCAAGCGTTGCAGGTTGATACTCAGGCGACCGCCGACAAACGCTATTTTGAAGTGCAGCCCGGCAGTCATGAATTGAAGGTGCGTTATCAGTTTCCGGTGGAGGCGACCAACATCGGTCCCGACGCTGAGCCGCTGTGGCGCGATTGCCAGTTGAGCGTGAAATTCAAGGATTTCAATGCCGGCCAGCGTTATCAGTTACAGGCCGGCAGTATCGGCTTCCGGCCATGGGCCAAGCTCTATGACGAGCAGCGCAAAGTGGTAGGCCAGGGCACGCCGGCAGGCTGTCAGCGAACCTGAACGGCGCTATGCTGAGTATTCAGATCAGTGGATATTCGTCATGCGCCAGTTGCTGTTGTTGCTCGTTGCCAGTCTTGTGGCCGGTTGTCAGACGCCATTGCCCCCGGTCGATCCGCACATGGCCTGGGTCGATTTTTCGACGCCGACGCCCGGCGGTAAAGTGCTCATGGCCGAGCGCCTCGACAAACAGCGACTGAATGACGGGCGCTACTTTCAGGTCACCCCGGGCAGCCACGAATTGCGCGTGCGGTTTGATTTCGAAGTGTTTGGCGGTGGTGGCGCGCTGATGACCGGGCCGGTGGAGCGGTTGTGCTACATGTACATCCGCTATGACCATTTCGAGGCCGGCCAGCGTTACACGCTGGAGGGCCGCTCGCTGGCGTTCACCCCAAGTGCCCGGCTGTACAACGCCAAGCGCGAGATTGTCGCCGAGGATCACGACTACAACTGCATTATCTGAGGCGACTCAGCTGTCGTTCTTCTGATAGATGATCGCTTTGGTGCCGTTCTCGCATGAACCGACCACCATGGCGATGTCATGTTTTGCGGCCTCTTCTTTGCTTACGATTTCCAGTGTGTAGGACGGCACTGCTTTAGCCTGAATCTTGACTTCGATCTCTTCCTTGAGTTTTTCGCAGTTTTTGGGTGCCGCAATTACCGAGGTGGCCAGTGCACTGCAGAGAATCGCCAAGCCAATACGTTTCATGAGTGAAGCTCCCTGAGGCAGCGCGCACGGGCGTGCGCTGAAGCTGCTGTCATTGATTCGACCATACTTTTACAGCGAGGGTTCTGACTTCGCTCACAAGTTGTGTTTTCGGTTTCAAACTCCGGGTTGATTGTGAAATCGCCTTCGCGAGCAAGCTCGCTCCCACATTGGTTCTGGCTAGACCCGTTCATTGTGGGAGCGAGCTTGCTCGCGAAGGCGTCGGCAAAGCCAACGCCTGATTCGAACCTTAAGAAATCAGCGAAGCCTCAAGCGTAATCTTCGCATTCAGCACTTTCGACACCGGGCACCCTTCCTTGGCCTTGTTGCTCAGCTCTTCAAACTGCTCCTGCGTCGCTCCAGGGATCTTCGCCTTGAGGATCAGCTTCACCGCCGTGATCGCGAACCCGCCCTCCACCTGATCGAGGGTCACTTCCGCCTGAGTATCAATGCTGTCGGCCTTCAGCCCCGCATCGCCCAGAATCATCGAAAACGCCATGGAAAAACAGCCAGCATGCGCCGCGCCGATCAGTTCCTCCGGGTTGGTACCTTTGCCGCCCTCAAACCGGGCCTTGAACCCGTACGGCGCTTCTCTGAGGACACCGGTTTCGGTGGAGATGGAGCCGATGCCGGTTTTCAGATCGCCTGCCCAATGTGCGGATGCTTTCTTCACGATAGCCATGTCTGCCTCCTCAAGATCTGGCGCGGAAACGCCGCGCCGTCGTGGTTTTTACTTGCAAGGCTTCTGAGGATAGACGCCGCAGCAAAGTTCAGCCCCGGCTGAATCGTTGACTTTTTTAGTAGGAAATTTCATCACCGCTATTGAAACTCGGGTATATGCCCTCATTGCACAAAACACGCTTATGGATTTGGCAGGTTTTCGTTCGCAAGAAAAACCTGCCTCCCCACTCGGAGACGCAGGTTTATGAAACAACTGTCCGACGTAAAATTTTCCACCCTCGATCTGGTACCGGTGCGCGAAAACGGCAGCCCGGCGCAATCGCTGCGCAATTCGCTGGATCTGGCACAGCACGTCGAGAAATTCGGCTACACGCGATTCTGGGTGGCCGAACATCACAACATGGACGGCATCGCCAGTTCCGCGACATCGGTTTTGCTGGGCTATCTGGCTGGCGGTACGTCGACCATACGTGTCGGCTCCGGCGGCGTGATGCTGCCCAATCATGCGCCGCTGGTGATCGCTGAGCAGTTCGGCACCTTGGAAAGCCTGTATCCGGGTCGGATTGATCTCGGTCTGGGCCGCGCGCCCGGTTCCGATCAGATGACTGCTCGGGCGCTGCGCCGTGAGCGCTCCGGCAGTGCCGATGATTTCCCCGAAGACGTCGCCGAACTGGTGCGCTACCTCGGCCCGCGTACCCCGGATCAGCGTGTGATCGCGATGCCGGGCACCGGCACCAATGTGCCGATCTGGTTGCTGGGTTCCAGCCTGTTCAGTGCTCAACTGGCCGGTGAGCGCGGCTTGCCTTACGCCTTCGCCTCGCATTTCGCCCCGCGTTTCATGCACGAGGCGATCCGCGTTTATCGCAATCACTTCAAGCCTTCGGCGGTGCTCGACAAGCCGTATGTGATGCTCGGTGTGCCGCTGGTGGCGGCGGATACCGACGAGCAGGCGGACTACCTGGCGACGTCGGTGTATCAGCGCATTCTGGCGTTGATGCGTGGGCAGAGCCTGGTGCAGCGTCCACCAGTGACAACCATGGACGGGCTGTGGTTGCCGCATGAGCGTGAAGCCGTCGGTGATTTCCTGGGACTGGCGATGGTCGGCAGCCCGCAGAAGATCCGCGCCAAGCTGGAGGTGCTGGTTGAGCAGACGCAGGCGGATGAGCTGATTTTCACCAGTGATCTCTACGAGCACGCTGATCGTGTGTATTCGTACGAGTTGTTGGCGCAAGTTATGAAGGGCTGAAAGGCACCCTCACCCTAGCCCTCTCCCAGAGGGAGAGGGGACTGACCGGGTTATATGTTCGAGATACATCGACCTGAAATAACGAGTCGTACTCAGGATCTGAACAGCCCCCCCGATCGGCTCCCTTTCCCTCTCGCCCCTAGGGGGAGAGGGCTGGGGTGAGGGGGTTCGATTTCAAACACACCAAAAGCCCCAAAATCCCAGATACAAAAAAGCCGACGCATTCACGTCGGCTTTTGTATTTCAGGCGCGATCAACCGCGTTTGTAAACGATTTCCTTGGTGCCACCTTCGCAGGTGCCAACGACCTTGGCGCCAGCATCTGCGCCCTTGTCGACAATCTCCAGCGAATACCCGGAAGCACCCTTGGCATCAATCTTCGCCGCGATCTCGCTTTTCAGCTCTTCACAAGGCTTACCGGCAGCAAACGCACCACCCGCAAGGCTCAACAAACCTACTGCCAAAATGAACTTCTTCATCGGTCGCACTCCCTGGTCGGATTGAAAGAGGCGGGCATCAGGTCATCCACCCGATGCACTCACCCTGTAGCGCTTTGCCATTCCTATGGCACTCGGCCAGCGCGCAAGTTCAGAAGACTAGACCAAACTCAGCTGCTGGCAATCTTGAAGCCGACTTTCAGCGTCACCTGAAAGTGCGCTGCCTTGCCGTCCTTGATGTGACCACGGGTTTCGGTCACTTCAAACCATTCCAGGTTGCGAATGGTCTTGTTGGCTTCAGCAATTGCGTTGTTGATGGCGTCTTCAATGCTGCTGGTCGACGAACCGACCAGCTCGACTTTCTTGTACGTGTGATGGTCACTCATAACGATCTCCTTGGCGTGTGGAATTGAGACTAGCAGTGAATCTGCACTGTTGATTTCGGCGGCTTTGCGCAGACGAAGTTCAGATTTTCTGCACTTTCTCAAACCGCTGAAGTCCCAACCAACACACGCCACTCATCACCAATGCAGGAGAGCCACCATGGCCAACACCTCTTTACGTAAAGCCTCGTTGCAAAGCATGGAAGCCGAGATCGAGAGTCTGCTCAAGTCGTTGGAGAGCCTGAAGGACGACGCTTCGGACGAGTCGCGCAAGACCCTCAAGGCGCTGAAAAGCAATGCCGAAAGTGCGCTGAAACATTCGCGTCACCTGCTCAGCGATGCCTATGAAGAAGTCAAAGTGAAAACCCGCGAAACCGGGATCGCCACCCGTGATTACGCCCAGGAACATCCATGGACGACGGCCGGTGTGGCCGTCGGTGCGATCGGTCTGCTCGCGGCTTATTTGCTGTTCAAGCGCGGTGAGTGATCGCTCTGGCGCAACTCGTTCTTGAGCCATTGCGCCAGTTGCCGAGCGCGCCCGTCTGCGGCGCGCTTGGGTAGCCATAACGCCAGTTGTGCCGGGGTTTCACAGAAACCCCATGGCGCAACCAGGCGACCGGCTTTCAAGTCTTCTGTCACCAGCGGCTCCGGCGCGATGGCCACGCCGAGACCGGCCACTGCGGCCTCCAGCAAATAATACAAATGCTCAAAACCTTGCCCGAGCTTCAGCGCTTTTGCGTCAAGGTCGCTTTGCTGTGCCCAGCTTGGCCAAGCTTGTGGGCGAGAAGTTGTGTGCAGCAGCGGTTCATTGAGCAGCGCTGAGGCTGGCGCCGTTCGCAGGCGTTGATAGCCGCTGAACAGTGGACTCATGACCGGGCCGATGCGTTCTGCAGCCAATTCGTAAACCTGCATGTCTGCCGGCCATGGCGGCTCGGCGAACAGCAGCAAAGCATCCAGCCCCGGACGTCGTGGATCGAGATCGCCTTCACCCGCCGATAGATGCAAACGCAAATCCGGAAGATCGGCATTCAATCGGCCCAAACGCGGGATAAACCAGCGCGCCAGCAGGCTTCCAGAGCAGCCGAGTACAAACGGCGCATCCGCCATGCTTTGCGTCAATTCAGCGCAAACACTGCGAAGCCGATCAAAAGCCTCGCCGCTGGCATCACGCAGACGCATGCCTGCATCTGTGAGTTTCAAGCCGCGCCCGTCTTTAACAAACAAGCTGACGCCCAAGTGTTCTTCGAGCACTTTCAGCTGACGGCTGACCGCACCATGGGTGACGTGCAGCTGTTCGGCGGCCTGACTGACGCTGTTCAATCGGGCCGTGGCTTCGAACGCACGCAAGGCGTTCAGCGGAGGAAGATCATGGCTCATGGTATCTGTGAGTTTTCCTGACAGGTTGTGGCGATCTTATCGGTTTTCAGCTTAGAAGGTCAGGGGTAGAGTGGTCGTCATTGTCTCTTGACCCGAATTCACCTGGAGCGACTCATGACCCAGACTTCGAACACCTCTGATCTGCGTAACGGCCCGGACGATAACGGCCTGTTCGGCTCGTTCGGTGGCCGCTACGTGGCGGAAACCCTGATGCCGTTGATCCTCGATCTGGCCCGTGAATACGAAACGGCCAAGGAAGATCCGGCATTCAAAGAAGAATTGGCCTACTTCCAGCGCGACTACGTCGGACGTCCGAGCCCGCTGTATTTCGCCGAACGCCTGACCGAGTTCTGCGGCGGCGCGAAGATTTATCTCAAGCGCGAAGAGCTGAACCACACCGGCGCGCACAAGATCAACAACTGCATCGGCCAGATCCTGTTGGCGCGGCGCATGGGCAAAAAACGCATCATCGCCGAGACCGGCGCCGGCATGCACGGCGTGGCCACTGCCACCGTCGCCGCACGTTTCGGTCTGGATTGCGTGATCTACATGGGCACCACTGACATCGAACGTCAGCAGGCCAACGTATTCCGCATGAAGCTGCTCGGCGCTGAAGTGATTCCGGTGGTTGCCGGCACCGGCACTCTGAAAGACGCGATGAACGAAGCCCTGCGTGACTGGGTAACCAACGTCGACAGCACCTTTTACCTGATCGGCACCGTTGCCGGCCCGCATCCTTATCCAGCGATGGTTCGCGACTTCCAGGCCGTCATCGGCAAGGAAACCCGCGACCAGTTGCAAGCGCAGGAAGGCCGTCTGCCGGACAGTCTGGTGGCGTGCATCGGTGGCGGTTCCAACGCGATGGGCCTGTTTCACCCGTTCCTTGACGACAAAAGCGTCGAAATCATCGGTGTTGAAGCCGCCGGTTACGGCATTGAAACCGGCAAGCACGCGGCGAGCCTCAATGGCGGCGTCCCGGGTGTGTTGCACGGCAACCGTACCTTCCTGCTGCAGGACGACGACGGCCAGATCATCGACGCTCACTCGATTTCCGCCGGCCTCGATTACCCAGGCATTGGTCCTGAACACGCGTGGTTGCATGACATCGGCCGCGTTCAATACACCTCGGTGACCGACGACGAAGCTCTGGATGCATTCCACAAATGCTGCCGCCTGGAAGGGATCATTCCTGCCCTGGAAAGCGCCCACGCCCTAGCTGAAGTGTTCAAGCGTGCACCGAAGCTGCCGAAGGATCACCTGATGGTGGTCAACCTCTCCGGTCGTGGCGACAAAGACATGCAGACCGTCATGCACCATATGGAACAGTCCCAGCAGGAGAAACACTGATGAGCCGCCTGCAAACCCGCTTTGCCGACCTCAAGGAACAGAACCGCGCTGCGCTGGTGACCTTCGTCACCGCCGGTGATCCGGACTACGACACCTCGCTGGCGATCCTCAAGGGCTTGCCGGGTGCTGGCGCCGACGTGATCGAGCTGGGCATGCCGTTCACCGATCCGATGGCCGACGGCCCGGCGATTCAACTGGCGAACATCCGTGCGCTGGGCGCCAAACAGAACCTGCTGAAAACCCTGCAAATGGTTCGTGAGTTCCGTGAAGGCAACAGCGACACGCCGCTGGTGTTGATGGGCTATTTCAACCCGATTCACATGTATGGCGTCGAGCGCTTCATCGCTGATGCGAAAGAGGCTGGTGTCGATGGCCTTATCGTGGTCGACATGCCACCTGAGCATAACGCCGAGCTGTGCGACCCGGCACAGGCTGCCGGTCTGGACTTCATCCGTCTGACCACGCCGACCACTGACGACGCGCGTCTGCCGAAGGTGCTCAATGGCAGCTCCGGTTTCGTTTACTACGTGTCGGTGGCCGGTGTGACCGGTGCCGGTGCAGCAACGCTGGAGCACGTCGAAGAGGCGGTGACCCGTCTGCGTCGTCATACCGATCTGCCGATCAGCATTGGTTTCGGTATCCGCACCCCAGAGCAAGCAGCGGCCATTGCTCGTCTGGCAGATGGTGTTGTGGTGGGTTCGGCGTTGATCGATCACATCGCCAACGCAACGACGCCAGCCCAGGCCATCGACGGTGTACTGAGCCTGTGCTCGGCACTCTCCGAAGGCGTGCGTAAGGCCCGCGTCAGTTGAAGGTAAAGTTCCTGATACAGAGGAATTAGCGCTTCGCGGCACAGACTAAATGAGCAAGACCGAGGGCTTCAGAACATCGTTCTGAAGCCTTTTTTGCTGTTTGTGCCGTGAGGAAATACCCGATGAAAATGCCGAAACGTCTGATGGTCGGACTGGGCGTGCTGATGATCAGCGCGACGCCGCTGCTGGCCAGCGCTGATCAGCGCGACGATCACGACCACGGCGGCCCGCAGCAGGGCCAGCACGATAACCGCGGCGACAATCACGGTGACGACCACCGTGGCCCACAGAATGATCACCGTGGTGGTCCGCCGCCGCACGACTTCGGCCCGGTGCGCCAGACCATTCGTGACAATCATGGCTACTTCGTACGCGGTGCACCGCCACCTCCGGGCATTCATTTGGAGCGTGGCCGGCCGTTGCCGCACGGGTATTACGGCGAGCGTCTGGATAATCGTGCGCTAGGTCGTTTGCCGGTGTATCCGGGCTACGAATGGCGTCGGGCGGGAGGCGATATCGTGCTGATCGCGGTGGGTACCGGGATCGTTTACGAGATTCTCGACGGGGTTTTGTATTAATCCTTAGTCAGTCAAAAGATCGCAGCCTGCGGCAGCTCCTACATGGGATTGTGTAGGAGCTGCCGCAGGCTGCGATCTTTTGCTTCAGGGCAGTTCCAGGCCCCCAGAGGCTTTGTGCAATTTGCGCAGATGCGCGCCGATCTGCTTCACATTCTCCTCACTGGCGGCAATCTCCGCAGCACGCTTGGGTTCCAGCAACTTACGTACTTCTGCGTCCAGATCACCCGACAGGGCCAGCAGCTTCTTCTGTCGCTGACTGCTCTCCGCTTCGAGTCGAGTGAACTCGGTCGGCTGTGGCAATCCGTAACCCTTGGAATCGAGCAATTCCGCCGGACGACTAAGGAATCCGCTGTTGGCGAGAATCTCCTGCAACGTCGCGTTGGCCTTGTCCATGCCGCCGTTTTCCAGCTCGCGCGCACCGAGGTAACGCTGCTTGACCTCGTCTTGTGCCAGCAGCAACTGGCGCCGATAACTGGCCTGCTCCAACAGCAGCAGTGCGGCGCTGGTGCGCAAGTCGGCGCGCTCGAACCACTCACGGCGTTCTTCGGCTGTCAGCGAAAGCCATTCTTCAACGGTGTTCTGCTTGATCGGCAATTGCTTCTTCAGCACATCGAACATCGCCTGATAGCGATCGCGGAACGAGTCGAAGCGGTAACCCAGACGCAACGCTTCTTTCGGATCATCCAGCACGCTGGTGTCCGCCAGGCCACGGCCCTTCATCACCTCCAGCAAACCGTTGGGCATGATGCTGTCCAGACCCACGAACTGGTTGTTGTTACTGCCGCTGCGCAACAGCTTCAGGCCTTCCACCGCACAGTTGTTGGAGAGGAAGAAGTAGTTGCCGTCGTAGCTCCAGTGCATTTCGGCCGCATGCTCGACTACGCCTTCGATCTCGTCCCGTGACAGGTTCAGCGGCACTGAGGCGAGGCTGCGCAGTTCGGTCTTGGTGTATTCGTCGATGACCTGCGCGAGCGGCAACACGAACAGGCGCGACGGGTATTTGCCGACCAGTCCGTCCCAGCTCGACAGCTGCACATCACCGACAAAGGCGCGGTAGGACAACACCAGATGCTGATCCAGATCGAGCCGGCAATCCGGGCCACGTGGACGGCCGGGTGCGCAAATCACCAGACGCAACATGCTGTGGCCCCAGCGGCTGACCCAGTTCTGATTGGCCTCGGCCAGCAGATAGTCGACGGCATAGACCCGTTCCGGATCAACTTGCCCCAATGGCTGTTTGGCGAAGTCGTTGCCAGCATTGAGGAAGGAGAAGGTCTTGCTGCAGGTATCTTTGGCCGGCGGTGCCCAGCCGAAGTGTTGCTGGTAATAGCGATACAGCGCCGGGCGGCGGCAGGCGTAGCTCGGGTCGAGGAGGAAATACTCCATGTTGACCGCGACGAACTCCTTGGGACTGGAGATTTCGTACAGGTCCGGGCTGCGAGCGATTTGCCGGTTGTGTTGTTCACGTTCACCACGACGACCGACGTATTGCTGCCAACCAGCGAGGTCGAGCAGGCGCGGATCATCGCTGAGGGTGAAGCGCCGGCCATTCTGGCCACGGCATTCGTCGGGAATGCCGATCAGCCCGGCGCTGTTGAAACGTCGGGTGCAGCGCTGGATCAGCGTGCGCTCGGCGTCCGGCCACAAGCGCGCACGATCGTAAATGTGGGTGATCTCATGCAGCACCGTGGCGAGCAGTTCCTGGCGCACAGTGCCGTGGGGGCGATTGGTTTTTTCTTTGGCTGCGCTGCCATCGGTGAGGCCCGCAAGCAGTTTGCGATTCAGATCGAGTTCGGAAACCAGCGTGGCCTGGCCATAGGCATTGCCGGGCATGTCATCGGTCCAGCCGACATCGATACGCCGATCCAGCCGCTCGATAAAACTCGGCGGCAGCTTTTGCATCGCCTCATCGATCAGCGCCTGGCTGGCCTGTTGTTGGGCGGGGCTCAGACCGTCGGTCTTGAGCCGCAATTGCAGGCCGGCGTGGGCGCTGTTGCCAAGTAGCAACAACGCCCCGGCAAGCAGCCAGGCGCCGATTGACTTCACAGTGCGAGGATGGCTTCGGCGAGAACCTGATCGCTGGCGTCACGCGCTTCCGGCACACGAGTGCGCAGGGTGTTCAGCGCTGCTTCCAGATGCGCGCCGCGGATATCGCCGTTGGTGGCGACAAAACTGGCAGCGTCATCGTGGGCTTCGCGGATGATTTTCGAGTCGCGAATCGACGTGGTGGTGTCGGAAGTGAAATCGATGGTGCGCTGGGAGGCACGAACGATGATGTTACTGGTGGCTACCAGGGTGTGCGCCTGGGCCACATCGGCCAACAAAAACAGGCCAAGGGCGGCAGCAATCAGCGGGCTACGCATGGAACGACTCCGGAGGGGCAAGGATAACTGGGGAACAGGATAACTATTGGACGAGAATTGCCTCTGCCAGTTCAAGGTCACTGACATGAAGTTTCGGCCGGGTTTTGCGCAAGTAATGCAGCGCGGATTCCAGACGAGCACCTCGCCATTCACCGTCACTGGCAACAAACGCGGCGGCATCATCGTGGGCCGCGAGCAGTAGTTTACGGTCGAAAGGTGCGGAAGACACCATGCTGGTGGCGTAACCGCTGACGACGGTGCCTTGGGTCGATGCGTTGAAAGCATCAAAGGCATTAACCGGCGCCGTCCAGCAGGCGGTGAACAATACGGAGGGAATCAGTAGATTTGGAAGAAAGCGCATCGGACTCGGTAATTTTTAGTGAGCCCAAAGGCTAGCGCAATGCCCGGGCCAGAGCCAGCGCCGAAACATCGGGACACGACCGGCGTGTCCCGATTGGTACCTGGCGCTTAGATCGTCAGGATGGCCTGCGCCAGTTGTGCGTCAGTAGCTTGCAGCTGTGGCGCCTGATGACGGATGTGATCCAGTGCGCTTTCCAGTTTCACGCCACGGATTTCGCCTTCGCTGGCCACGAAGCTGGCAGCGTCGTCACGGGCGGCAAGGACAATTTTGTCATCACGGAACGACGACGTGACGTCGGAGGTGGCGTCGGAAGAGGATTTCAGAGCGCCGACAACGGCGTCGGTGGTCACGATGAAGCTGGTGGCGCTGGCGTTGGCAGCCACGGCCAGCAGGGCGGCGGCACTGAGCAGACGAAGACGGGACATGGTGTAACTCCTGTGGATAAACCGTATTGAGAGGTGGCTCGGTATCTGAGGAGTCAGACGCCAGTGACACAGCATTCGCCACGTTCTGCGTGGATATTAGGCCTGCTTTGCGGGATTCGCACAGTGGGCAGAGTGCTAGCGCCAGAAGGGTTTATCCAGCTCATGGAGGCGATCGGCGTGGCTGAGGCCAAGATCGGCGAGATCCCGACCGTCGAGCTGGGACAGCAAGCGCCGCGTCCTGGCGCGCTCCAAGAACTCCCACAGGCTGCGAAACAAGCGCCGTAGAGCATTGGGGCGAGCAACCAGCAGGCTCGAAGTTTCTGAAACATCCTGTAAGTCTTTCATGGCGTATTCCTTTTACCGGTGAAGGCGGAAGGTCATGTTGAGCGTGTGACAGACAAAGATGCAGATACACTAGCGCTAAATTGTACTGGTTAAGATTTAGAAAAATTAAAACTGTATCTGTATGAGCAGTAGACAGCTGTATTGAGACTTTCGAGAACCTGAAACGACAAAACCCGTCGCGGTTTCCCGCGACGGGTTTTGTTTGTTCAATTCGGGTTGCTGGCGGTGGGTCTAACGACCAGAGCCAGCGACGCTACTTAGCGCCAGAACGGCTTGCTCAGCTCTTCGTAGCGTTGTGCTTCGCTGATACCGGCATCAGCCAGCAGACGCGAATCCAGACGAGCCAGTTGATGGCGGCTGGAGATGCGGCGCTGCCACAACATCAGGTTGGCGATAACGCGCAGAGGCAGGGAAGCCTGGGTGTTTACAGCTTTGTCTTCGAAGAACAGTTCGGAACTGAGTGTACGTTCCATGGTTGACATCCTTCCGCTTGTGGCGGGATCAGGTAGTGGTTTGACTGGTGCCCATGATCCTCTCGTTTGCCTAGTCTCTCTAGATACAGTTCAACTGTATTGTGAGTGACCAGTTAACTGTTTATAGGGGGTGTACGGGTCAAATTTGAGCAAACTGTACCTGTCCGCACTCAAGTGGTGCGTTTTTGCTCGATTCAAGGAAAAGGGTAGGTAAATGCTGTAGGAAAAGACCGGTACAGAAGTACAGTTTTTGTCAGTCTTGAGGGTTGGAACAATCCGCTGACGCAAACTGTGTTTGCATCAGCGGTTTATCTGTGTGAACTACACCGCCAGCATGCGTCCGGTTTCTTCCAGATTCATGTGCCAGCTCAAGGCTTCACGCAGGATGTGCGGGGTGTGACCACCAATTGCACAGGCCTTCGTGAAGTAATCATTCAGTGCCTGACGGAAGTCCGGGTGAACACAGTTATCGATGATCACTCGCGCACGCTCCCGTGGCGCCAGGCCGCGAAGGTCCGCCAACCCCACCTCGGTCACCAGAATGTCGACGTCATGCTCGGTGTGGTCAACGTGGCTGACCATCGGCACCACGCTGGAAATCGCGCCGCCCTTGGCGATCGACTTGGTCACGAACACCGCCAGATGCGCGTTACGCGCGAAGTCACCGGAACCGCCAATGCCGTTCATCATTCGCGTGCCGCAAACGTGGGTGGAGTTGACGTTGCCATAGATGTCGAACTCCAGCGCCGTGTTGATGCCGATGATGCCCAGGCGCCGCACGACTTCCGGGTGGTTGGAGATCTCCTGCGGACGCAGTACCAGTTTGTCCTTGTACTTCTCCAGATTGCCGAACACGTCGCTGTTGCGGCGCTCCGACAACGTGATCGAGCTGCCCGACGCAAAACTCAGCTTGCCGGCGTCGATCAGGTCGAAGGTCGAGTCCTGCAGCACTTCGGAGTACATGGTCAAATCTTCGAACGGCGAATCGATCAGGCCACACATCACCGCGTTGGCGATGTTGCCGATCCCCGCCTGCAACGGGCCGAGCTTGTTGGTCATGCGCCCGGCGTCGACTTCCTGCTTGAAGAAGGTGATCAGGTGATCGGCGATGGCATTGGTGTCGACATCCGGCGACGACACGGTGGACGGCGAATCCGCCTGCTGGGTGATGACGATGGCGACAATCTTCTCCGGCGGAATCGGAATCGCCGTGCTGCCGATGCGGTCGTCGACTTTTACCAGCGGGATCGGCGTGCGCGTCGGGCGGTAGGTCGGGATATAGATGTCGTGCAGGCCTTCGAGGTTGGCGTTGTGCGCCAGGTTGATCTCGACGATCACCTGTTTGGCGAAAATCGCGAAGCTTGCCGAGTTGCCCACCGACGTGGTCGGCACAATGTGACCTTGCTCGGTGATGGCCACGGCTTCGATGACCGCGATGTCCGGCAGTTTCAGTTGCTGGTTGCGCAGCTGCTCTACGGTTTCCGACAGATGCTGGTCGATGAACATCACCTGCCCGGCGTTGATCGCTTTGCGCAAGGTGCTGTCGACCTGGAATGGCATGCGTCGCGACAGTACGCCGGCTTCGGTCAATTGCTTGTCGAGGTCATTGCCCAGGCTGGCGCCAGTCATCAGGCTGATCTTCAGCGGCGTGACCTTGGCGCGCTCGGCCAATGCGTGGGGAACGGCTTTGGCTTCGCCGGCGCGGGTGAAACCGCTCATGCCGACGGTCATGCCGTCCTCAATCAGAGCGGCGGCGTCGGCAGCGCTCATCACTTTGTCCAACAACGAAGGCAGGCGAATACGGTCACGGTACATGGATTATTATCTCGGGCAACGAGTAGCAGGATGCGCAGTCTAGTGAATTTGACGGGCGCCTGTCCCGCTACCAAGGTCGCAAACGAGGCGTCTATTTAGCGGGTTTCAAGTAAAACACCGTTACTGGATCTGCAACAACGCGGCAAATTGTCAGACGTGTTGCGCAAGCAAAAACGCCCCGACGAGTCGGGGCGTTCGGTATCGCAGTGGGGGTGTTACTCGACCGCTTTGACCATGTCTTCGATGACTTTCTTCGCGTCGCCGAAGACCATCATGGTCTTGTCCAGGTAGAACAGTTCGTTGTCCAGACCGGCATAGCCGCTGGCCATCGAGCGTTTGTTGACGATGATGGTCTTGGCCTTGAACGCTTCGAGAATCGGCATGCCGGCAATCGGCGACTTCGGATCGTTCTTCGCGGCCGGGTTGACCACGTCGTTCGCGCCGAGCACCAGCACCACGTCGGCCTGGCCGAACTCGGAGTTGATGTCTTCCATCTCGAACACCTGGTCGTAAGGCACTTCGGCCTCGGCGAGCAGCACGTTCATGTGCCCCGGCATACGGCCGGCAACCGGGTGAATCGCGTACTTCACGGTCACGCCACGGTGGGTCAGCTTCTCGGTCAGTTCCTTCAGCGCGTGCTGTGCACGGGCTACCGCCAAGCCGTAACCCGGCACGATGATCACGGTATCGGCGTTGGTTAGCAGGAAGGTTGCGTCGTCAGCCGAACCGGATTTCACCGGACGCGCTTCTTTCGCACCGGCAGGACCTGCGTCGGCCGTGTTGCCGAAACCGCCGAGCAGTACATTAAAGAAGGAACGGTTCATCGCCTTGCACATGATGTACGAGAGGATCGCGCCGCTCGAACCCACCAGGGAACCGGCAATGATCAGCATCGAGTTGTTCAGCGAGAATCCGATACCTGCCGCCGCCCAGCCGGAATAGCTGTTGAGCATCGACACCACTACCGGCATGTCGGCACCGCCAATCGGGATGATGATCAGCACGCCCATCACGAACGCCAACGCCAGCATCAGTGCGAACGCGGTGAGGTTGCCGGTGAACATGAAAGTCAGGCCGAGTGCCAGCGTGGCCAGACCCAGCACTGCATTCAATTTGTGCTGACCGGTGAACTGTACCGGTGCGCCCTGGAACAGACGGAACTTGTACTTGCCCGACAGCTTGCCGAACGCAATCACCGAACCGGAGAAGGTGATCGCACCGATGGCCGCACCGAGGAACAGCTCCAGACGGTTGCCTGTCGGGATCGAGTCGCCCAGCTGTTTAACAATGCCCAATGACTGCGGCTCAACCACCGCAGCGATGGCGATGAACACGGCCGCGAGGCCGATCATGCTGTGCATGAAGGCGACCAGTTCCGGCATCTTGGTCATTTCAACGCGTTTGGCCATGATCGAACCGGCGGTGCCGCCGACCAACAAGCCAACGATGACATAACCGATACCGGCAGTCGCGAGCTCGGCACCGAGCTTATAGATGAGGCCGACGGTGGTGATGATCGCCAACGCCATGCCGAGCATGCCGAACAGGTTGCCGCGCCGCGAGGTGGTCGGGTGCGACAGGCCTTTGAGGGCCTGGATAAAGCAGATCGACGCGATCAGGTAGAGCGTCGTGACGAGATTCATGCTCATTACTTCGGCGCCTCTTCTTTTACTTTCGGGGCTTTCTTCTTGAACATCTCAAGCATGCGGCGGGTGACCAGGAAGCCACCGAACACGTTGACCGCCGCCAGTGCCACGGCGAGGGTGCCCATGGTTTTGCCCAGCGGGGTAACGGTCAGTGCGGCCGCGAGCATGGCGCCGACGATCACGATCGCCGAGATGGCGTTGGTTACCGCCATCAACGGCGTGTGCAGCGCAGGTGTAACGTTCCAGACCACGTGGTAGCCGACATAAATCGCCAGCACGAAGATGATCAGGTTGTAGATACCGGGGGAGATAAGCTCTTCCATCGTCTGAATCCCTGCTTAGGCGTTTTTGCGGATGACTTGGCCGTCGCGGCACATCAGGCACGCGGCGACGATGTCGTCTTCGAGGTTGACGTCGAACTGGCCTTCTTTGGTGAAGACCAGCTTGAGGAAGTCCAGCAGGTTGCGTGCGTACAGTGCCGAGGCGTCTGCGGCGACTTCACCGGCCAGATTGGTTGGGCCACAGATGGTCACGCCATTCTCGACGACGACTTGGTCTGCCACGGTCAGTGGGCAGTTGCCGCCCTGAGCCGCTGCGAGGTCGATGACCACCGAACCCGGTTTCATCTGCGCCACGGTGTCCGCGCTCAACAGCGTCGGTGCCTTGCGGCCCGGAATCAGCGCGGTGGTGATGACGATGTCGGCCTGCTTGGCGCGTTCGTGTACGGCCTGAGCCTGACGCTGCATCCAGCTTGCCGGCATTGGCCGCGCGTAACCGCCGACACCGACGGCGCATTCACGCTCTTCATCGGTCTCGTAAGGCACGTCGACGAACTTCGCACCGAGGGATTCGATCTGCTCTTTTACCGCCGGACGCACGTCGGACGCTTCGATCACCGCACCCAGACGTTTCGCCGTGGCGATCGCCTGCAACCCGGCAACACCGGCGCCGAGAATCAGCACACGCGCCGCTTTCACGGTACCCGCAGCGGTCATCAGCATCGGCATAAAACGTGGGTAGTGGTGAGCAGCCAGCAACACAGCCTTATAGCCGGCAATGTTCGCCTGCGACGACAACACATCGAGACTCTGCGCGCGCGAGGTGCGCGGCGCCGCTTCAAGGGCGAATGCGGTAATCCCGCACTCGGCCATCTTCGCGATGGTTTCGTTGTTGAACGGGTTGAGCATGCCCACCAGCACCGTACCGCGCTTGATCAGCGTCAGTTCGACATCGCTCGGGGCGACCACTTTGAGAATCAGCTCGGCGCCAAACGCGTCATTGGCACTGCCAATGGTTGCGCCTGCCGCTTCATAGGCACTGTCGACCACACTGGCTTTTACGCCGGCGCCGGTTTGCACAGTGACCTTATGACCTTGGCTGATCAGCTTTTTAATGGTTTCCGGGGTTGCAGCAACCCGTGTTTCACCGGTCTGGGTTTCGAGAGGAACACCAATGTGCACGTCAAATCTCCTGCGTGATCTTATTGAGTAAACCCATGCACTACGGATGGTGCGACTGGGGCGGCCGATCAGCACGATCCCGCCAAATCAGGGCGGGGCGCGGCATTTTGCAGGCGAACTTTATGCCCTTCAAGGGATTATGACGGGTGACGGAAAATTAACTACAAGTCATGCCGTGACCGAATGTCGCAGATGGCCAGCTGAATCCCTTGCAGGCCTTGCCTTGCAAGGATTCTGGCCGATTATGGAAAAATTTCTCATCGGTGACGTGAATAGGCATCAATGCGTCGCCGATGGAGGCTCAAAGCCACGTCGTCAGGCGCTTGTGGGACGTCTGTACGACTTTCGGATACAGTCTGTGCAATTGCGACAAATACTTATATCTGTAGGGCTTTTTATTTCCTGACTACGGGGTTAGATATCGCCGATAGCCTTTATCCTTCTAAGCTGTAGCTCTGCGCCTGAGTTACCAACCAGTCACGAAATGCCTTCAATGACGCTGATTCGACCTTTCGTTCGGGAATCATCAGGTAATAGGCCTTGATGCTGGAGAGTGCCTGCGGGTTGGCAATCACCAAGCGTTTTTCGGCCAGTTCACGCTGGATCAGGAACGGTGGAATCAGCGCAATGCCCATGTCGTGCATGGCGGCCTGGGCGAGCATGGAGAATAGCTCGTAGCGTGGACCTGTCATGTCGCGGGGGATATTCAGGTGTTGTGAGTTGAACCATTGGCGCCAGGCATAAGGGCGGGTGGTCTGCTGCAACAAAGGTAGCTCGGCGATTGCCTCGGCTGTCAGATGTGTCTTGTCACCGAGGAGGACCGGGCTGCACACCGGCATCGGATTCTCGCCCATCAGTCTGTGGGATTCGGTACCGGACCAGTCGGCATCGCCGAAGTAGATCGCGGCATCGAACTCAGTATCGGCAAACAGGAAGGGGCGAGTGCGATTGGTCAGGTTGACGGTGACCTCCGGGTGTTTGAGCTGGAAATCCTTGAGCCGTGGCAGCAGCCATTGCGTGCCGAAGGTTGGCACCACAGCCAGTTCGATCACGTTGGTGCCTTGCTGGCCCATTACCGAGAGGGTGTCGCGCTCGACCGCATCGAGTTGCGTGGCGACGCGGCGGCTGTAGGAAAGTCCCGCCTCGGTCAGTTTCACGCCACGTCGCGAGCGTCGGAACAGTTCCACGCTGAGGAACTCCTCTAGGCTGGCGATCTGTCGGCAAATGGCGCCCTGGGTGAGGGAAAGTTCTTCAGCGGCGCGGGTAAAGCTCTCGTGACGCGCGGCGGCCTCGAAACTGATCAGCGCTGTGGTGCTGGGGATCTTCCTGCGCATGTACATCAACCTCACTAATGCGCCGCATAAAAGGCATTTCACGACGTTTCGGAGTGAGAAATTAGCACAACAGAATGCGAAATCCTCGTTTGCCGCGACCGCGAACCGCGCCTAGGATCAATACCACGTTAATTCACCCGATTTGCGAGGACACACTCATGGGCGGTAAAGCTAGCTTCAACTGGATCGATCCCCTGCTGCTGGATCAACAGCTCACCGAAGAAGAGCGCATGATCCGCGACACCGCCGAGCAGTTCGCTCAACAGAGCCTCGCACCGCGTGTTCTCGAAGCTTTCCGTCATGAGAAAACCGATCCGGCGATCTTCCGCGAGATGGGCGAAGTCGGCCTGTTGGGCGCGACCATCCCTGAGCAATATGGTGGCAGCGGTCTGAACTATGTCAGCTACGGTCTGATTGCTCGCGAAGTGGAGCGTGTCGACTCCGGCTACCGCTCGATGATGAGCGTGCAGTCCTCCTTGGTCATGGTGCCGATCAACGAGTTCGGTACCGAAGCACAGAAACAGAAATACCTGCCGAAACTGGCTTCCGGCGAGTGGATCGGCTGCTTCGGCCTGACCGAGCCAAACCACGGTTCCGATCCGGGCGCGATGATTACCCGTGCACGTAAAGTCGACGGCGGCTACAGCCTGACCGGCGCGAAGATGTGGATCACCAACAGCCCGATCGCCGATGTGTTCGTGGTCTGGGCCAAAGACGATGCTGGCGACATCCGTGGTTTCGTACTGGAGAAGGGCTGGAAAGGCCTCAGCGCTCCAGCGATTCACGGCAAGGTCGGCCTGCGTGCGTCGATCACCGGTGAGATCGTCATGGATAACGTGTTCGTGCCGGAAGAGAACATTTTCCCGGACGTGCGTGGTCTGAAAGGTCCATTCACCTGCCTCAACTCTGCACGCTACGGCATCTCTTGGGGCGCACTGGGCGCTGCCGAATTCTGCTGGCACACCGCCCGCCAATACACACTGGATCGCCAGCAGTTCGGTCGCCCGTTGGCCGCCACTCAGTTGATCCAGAAGAAGCTGGCGGACATGCAGACTGAAATCACACTGGCCCTGCAAGGCTGCCTGCGTCTGGGTCGCATGAAGGACGAAGGTACCGCTGCGGTCGAAATCACTTCGATCATGAAGCGCAACTCCTGCGGCAAGTCGCTGGACATCGCCCGTATGGCGCGCGACATGCTCGGCGGCAACGGTATCTCCGATGAGTTCGGTGTGGCCCGTCATCTGGTCAACCTGGAAGTGGTGAATACCTATGAAGGGACTCACGACGTTCACGCGCTGATCCTGGGGCGTGCGCAAACCGGCCTGCAAGCGTTCTATTAATAGGAGAGCGACCATGGGCGCGCTGTCGCATCTGCGGGTACTGGATTTATCGCGCGTGTTGGCCGGGCCGTGGGCCGGGCAGATCCTCGCCGACCTTGGCGCTGAGGTGATCAAGGTCGAGCGTCCGGGCAATGGTGACGACACTCGTGCCTGGGGACCGCCCTTCCTTAAAGACGCTTATGGTGAGAACACCTCGGAAGCGGCTTATTACCTGTCGGCCAACCGCAACAAGCAATCGGTGACCATCGACTTCACCCGCCCTGAGGGTCAGAAGCTGGTGCGCGAGTTGGCGGCCAAGTCGGACATCCTCATCGAGAACTTCAAGGTCGGTGGTCTGGCGGCTTATGGGCTGGACTATGAGTCGCTGAAGGCGATCAATCCGAACCTGATCTATTGCTCGATTACCGGGTTCGGCCAGACCGGGCCTTATGCCAAGCGTGCTGGCTATGACTTCATGATTCAGGGGCTGGGAGGGTTGATGAGCCTGACCGGTCGTCCCGAGGGTGATGAAGGTGCCGGCCCGGTGAAGGTGGGTGTGGCGTTGACGGATATCCTCACCGGTCTGTATTCGACGGTGGCGATTCTGGCGGCGCTGGCTCATCGCGATCACGACGGTGGTGGTCAGCACATCGATATGGCGTTGCTGGATGTGCAGGTTGCGTGTCTGGCTAACCAAGCGATGAATTACCTGACGACGGGCAACCCGCCGAAGCGTCTGGGCAATGCGCATCCGAACATCGTGCCTTATCAGGACTTTCCTACGGCCGACGGCGATTTCATTCTCACCGTGGGTAATGACGGGCAATTCCGCAAGTTTGCCGAAGTGGCCGGGCAGCCGCAGTGGGCTGACGATCCGCGGTTTGCTACTAATAAGCTGCGAGTAGCGAATCGGGCGGTGTTGATTCCGCTGATTCGCCAGGCGACGGTATTCAAGACGACTGCCGAGTGGGTTGCCGAGTTGGAGCAGGCGGGCGTGCCTTGTGGGCCGATCAATGATCTGTCGCAGGTGTTTGACGATCCGCAGGTGAAGGCGCGTGGTCTGGCGATAGCGTTGCCGCATGCGTTGGCGGGAATGGTGCCCCAAGTAGCTAGCCCGATTCGTCTTTCGCAGACACCGGTTGAATATCGCCGAGCGCCTCCTTTATTGGGTGAGCATACGCTGGAGGTTCTACAGAGTGTGCTGGGCCTGGGGGCGGGTGCGGTGGCTGAATTGAAGGCGGCTGGGGTGCTCTGACGATCCCTTCTATATAGAAGGGATCGTGCTTTCTCGCTATACGTCGAGGTTTCTGGTCGATTTTTAACCAATCTGCAAGTGATTGAAGGAAAAGCGAAATTAACGGTTGACGGCAGATTTCAGGTGTCTATAATTCGCCCCACTTCCGGCGCAGTCGAAACGGAAAACTCCTTGAGATTCAATGAGTTATGCAGGTTTCGGCAGCAGGTTGCTTCAGTTCATCGAAGCCAAAAGGAAGTTGAAAAAGAGGTGTTGACAGCAGCGTGTAACGCTGTAGAATTCGCCTCCCGCTGACGAGAGATCGGAGGCGCAAGTGGTTGAAGTTGTTGAAGAAATCTTCGAAAACTTCTGAAAATAATCACTTGACAGCAAATGAGGCTGCTGTAGAATGCGCGCCTCGGTTGAGACGAAAGATCTTAACCAACCGCTCTTTAACAACTGAATCAAGCAATTCGTGTGGGTGCTTGTGGAGTCAGACTGATAGTCAACAAGATTATCAGCATCACAAGTTACTCCGCGAGAAATCAAAGATGTAACCAACGATTGCTGAGCCAAGTTTAGGGTTTCTTAAAAACCCAAAGATGTTTGAACTGAAGAGTTTGATCATGGCTCAGATTGAACGCTGGCGGCAGGCCTAACACATGCAAGTCGAGCGGATGAGAGGAGCTTGCTCCTGGATTCAGCGGCGGACGGGTGAGTAATGCCTAGGAATCTGCCTGGTAGTGGGGGACAACGTTTCGAAAGGAACGCTAATACCGCATACGTCCTACGGGAGAAAGCAGGGGACCTTCGGGCCTTGCGCTATCAGATGAGCCTAGGTCGGATTAGCTAGTTGGTGAGGTAATGGCTCACCAAGGCGACGATCCGTAACTGGTCTGAGAGGATGATCAGTCACACTGGAACTGAGACACGGTCCAGACTCCTACGGGAGGCAGCAGTGGGGAATATTGGACAATGGGCGAAAGCCTGATCCAGCCATGCCGCGTGTGTGAAGAAGGTCTTCGGATTGTAAAGCACTTTAAGTTGGGAGGAAGGGTTGTAGATTAATACTCTGCAATTTTGACGTTACCGACAGAATAAGCACCGGCTAACTCTGTGCCAGCAGCCGCGGTAATACAGAGGGTGCAAGCGTTAATCGGAATTACTGGGCGTAAAGCGCGCGTAGGTGGTTCGTTAAGTTGGATGTGAAATCCCCGGGCTCAACCTGGGAACTGCATTCAAAACTGTCGAGCTAGAGTATGGTAGAGGGTGGTGGAATTTCCTGTGTAGCGGTGAAATGCGTAGATATAGGAAGGAACACCAGTGGCGAAGGCGACCACCTGGACTGATACTGACACTGAGGTGCGAAAGCGTGGGGAGCAAACAGGATTAGATACCCTGGTAGTCCACGCCGTAAACGATGTCAACTAGCCGTTGGGAGCCTTGAGCTCTTAGTGGCGCAGCTAACGCATTAAGTTGACCGCCTGGGGAGTACGGCCGCAAGGTTAAAACTCAAATGAATTGACGGGGGCCCGCACAAGCGGTGGAGCATGTGGTTTAATTCGAAGCAACGCGAAGAACCTTACCAGGCCTTGACATCCAATGAACTTTCCAGAGATGGATTGGTGCCTTCGGGAGCATTGAGACAGGTGCTGCATGGCTGTCGTCAGCTCGTGTCGTGAGATGTTGGGTTAAGTCCCGTAACGAGCGCAACCCTTGTCCTTAGTTACCAGCACGTTATGGTGGGCACTCTAAGGAGACTGCCGGTGACAAACCGGAGGAAGGTGGGGATGACGTCAAGTCATCATGGCCCTTACGGCCTGGGCTACACACGTGCTACAATGGTCGGTACAAAGGGTTGCCAAGCCGCGAGGTGGAGCTAATCCCATAAAACCGATCGTAGTCCGGATCGCAGTCTGCAACTCGACTGCGTGAAGTCGGAATCGCTAGTAATCGTGAATCAGAATGTCACGGTGAATACGTTCCCGGGCCTTGTACACACCGCCCGTCACACCATGGGAGTGGGTTGCACCAGAAGTAGCTAGTCTAACCTTCGGGAGGACGGTTACCACGGTGTGATTCATGACTGGGGTGAAGTCGTAACAAGGTAGCCGTAGGGGAACCTGCGGCTGGATCACCTCCTTAATCGACGACATCAGCTGCTCCATAAGTTCCCACACGAATTGCTTGATTCATTGAAGAAGACGATAGAAGCAGCTTTAAGCTCCAAGCTGATAGCTCCAAGCTAACAGTTACGCGCTCGAAATTGGGTCTGTAGCTCAGTTGGTTAGAGCGCACCCCTGATAAGGGTGAGGTCGGCAGTTCGAATCTGCCCAGACCCACCAATTTTGTTATGGGGCCATAGCTCAGCTGGGAGAGCGCCTGCCTTGCACGCAGGAGGTCAACGGTTCGATCCCGTTTGGCTCCACCATATAACTGCTTCTGAAAGCTTAGAAATGAGTATTCCATTGAGAATATTGATTTCTAGTCTTTTGATTAGATCGTTCTTTAAAAATTTGGGTATGTGATAGAAAGATAGACTGAACGTTACTTTCACTGGTAACGGATCAGGCTAAGGTAAAATTTGTGAGTTCTCTTAGTTGAGAAATTCGAATTTTCGGCGAATGTCGTCTTCACAGTATAACCAGATTGCTTGGGGTTATATGGTCAAGTGAAGAAGCGCATACGGTGGATGCCTTGGCAGTCAGAGGCGATGAAAGACGTGGTAGCCTGCGAAAAGCTTCGGGGAGTCGGCAAACAGACTTTGATCCGGAGATGTCTGAATGGGGGAACCCAGCCATCATAAGATGGTTATCTTGTACTGAATACATAGGTGCAAGAGGCGAACCAGGGGAACTGAAACATCTAAGTACCCTGAGGAAAAGAAATCAACCGAGATTCCCTTAGTAGTGGCGAGCGAACGGGGACTAGCCCTTAAGTGGCTTTGAGATTAGCGGAACGCTCTGGAAAGTGCGGCCATAGTGGGTGATAGCCCTGTACGCGAAAATCTCTTAGTCATGAAATCGAGTAGGACGGAGCACGAGAAACTTTGTCTGAATATGGGGGGACCATCCTCCAAGGCTAAATACTACTGACTGACCGATAGTGAACTAGTACCGTGAGGGAAAGGCGAAAAGAACCCCGGAGAGGGGAGTGAAATAGATCCTGAAACCGTATGCGTACAAGCAGTGGGAGCCCACTTTGTTGGGTGACTGCGTACCTTTTGTATAATGGGTCAGCGACTTATTTTCAGTGGCGAGCTTAACCGAATAGGGGAGGCGTAGCGAAAGCGAGTCTTAATAGGGCGTCTAGTCGCTGGGAATAGACCCGAAACCGGGCGATCTATCCATGGGCAGGTTGAAGGTTGGGTAACACTAACTGGAGGACCGAACCGACTACCGTTGAAAAGTTAGCGGATGACCTGTGGATCGGAGTGAAAGGCTAATCAAGCTCGGAGATAGCTGGTTCTCCTCGAAAGCTATTTAGGTAGCGCCTCATGTATCACTGTAGGGGGTAGAGCACTGTTTCGGCTAGGGGGTCATCCCGACTTACCAAACCGATGCAAACTCCGAATACCTACAAGTGCCGAGCATGGGAGACACACGGCGGGTGCTAACGTCCGTCGTGAAAAGGGAAACAACCCAGACCGTCAGCTAAGGTCCCAAAGTTATGGTTAAGTGGGAAACGATGTGGGAAGGCTTAGACAGCTAGGAGGTTGGCTTAGAAGCAGCCACCCTTTAAAGAAAGCGTAATAGCTCACTAGTCGAGTCGGCCTGCGCGGAAGATGTAACGGGGCTCAAACCATACACCGAAGCTACGGGTATCATCTTCGGATGATGCGGTAGAGGAGCGTTCTGTAAGCCTGTGAAGGTGAGTTGAGAAGCTTGCTGGAGGTATCAGAAGTGCGAATGCTGACATGAGTAACGACAATGGGTGTGAAAAACACCCACGCCGAAAGACCAAGGTTTCCTGCGCAACGTTAATCGACGCAGGGTTAGTCGGTCCCTAAGGCGAGGCTGAAAAGCGTAGTCGATGGAAAACAGGTTAATATTCCTGTACTTCTGGTTATTGCGATGGAGGGACGGAGAAGGCTAGGCCAGCTTGGCGTTGGTTGTCCAAGTTTAAGGTGGTAGGCTGAGATCTTAGGTAAATCCGGGATCTTAAGGCCGAGAGCTGATGACGAGTGTTCTTTTAGAACACGAAGTGGTTGATGCCATGCTTCCAAGAAAAGCTTCTAAGCTTCAGGTAACCAGGAACCGTACCCCAAACCGACACAGGTGGTTGGGTAGAGAATACCAAGGCGCTTGAGAGAACTCGGGTGAAGGAACTAGGCAAAATGGCACCGTAACTTCGGGAGAAGGTGCGCCGGTGAGGGTGAAGGACTTGCTCCGTAAGCTCATGCCGGTCGAAGATACCAGGCCGCTGCGACTGTTTATTAAAAACACAGCACTCTGCAAACACGAAAGTGGACGTATAGGGTGTGACGCCTGCCCGGTGCCGGAAGGTTAATTGATGGGGTTAGCTAACGCGAAGCTCTTGATCGAAGCCCCGGTAAACGGCGGCCGTAACTATAACGGTCCTAAGGTAGCGAAATTCCTTGTCGGGTAAGTTCCGACCTGCACGAATGGCGTAACGATGGCGGCGCTGTCTCCACCCGAGACTCAGTGAAATTGAAATCGCTGTGAAGATGCAGTGTATCCGCGGCTAGACGGAAAGACCCCGTGAACCTTTACTATAGCTTTGCACTGGACTTTGAATTTGCTTGTGTAGGATAGGTGGGAGGCTTTGAAGCGTGGACGCCAGTTCGCGTGGAGCCATCCTTGAAATACCACCCTGGCAACTTTGAGGTTCTAACTCAGGTCCGTTATCCGGATCGAGGACAGTGTATGGTGGGTAGTTTGACTGGGGCGGTCTCCTCCTAAAGAGTAACGGAGGAGTACGAAGGTGCGCTCAGACCGGTCGGAAATCGGTCGTAGAGTATAAAGGCAAAAGCGCGCTTGACTGCGAGACAGACACGTCGAGCAGGTACGAAAGTAGGTCTTAGTGATCCGGTGGTTCTGTATGGAAGGGCCATCGCTCAACGGATAAAAGGTACTCCGGGGATAACAGGCTGATACCGCCCAAGAGTTCATATCGACGGCGGTGTTTGGCACCTCGATGTCGGCTCATCACATCCTGGGGCTGAAGCCGGTCCCAAGGGTATGGCTGTTCGCCATTTAAAGTGGTACGCGAGCTGGGTTTAGAACGTCGTGAGACAGTTCGGTCCCTATCTGCCGTGGACGTTTGAGATTTGAGAGGGGCTGCTCCTAGTACGAGAGGACCGGAGTGGACGAACCTCTGGTGTTCCGGTTGTCACGCCAGTGGCATTGCCGGGTAGCTATGTTCGGGAAAGATAACCGCTGAAAGCATCTAAGCGGGAAACTTGCCTCAAGATGAGATCTCACTGGAACCTTGAGTTCCCTGAAGGGCCGTCGAAGACTACGACGTTGATAGGTTGGGTGTGTAAGCGCTGTGAGGCGTTGAGCTAACCAATACTAATTGCCCGTGAGGCTTGACCATATAACACCCAAGCAATTTGCGAACTCGAGAGAGACCAGATTGCGGTGTGTGAAGACGAAACGAGCCGAAAGTTCGATGTTCACAAAACACCGAAAGCTGTCACATACCCAATTTGCTGAAGCGAGGCCACAAGGCCACGACTCAGTACCCGAATTTCTTGACGACCATAGAGCGTTGGAACCACCTGATCCCATCCCGAACTCAGCAGTGAAACGATGCATCGCCGATGGTAGTGTGGGGTTTCCCCATGTGAGAGTAGGTCATCGTCAAGATTAAATTCCAAAACCCCAATTGCGAAAGCAGTTGGGGTTTTGTTTTAGTAGAAACATCCGTTTTTGCTGGCTTGTTACCGTGTTGACGGGCCAGATACAGAATTTCTTGACGACCATAGAGCGTTGGAACCACCTGATCCCATCCCGAACTCAGCAGTGAAACGATGCATCGCCGATGGTAGTGTGGGGTTTCCCCATGTGAGAGTAGGTCATCGTCAAGATTGAATTCCGAAACCCCTGTCTGCTAACGCAGACAGGGGTTTTGTCATTTCAGCGCCTGCAAAAACCAATCATCAAACTGCTTTGCGTGCCTTGCTGATACGTCGAGCCTGCCATTTTCGCCACCAGATGTAGACGCCAGTCGCTGACAGTCCTGCAATTAAAACACCTAACACCGCGATCATTACCTGCCCGGTCACACCAATGATCCGTCCACCATGTATCGGGAGCTGCAACCGATAAAACTGCTCTCCCAACGTTCCCCGCCCTGCAATCTCCTGCCCTAACAAGCGCCCGTCCGTACCGTGAAAGAACAACCAGGATTTACCATGGGCTTCAGTGTCGTGCTGCCCAAATCCAGCGCCGTAGAAGTTGTACTCAAAGCTGTAATACAACTCCCCGATCGCAGCAGTCAGTCCTAACCTTTTCCCCTCCTGTAGTGCCCTTTCGTACGCTTGCTGATAACTCAACTGCGTCACCCCAAGATCACCAACAGGCATTCGCCCTCGAGCCTCATAGACGCTCGGCTCAATCGGCGAAAACAGCGACACCGCAGGCTTGAACACCTGGCTCGGTAAGTTCATCGCTACGCTGCTGATGGCGATCGGCAACAACAACAGCCACAACCACAATCCCCCCGCACGATGCAGATCGAAGTTCAGCCGGTAGGCATGCCCACCCTTGACCTTCCAGGCCGTCGACCACTTCTTCCAGAATGGCTTTCCTCTCGGTAATGTCAGCCATAGCGCCACAAAACAATCGATCACCCAGGCAACGGCCACCAACCCCATCAGCCACAATCCCCAGTTCCCCGGCAATGTCAGGTTGTAGTGAAACTCAAGGATGAACGGGACAAAATTCTTCCGTTCAAAACAGCACTCCCCCCAATAACGCTGACCCGTCTGCTCAGCGCTCACCGGGTCCAGATAAAACACCTGATTACGTTCGTCGAATGGCTTACCCGTCGCCGGATCATTACGTGGAACTGCCGCCAGTAAAGCGGTATGCCCCGCCTCATGCGGATACTCCATGTACCAGACCTGCAGCTTCGGATGCGCAGATTGCACCGCATCAACCAATTCACCCGGCGGCAGTCTAGAGCCCTGCGCAGAGGCAGCATAAAACTCCGGGTTCAACCATTCATCCAACTCATGGTTGAACGCCAGAATGCTTCCAGTAATCCCGGCCAACAGCAAAAACACTGCGGTAGCCAAACCGATATATCGATGCAACAACACCAAAAACGCACGCATTGGAATTTCCCCCCAGAAACGACAAAGCCAGCCCCTGAACATTCAGGGGCTGGCTTTTTTATGCACAGGACCAAAGGCTTAGAACTGGTAGCTGACCGTCGCCGCCACGTTGCGCTCTTCACCCATGTAGCAGAAGTTCAGGCTCGCGCAGGAAGCGACGTAGGACTCGTTGGTCAGGTTGTTCGCATTCAGACGCACATCGACGCCCTTCAAGCCGACCTTGCCCAAGTCATAGCCAATCGAGGCATCGAACAGCGTGTAGGAAGGCACCTTCAGGGTGTTTTCCGCATCGGCCCAGCTGTAGCCGACATAACGCACGCCGCCGCCCAGTCGCAGGCCATCGAGTGCCGCGCTGTCGAACTTGTAGTCCGCCCACAACGACGCCATATGACGTGGCGCTTGCGTCGGTGAGTTGCCTTTGTTCTCAATCACGTCGGTCGGGGTGCTCAACGTACTGACCATCGACTTCGAGTATTCGATATCGGTGAAGGTGTAGCTGCCAAGGACTTTGAGGTTATCGGTCAGCTGCATGTGCGCTTCCAGCTCAAGACCTTGGGAGCGCACAGCACCCACCGCGCGATAGAAGTTTTCCTGCGGCAGTTTGGTCGCCAGGTTCTCCTGATCAATGCGAAACAGCGAGGCGGTGAACAGGTTATCAGTGCCCGGCGGCTGATACTTCAAACCGACTTCCCACTGTGTGCCGTCGGTAGGTGCCAGCGGATTACCGGCGCTGTCGGCATAGGAGTTCGGGTTGAACGACTCCGAGTAACTGATGTACGGCGCCAAGCCGTTATCAAACAGGTACAACGCACCGGCACGGCCAGTGAGCTTGGTGCGGCGATCATTGATCTCTGTGCCAACCGGACGTCCGGCTTCAGCGATACGGTTTTCGTCCGAAGTCTCGACCCAGTCCTGGCGCAGACCCAGCGAGAAACGCCACTTGTCCATCTCGATCAAGTCTTGCAGGTAAACCCCGGTCTGTTCCAGACGGCGCAGGTAACTGGTCTCGCCATACATGTCGATCGCCGAGTTGCCATACACCGGATTGAAAGCATTGATCGGCGTGAGTCCGCCACTGGTCCAGTCGACCACGGTTTTACGCCGCTGATAATCCGCGCCCATCAGCACCGTGTGTTTGGTCGCACCGGTAAAAAATTCCGCCTGGAGCATGTTATCGACGATAAACGCATGCAGACGCTCGTCCCCGCCGGTGTAATAGCGGTTCAGCTCGTTGCTGCTCGGCGAGGTCCAGCCATAGGCGTAGACCTGATCCATGTTCACTTTGGAATCGAGGTAACGGAAGTTCTGGCGTGCGGTGAAGACATCGTTGAAGCGATGTTCGAATTGATACCCGAACGACTGCTGATCGCGCGAGTAACCATCAACGCCTGGCTCACCTTCGAAGAAGTGCGGCGAGATGCGGTTGCCATTGCGCTGATGAATCGTGCCGTCGGCGGGCACACCACCGTGGTAACCGCCATCCGGATCGTGTTGCAGATAAGCCTGCAGGGTCAGCGAAGTGTCTTCACTGAAATCGATACTCAGCGTGGGTGCGAGGGCGAAGCGTTTTTCCTTGTTGTGGTCGAATTGCGTGTCGGACTGATCCGTTAACCCGGTCAGACGATAGGCGATACGCTTGTCGTCATCGACCGGGCCGCTGAAATCAAAACCGACTCCACGCTGACCCTGCGTCCCGACCGTGGCTTGCACCTGATGGTAAGCCTCATAAAGCGGTTTCTTGCTGGTCAGCGCCACCAGGCCGCCGGGCGAACTGCGGCCATACAGCACCGACGACGGTCCCTTGAGAATGTCCACGCGCTCAAGGAAATACGGGTCGACCTGCATGGTGCTGTAAGTACCGCTGTCGCCCATCGACTTGAGGCCATCGAGATAGATGTTGTCCACCGAGCCATCGTTGAAACCGCGCATCGCTACATAGTCATAGCGATGAGTCGCGCCATACGGATTGGTCAGCACGCCCGGGATGTAACGCATTGCCTGCGAGACAGTCTGCGAGCCTTGGTCATCCATTTGCTCGCGAGTGACCACCGATACGCTTTGCGAGGTTTCCAGCAACGCGGTACTGGTCTTGGTGGCGATCTGGCTGTGAGTGGCGTTGTAGCCATCCATGCTGCCCAAAGCGTTGCCGAGGGCGAAGCCTTTGATGTCGGTGGTAGGCAGGGCCAGTGCTTCGGTCTCAGCCAATGGGCGCAGGATGTAACTGCTGCCGTCCTGACTAACCGCTTCCATACCGGAGCCACCGAGCAAATGGCTCAACGCCTGATCGGTCGAATATTCACCCTGTACGCCCAGCGATTGCCGGCCCTGAGTTTGCTGCGGGGTCATCGACAACGTGATGCCAGCCTGACGGGCAAACTGATTCAGCGCCTCACCGAGAGGGCCCGCAGCCACGTTGTAGCGGTGGCTGACTTCACTGCCAGCGGGAGCCGCCGCCATGCTTATTGCAGGCATCACACCAACGCCCAATGCAGTCGAAAACAGCGCCGCTCGAACGGCGTGGCGCAACAGGCCAGATTCGGCAATGAAATTCAGAGAGTTCTTACAGGTGGCGCGGACAGTCATTGTAGGTTTCCGTAGGCAGTCGCGAAGGCTGAGTTGAAGTGCTTACTGACTAAGCCGGACTTGCTGCAAAAACCCGCCAAAAAAATTTCAGACCGCACGTTCCAGAGTCACCCACCAGCGCGTGCGATAGCGCAATTGCACCGGCAACGTCTGCGGCAGAATCGCCAGCAGTTTGTCGGTGTCTTCCAGACGGAATACGCCGGACAGACGCAGCTCCGCCACTTGCGGCGCACAGTTCAGAAAGCCCTGCCGATAACGCGCGACTTCGGCGAGAAAGTCACCCAGACGCATATTGCGTGTGACGATCAAGCCATCGATCCAGGCGCCAGCGTCCATGTCCAGCGTCGGGGCCGGGCGGACCTGGTGATGGTCGATCAGATAACTCTGCCCGGCGAGTGCTTCTACCGAGGTGCCGCCGGAGTGGATGGCAACCTGGCCATGGGTGACGCTGAGCCGCGTGCAGTCATTGTCCTGACGCAGGATGAATCGGGCATCGACGGGCTCATAAGTCCCGTGACGATTTTGTACCCGCAGCGGCCGATCAGTCGGCGCGCCCTCGTCGGAGCCACCACACGTGACAATGATCTCGCCGCGAGTCAGTTTGATCAGGCGCTGTTGCGCCGTGTAATCCAGATCCACCGCGCTGGCCGTGTTCAACTCGATCCGGGTACCGTCCGGCAACTGGAAGGCGCGCCGCTCGCCCGTCGCCGTAGCGTAATCGGCGCTCCATTGCTGCCACGCGGCAGTGTCCTTGGCCAGCCAGGCGGCGGAACCCATCAGCAATGCGCCAGACAACAGCTTCAAAGCCTGCCGACGGCCAAGGCCTTGGGCACTGTTTTCCAAAGTATTGAACGCCACCTGCGCACCGGGTACTGCACGCAGATTGTTGCTCAATTCGGCTTGCAGCGACTGCACGCGTTGCCAGGCCAGTTCATGCTCGTGGTGTTCGGCACGCCATTGCTCACACTGGCGATTCAACCGCGAATTGCCATGGTTATTGCGCAAGCGCAACAGCCAATGGATGGCTTGTTTGACCACGTGTTGCTGTGGCTCGGCACGGCGACCGAGTGCGGTGTGATCTACAGGCATCAGCTTTCGTACCGCAGCACGTAGCAGTGATATAGCGCATCGGCGACGTAACGCTCAACTGAGCGCAACGACAGGCCCATCTGCTCGGCAATCTGCTTGTGGGTCAAACCTTCGCACTGCGCCAGCAGAAAGGCCTGACGCACTTTCGGCTTCAGTCCTTCAAGCATGCGCGCGATGTTTTCCAGCAGTTCGATCACCAGCGCCCGGGCTTCGGCACTAGGCGTCTCGGCTTCGGGCAAATGAGCAATGGTTTCCAGATAGGCCCGTTCGATTTCTTCGCGACGCCAATGGTCGATCACCAGCCCGCGAGCGATGGTCCGCAGGAAAGCGCGCGGCGCCTTGAGTTCGAGGCGTTCGGTGCGTTGCAGCAGACGCAGGAAAGTGTCCTGCGCGAGATCTGCCGCATCCGCCGCATTGCCCAGCCGTGCGCGCAGCCAAGCGTTAAGCCAGCCGTGATGACTACTGTAAAGCGCCTGTACTGCAAACTCAGGTGAGGACATGAACGCGGACGTCACAAATGATAATTAGTCGCATTGTCATGAAGGGTTACGGAATTTGCAACCGTCGCTCGAACATTGCTCCTGGAAAACACCTGGTCGAAAGCTCTGGCACGCCGTTCGGCGGGAATCCGGCAGAAATACCATCCATTTCCCGCTCAACCCTAAGATTTCTCCGACACGTGCCGACAGACTGGTGAGACATGCGTGCACCAAAGTAGAGCGGCCAGAAGAACGCTGCCTGCGCTGTACATGGAATGTTGCATCCGGAACGCATCCCCACTTTTCGCATAAGAAGTCCCATGAAATGAATCTCAAGTTCAGCCATAAAATCCTGTTGGCCGCCTCGGGCGTCGTGGTCCTGGCGTTCGCGCTGTTCACCCTCTACAACGACTACCTGCAGCGAAACACCATTCGCCAGAACCTCCAGTCCTCCGTACAGCAGGCCGGTGATCTGACCGCCAGCAGCGTGCAGAACTGGATGAGCGGGCGGATTCTGGTGCTGGAAAACCTCGCGCAGAATGTTGCGCATCAGGGCAAGGACGCGGATTTCCCGGGTCTGGTCGATCAACCGGCCTTCACCTCGAATTTCCAGTTCACCTACGTCGGTCAGGCCAACGGTGTGTTCACCCAGCGTCCTGACGCGAAGATGCCTGACGGCTATGACCCGCGTCAGCGCCCTTGGTACAAGCAAGCCGTGGTAGCTGACAAAACCATGCTGACGCCGCCGTACATGGCTGCTGTCGGCGGGCTGGTGGTGACCATTGCCATGCCGGTGAAAAAGAACGGCGAACTGCTCGGTGTGGTCGGTGGTGACCTGAGCCTGGAAACCCTGGTGAAGATCATCAACTCGGTGGACTTCGGTGGCCTGGGCCATGCGTTTCTGGTCAGCGCCGACGGTCAGGTGATCGTCAGCCCGGACAAAGACCAGGTCATGAAAAACCTGAAAGACATTTACCCGAACACCAGCGTGCGCATCGAAAAGGGCAACCAGAACGTCGTGCTTAACGGTCAGGAACGTATTCTGTCGTTCACTCCGGTCAGCGACCTGCCGAATGCGCAGTGGTACATCGGTCTGTCGATCGATCGCGACAAGGCCTACGCCGCACTGAGCCAATTCCGCACTTCGGCGTTGATCGCGATGTTTGTCGCCGTGGCCGCGATTGCCTTGCTGCTGAGCCTGTTGATCAACGTTCTGATGCGTCCGCTGACCACCATGGGCCGCGCGATGCAGGACATTGCTCAGGGCGAAGGCGACCTGACCCGTCGTCTGGTGGTTGAGAGCAAGGACGAATTCGGTGAGTTGGGCAGTGCGTTCAACCAGTTCGTTGAACGGATTCACGCGTCGATTTCCGAAGTGTCCTCGGCAACCCGTCATGTGCACGATTTGTCGCAACGGGTGATGGCGTCGTCCAACGCCTCGATCATCGGCTCCGACGAGCAAAGTGCACGCACCAACAGCGTCGCTGCGGCGATCAACGAACTGGGCGCTGCTACTCAGGAAATCGCCCGCAACGCTGCCGATGCTTCGCAACACGCCAGCGGCGCCAGCGAGCAGGCCGATGACGGTCGTCAGGTGGTCGAGCAGACGATTCAGGCAATGACCGAGTTGTCGCAGAAGATCAGCCTGTCGTGCACGCAGATCGAAACCCTGAACGCCAGCACCGACAACATCGGCCACATCCTCGATGTGATCAAAGGTATTTCGCAGCAAACCAACCTGCTGGCACTCAACGCTGCGATCGAAGCGGCGCGTGCCGGTGAAGCCGGACGTGGTTTTGCGGTGGTGGCGGATGAGGTGCGTAACCTCGCCCATCGCACTCAGGAATCGGCGGAAGAGATCCACAAGATGATCACTTCGCTGCAGATCGGTTCGCGCGAAGCGGTGACCACCATGAACGCTAGTCAGGCCTCCAGCGAGCAAAGCGTGGAAGTGGCCAATCAGGCAGGTTTGCGTCTGGTCAGCGTGACTCAGCGCATTGGTGAAATCGACGGTATGAACCAGTCGGTGGCAGCGGCCACTGAAGAGCAGACCGCCGTGGTGGAAACCCTCAACGTCGACGTTAACCAGATCAACCTTCTGAACCAGCAGAGCGTGGCCAACCTCAACGAGACGTTGAAGGATTGTGATGCGTTGTCGCAGCAGGCTAATCGCCTGAAGCAACTGGTCGACAGTTTCAAAATCTGATTTTCAGATTGAAGACCGCGTTATCGTTCTTCGCGAGCAGGCTCACTCCTACAAATTAAATCGGGTTCCATCTGAAGGAACCCGATCAACTGTAGGAGTGCGCCTGCTCGCGATAGCGGTCTAGAACTCACCGCCGAACTCAGGCCTTAAACAAACAGCCTCAGCACATTCCCCATCGCATCATCCGCAAACCCCTGCACAAACTCCTTGAACCCCGGCAGCGCCTCTTCACCCCCCGAAGCAGGCTCGGCAATGATCGTCCACGTCGCCCGGGATTTGCTTGCGCCCAGCGATTGCACATTCATCGCCGCCCACAGATTCGCCACGCCCAAGGTGTTGTAAATCGTCGTCCAGGTCATGCTTCGTGCGTGTTCATCGCGGGAGTTCAGTTGCTCAACCACCACGTTGCCATCCTTGAAGCATTTCTTGCGCAGCGAGGACACGCCCTCGCCGATAGTTTCTATGTGCGACAGCGCCGGAATGAAACGGTCGAAACCGCCGAAGTGGCCGACCACCGCCCAGACTTGCGCCGCGTCCGCCGACACTTCTACCGAAGAGACAACGTGGCAGCCGTGCGGATTTTTGATCAGAGTGTCGGGTTGCAGAGTGCTCATGGTGTTGCTCCTTTTTTGTGGCTTCAGATGAAGTTGATTTCTTTCAGGTAATCGCAGCCGCGACGCAGCAGCGCTGGGGACTTCTGTGGGTATTGCGCGCCCATCTGCTGCACGCCGGCCTCGGCGTTGGTGTGGCCGATCAGGGAAATGTCGCCGATGTCTTCTTCAAAGCCGTTGAGGTAGAAACCGAGCACGCCGAACAGCGCGTTGTCGGCGTCTACCCGGCCCAGTTGCTGCTGCCAGTCGGCGACGCTGACCAATGCGAACTCGCTGCCGGTTTCGCGGAACGAAGCAACGTAGGCGTCCCAGCTCAAAGGCTCGGGGTTGTGCAGGTTGAACACCGCGCGGTCGGGCGAATAACGGCTGGCGTGGAAGGCGATGAAACGGGCGAGAAAGTCCACCGGCATCAGGTCAAAATTAAGCGCGAAGGCCGGCACCTGGCCGAGCTGTATCGAGCCTTTGAGCATCAGCATCAAGCGGTTTTTGTGCGGCTGACAAACGCCGCTCAAGCTGTTGAAACTGATGTTGCCGGGGCGATACAGATTGACCCGCACACCACGCTCCCGCGCCCGTTCGAGGATGCGTTCGCCGACCCATTTCGACAGGTTGTAGCCGTTGCGAATGTAGATCGGTGGCGTTAGCGCGGCGGGCAGTTCCAGCACCCGTCCCGCATCATCGACCGTGCTTGAGGCCGACAGCGTCGAGACGAAGTTGAAGACCTTTTTGCTTTGCCCTTCGCACAAGCGCAGCAGGGCGAAAATCGGCTCGACGTTGTCCGCCGCCAGCGACTCGTAATCGAGCACGTGATTGACGTTGGCGGCGTTGTGCACCAGTGCGCCGAACTCGCGATCAAGGCGCTGATAATCTTCGTCGTTCATGCCCAGTTGCGGGCGCGAAATATCTGCCGCGTAAACCCGCACACGACGCAGATCCAGATGCTCCAGACGGTTTTCCCGCAGTGCCTCGGCAAACCGTTGCACCGCCGTTTTCCCGCCGCCATCACGCACCAGACACGCGACTTCGCTGGCGCCCCAACCGAGTAGCGCCTCGACGATGTGCACACCGACAAAACTGTTGGCGCCGGTGACGATGACCTTGTGCACATCGCCCATGCGGCTGATCGGCAGCGGTTCGATGTCCAGCGCACGCTCGGCGTCAGCCATGGCCTGGGCGCTGAGCACCGCGTTGTCATCGGTGCCGCGCACCAGTGTGGCGAGTTTGATGATGGTCGGCAGTTCGATGAAGCGATTGATCGAGATGCTGCGGCCGAACTCCTCACGCAAACGCAGCAACATGCGCGACAGCAAAATCGAGTGACCACCGAGATTGAAGAAGCTTTCGTCGGTGGAAATATCGCTGTTCGGCAACTCCAGCAATTCCGCCCAGATCTCCAGCAACAGTGCTTCATCGGCATTCGCCGGCAGGCATTTCGGCCCGCTGTCCTGCACGTTCACCGGCAGTTCCAGCAGCGCTTTGCGGTCGACCTTGCCGTTGCTGGCGAACGGCATGCTCGGCAGCTCGGTCCACGCCACGGGTTGCATGTAGTCCGGCAAAAACTGTCGGGCGTGAGCCTTCAGTGCTTCGCGCGCGGTGTCTGATTGCGGCTGGGCGAGGAAGGCCAGAATGCGCCGCTGACTGTCGATCACCACCGCCACTTGCCGGTACAACTGGCTCTCGCGCAGGCAGCGCTCGATCTCTTCCGGCTCGACCCGAAAGCCGCGAATCTTCACTTGGTTATCGCGACGTCCGCATAGCTCGATACCGTGCTCGCCCCACTTGGCCATGTCGCCGCTGCGGTAGGCGCGCAACGTCTGCCCGTCCGGCAGATTCAAGGTCAGATAACGCTCGGCGGTCTGCTGTGGATTGTTCAGATAACCGAGGCAGACGCCGGGGCCGACGATGAACAATTCGCCGACGGTGTTCTGCGGCACCGGTTGCAAATCGTCATCGAGAATCAGCACTTGGCTGTTGGCGATCGGCGCGCCGAGGCTGCGATTGCTGTCACCGGGTATCAGTTGACGCGCAGTGATCAGCACCGTGGCTTCGGTCGGGCCGTAAAGGTTATGCAGCGTGCCCTGACGGGTCAGTTGCTCGATGACGAACGGCTCGCAGACATCGCCGCCGGTCATCACTTGCACGCCTTCCAGTTGCTCCAGCGGCAGGATGCTCAACAGCGCCGGCGGCAGGAACGCATGGGTCAGTTGTCGGCGACGGATCAGCGCGATCAGTTGCAGCGGATCACGCCGTTGGGTGTCGTCGGGCACCACCAGTTCGGCACCTTCGAGCAGGGTCGGAAAGATGTCGATCAGTGACGAATCGAAGCTCAATGATGAGAACTGCAAAACTCGACTTTCTGCCTGCAACTGCACGTAATCGGCGTACCACGTGGTGAAGTGCGCAAGGTTGGCCTGACTGAGCAGCACACCTTTTGGATGGCCAGTGGTGCCCGAGGTGTAAAGCGCCATGCACGGCGCATCGAGCTCTGGGCGTCGGCACATCAGCGGTTGGCTCAGATCCGCGTCTGCGCTGGCGATGTGACTGACATCCAGCCCCGCCATGGTTTCGCCAAGCGGATGCTCGCCATCGTGCAGCAGCAACAACGCGCCGGCGTTTTGCAGAATGTATTGCTGACGCTGCAGCGGATGGCTCGGCTCCAGCGGCAGGTACACCGCGCCGCTGCCGAGGATTGCCAGAATCGAGGCGAACAACGCCGGGCTTTTCGGCAGGCAGATACCGACCACCCACGGCTGCGGGTGTTGCTCAAGCAAGGGCTGCAAGCGCTGTTGGATCGCGCGACTGTGGGCGTGTAATTGCCGATAGCTGATCGATTGTTCGGCGAGATGCAGCGCCGGTCGTTCGGCGTGGTGGATCAGGCTTTGTTGCAGGCGCTCGATTGCCGGAGTCTGCGCCTGTTCCAGCAGCGTCGGATTCGCCGTGTCGTTGAGGTGATGGATGTACGCCAGGCTGTCGAGGAACAGCAGGTCTTCCATCCGCTCGAAATCCGCCGCCGGCACCGACGCGGCCTGCTGAAAATAGTCAGCATTACGAGAGAAGCGGCTGACCAGCAACGTCACCTCGTCGATCACCTGCGTCAGAGCTCGCTGGCGCAGTGACTGACCATTGCCGGACGGCTCATCGGCAATCGGCACGCGGCTGATCAGTGAAGAACCGAGGAAGCACAGCAGATCGAGTGAAGGTAAACCGGCCTTGCTGTGCGCATTGATACCCAAGCGCAGGTGCAGGTGGGGGATTGCGCAGCGATCGCCAGCGCCGATGAAGCCATCGTCGATGATCAAGTCCACCGTCGATGCCGCAACGCCGCTGCGCTGCAATGTGTGGCCGTGTTGTTCAAGCTCCAGCGCCAGGTCGGTCATGGCCTGGCTGGCGCCAATCAGCAAAATGTCGAGACGTTTCATGTCGGCCTCCTTGTCAAACCAGGTAGTCACGCAGGGTGTGCTGCACGCAGGGCGTGTCGAGCAGCGAACTGTTGTGGAAGAACTTGACGATGTTGCCCACCAGCGGATGGTGGCGATTGATCGGGAACGCCAGCCCGGCCATTTCATCCCTGAGCGAACGGCGCGTGGCCTCGCTGACCGGCAGTGCGTCGATCAGGCGCAGGTCGAAGGATTTCTGGATGTCGTTGGTCAGGTAATGGCCGATGAACACCGGCAGAATCTGCGCGATGACCTCGCGATCTGCCGCGCTGGCGGTGTGCCAATAGATACGCACCATCCGCGCCCAGAAACTCGAATGGCGACCCTCGTCGAGCAAGTGGTCGGCCATCAGGCCTTTGATCGATGGCTTGACCGTATCGTCGCGTGCGAACGCGGCGACATCGCCGGTCACGGTGTTTTCGGCGATGGCCACGCAGATCAACTCCACCGCGCTGCGCAGGTGCTCCGGTGCCAGCGCTACGGCCGCAGGAATCGCCCGGCTCAGCTCGATTTCATCGGGCAACTGAATCGGTTCGATACCGGTCATCGCGACCGTTTGCTGCATGAAATCCATCGCCACCAGCGCGTGGTAATCCTCGTCGACCACCACGGTCATCGCGTCGTAACGACAGGCAAACGGGAAGGCCACGGCGAAGCGATTCTTGGCGATGCTGCGCGCAGTCTTGTCGACGATCTCGGTCTCGAAAATCACCACATCGTTGATAAATTTGTACAACGTCTGCACCAAGGCGAAATCGCGCTGCTGCGGACACTCGCGCAAGAAGGTTTCGCTGAGCACCAGCGGCTGACGACTGAGCGGGTAGATCAGGCGTTCATCGTCTTCCAGTACACGACGCGGGCGGGTGCGGATGGTGGCGCGGCTCTCCCAGGCGTCGGCGAAGGATTGATAGTCGGCGGCGTTCATTGGGCTACCTCCGCCAACGGTTCGCGCATGCTCAGGCGTAGGCCGTCCCATAAGGCGATGCGGCTTTCCACGGCAGCGATGGCGCTGGCGTAGACCTCGGCCTCGCGTTGCGGATCGCCGTCGACCAGGCGTTCGAGCAGGTGTTCTGCCGCCGGACCGTGATCCTCGGAGTCGACCTCGATATGCCGCTCCAGGTAATAGCGAAAGGTCGGCGCCTGTTCGATACCGATGCCCCAATCGTCAAGAATGCGCTGGAACATGGTCGGGATTACGCTCTCACGGCCATGTAGAAATGCCGCCGCCACGCTGTGTCCCGGTGCGTGCAGGGCGGTGCGCAAGGTGTCGCGGACAAACTGTGCGGCGGCCGGATCAACCTCGACGCTTTGCAGCGCGACGTCATAGCTCACGCCTTCCTGTTGCAGGGTGACGAAGCGCTCCACGGCCGTGGTGCTCGCGCCGATTTCGCGCATCGCATCTAGGTACAACTCGAAATGGCTGTAATGACCATCCGTCAGGCGATCATCCGATTCTTCGCCCAGAACGATCTCATTGATCAACCGGGCGGCGTGAGGATCGCGCGGCGGTAACCACGGCAATCGGGTACACGTCAGTTCCTGCTGCAGGCGTTTGGTCAGCGACATGAAATCCCACACGGCAAATACGTGTGTTTCCATGAAACGTTGTAATACCGATAACGAAGTGATCTCGGAAAAGATCGGGTGAATGCTAAGTTCGGCTTTCTTCAGGGCGAGTTGGTTCTTATTGGGCATCATGATGTCCTTTATCGTTGATGTTGAATGGAACTGTTCTGGCAGCTATGCAATCAGTTAAATGACGACTTACTTGTTTTCTGTCGACGGACGACAGGCTTCTTTGCTGATAGGTAAGTGCGGATCGATATAACTTTGACATGGCGTCATGTCTGCCCATAAGCCGCTACTGCTGAGCCGACGGCATTGGGCTGATACCGAGGTGAAGGGCGAAGTTCACACTTGGCGAAGAAAAGCTAATACACCGGCTAAGTATTTAACAAGCATATTTTTAATTATTTAAAGTTTGCTGTTTTTTGAAGTTGAGTTGTTTCGATAAAACTTCGTGTTGAAGTTTTATTTGGGCGTAGTTGCTCCTTTCGGCGAATAACGGCCAAAATTGATCGACAAGAGTGAATGCCTCACTCGAAGCAACTTTCCAGTAATAAGAGTTGAATGATTTAAAAGGGGCGGAAGTTGGCCGTGACCCCGCGCCATGACTTCCTTTTTCCCGTGGCAAGGCTCCTTCCGTAGGTTCCTGGTGCGGGGACTGCGCCGTCAGTGCGACGCGTCGCCCGTTCTTTATGGGGTTGGCCGTTCAAGAGTGCGGGTAAATGAGCGCCACGGCTATTACCGATTCGTCACCACCAAGGTGCAAATTTCGGGCTGAACGGCGCAGGGAGGTTAGAGCGGGCACGCGGATCCGCCCACCCGAGGGCTGGCAGATCGCGTGGGGATTTGTAAGAGAGTGATTCGCGGAGGGTGCGCGCTCAGCGTGCGGCTTGGCGGCTTTGTGCGGCGGGGGTGGCGAGATAGCGGGTAATCACGTCAACACCGCGATTGAGGTGCTGTTCAAGGAGTTTGATCGACAGTTCAATGTCACGTTCCTGCACGGCTTGCAGCATCGCCCGGTGATCGTCCTGGGACAATTTGCCCAGACCCATGGCCTCAAGGTTGAAACGCAGAAAGCGCTCTTCTTCGTTGAGGCCGTCTTCGACCAGGCGCAGCAAGCGTTTATTGGGCGCCTTGCTGTACAGGGCCATGTGGAACAAACGGTTGAGCCGGCCGATTTCCGTGTAATCGTGCTGCGCCTCCAGTTCCTCGATGTAACTCGCCGCAAGGGCGTGATCGGCAGAAGTCAGCAGCGGGATCGACTGCCGCATGGCTTCGGATTCGAGCAAGATGCGCAGTTCGTAGGTTTCCGTGGCATCGCCTTGAATCAGGGGCGCAACCACTGCGCCTTTGTGCGCAGTAACGCTGAGCAGTTCCTGGGCTTCGAGCTGGCGCAGGGCTTCGCGCACGGGCATGCGGCTGACGCCGAACAAATCGGCCAGATCCTGCTGGCGCAAGGCAGTGCCGCAGGGCAGACGCCCATCGAGAATCGCCGAGCGCAGTGTTTCTTCGATCACCGACCGGGCCAGATGCGCAGGAATCGGTCCGTCGACTTTAATGCTGTGCAGCGGTTTGGGCTTCTGTGTCACGACTACGCACCCTGTATGTCGGCCTGATTTGGATCCAAATGACACTAGTGATTGCTCTACAGGTTGTCAAACCTTGTAAAACAATGTGCTGGCAGCTGAAGTTTAGCGCGCCGGCGATGATCTCATGGTGCCATTGTTTTTTGCCGGGCTAAGCTTCACCATCAAACGCTTTCCTCCCTGCCCTCTGGAAACCTGCTGTGGCGGTATGTTTCGCGATCCCCCGGACGTTGCGCTGGCTAGGCTGCGCACTGTTGCTGGCCGGCATGATGCTGGGCGGTCTGCATGCCGATTGGGATTTTTCCACGATCAGCCGCAAAGCCACGGCGCTCTACGGGCCGCTGGGTGCCGGGCAGCAGCGCATCGATGCCTGGCAAAATCTGTTGGCCACGCAGAAGCAGGTCAGCGAGATGGAAAAGCTCAAAGTGGTGAACCTGTTCTTCAACAAACAGGTGCGCTACGTCGAGGACATCGATCTGTGGCACGAGGTCGACTATTGGGAAACGCCGATCGAAGCCTTATGGAAAGGCGCCGGCGACTGCGAAGACTACGCGATCGCCAAGTATTTCAGCCTGCGCCACCTCGGGGTTTCCAGTGACAAGCTGCGCATCACCTATGTCAAAGCGTTGCGCCAGAACCGTGCACACATGGTCCTGACTTACTATGCCACCCCCGATGCCATGCCGCTGGTGCTCGACAGCCTGATCGATCCGATTCAGCCGGCATCGCAGCGAACCGATTTGCTGCCGGTCTACTCTTTCAATGCGGAAGGGTTGTACTTGCCGGGCGCCAAGGGCAATAAAAAGGTCGGTGATACCAAACGTCTGTCACGCTGGCAGGATGTGTTGAAGAAAATGCAGGCCGAAGGTTTCCCGGTCGAGACGACTAACTAGGAGCACGCGCTCAGATGTCTTTGTTCAAACAGCTGTTGATCGCTATCTGTCTGTTCCTGGTGGTCGCCTTCACCGGCAGCTTCATGGTCAGTCTGGAAAGCTCGCGTACCCAGTACGTCAACCAGTTGCGTTCCCACGCCCAGGACGCCGCGACAGCGCTGGCCTTGTCGCTGACGCCGAATATCGACGATCCGGCGATGGTCGAGCTGCTGGTCAGCTCGATTTTCGACAGTGGTTATTACGCGAGCATCCGCGTGGTGGATCTGAAAACTGACCAGACCATCGTCGAGCGCAGCGGCATTCCGGCCGTCAGCAATGTGCCGGACTGGTTCGTCAAACTGATCGGTCTGGAACCGGCTGGTGGCGATGCACTGGTCAGCCGTGGTTGGGAACAGGCAGCGCGGGTCGAAGTGGTCAGCCATCCGATGTTTGCCGTGGCCAAGCTGTGGCAGAGCGCGTTGGGCAGCCTCGGCTGGCTGCTGATCTGCGGCGCAGTGAGTGCGGTGCTCGGGGCACTACTGCTGCGCCGGCAGTTGAAGCCGCTGGATTACATGGTCAAGCAATCCCACGCCATTGCCCGCCGCGAATTCCTCAGCCTGCCGGATCTGCCGCGCACGCCTGAGTTGCGCCGCGTGGTGCAGGCGATGAACCAGATGGTCGAAAAGCTCAAGGCGCTATTCCAGGAGCAGGCCGAGCGCAGTGAAAAACTGCGCGCCGAGTCCTATCAGGACAATCTCACCGGGCTGGCCAACCGGCGTTATTTCGAGATGCAGTTGAACAACCGGGTGAGCAACCCGGAGCAGGCCAGTTCTGGTTATCTGCTGCTGTTGCGGGTTAAGGATCTGGCGGGGCTCAACCAGCGCTTGGGCGGTCAGCGTACAGATGAATTG
This sequence comes from Pseudomonas sp. R84, assembly GCF_009834515.1. NCBI lineage: Bacteria > Pseudomonadati > Pseudomonadota > Gammaproteobacteria > Pseudomonadales > Pseudomonadaceae > Pseudomonas > Pseudomonas sp. R84. Next base: position 159,777 of record NZ_CP019426.1, read on the forward strand.
TTGAAAGCAGTAGGCGAGCAACTGTCGCGTGAATGCGCCAAATACCCGGAAACCCAGAACCTCGTCACGCGTATTCGTGGCGGTGAATTCGCCGTGCTGGCGCCGGGGCTGGTGCGCGAGGAAGCGCTGCAACTGGCGCAGAATCTCGACAGTGCCCTGAGCAGCCTGCACGCCACGGGCGCTACCGATGTGGCGGCGGTAGCGTCGATCGGCCTGGCGCCGTTCGCTCACGGCGATTCGCCGCAGTCGGTGCTCAGCCTCGGTGATCAGGCGCTGGCGCAGGCTGAAGGGCAGGGTGAGCAGAACTGGGCCTGCATCGATCAGAGCCTGACGGCGGACGTTGGCGACGATCACCACGCCTGGCACCGCTTGCTCGATCAGGCCTTGAGTCAGCAGCGTTTCGAGCTGTATTTCCAACCGGTGGTCGCCGCTGCAGACACGCAACTGGTGCTGCATTACAAAGTGCTCTCACGCCTGCTCGATGATCAGGGCCAGACCATTCCGGCCGGGCGCTTCTTGCCATGGCTGGAGCGCTTCGGCTGGACCGCGCGACTGGATCGGCTGATGCTCGAACGCGTGCTGGAACAGATGAAAGTGCATGAGGATTCGCTGGCGCTGAACCTGTCCTCGGCGACCCTGGCTGATCCGCAGGCGCTGAACAAAGTCTTCGAGATTCTGCGCGCGCATTCCAATCTGGGCGCGCGCCTGACCCTGGAAATCGGTGAGGAACAATTGCCGGAGCAGGCGGTGCTGGAGCAGTTGACCCGGCGTCTGCGTGAACTCGGCTTTTCGCTCAGCCTGCAGCGCTTTGGTGGGCGCTTCAGCATGATTGGCAACCTGGCGCGGTTGGGGCTGGCGTACCTGAAGATCGATGGCAGCTACATTCGTGCGATTGATCAGGAGAGTGACAAGCGTCTGTTCATCGAGGCGATCCAGCGGGCGGCGCACAGCATTGATCTGCCGCTGATTGCCGAGCGGGTCGAGACGGAAGGGGAGTTGTCGGTGATTCGCGAGATGGGTTTGTATGGGGTTCAGGGGCAGTTGTTGGGTGAGCCGCGGCCTTGGCGGTAAGAGCAACCCTCACCCTAACCCTCTCCCAGAGGGAGAGGGGACTGTCCGTGGGATATTGACGCAATACGCCGACGTGAGCGATTTGCGCTGAATCCATAATCGACTCGATTGCTCAGGTCGATGTACAGCGCCAGACACCTCGGTCAGCTCCTGCTGAATCCATAATCGACTCGATTCCTCAGGTCGGTGTATGACGCCAGACACCTCGGTCGGCTCCCTCTCCCTCCGGGAGAGGGCTGGGGTGAGGGTCGGCTTTTGATTCTGACGGGATCAGATCAACCCGCCCTCATCCTCATCGATCAACTGACTCAACCCGCCCAACGCCTCACGCGCCTGAGTCCGGTCCATCAGCTTGGCCTGAGCCGCCGGCGGCAGATCGGTGACGCGGATCACGCCTTTCTGGGTCAGCACCTGAATCAGGTCGTCGAGGACCCGAATCATTTCGAAGTCACTCTGCTTGAGCTGTTTCAGGCTGGTTTCCACCACTTCGTTGGCGAACCAGGCCTGGATTTCATGGCTGTCGGCCGGCAGCGTTTCCGTGGCCTCGGCGTAGGCCGCGGCTTCCACGCGAATCAACAGACCTTGCGCATCGCGTTGCACGTAAAACATTGAGCATCCCTCGGAAATGAACCAGCGTCATGCTGTCAGCAGCATAGCCAACTGCACGCGAGTATGCGGTGCGGCGACGTAATCGTCACCGTCGCGGTAGGCGCAAACGTGACGGCCGCCCCAAATGGGGCGGCCGTTTTGTTCACGCATCAGCTGTTGTTGTGGTCGACCTTGATGGTCGGATCGCTGCCAGCAATCAGGTTATGAATGTTGGCGCTCGACCAGTTGTTGCCTTCCAGTTTGATCGTCACGTCCGGGGTTGCAGCAGCGGCGTCGCCCGAGTTGAACTTGCCCGCCGAACTGACCTGCAGCGACGACGTGCCATCGACCGTGGTGATCTTCAGGAAGTTGTCGATGGTGCTACCGGTCTCGCCCTGCAGCAGATCGCGCAGATCGATACGATCACCTTCACTGGCCTTGAAGTCCTTGATCACGTCGTTGCCGGTGTCGCCCGCTTTCCAGACGAAGGTGTCGGCACCCGAACCACCGATCAGGATGTCGTTGCCCTGACCGCCGATCAGCGTGTCGTTGCCGGTACCGCCGAGCAGGATGTCATTGCCTTTGCCGCCATCGAGCCAGTCGTTGCCGCCCGAGCCGAAGAGGATGTCATTGCCCGCGCCACCCAACAGCGTGTCGTTACCGTCATGCGCACCGGACACATCGAACGCCTGATAGTGCTCGGTGATGTACTGGTGCACGTTGCTGGTGGTGACCTTGCTGACGTCGACCCCGGTTTCCTTGGCAACGAACGCCTGCATCGCCTGATAACCCTCGCCGGCAATGCCGTTGAAGCTGACCAGATCGCCGAAGAGGATGTCGTTGCCCTCGCCACCGCTGACGGTGTCGTTGCCCGGCATCGTTGCTTCGGTGTGGCCGATGATCGAGTTGGCCAGATCCTTTGGGTCGATGTTGGTCTGCGGTGTTTTATCCGAATCGTAAGGTCTCAGATCGTTGAGGCTGACGTCGTTGTTCAGTCCGATAGCCTCGACGCTCGACAGACCGCTGAGCAAGGCAAAACCACTGGTCGAGTTGCTGGTCGTCGACGAGTTAGTGCTGTTGCCGGTACCCGCCAGGCTCGACAACTCATAAGTGCCGTCGCCCTGCGCGTGGATGGTGCCCAGATTAGAGCTGCTCCAGCCCCACCACGAATTGTAGGTTTGCAGGGTTACGGTGCCGGCGCTGTTGATCGTCAACGCATGGGTATTGTCGATGTAGGTGCTGAAGGTGTCGCCCGGCTTGTAGTTGCTGGTTTTCACTACATCGTCGAGCTTCACGTTGCCGTACAGCGTCGGGTTGGTCTGCTCGCCGCTCTGGTAGTAGGTCGGCTGGCCATCGGTGATGAAGTACGTAAGGTTCTTCGCGCCGCTGTTGGCCAACGCTTCCGTGCTCTGGAACCAGTTGGCCGTGGTCTTGAAGACGTCCTCGTAGTTGGTGCCGCCGCCGGAGGCCATCGAGTCCAGTACCGCTTTAAGTTGCGTCAGCGCGTTCGGGTCGTTGAGGTTTACCGACACCGACTTGTTGACCTGGGTATCGAAGTCGACGAGGAAAATGTTCACTGTGCCCGAATTGCTGCCGCCCAGGCTCTGCTTGAGGCTGTTGAACACCGACGTCAGAGAGTCTTTGGCGGCGTTGAGCGACGACGCGCTCATGCTGCCGGAGCTGTCGACCATGAACGCGATGTTGTAGTTGGTGCCCGGGACCACGGTCAGGCCACCGATGTCGGCGACGATGATGTCGTTGCCATCGGTGCCGGTGACGGTGTCATCGCCCGAGGTCGCCACGACCGCGTTGTAGACGGCCGGCACCACGCTGACCGGAATGGTCGCGGTGCTGCTGGCCGAGCCGCCGACCATCTCGGTGGAGGTCGAGGTCACGGTCAGGTTGAACTGGCCGTTGTAGTACGGCGGTGGCGTTACGGTCAGGCTGCCGAGGTTCCAGCCGGTGACGTTGGCGTCGCCGCTGCTGGCGGTAACAGTAAAGGTATGACCCGCACCATCGCTGAGCACCGAGCCGACTGGCGCGCCGCTGATCTTCACGCTCAGGGTTTCCGAGCCGTCGGTGTCGGTCAGGGCGGTGGTGACCGCCGACAGTTTCACCGTGGTGCCTTCGGCGCCGGTGTTGAGTTTGTAGCCGTCGTAATAGCCTTCGCCGTTAGTGCCGTGCAGATCGGAGACGGTCACGCCCGAATTCACCAGATCCTTCACGCCGGTGTAGATCGGTACGCCGGCGCTGCTCAGGTCGATCGGCGTACTGCCGTTGACCGACAGGTTGACGTCGTAGCTGCCCGGGCCGCTCTGGTTGTGGTGGTAGATGTCCAGGGTGTAGTAGCCGCTGGTGGTCGGGGTGAAGGAACCGTTGAGGTTGCCGCCCACGCCCCACGTGGTCGATGCCACATTCTTGCCACCAATGGTGACCAACAGGCTGTCATCGCCGATGCCGCTGAAGGTGTAGGTCTTGCCGGCTTCCAGATAAATCAGGCCGGAAGTCTTCGACGCGGTGCCGGCGGTCACGCTGCCGTCGGACTGGACGTTGTTCACGTTAGTGCTGGTGTTCGGTGTGCCGGCGCCGTCGATGACGTTTTTCAACGTGGTCGAATCCGCGCCGTTGCCGTTGGTGCCCAGACCCGACAGGCCGGTCCAGACTTCCTTGATCAGGCCGGTGGACTTCACGCTGTTGTCGGCGACGCTCACGGTCGGCGCATCCGCCACCGGAGTGACATCGATCTTCACGGTGCCGGTGTTACCCAACAGTTGGCCGTCGGTTGGCTGGAACTTGATCTGCGCGTAGTCCGCCTGATTGTTGCCCAGGCCGGTGCCGCCGTAACCGTTGACGCCCGACTCGTTGGCATCCGGCAGGAAGCGCAGCTTGCCCGCGTCGATGTCAGCCTTGCTGAAGGTCTGGTTGTTGGCGACGTCTTTCCAGGTCGAACCGTCCAGATACTGCAGTTTGCCTTCGCCCGGCAGCTGGGTGATTTTGATGCCGAGGCTGCTGGCCGGGCTGTCGACGTCGGTGACGCCGAAGGTCGACCAGCCGAGTACCAGCGGCGTGTCTTCGGTGCCGGTGACATTGCTCGGTGCAGCCACCGGAGCGTCGTTGACCGCCACCACGTTGACCGTGGTGGTCGCGGTGTTGGAGTAATTGCCGCCATCGGTCACGGTCACGGTGATGATCCGCGGTACGGTGCTCGGGTTTTCGCTGCCGTTGGTGAAGCTGATGTTCTTGATGGCCTGCATGTAATCAGCCAGCGTCGCGTTACCCGACAAGGTCAGGGTCACGGTGCCGTTGGTGCTGTTGGCATTGATGGTGATGCCGTTGACGCTGTTGCCCAGGTTCAGCGCATCGCCGTCCTGACGGTTGGTCAGGACCACGGTGGCACCGGTGAGCATGGTGCTGTCCGGGTCGGTGATGCTGATGTCGGTGTCAGCAATCGACACGCCCGCGCCCGGGGTGTTTTCGGTGAAGGTCACCTTGTAGTCGGCACCGGTGGCGCCGCTGGAATTGTTGGCATCCAGGTCGATGACTGGCGGCGCATCGTTGTCGATGATCGACGTGCTGACGCTGCCGTTGGTGGCGCTGACCGCGAGGTTCTCGAAGTTGCCGCCGGTGGCCGAATCGATCTTGACCACGAAGTTCTCGGTGCCTTCGGTGATCTTGTCATCGATGGTCGCGACGTTGAACTGCGCGCTGCTCGCACCGGCCGGAATCTTCACGGTGTACACGCCGGTGAAATCCGAACCGTCGGCGGCAGTGCCGCTGTAGACGATTTTCAGGGTCACTTCGGTTTGCGCCGGGTGGTTCAGGCTGACCGTGTAGCTGGCGGTCTGGCCTTCGGTCACCGAACTGCTGCCAGTGATGCTGACCGTGGTGGTGTCGATAGTGTCGGTGACGCTGGTCACGGCTGGCGTGTTGCTGGTCACGAGGTTTTCGAAGTTGCCGCCGCTGGTACCGGTGATGGTTGCCTGCACGTTGCCGGCGTCTTTGTAGACGTCATCGGCTGGCGCTGGAACGGTCACGGTGCCGGTGGTTTTACCCGCGTCGATGGTGATCACGGCGCCGTTGCTCAGCGTCACGGTCACTGGCGAGCCAGCGGCGTTGGTCAGGGTCGCGGTGTAAGTGATCTGGCCACCTTCGGCCACGGTGCCGGTCGCGGACAGCGTCAGGTTGGTGGTGTCGACGGTGTCGGTCACGGTGGTGCTGACCGGGGTTTTGTCGGCCACGAGGTTTTCGTAGTTGCCGCCCGTGACGTTGGTGATCGAGTTGGTCAGCGGCGCGTGACCGGTCAATGCGTCGTTAGGCGCAGTGGTGGTCGCGGTGCCGGTGGTCTGGCCAACACCGATGGTGATGGTCTGACCGTTGGCCAGCGTTACCACAACTGGCGAGCCAGTCACTGGAGCACCGACCGTGGCGGTGTAGACGACGTTGCCGCCCTCTGCCGCAGTGGTCGTTGCCGTCAGCTTCACGGTAGTGGTGTCGATGGTGTCGGTGACGCTGGTGATAGCCGGAGTCGTGCTTGGCACCAGATTTTCGAAGTTGCCACCGGTGGCGTTGCTGATCGTGGCCTGCACGGTGCCGGCGTCTTTGTAGACGTCGTCCGCTGGTGCAGGAACGGTCACGGTGCCGCTGGTTTTGCCGGCGTCGATGGTGATCACCGAACCGTTGCTCAGGGTTACGGTGACTGGCGAGCCAGCGGCGTTGGTCAGGGTCGCGGTGTAAGTGATCTGGCCACCTTCGGCCACGGTGCCGGTCGCGGACAGCGACAGGTTGGTGGTGTCGACGGTGTCGGTCACAGTGGTGCTGACCGGAGTCTTGTCGGCGACCAGGTTCTCGTAGTTACCGCCGCTGACGTTGGTGATCGCGTTGGTCAGTGGCGCGTGACCGGTCAATGCGTCGTTAGGCGCAGTGGTGGTCGCGGTGCCCGTGGTCTGGCCTACACCGATGGTGATGGTTTGACCGTTGGCCAGCGTTACAACCACAGGCGAACCGGTCACCGGAGCACCGACGGTCGCGGTGTAGACGACGTTGCCGCCCTCTGCCGCAGTGGTCGTTGCCGTCAGCTTCACGGTAGTGGTGTCGATGGTGTCGGTGACGCTGGTGATAGCCGGAGTCGTGCTTGGCACCAGATTTTCGAAGTTGCCACCGGTGGCGTTGCTGATCGTGGCCTGCACGGTGCCGGCGTCTTTGTAGACGTCGTCCGCTGGTGCAGGAACGGTCACGGTGCCGCTGGTTTTGCCGGCGTCGATGGTGATCACCGAACCGTTGCTCAGGGTTACGGTGACTGGCGAGCCAGCGGCGTTGGTCAGGGTCGCGGTGTAAGTGATCTGGCCACCTTCGGCCACGGTGCCGGTCGCGGACAGCGACAGGTTGGTGGTGTCGACGGTGTCAGTGACGTTGGTCGAAACCGGTGTCTTGTCGGCCACGAGATTTTCGTAGTTGCCGCCAGTGACGTTGGTGATCGAGTTGGTCAGCGGAGCGTGACCGGTCAATGCATCGTTTGGTGCGGTAGTGGTCGCAGTCCCCGTAGTCTGGCCGACGCCAATGGTGATGGTCTGACCGTTGGCCAGGGTCACGACAACCGGCGAACCGGTGACTGGCGCGCCGACCGTGGCGGTGTAGACAACGTTGCCGCCCTCGGCTGCAGTTGTGGTTGCAGTGAGTTTTACGGTGGTCGTGTCGATCGTGTCGGTGACGCTGGTTACGGCCGGAGTCGTGCTCGGCACGAGGTTTTCGAAGTTGCCACCGGTGGCGGTGCTGATGGTCGCCTGCACGGTACCGGCGTCTTTGTAGACGTCATCGGCTGGCGCTGGAACGGTCACGGTGCCAGTGGTTTTACCCGCGTCGATGGTGATCACGGCGCCGTTGCTCAGAGTCACGGTGACTGGCGAGCCAGCGGCGTTGGTCAGGGTCGCGGTGTAAACAATCGAACCGCCTTCAGCAACCGAACCCGTCGCGCTGAGCGACAGATTGGTGGTGTCGACAGTGTCGGTCACGTTGGTGCTGACTGGCGTTTTGTCAGCCACAAGGTTTTCGTAGTTACCACCGCTGACATTGGTGATCGCGTTCGTCAGCGGTGCATGACCGGTCAACGCATCGTTTGGCGCGGTAGTGGTCGCGGTGCCGGTGATCTGGCCAACACCGATGGTGATGGTCTGACCGTTCGACAGGGTGACCACGACTGGCGAGCCCGTCACTGGCGCGCCGACAGTTGCGGTGTAGACGACGTTACCGCCTTCAGCGGCAGTGGCGGTCGCGGTCAGTTTCACCGTGGTGGTGTCGATGGTATCGGTGACGCTGGTAATAGCCGGAGTCGTGCTCGGCATCAGATTTTCGAAGTTGCCACCGGTGGCGTTGCTGATCGTCGCCTGCACGTTGCCGGCGTCTTTGTAGACGTCATCGGCTGGCGCTGGAACGGTCACGGTGCCGCTGGTTTTGCCAGCGTCGATGGTGATCACGGCGCCGTTCGACAGGGTGACGGTCATTGGCGAACCAGCGGCGTTGGTCAGCGTAGCGGTGTAAACAATCGAACCGCCTTCAGCCACAGAACCGGTCGCGCTCAACGACAGGTTGGTCGTGTCGACGGTGTCAGTCACGTTGGTGCTGACCGGGGTTTTGTCGGCCACGAGGTTCTCGTAGTTGCCGCCCGTCACGTTGGTGATCGAGTTGGTCAGCGGAGCGTGGCCAGTCAATGCATCGTTTGGCGCTACGGTGGTTGCGGTGCCCGTGGTCTGGCCTACACCGATGGTGATGGTTTGACCATTGGCCAAATTCACGATAACTGGCGAGCCGGTTACCGGTGCGCCGACGGTTGCGGTGTAGACGACGTTGCCACCCTCAGCCGCCGACTCGGTGGCCGTCAGTTTCACGGTGGTGGTGTCGATGGTGTCGGTGACGCTGGTCACAGCCGGCGTCGTGCTCGGCACCAGGTTCTCGAAGTTGCCGCCCGTTGCCGTCGAAATCGTCGCTTCGACTTTGCCCGCGTCTTTGTAGACGTCATCGGCTGGCGCAGGAACAGTCACGGTACCGGTGGTTTTGCCGGCTTCGATGGTAATCACCGCGCCGTTCGACAGGGTCACGGTGACTGGCGAACCAGCCGCGTTGGTCAGCGTCGCGGTGTAAACAATCGAGCCACCCTCAGCCACGGTGCCGGTCGCGCTCAGCGACAGGTTGGTCGTGTCAACAGTGTCGGTGACGTTGGTCGAAACCGGTGTCTTGTCGGCAACAAGGTTTTCGTAGTTGCCGCCGGTCACGTTGGTGATCGCGTTGGTCAGCGGAGCGTGGCCAGTCAATGCGTCGTTTGGCGCCGTGGTGGTCGCGGTACCGGTGGTCTGGCCGACGCCGATGGTGATCGTCTGACCGTTGGCCAAGGTTACGACAACCGGCGAGCCGGTGACTGGCGCGCCGACAGTCGCGGTGTAGGTGACGTTGCCACCCTCTACTGCCGACTCTGTCGCTGTCAGTTTGACGGTGGTGGTGTCGATGGTGTCGGTGACGTTGGTCACAGCCGGAACAGTGCTCGGAACCAGGTTCTCGAAGTTGCCGCCAGTCGCGGTCGAAATGGTTGCTTCGACTTTGCCGGCATCTTTGTAAACGTCATCCGCCGGCGCAGCGACGGTGACGGTGCCAGTGGTTTTACCCGCCTCAATGGTGATCACGGCACCGTTGGACAGGGTCACGGTGACTGGCGAGCCAGCCGCGTTGGTCAGCGTTGCGGTGTAGATGATCGAACCACCTTCAGCAACCGACCCCGTCGCGCTCAGCGACAGGTTAGTGGTGTCGACGGTATCGGTGACCGTGGTTGAAACCGGGGTCTTGTCGGCCACCAGATTTTCGTAGTTGCCGCCGGTTACACCGGTGATCGAGTTGGTCAGTGGCGCCTGACCGGTCAGCGCATCGTTCGGTGCGGTGGTGGTCACGGTGCCGGTGGTTTTGCCAACTTCGATGGTGATGTTCTGGCCGTTGGCCAAGGTCACGACAACCGGCGAACCGGTTACTGGCGCGCCTACAGTGGCGGTGTAAGTGACGGTGCCGCCTTCAGCGACCGATGTATCTGCCGTCAGTTTGACGGTCGAGGTGTCGATGGTATCGGTGACTTCGGTCACGGCCGGAACAGTGCTCGGCACCAGGTTTTCGAAGTTGCCACCGGTAGCGGTGGAGATCGTCGCTTCAACCTTGCCCGCGTCTTTGTAGACGTCATCGGCTGGCGCTGGAACGGACACGGTGCCAGTGGTTTTGCCGGCTTCGATGGTGATCACGGCACCGTTGGACAGGGTCACGGTGACTGGCGAGCCGGCAGCGTTGGTCAATGTCGCGGTGTAGACGATCGAACCACCTTCAGCGACCGATCCCGTCGCACTGAGCGATAGATTGGTGGTGTCGACAGTGTCAGTGACGCTGGTCGAAACCGGGGTCTTGTCGGCCACCAGATTCTCGTAATTACCGCCGGTAACACCGGTAATCGCGTTGGTCAGCGGTGCGTGGCCGGTCAGCGCATCGTTCGGCGCGGTGAAGGTCACGGTGCCAGTGGTTTTACCGACTTCGATGGTGATGTTCTGACCATTGGCCAGCGTCACCACGACAGGCGAGCCGGTCACTGGAGCGCCGACAGTGGCGGTGTAAGTGACGGTGCCGCCTTCAGCCACGGAGGTATCGGCCGTCAGTTTGACGGTCGAGGTGTCGATGGTGTCGGTGACTTCGGTCACGGCCGGAACGGTGCTCGGCACCAGGTTTTCGAAGTTGCCACCGGTCGCGGTCGAAATGGTTGCTTCGACTTTGCCTGCATCTTTGTAAACGTCATCCGCCGGCGCAGCGACGGTGACGGTGCCGGTGGTTTTGCCGGACTCGATGGTGATCACGGCGCCGTTGGACAGGGTCACGGTGACTGGCGAGCCAGCCGCGTTGGTCAGCGTTGCGGTGTAGATGATCGAGCCACCTTCAGCAACCGAACCCGTCGCGCTCAGCGACAGGTTAGTGGTGTCGACGGTATCGGTGACCGTGGTTGAAACCGGGGTCTTGTCGGCCACCAGATTTTCGTAGTTGCCGCCGCTCACCTCAGTGATCGCATTGGTGATCGGCGCGTGGCCGGTCAATGCATCGTTCGGCGCGGTGGTGGTCGCGGTGCCGGTGGTCTGGCCGACGCCGATGGTGATGGTCTGACCGTTAGCGAGGGTCACGACCACAGGCGAACCGGTCACTGGCGCGCCGACGGTTGCGGTGTAAGTCACGCTGCCGCCCTCAGCCGCCGATTCGGTCGCGGTGAGTTTGACGGTGGTGGTGTCGATGGTGTCGGTGACGTTGGTCACGGCCGGCGCGGTGCTCGGCACCAGATTCTCGAAGTTGCCGCCGGTTGCATCTTTGATTGTCACTTCGACTTTGCCGGCGTCTTTGTAGACGTCATCGGCAGGCGCTGGAACCGTCACGGTGCCGGTAGTTTTGCCGGCCTCGATGGTGATCACCGAACCGTTGCTCAGGGTCACGGTTACCGGGGTGCCGGCCGGGTTGGTCAGGGTCGCGGTGTAAACGATCGAACCGCCTTCTGCTACCGAATCGGTTGCGGTCAGATTCAGGTTGGTGGTGTCGGTGGTGTCCGAAACCGCGGTGTCGGCGGATTTGCCGTCGACTGCGAGTTTTTCGTAGTTGCCGCCAGTGGCGCCGTCGATGGTCACGCTCAGCGAGCTACCGCCGGCCAACGGGCTGTTCGGCGCGACGAAGTTCACCGAGCCGGTGGTTTCACCGACAGCGATGGTGATGGTCTGACCGTTGGACAGGGTCACGACAACCGGCGAGCCAGTCACTGGCGCGGTCACGGTCGCGGTGTAGACCACGGTTTCGCCTTCGGCGACGTTCGCCGTGGCGGTCAGCGACACGGTGGAGGTGTCGATGGTGTCGTTGACGGTGGTGACGGCCGGGGTCGTGCTGGTAACGAGGTTTTCGAAGTCGCCACCGGTCGCGCCTTTGATGGTCGCTTCAACGGTGCCGGCGTCTTTGTAGACGTCATCTTTAGGTGCGTCGACAGTCACGGTGCCGGTGGTTTTGCCGGCGTCGATGGTGATCACCGAGCCGTTGCTCAGGGTCACGGTGACTGGCGAGCCAGCCGCGTTGGTCAGGGTTGCGGTGTAGGTGATCTGGCCGCCTTCGTTCACCGAACCGGTGGCGCTCAGCGACAGGTTGGTGGTGTCGACGGTATCAGTCACGTTGGTGCTGACCGGGGTTTTGTCGGCTACGAGGTTTTCGTAGTTGCCGCCGGTTACGCCAGTGATCGAGTTGGTCAGCGGCGCATGGCCGGTTAACGCATCGTTTGGTGCGGTGGTGGTCACGGTGCCGGTGGTTTTACCCACTTCGATGGTGATGTTCTGACCGTTGGCCAGGGTCACGACAACTGGCGAACCGGTCACAGGTGCACCGACAGTGGCGGTGTAGGTGACGGTGCCACCTTCAGTCGCTGACTCGGTGGCGGTCAGTTTGACCGTCGAAGTGTCGATGGTATCAGTGACGTCGGTAACGGCTGGCGTGGTGCTCGGAACGAGGTTCTCGAAATCGCCGCCGGTGGCGTCCTTGATGGTCACTTCGACTTTGCCGGCGTCTTTGTAGACGTCATCGGCGGGCGCAGGAACTGACACGGTGCCAGTGGTTTTGCCCGCTTCGATGGTGATCACCGAGCCGTTGCTCAGGGTCACGGTCACCGGCGTGCCGGCCGGGTTGGTCAGGGTCGCGGTGTAAACAATCGAACCGCCTTCAGCCACGGTGCCAGTCGCGGTCAGCGTCAAATCGGTGGTGTCGACGGTGTCGGTCACGGTGGTGCTGACCGGAGTTTTATCGGCGACGAGGTTTTCGTAATTACCGCCGGAAACGCCAGTGATCGCATTGGTCAGCGGGGTGTGGCCGTTCAACGCATCATTCGGTGCGGTGGTGGTGACGGTGCCGGTGGTTTTGCCGATTTCGATGGTGATGTTCTGACCGTTGGCCAAGGTCACGACGACAGGCGAGCCGGTGACTGGTGCACCGACGGTGGCGGTGTAAGTGACGGTGCCACCTTCAGCCGCAGACTCGGTGGCGGTCAGTTTGACGGTGCTGGTGTCGATGGTGTCGGTGACTTCGGTCACGGCCGGAACAGTGCTCGGCACCAGATTCTCGAAGTTGCCGCCGGTTGCATCTTTGATTGTCACTTCGACTTTGCCGGCGTCTTTGTAGACGTCATCGGCAGGCGCCGCAACGGTGACGGTGCCGGTGGTCTTGCCCGCTTCAATGGTGATCACCGAGCCGTTGCTCAGGGTCACGGTCACCGGCGTACCGGCCGGGTTGGTGAGGGTCGCCGTGTAGATGATCGAACCGCCCTCGGCCACCGAATTGGTGGCGCTGAGGGACAGATCGGTGGTGTCGACGGTGTCAGTAACTTTGGTCGACACCGGAGTCTTGTCGGCCACGAGGTTCTCGTAGTTGCCGCCGCTGACACCAGTGATCGAATTACCCAGCGACGCCTGACCGGTCAGCGCATCGTTCGGCGCAGTGAACGTCACGGTGCCAGTGGTTTTGCCGACTTCAATGATGATGCTCTGGCCGTTAGCCAGAGTGACCACGACAGGCGAACCGGTGACCGGCGCGCCGACAGTGGCGGTGTAAGTGACAGTGCCACCTTCAGCGACAGTGGTGTCGGCCGTCAGCTTCACGGTCGAGGTGTCGATGGTGTCAGTCACCTCGGTCACGGCTGGCGTGGTGCTTGGCACCAGGTTTTCGAAGTTGCCGCCTGTGGCGTCCTTGATCGTGACTTCGACTTTGCCGGCGTCCTTGTAGACGTCATCGGCAGGCGCCGCAACGGTCACCGTGCCAGTGGTTTTGCCGGCCTCGATGGTGATCACCGAGCCGTTGCTCAATGTCACGGTGACTGGCGTGCCAGCCGGGTTGGTCAGGGTCGCGGTGTAAACAATCGAACCACCCTCAGCCACGGTGCCAGTCGCACTCAGCGACAGGTTGGTGGTGTCGACGGTGTCGGTCACCGACGTCACGGCCGGAGTTTTGTCGGCCACAAGGTTTTCGTAGTTGCCGCCGCTGGCGCCGTCGATTTTCACGCTCAGCGTGTTGCCGCCAGCGAGGGCATCGTTCGGTGCGGTGAAGTTGACACTGCCGCTGCTGGCGCCGACCGGAATGGTGATGGTCTGGCCGTTGGACAGAGTCACCACAACCGGCGCGCCGGTGACTGGAGCGGTTACGGAGGCGGTGTAAACCACCACGCCGCCTTCAGTGGTGCTGGCGGTAGCGGTCAGCGAAACGGTGCTGTTGTCGATGGTGTCGGTCACGTCGGTGACCGCTGGAGTCTTGTCGACCACCAGGTTCTCGAAGTTGCCGCCGGTGGTCTTGGTGATGCTCGCATCGACCTTGCCAGCGTCCTTGTAGACGTCATCGGCCGGTGCTGCGACGGTCGCGGTGCCGGTGGTCGCGCCCTTGGCGATGTTGATCACCGCGCCGTTGCTCAGGGTCACGGTCATCGCCGTGCCTGCCGGGTTGGTCAGGCTCGCGGTGTAGACGATCGAGCCGCCCTCGGCAACCGAGCCGGTGGCGCTCAGGCTGATATTGGTGGTGTCGACGGTGTCGGTCACGGTGGTGACCACCGCGGAACGGTTGGCATCGACCTGTTCGAAGTTGCCGCCACTGTGGCTGGCGATCGCAGTCTGTACCTTGCCGCCGTCGATGTACGGCGTATTGGCAGGCGCAGCGAAGTTCACCGAACCGCTGGTGGCGCCGGCGGCGATGTTGATCACCGCGCCGTTGGCCAGGGTCACGGTCATAGCGGTGCCGGCCGGGTTGCTCAGGGTCGCGGTGTAGGTGATCTGGCCACCTTCGCTGACGGTGTCGCTGGCGCTGAGGGTCAGCGTGGTTTTGTCGATGGTGTCATTGACGGTGGTGCTGACCGGGGTCTTGCTGACATCAAGCTTCTCGAAGTTGCCGCCAGTCGCATCGGTCATGGTCACGGTGAGCTTGCTGACGTCTTTGTAGACGTCGTCGCTCGGCGCGGCGATGGTCACCGAACCGCTGGTTTTGCCAGCCTCGATGGTGATGGTCTGGCCGTTGCTCAGGTTGACGGTCACCGGCGTTTGCGCGGCGTTGGTCAGGGTCGCGGTGTAGGTGATCGACGTGCCTTCAAGCACATAGCTTTCGGCGCTGAGGGTCAGGTGCGTGGTGTTGATGGTGTCGGCAACATTGGTCACCGCTGGCGTCGGATTGGCCACCAGATTTTCGAAGTTGCCGCCGTCGGTGCCCTTGATGGTCACTTCGACTTTGCCGGCGTCTTTGTAGACGTCATCGGCCGGGGCTGGGACGGTCACGGTACCGGTGGTCTTGCCGGCGTCGATGGTGATGGTCGAACCGTTGCTCAGGGTCACGGTCACCGGCGTGCCGGCCGGATTGGTCAGGGTTGCGGTGTAAACGATCGAACCGCCTTCGTTGACGTTGCCGGTGGCGGTCAGCGAAACGGTGGTGGTGTCGACGGTGTCGGTCACGGTGGTGCTGACCGGGGTTTTATCGGCGACCAGGTTTTCGTAGTTGCCGCCGCTGACGTTGGTGATTGCGTTGGTCAGTGGTGCATGGCCGGCGAGCACGTCGTTCGGTGCGGTGGTCGACACGGTGCCGGTGGTTTGGCCGACAGCGATGGTGATGCTTTGGCCGTTAGCCAGGGTGACTACGACTGGCGAGCCGGTCACTGGCGCGCCAACAGTGGCGGTGTAGGTGACGGTGCCACCTTCAGCAGCAGTTTCGGTGGCAGTCAGCTTCACCGTCGAGGTGTCGATGGTGTCAGTGACGTCGGTCACGGCTGCAACGGTGCTTGGCACCAGGTTCTCGAAGTCGCCGCCGGTGGCGTCCTTGATGGTGACTTCGACTTTGCCGGCGTCCTTATAGACGTCATCGGCAGGTGCAGCGACGGTCACGGTGCCGGTGGTTTTGCCCGCTTCGATGGTGATTACCGAGCCATTGCTCAGGGTCACGGTGACGGGCGAGCCTGCTGCGTTGGTCAGGGTCGCGGTGTAAACGATCGAGCCGCCTTCAGCCACGGTACCGGTGGCGCTGAGCGTCAGGTTGGTGGTGTCGGTGGTGTCGGTCACGGTGGTGCTGACCGGGGTTTTGTCAGCGACCAGATTTTCGTAATTGCCGCCGCTGACCTCGGTGATTGAGTTGGTCAGTGGAGCATGACCGGTCAGCGCATCGTTCGGTGCGGTGGCAGTCGCGGTGCCGGTGGTCTGGCCGACGGCGATGGTGATGGTCTGACCGTTGGCCAGGGTCACGATGACCGGCGAGCCGGTGACTGGCGCGCCGAAGGTCGCGGTGTAAGTGACGGTGCCGCCTTCAGCTGCGGTTTCGGTCGCGGTCAGTTTCACCGTCGAAGTGTCGATGGTGTCAGTGACGTCGGTGACGGCTGGGGCGGTGCTCGGAACGAGGTTCTCGAAGTTGCCGCCGGTGGCGTCCTTGATGGTCACTTCGACTTTGCCGGCGTCCTTGTAGACGTCATCGGCTGGGGCTGCGACGGTCACGGTACCGCTGGTTTTACCGGCTTCAATGGTGATCACCGAACCGTTCGACAGGGTCACGGTGACGGGCGAGCCTGCGGCATTGGTCAGGGTCGCGGTGTAGGTGATCTGGCCGCCTTCAGCCACGGTGCCGGTCGCACTCAGTATCAGGTCGGTGGTGTCAGTGGTGTCAGTCACAGTGGTGCTGACCGGGGTTTTGTCGGCGACGAGATCTTCGTAATTGCCGCCGCTCACGCCCGTGATCGCGTTGGTGATCGGTGCATGGCCGGTCAACGCGTCATTCGGTGCCGTGGTGGTCACTGTGCCGGTGGTTTTACCCACTTCGATAGTGATGTTTTGACCGTTGGCCAGGGTCACCACAACTGGTGAACCGGTCACCGGAGCGCCAATAGTCGCGGTGTAAGTGACGGTGCCACCTTCAGCCGTCGACTCGGTGGCGGTCAGTTTGACCGTGGTGGTGTCGACGGTATCGGTTACGTCGGTGACGGCCGGAGCGGTGCTCGGAACGAGGTTCTCGAAGTTGCCGCCGCTGGCGTCCTTGATCGTGACTTCGACTTTGCCGGCGTCTTTGTAGACGTCATCGGCTGGTGCGGCGACGGTCACGGTGCCGGTGGTTTTGCCGGCTTCGATGGTGATCACCGAACCGTTCGACAGGGTTACGGTGACAGGCGAACCTGCGGCGTTGGTCAGGGTCGCGGCGTAAGTGATCTGGCCGCCTTCAGCCACAGAACCGGTGGCGCTGAGCGACAGGTTGGTGGTGTCGGCAACATCGGTAACGCTGGTTGAAACCGGAGTCTTGTCGGCAACCAGATCTTCGTAATTACCGCCCGAAACCCCAGTGATCGAGTTGGTCAGCGGCGCATTGCCGGTCAGCGCATCGTTAGGCGCGGTGGTGGTCACGGTGCCGGTTGTTTTGCCGACTTCGATGGTAATGCTCTGACCGTTGGCCAGGGTCACGATGACAGGCGAGCCGGTCACCGGCGCGCCGACAGTGGCGGTGTAAGTGACGGTGCCGCCTTCAGCGACGGAGGTGTCGGCCGTCAATTTAACGGTCGAGGTGTCGATGGTGTCGGTGACTTCGGTCACGGCTGGAACGGTGCTCGGCACCAGGTTCTCGAAGTTGCCGCCGGAAGCGTCCTTGATAGTCACTTCAACTTTGCCGGCGTCTTTATAGACGTCATCGGCTGGCGCCGGAACGGTCACGGTGCCGGTGGTCTTGCCCGCCTCGATGGTGATCACCGAACCATTGCTCAAGGTCACGGAGACTGGTGTGCCGGCCGGGTTGGTCAGGGTCGCGGTGTAAACAATCGAACCACCTTCGGCCACAGTCCCGGTCGCTGTCAGCGACAGGTTGGTGTCGTCGATCGAGTCGGTAATGGTGGTGGTCGCTGGCGTCGTGTTCGGCACCAGGTTTTCGAAGTTGCCACCGGTAGCGCCAGTGATGGTGGTGCTGACGGTACTGCCATTGTTGTAAACGTCGTTGGCCGCGGTTGGCACGTTGACCGAGCCCGTGGTCTTGCCGGCTTCAATGGTGATGGTCGAACCGTTCGACAGAGTGATCGTCACCGGAGTTTGCGCGGCGTTGCTCAGCGTCGCGGTGTAAGTGATCTGGCCGCCTTCAACGACTGTGCCGGTGGCGGTGAGGCTGACGCTGGTGGTGTCGATCGAATCGGTGACCGTGGTGGTCGCCGGCGTAGTGTTCGGCACCAGGCTTTCAAAATTGCCGCCAGTAGCGCCGGTAATGGTGGTGCTGACGGTGCCGCCATTGTTGTAAACGTCATTGGCCGCGGTCGGCACGTTGACGGTGCCCGTGGTCTGGCCGGCTTCAATGGTAATGGTCGAACCGTTCGACAGGGTGACGGTCACCGGGGTTTGCGCCGGGTTGGTCAGCGTTGCGGTGTAGGTGATCTGGCCACCCTCGACCACTGTGCCGGTGGCGGTCAGGGTCAGGTTAGTGGTGTCGATCGAGTCGGTGATGGTAGTCACCGCTGGCGTCGTGTTTGGGACCAGGTTTTCGAAGTTGCCGCCGCTGGCACCGGTGATGGTGGTGGTGACGGTGCTGCCATTGTTATAGACGTCGTTGGCCGGGGTCGGCACGTTGACGGTGCCCGTGGTCTGGCCGGCGCCGATGGTGATGGTCGAGCCGTTCGACAGGGTGACGGTCACCGGGGTTTGCGCCGGGTTGGTCAGCGTTGCGGTGTAAGTGATCTGCCCGCCTTCGGTGACACTCGGCCCCGCCGTCAGGGTGACGGTGGTGGTGTCGATGGTGTCGGTGACCTGGGTCGTGGCCGGAGTGGTCGGCGGCGTCACGGTGATGCCATTGCCGCCGGTGGTGCCGGTGACGGTCACGTCGATCTGGGTCGGGTCGTTATAAACGGTGTCGTTCGGCGCCAGCGGCACGTTGACGGTGCCCGTGGTGGAGCCGGCTGTAATCACGATCACCACGCCGTTGGACAGGGTGATGGTCAGGTCGGTCAGCGGCGCCTGGGTCAGGGTTGCGGTGTACACCAGCACGCCGCCGGCTTCGGTGATGGTCGGCGTGGCGCTGAGGCTCAGGGTCGACTCACGCAGGGCGTTGGTGGTGGTATCGGTGGTCTGGCCGCCGGTGATGTTTTGCGCGGTTTGACCGGCAGCATTGATGCCTGCGGTCGGGAAACCAATGGTCGGGTCAACGCGGCCAGCGGTGGCGTCGAGCATCACGAAACTGTGACCGCCACCGGCGGCACCGCCAGTGCCTGCGGCGCTCGGGCCGGCAGCGGTGGCATCGAGGGCGGTAGTCGGGTCGACACCGGCGGCGATGGCTTGCTGCAGTTCTGCTACCGACGGCGCAGCCTGCGCGGTGGCCTCAGCCAGGTCCTTGCTGGAGTCGGGCGCGGTGGCGCTCCACTGGGTTTCGCGACCCAGATCGAGGGTGCGGCCATCAGCCAATTCAAGTGACACGGCGCCGGAGAGGCCGGTGTCGATCTGGTCGCCAACGAACAGGCGATCGCCTTCAACGAGTACGCGACGCACGCCCTCTGGGGACACCACGAATACCTGACCGACAATGCTTTTGACGATGGCAACAACACTGCTCATTGAAGACTCTCCGGGTGTCACGTTCAGTTGACTTCCATGGACCTGACGGCATGGGCGCCGATTCAGTCTGGACGTACTTTAAAAATTTGCGAAACAAGTTTGACGCGTGTTTTCGTCAATAATTTGGCTATATTCTTTCGCTATTAACTTTATGCCAAACTATTGACCTTCTGGGTGCCATCCTAAACAATCGCCCCACTAATGTCACATTGATATTTCCGCGGCGACCTGTCCTTCAGCGTGTGATCCAGTTCCTGTTTTGAACTTTCCGACATACGGTCAATCTGGTTGCCATCATCCGACGCAGCGCCACGTTTTGCTGTGATTCAAGACAAGAAGTTCTGGGAAATTCCTATCATGCGTTCGCCCCTGCTTTTCGCCGTACCCTTCGCTCTCGCCGCCTCTTTTGTACAAGCACAATCCTTACCAGAAGCCATGCAGCAGGCACTGGATGTCCATCCGGAAATCCAGGCAGGGGTCAACAGTCGTTTGGCGGCGGATTATCAATTAAGAGCGGCGAAAGGGGGATACCTGCCGAAGGTCGATCTGCTCGGCGGTTATGGCCGTGAGGGTACCGACAGCGTCACCACCCGCGCCAATTCCGGTAACCACTACGAAACCCTGAATCGCAGCGAGTCAAGTTTACGTCTCTCGCAAATGGTCTTTGACGGTTTTGCGACGTCCAGCGAAGTCGGGCGTCAACAAGCCACCGTTAACTCTCGCGCCTATTCGCTGCTTGGCACTTCCGAGCGCACAGCGTTGACAGTTGCCCAGGTCTACCTGGACGTGTTGACCCGTCGCGAATTCGTGCGTCTGGCCGAAGAAAACCTCAAAAGCCACCAGCGCATCTACGACCAGATCCAGCTGCGCACCCAGCGCGGCGTCGGCAGTGGCGCCGATCTTGATCAGGCCGAAGCGCGGATGGCCCAGGCCCGCAACAACCTGATCACCGAGCAAACCAACCTCGCCGACTCGGAAACCAACTTCCTCAGCGCCGTCGGCCAGATGCCCGATCAACTCGAGCGTCCGGCGCCGTTCATGGCGATGATGCCGGCCAACCTCAATGAAGCGCGCCAGCAGATGCTGGAAAACAGCCCGATCCTGCGCTCGGCCGAATCCGACATCGCCGCTGCCGAGAAGCAGTACGAAACCGCCAAGTCGACCTTCTACCCACGTTTCGACGCCGAACTGGGCCGTACCGCCGACAACGATCTCGACGGCCAGAACGGTCACAACAACGAGTGGCAAGCCATGCTGCGCATGCGCTTCAACCTGTATTCCGGTGGCAGCAACAAGGCCGATCTGGAGTCCAAGTCGTACCTGTCGAACCAGGCGCTGGACATCCGCAACAACGCTTTGCGTCAGTTGAACGAAGAGCTGGGTCTGGCCTGGAACGCCTTGAACAACGCTAACGCGCAGGTGCCGATCGCGCAGCAGTACGTCGATCACAGCACCTCGGTGCGCACCGCCTACCAGCGTCAGTTCAGCCTCGGCGAACGCACCCTGCTCGATTTGCTTGACAGCGAAAACGAGTTGTTCACCGCTTCGCGGCGTCTGGCTGAAATCAAAAACATTCAGTTATTTACTCAGTACCGAATCAAGGCGACCATGGGCGAGTTGCTCAGAAGCCAGGGAGTGGTCGCACCGTTGGCATCCGTTGTGCAGAACGACGTGAAGCCCAAGGTCCAGCTGCCTGGGATGAATTGAGTTATCCCTTTTCAACTGTCAAAGAGTGTCGAGCGTGGAATCAGAAGTCAGTCGAGTTCAACTCAGTCATGATCCACGCGCGTTGCACGACGATCCGTTACTGGACGGTCTGCTCGCCCTTTGCATGCTCCATCAGAAACCCGCCAGCGCGGCGATGCTGACCACGGGCCTGCCGCTGCCCAAACAACGCCTGAGTGTCGAGTTGCTGCCCCGCGCGGCGGCTCGCGCCGGTCTGCAAGGTCGAGTGCTGCAGCGCAAACTGGAAGAAATTCCGGCGATCGCCATGCCGGCGTTGCTGCTGCTCAAGGATGGCCGCAGTGCCGTTCTGTTGGGCTGGCAAGGTGACGACGAGGCTCGGGTGCTGCTCAGCGAAAGCGATGGCGGCGAATCCGTGGTCAGTCGCGAACTACTCGCCGACGATTACACCGGCAAAGTGTTCTTCGCCCAACCGCAACACAAATTCGACGTCAACCACGGCACGCTGATTCCGCGTGCGCGCTCGTGGTTTCGCGACACCCTCAAGCGTTCGCGCTGGCTGTACGCCGATGCCATCGCCGCGAGTTTCCTGATCAACATCATCGCCATGGCCGCGCCGCTGTTCGTGATGAACGTCTACGACCGCGTGGTGCCGAACCAGGCCGAAGCCACCCTGTGGGTGCTGGCGTTGGGTATCACCGGTGCCTACATCTTCGACCTGGTGCTCAAGAGTCTGCGCGCCCTGTGCCTGGATCTGGCCGGGAAGAAAACCGACCTGATCATTTCCGCTACGCTGTTCGAGCGCATCGTCGGCATGGCCATGAAGTACCGTCCGGCACGGGTCGGCAGTTTTGCGCAGAACATCCACGAGTTTCAGAGCCTGCGCGACTTCCTTGCCTCGCTGACCCTGACCAGCCTGATCGACCTGCCGTTCACCATCCTCATCTTCATCGTCATCGCCATTCTCGGCGGGCATCTGGTGTGGATTCCGGTGCTGGCGTTCCCGATTGCGTTGCTGATCGGCTACGCCTTGCAGAAGCCGCTGGTGGCCACCATGGAACGCACCATGGCCCTCGGTGCCGAGCGCCAGTCGAGCCTGATCGAAACCCTCGCCGGCCTCGACGCGGTCAAGGTCAACAACGCCGAGAGCGAGCGCCAGTACCAGTGGGAACAGACCATTGGCACCCTCAGCCGCCTCGAGCTGCGAGTGAAAATGCTCTCCGGTCTGGCGATGAACATCACCCTGCTGATCCAGCAACTGGCCGGGGTGATCATGATCGTCTTCGGCGTCTACCAGATCATCGCCGGTAACCTGAGTATGGGCGGTCTGATTGCCTGCTACATGCTCAGCGGCCGCGCACTGAGCCCGCTGGCGTCGCTGTCGGGTTTGTTGACCCGTTACCAGCAGGCACGGGTGACCATGACTTCGGTCGACCAGATGATGGAGCTGCCGCAAGAACGCAACTTCGAAGAGCGCCCGCTGAGCCGCAAGGTTCTGCAAGGCGCGATCGAGTGCCGCCAGCTCAACTTCACTTATCCGGAACAACAGAACCCGGCGCTGAAGAACATCAATCTGGTGATCCGTCCCGGCGAGAAAATCGGCATCATCGGCCGCAGCGGCTCGGGCAAGAGTTCGCTGGCGAAACTGCTGGTGGGTCTGTATCAGCCGGACGACGGCGCGTTGTTGGTCGACGGTGTGGATATTCGTCAGATCGACGTCAGCGAACTGCGTTACAACATCGGCTACGTGCCGCAAGACATTCAACTGCTGGCCGGCACCCTGCGTGACAACCTCGTCTCCGGCGCACGTTATGTCGAAGACGAGCTGGTCCTGCAGGCGGCCGAACTGGCTGGCGTCCACGAATTCGCCCGCCTGCACCCGCAAGGTTACGAACTGCAAGTCGGCGAGCGCGGGCAGAACCTCTCCGGCGGTCAACGGCAGAACGTTGCGCTGGCTCGGGCCTTGTTGCTCAACCCACCGATTTTGCTCATGGACGAGCCGACCAGTGCGATGGACAACACCGGTGAAGAACGCCTCAAGCAACGCCTCGCCGCCGTCATTGAAAACAAGACCGTGGTGCTGGTGACGCACCGGGCTTCACTGTTGTCGCTGGTCGATCGTCTGCTGGTGATCGACCGTGGACAGATTCTCGCCGATGGCCCGAAAGCCGCCGTGATGGAAGCGTTGAAGAAGGGGCAGATCAGTGTTGCTTAAGTCGGGTTTCAAGGATTCGATCCGTCGCTACTTCAAAGGCTCGGCATCGTTGCAGGGCCAGCCCCTGCCGGAGGTCAACAAAGCGCTGATCGAAGACGCCCCGCGCGTCGTACGCCTGACCATCTGGGCGATCATCGGCTTCTTTATCTTCCTGCTGCTGTGGGCCAACTTCGCCGTGATCGACGAAGTGACCAAGGGCGACGGCAAGGCGATTCCGTCGTCGAAGATCCAGAAAATCCAGAACCTTGAGGGCGGGATCATCTCCGAACTGTTCGTCAAGGAAGGCCAGATTGTTGAAGCAGGCGCGCCGTTGATTCGCCTCGACGACACGCGATTTGCTTCCAACGTTGGCGAAACCGAAGCTGATCGCCTGTCGATGCTGCTGCGCGTAGAACGCCTCAGCGCCGAGGTCGATGACCGCCCGCTGAATTTCCCCGAGGACGTACTTAAAGCCGTGCCGGGTCAGGCGAAAAGCGAAGAGTCGCTGTACATCAGCCGCCGCCAGCAGTTGCACGACGAGATCGGTGGTTTGCAGGAGCAGTTGATTCAGCGTCAGCAAGAGCTGCGCGAATTCGCCTCCAAGCAAGCGCAGTATCGTCAGCAACTCGGCTTGCAGCGTCAGGAAATCAACATGTCCGAGCCGCTGGTGGCGCAGGGCGCGGTGTCGCCGGTGGAAGTCTTGCGTCTGAAGCGTGCCGAGGTGGAAACCCGCGGTCAGCTGGATGCAACGACGCTGGCGATTCCGCGTGCCGAATCGGCGATCAAGGAAGTGCAGCGCAAGATCGACGAGACGCGCGGCAAATTCCGCAGCGAAGCGCTGACCCAACTCAACGAGGCGCGCACCGACCTGAACAAGGCCAGCGCCACCGGCAAGGCGCTGGAAGACCGCGTCAGCCGCACGCTGGTGACATCGCCGGTGCGCGGTATCGTCAACAAGTTGCTGGTCAACACCATCGGCGGCGTGATCCAGCCAGGCAGTGACATGGTCGAAATCGTACCGCTGGATGACACCTTGCTGGTCGAAGCGAAAATCCGTCCGCAAGACATTGCCTTCCTGCATCCGGGGCAGGAAGCGATCGTCAAGTTCACCGCGTACGACTACACCATTTACGGCGGGCTCAAAGCCAAGCTCGAGCAGATCGGTGCCGACACCATTACCGACGAAGACAAGAAAACCACGTACTACATCATCAAGGTGCGTACTGAGCGCAGCCACCTCGGCACGGACGAGAAGCCATTGCTGATCATCCCGGGGATGGTCGCGTCGGTGGACATCATTACCGGCAAGAAGTCGGTGTTGAGTTATCTGCTCAAGCCGATCATCCGCGCGCGGGCCGAGGCGTTGCACGAGCGTTGATTTTTTAGTGGCCTCACTGGCCTCATCGCGAGCAGGCTCACTCCTACAGTAATCGCATTTCTCCAGATGGAATGCGATCCCTGGAGCGAGCCTGCTCGCGAAGGCGTCAGTGGGAATACCGCATCCCTGTCAGTAAGTGACAAAAACCGTCACTCACCACTCAGTCCATTCCTCACCATTCGCCATATCGTTATTCATTAACGGTATTTAATTTCCTATTCTTATAGCTATAAAGTCATCCCCCTGCGTACCTGCCGACCAATCGGCGCGCCGCACGACCTGAACCAACA
Source organism: Pseudomonas sp. R84 (assembly GCF_009834515.1). NCBI lineage: Bacteria > Pseudomonadati > Pseudomonadota > Gammaproteobacteria > Pseudomonadales > Pseudomonadaceae > Pseudomonas > Pseudomonas sp. R84. The sequence goes on from NZ_CP019426.1 coordinate 184,590, forward strand.
CGCAATCCAGCGTGAGTGTCTGATCGACGAGCGCGCCCGTGAGCGTGCCGTGCGTGGGAGATGGAAAGATGTCCGCAGCTACTGCTTCCCCAAGCGCCGCGACCGCCGCGCCGCAATCCTTTGAAATCCGTCCGTTCAGCGGTGCCGTCGGCGCCGAAATCATTGGCCTCGACCTCTCTCGGCCGGTCAATGATCAGGACTTTGCGCGCATCCACCGCGCGCACCTGGATCACCACGTCGTGGTGTTCCGCGACCAGCAAATCACCCCGCAACAGCAAATCGACTTCAGCCGCCGCTTCGGCGTGTTGCAGATCCATGTGCTCAAGCAGTTCCTGCTGGCCAACCACCCGGAAATCCTCATCGTTTCCAACATCATCGAAAACGGCCAGAACATCGGCCTCGGTGATGCTGGCAAGTTCTGGCACTCCGATCTTTCTTATAAAGAGCTGCCAAGCCTCGGCTCGATGCTCCACGCTCAGGAGTTGCCAGAGGAGGGCGGCGACACGCTGTTCGCCGACATGCACAAAGCCTGGGACAACTTGCCCGAAGCGTTGCGCAAAGCGGTCGAAGGCCGCAGTGCCGCGCACTCCTACACGGCGCGTTACAGCGAAACCAAATTCGAAGGCAACTGGCGCCCGACGCTGACCCCGGAGCAACTGGCTCAGGTCGCGGAAGTGGTGCACCCGGTGGTGCGCACGCACCCGGAAAACGGCCGCAAGGCGTTGTTCGTCAGCGAAGGTTTCACCACGCGCATCGTCGGCCTGCCGGAAGACGAGAGCCAGCAACTGCTGAGCGAGCTGTACGCCCACAGCGTGCTGCCGCAGAACATCTACCGCCATCAGTGGCAACCCCGCGATCTGGTGTTCTGGGATAACCGTTCGCTGATCCATCTCGCCGCCGGCTGCCCGGCGCACCTGCGCCGCAAGCTGTATCGCACGACCATCCAGGGCGACGCGCCTTTCTGATTCGCCGGAGATTGATCAAATCATGAACGCTCCCTTGCCAGGCCACGCGGCCAGCAACCCGATCGCCCGCAGCGAAGCGCTGCTGGCGGTCGATCACGTCAGCCTCGAATACCGCACGCCGCAACGCGTGGTGCGCGCCACCCACCAGGTCAGTTTTGAAATCGATCCAGCCGATCTCTACGTGCTGCTCGGCCCCTCCGGTTGCGGCAAATCCACCTTGCTCAAAGCGGTCGCCGGGTTCATTCAACCGTGCGAAGGCGAGATCCGTCTGCAAGGCCAGCGCGTCGACGCGCCGGGGCCGGACCGCATCGTGGTGTTTCAGGAGTTCGATCAACTGCCGCCGTGGAAAACTGTCAAACAGAACGTGATGTTTCCGCTGCTTGCATCGCGCACCCTGAAGAAAAAAGAAGCCGAAGAACGTGCGCTGCACTATCTGGAAAAGGTCGGCCTGGCGGCATTTGCCGATGCTTATCCGCACACTTTGTCTGGCGGCATGAAAGCGCGGGTGGCGATTGCCCGAGCGTTGGCGATGCAGCCGAAAATTCTCTTGATGGACGAACCGTTCGCCGCCCTCGATGCGCTGACCCGGCGCAAGATGCAGGAAGAATTGCTGCTGCTCTGGGAAGAGGTGCGCTTCACGCTGCTGTTCGTCACCCACTCGATTGAAGAGGCGTTGGTGGTCGGTAATCGCATCCTGCTGCTGTCGCCGCATCCCGGCCGAGTGCGCGCCGAAGTGCACAGCCATCAATACGATCTGCACAGCCTCGGTGGCGTGGCGTTTCAGGAATCGGCGCGGCGCATTCATCGTCTGCTGTTCGACGAAGGCCAGTCGCCGGAAACCGAGCGTGACCACGACTTCAACGATATTCGCATCGCCTATTGAGCGGCCAGGAGGACTACCCGATGAGCCATTCATCATCTGTGCGTGAAGAATTCGAAAGTGTGCTGGAGCCGCTGACCGAAGTGCCGGTCGAGCGCGAACTATCGCTTGGCACGCGATTGTGGCAGCAGGGCTGGTTGCGTAAAGGTCTGATCCTGATTGTGCTGGCGGTGCTGTGGGAAGTGGTCGCGCGGATTCAGAACAACGACCTTATGCTGCCGAGCTTTTTGCAGACCAGTCACGCGCTGTTCGAGGGGCTGCTCAGTGGTGAGTTGCTGGCCAAGGTGTGGATATCGTTGGTGGTGCTGATCAAGGGTTACCTGATCGGCATCGTTTTGGCGTTCGCCCTGACTACGTTGGCGGTATCGACGCAGTTAGGCCGTGATCTGTTGAGCACGATGACCTCGATGTTCAACCCGCTGCCGGCGATTGCCCTGCTGCCGCTGGCGCTGCTGTGGTTTGGCCTGGGACAGAACAGCCTGATTTTCGTGCTGGTGCATTCGGTGTTGTGGGCACTGGCGTTGAACACCTATGCCGGGTTCCTCGGTGTTTCCGAAACCCTGCGCATGGCGGGTCGCAATTACGGTTTGACGGGCTTGCGGCTGGTGCTGTTCATCCTGATCCCGGCGGCGTTGCCGTCGATTCTCGCCGGGTTGAAGATCGGCTGGGCGTTTGCCTGGCGCACGTTGATCGCCGCTGAATTGGTGTTTGGCGCGACCAGTGGCAAGGGTGGACTGGGTTGGTACATCTTCCAGAATCGTAATGAGCTGTACACCGACAAGGTGTTTGCCGGCTTGGCGGTGGTGATTCTGATCGGGTTGCTGGTGGAGAATCTGGTGTTCGACACGCTGGAGCGGGTGACCGTCAAGCGTTGGGGGATGCAGCGGTAATTTTTGGTGTGGCGGCTGGCCTCATCGCGAGCCTGCTCGCGAAGGCGTCTTTGAAGGCGCCGCCAAAGCTGAAGGATGTTTGCTAGCATTGCGCCCAGATCAATCCTGATCAGCCAAGAGTGCTCAGCATGCAGCTCCCGGACATGAACCTTCTGGTCGCCCTCGACGCCTTGCTCGACGAGGGCAGTGTGGTCGGCGCCGCACGGCGAATGAACCTCAGCCCGGCGGCCATGAGCCGCACCCTGACGCGAATCCGCGAAGCCATCGGTGATCCGATCCTCGTGCGTGCTGGACGTTGCTTGGTGCCGACACCCAAGGCGCTGGAGTTGCGCGAACAGGTGCGCGACGTGGTCGAGCAGGCCGCGCTGTTGTTCCGTTCCGCCGACACCGTAGAGTTGGGCACACTGCGCCGGCGCTTCAGCATTCGCGCCAATGACTTCTTCATCGGTGTCTATGGCGGCAAGCTGTTTGACACCCTCGATCAACTCGCGCCGCACTGCGAACTGCGCTTCGTCCCAGAGGGCGACGGCGATGATGAAGCCCTGCGTGAAGGGCGCATCGATCTGAGCGTCAGCAACACCCGGCCCGTCACCCCTGAAGTCAAAGTGCAAAACCTGTTTTCTACACACTTTGTCGGATTGGTGCGCGAAGATCATCCATTACTCGACGGCGAAATCACCGCCGAGCGCTACGCCGGGTTTTCCCATATCAGCATGTCGCGACGCGGCATCGCGCGCGGCCCGATCGATACGGCGCTGAATGCGCTAGGCCTGGAGCGGCGCGTGGCGGTGATCGCGCCGAGTTTCCATGCGGCGATGTTTGCGCTGCCGGATTCCGACCTGATCTTGCCGGTGCCCAAAGAGGCGTTGCTCAGCGTGCGTCGCCTGGGTTTGAAGCTGCGCTCATTCGACCTGCCGATCCCGTTGCCGACGCTGATGCTGACCCAGGCCTGGCACCCGCGTTTCGACAAGGATCCCGCCCACCGCTGGCTGCGCGAAACCCTCAAGGCCTGTTGCGACGAAACGTGGCTGGCTGCCCAGCCTTGAAGATCAAAAGATCGCAGCCTTCGGCAGCTCCTACACTGGAATGCATATCCCTGTAGGAGCTGCCGAAGGCTGCGATCTCTTGCTTTGAATGATTGCGTCCGGCGCACTTATAAGCTGCCAATAAGTCAATTTTCGTCATTGCCAAGCCCGACTAAGATGCTCCGGTATTTTTCCCTCCGGAGTGAGTATTCATGACATCCCTGACGGCGGCAGCGCCCATCGCTGCGGCCAGCCCGGCGAAGGCGGCGACGCCACCGGTGTTCGGGGCGCGGATCATCATTGGCCTGGTCGGCGTGCTGCTGGCGGTGCTGGTGTCGGGCCTCAACGAGATGGTCACCAAGGTGGCCCTGGCCGACATCCGCGGCGCGCTGCACATCGGTTACGACGAAGGCACTTGGCTGGTGGCTAGTTACACCGCCACCTCAGTCGCGGCCATGGCCTTCGCGCCGTGGTGTTCGGTGACCTTCTCGCTACGCCGCTTCACCCTCTGCGCGATCGGTCTGTTCACTCTGCTCGGCGTGCTGTGCCCGTTCGCACCCAATTACGAAAGTCTGCTGCTGATGCGCATCCTGCAAGGTCTGGCCGGCGGCGCATTGCCGCCGATGTTGATGACCGTCGCCCTGCGCTTTTTGCCAGCGAACATCAAACTCTATGGCCTGGCCGGCTACGCACTGACGGCGACATTCGGCCCCGGCCTCGGCACGCCGCTGGCCGGATTGTGGACCGAATACGTCGGCTGGCAGTGGACGTTCTGGCAAATCATCGTGCCTTGCCTGATCGCCATGGCGATGGTCGCGTGGGGCATTCCGCAGGACCCGCTGCGTTTGGAACGCCTCAAATCGTTCAACTGGAAAGGTCTGCTGCTGGGCTTTCCGGCGATCTGCATGTTGGTGATCGGTTTGCTGCAAGGCAATCGACTGGACTGGTTCGAGTCGAGTCTGATTTGTGGATTGCTCGGTGCCGGTTCGTTGTTGCTGGTGGCGTTTCTGATCAACGAGTGGTCGCAGCCGATTCCGTTTTTCAAATTGCAGATGCTCGGTATCCGCAACCTTTCGTTCGCACTGATGACCCTGGCCGGCGTTTTGGTGGTGTTGTTGGCGGTAGTGCTGATTCCGTCGAGTTATCTGGCGCAGGTGCAGGGTTATCGTCCGGTGCAGACCGCGCCGATCATGCTGATCGCCGCGCTGCCGCAGTTGATCGCGCTGCCACTGGTGGCGGCGCTATGCAACCTGCGTTGGGTCGATTGCCGCTGGGTGCTCGGCATCGGTCTGAGCATGTTGGCACTGTCCTGTCTGGGTGGATCGCAGCTGACCTCGCAGTGGATTCGCGACGACTTCTACGTCCTGCAATGGCTGCAGATTTTCGGTCAGCCGATGGCGGTGCTGCCGCTGTTGATGCTTTCGACCGGCAGCATCACACCGCTGGACGGTCCCTTCGCATCGGCATGGTTCAACACCGTGAAAGGCCTGTCGGCCGTGGTCGCCACCGGGGTGATCGAGGCACTGACCACGTCGCGTCTGCATTTCCATTCGAGCATGTTGGTCGACAGCCTCGGCAATTCGCCGCTGGCCGATCGCAGCGATCCGGGCCTCGCCCATCGCCTGCACGAACAAGCCGTGGTGCTGACTTCTTCCGATCTCTACGTGTGCATGGCCGGCGTCGCGGTGGCGCTGATCCTGCTGATTTTCTGGCTGCCGACGCGGATCTATCCGCCGCGCGCGCCGACCTGATCGCTGTACTGAAACAGAAGGTTTTTATGACGACTCAAGCAAAGCAAAAACTCGCGGTGGCCATCGCCGCCGCACTGGCGGTCGGCGTGCTGGTTTACCTGGCGCTGCCCGGCGTGTTTGGCAAACGTACCCAGCAAAACACCAATGACGCTTTTGTCTCCGCCGACTACACGCTCGTTGTGCCGCGCGTGGCCGGGTTTATCAAGGAAGTCTTGGTGGAGGACAACCAGCAAGTGAAGGCCGGACAGTTGCTGGCGCTGATCGATGATCGCGATCTGCGCGCTTCAGCTGAGGCAGCGGACGCGCAAACCCTGGTGGCACGAGCGCAGTTGCAGAATGCCAAAGCGACGCTGGAACGCCAGACTTCGGTGATCGCCCAGGCGCAGGCCTCGGTGGTGTCGGCCAAGGCGGAAATGGCTTTCGCTCAGCAGGAGTTGAATCGCTACAACCACTTGGCGGGCGTTGGCGCCGGCACGGTGCAAAACGCGCAACAGGCGCGCACGCGCATCGATCAGGCCACTGCGCATCTCGACACCGCCACGGCGAAACTGGCGGCAGAGCGCAAGCAGGTCGACATTCTCACGGCTCAGCGGGATGCCGCCGAAGGCAGTCTGAAACACGCGCAAGCGGCGTTGGAAATCGCCAGTTTCGAACTCTCCTACACGCGTATCACGGCGCCGCAGGACGGCATGATCGGCGAGCGTGCGGTGCGCGTAGGTGCGTATGTGACGCCGGGCAGCAAACTGCTGGCGGTGGTGCCGTTGCAGCAGGCGTATGTAGTGGCGAATTTTCAGGAGACGCAACTGACCGATGTGCAGCCGGGGCAGGAGGTGCAGGTGCGTGTCGACAGCCTTGGCGGCGAAGCGTTGAGCGGTCGGGTCGAGAGTATTGCCCCGGCGACGGGCGTGACCTTTGCGGCGGTGAAACCGGATAACGCCACGGGCAACTTCACCAAGGTGGTGCAGCGGATTCCGGTGAAGATCATGCTGGAACCGGGTCAGCCATTGGCCGAGCGCTTGCGCGTGGGGATGTCGGTGGAGGCGAGTATTGATACCGCCAGCTCGGCGACGTTGGTGCGTGAGGTGACTCAGCGATGAGCCATGTTGATCGAACCGACGCCTTCGCGAGCAGGCTCGCTCCCACAGGAGCTGCGCATTCCAGAATGTGGGAGCGAGCCTGCTCGCGAAGAGGCCAGTGGCAGCAAATCACTCTGAGTGCCTTGCTCACAATGAGTCTCACCGCCTGCACCGTAGGCCCAGACTTCCAGAAGCCCGAAGCCCCACAAATCGCCGACTGGGCCAAACCCGCCAAGTCCGCCCCCAGCCAAGCCGTCAGCGAACCCCTCAACGAACGCTGGTGGGAAGTCTTCCACGACGCGCAACTCTCTGCACTCACTCAACGTGCGGTGAAGAGCAACCTCGACCTGCAACTGGCCAGCAGCCGACTGCAACAAAGCCGCGCCGCTCGCCAGGTGATCACCGCTGACCGCTATCCAAACACTGCGGCCACCGGCAGCTACGCGCGCCAACGCAACAGCGGCAAAGGCCTGAGCGACCCGTCCGGACACAACGGCGATTCCGCCTTCAACCTGTGGGACGCCGGTTTCTCCGCCTCGTGGGAACTGGATTTCTGGGGCCGCGTGCGCCGCGAAACCGAAGCGGCCGACGCTAACCTTGAAGTCGCTGAGAACGACCGTCGCGGGGTGCTGTTGGCGGTGCTTGCCGACACCGCACAAAACTACATTCAACTGCGCGGCGTGCAGAACACCCGCGCCGTCACCGAGCAGAACCTTGATGTCGCGCGGCACAGCCTGAAACTCTCGCAACTGCGTCTGGCCGACGGCGTGGCGACCGATCTCGACGTCGCCGAAGCCGCCGCGCAAGTCGCGGCCATCGAATCGCGCTTGCCGGCGCTGGAACAACGTCAATCGCAGTTGATCAACGCGATAAGCCTGCTGATGGGCGAACCGCCACAGGCATTGGCCAAGGAGTTATCCACAGACGCCGCCGTGCCGCAGTCGCCGCGGCAAGTCGCCATCGGCCTGCCGTCGCAACTGGCCGAACGCCGCCCGGACATCCGCCAGGCCGAAGCGCGTCTGCACGCCGCCACTGCCAACATCGGCGTGGCCAAGGGCGATTTCTATCCGCGCATCACCTTGTCCGGCAACCTCGGCTCGCAAGCCATGCAACTCAGCGACTTTGGCTCGTGGGGCTCACGCGCGTTCGGCATCGGCCCGCAATTCAGCCTGCCGTTGTTCGACGGCGGACGTCTGCGTGGCGTGCTGCAATTGCGTGAAGCGCAGCAGCAGGAAGCGGCCGTCGCCTACCAGCAAACCGTACTGCGTGCCTGGCACGAAATTGACGATCAACTGACCGCCTACAACGCCAGTCAACGCCGCCGCGACAGCCTCGCCGAAGCCGTACGGCAGAACCAGATCGCCCTGCGCACCGCACAACAGCAATACGTCGAAGGCGTGGTCGATTTCGTCAACGTCCTCACCGTGCAAAGCGCGCTGCTGGCGACGCAGGAGCAGTGGGTGGAAAGCTCCACTGGCGTGTCGCTGGCGATGGTCGGGTTGTACAAGGCATTGGGCGGCGGTTGGCAATCGGTGTATCCAGAGGCGAAAGTCGCCGTCGGGTTGCCGGGTGTCGTGAAAGCGCCAACCGGCATCGACGGTTCCGCCGTGGCTGACCTAAAGTGATGGGCAGGTTGGCGCGTCATACTCTCGTGGCGCTGCGGCGCGGCAAGAGGAAGCGATGGCGGTCAACAGAGTCACGCCAATGGGCGACACGCAAGATCCGTTTGCCGTGCCCGGTTCCTGGTTCGGCAGCCTGCGTTGGGTGCGCTGGGTAAAAAATCACTGGCTGTGGCCAATTCTCGCGCTGGCCGCGTTCGTGCGTTTTTATGATCTGACAGCGGCAGCGATCTGGGGCGATGAAGGTTCCAGTCTGCTGCTGGCGCGCTACTCACTGAGTGAAATCTGGCAGCACGCGGCATTCGATGTGCATCCGCCGCTGTATTTCATGCTGCTGCATGGCTGGGTCGAATTGTTCGGGGACGGCATTCTCGCGGTCCGCGCTCTCAGTGCGCTGGCCGGCATTACGGCGGTCGGGCTGGGCGTGTGGCTGGTGGATCGCCTGGCCACTCGCCGCGCCGCGTTCATCGCCGGATTGTTACTCGCACTGCTACCGACGGCGGTGCGCTACAGCCAGGAAGTGCGCATGTACGCGCTGCTCGGTGCGCTGCTGATTGCCGCAAGCCTGGCGCTGGTCTACTGGATCCGGCGCCCGCAACGCCAGCGCTATCTGGTGTATTACCTGCTGCTGATGAGCGCCGCGCTCTACACCCACTATTTCGCCGTGCTCGCGGCGCTGTGTCACTGGCTTTATCTGATCGCGATCCGCGTACAGCGCGGTTACCGGTTCCGGCATATCCAGCGCGGGAACTGGTGGCTGGCGAATCTGGCCATCGGCGTGCTGTATCTGCCCTGGTTGCCAAAATTTCTTGATTTGATGCAGCACATGCAACAACTCGAAGTCGGCGGTGATGTCGGCTGGGAGCCAGCGGTGACGTTGGGGTCGTTGCCGTCGATGATCTGGTCATGGCTGATTCAGGACGATGGTGAGAGTCTGCCGCTGCTGGTCTTTGGCGCGCTGCCGTTGGCACTGCTGGTGCTGGCAGTTGTGGCCGTCATGCGCGATCGCAGTGTGTCGCGCGGCAGCATTCTGCTGGCGCTGTACACCGGTCTGCCGCTGTTGCTGGTGTTCGCGGTGTCGTTCATCACGCCGGTATTCATTGAGCGATATCTGACGGCATTTGCCCTCGGTTTACCGATGCTCGCGGCGTTGGCCATTGATCGTTTGTATAGCCGCGTTCGCATGCTTGCACTGGCGGTGCTGGTAGCGCTGGTCGGCGTGGAACTGGTCGGTGTGAGCAACAACGCCACGGTCGACACTCATGATCAACTCGACACGGTCGTGAAGTACGTCAACCAGCATTTCCTTCCCGGTGACCGCATCGTCACCAGCGACATGCTCTGGTATCTGAGCTACGTCTACTACGATCGCACCGGGGCGCAGGTGCGCCTCTTCACTCCACCGAACGCCGATGGCCAGTCGACGCGGCCAAATGAGTACGGGTTCGGCACGCTGGTAACGAGTGATGTCTATCTGAACAGCCTGACCGAGCTGCCCGCCGGAGGCCGGGTCTGGCTGGTCGGAACCGTCGACGAGCCACAAGAGTTCTCACCGCTACCCGCAACCTGGCGGGCCAGCGCTGAAGTCCATGCGGGCGGGATGCAAGCACGCTTGTTCGTGACCGAACCTGCGGGTGAATAGGCGGGTCATGACTTGCCGGACAAATCCGCCATGCCCTTGAGCAACTCGATCGGCAACGGGAAGACAATCGTCGAACTCTTGTCCCCGGCAATCGAACTCAAGGTTTGCATATAGCGCAACTGCATTGCCCCAGGCTGGCGACCGAGCATTTCCGCTGCCTGCATGAGTTTTTCCGAGGCTTGCAGTTCGCCTTCGGCGTGAATCACCTTGGCCCGACGTTCGCGCTCGGCTTCCGCCTGTTTGGCGATGGCGCGGACCATCGATTCGTTGAGATCGACATGCTTGATCTCGACGTTGGCAACCTTGATCCCCCAGGCGTCGGTCTGCGCATCGAGTACTTGCTGAATGTCGATGTTCAACTGCTCGCGTTCAGCCAGCAGTTCATCCAGTTCGTGTTTGCCGAGCACTGCACGCAAGGTGGTTTGTGCCAGTTGGCTGGTGGCCGACAGATAATCTTCAACCTGAATAATCGCCTTCTGCGGATCGAGCACGCGGAAATACAGCACAGCGTTGACCTTCACCGACACGTTGTCGCGGGTGATCACATCTTGCGGCGGCACATCGAGAACCACCGTGCGCAGGTCGACCCGAACCATTTGCTGGACCACCGGAATCAGCAGGATCAGGCCGGGACCTTTGACTTGCCAGAAGCGGCCAAGCTGAAACACCACGCCGCGCTCGTATTCACGCAAGATGCGAAACGTCGAACCGGCCAAGGCAATGACCAGTAACAGCAGCGCAACAAAACCGATTTGCAGACCCATGATCACTCTCCGAGCGGCGCCGCTTCAGTCGCGGCCACTTGCAGCAACAGTCCCTTGCGCCCGACCACGCGCACCGATTGCCCGGTTTGCAGCGGGGTGGCGCTGAGCACTTGCCAGCGTTCACCTTGCAGTTGCACCCAGCCGTTGCGCGCATCGCCCGGTTGCACCGTGGTGATCGCGGTCACGCTGCCGAGCAGGCCGGCGTCACCACTGACGGCGTGGCGCGGGCGGGTTTTCAGGGCGCGGATCAGCAGCGCGAGCAACAGCAGGGCACTGATAAGACCAAGGCCGATCATCATCGGCGCCGGCAATTCGGCGTTGCTCAGAATCAGCGCGCCGATGACGAACATGATGATTCCGGCCAAGCCGATCACCCCGTAATTGGGCAGCGCCGCTTCGGCGATCAGAAAGACGATGCCCAAGGTAATCAGCCACAAACCGGCCGGACTCATCGGTGGCAACGGGGGGTCGGCGGCGAGGGCTGAGCCACTGATCAGCAGGAGCAAGGCAAACGCACAACATCGGCTGTTCACGTGACCCTCCGCGAGCATCATGTCTGGTTCTTACAGTCTAGTTGAGGGTTGCAGTGGTTGAATTTTGATCAGTGTGAGGATGTGTCCAGTGAGCGGATTTCCCTGCATCGACGGCCCGCCGAACTAGACTCAAAAGCACGGCAACCACCGTTCAGCGCAACACCGAGGTGCATCATGCGTATGGCAAGAAAGGTGCAGAGCAGCCTGAACCGGGCGCACTGCGAATACGACATCGTCGCTCACCGTCACTCGTCCAGCAGCCTGGAAACCGCACGGGTCGCCGGGGTGCCCGCCGAGCGGGTGGCCAAATCGATCATCCTTGACGACCACCACGGTCACTACCTGATGGCCGTGCTGCCGGCCAGCCGTCACCTTGACCTGAGCAAAGTGCGCCTCAGTGGCGAATGGCAACTGACCCGCGAAAGCAATCTGGCGCACATCTTCGACGACTGCGAACGCGGCGCGGTGCCGCCGCTGGGCGACTCCTATGGCCTGGACATGGTTATCGACCCGTTGCTGACGCGGCAGAAGGATATTTATCTGGAGGCGGGCAACCACAACTACCTGCTGCACATGAGCATGCCCGAGTTTCTGAAAATGGTGCCGCATGCCGAGGTGCGGGAGTTGAGTGATTAGGCTTTGTGGCGCCGGCACTGACGCCTTCGCGAGCAGGCTCGCTCCCACAGGTTGATCACATTCCCCTGTGGGAGCGAGCCTGCTCGCGAATAATCTTCCAAACAGCCCATTTTTGAAGGAGTTGATCAATGGAAAGCCCAACGCACAGCTTGCCATCCCTGTTCAAACAACTCGGCCTTCCGGACGATCCGGTCAACATCGACAAATTCATCACCACCCATTCCCCGCTCAAACCCAACCTTCATTTGGCTGATGCGTTTTTCTGGACGAAGAGCCAAGCGGAGTTTTTGCGTGACGAGATTCTGGATGACGCCGACTGGGCGGAGGTAGTGGATCGGTTGGATGTGTTGTTGCGAAAGGGACGGGAAGGCTGACTGGACGCCCACCTCTTGTCATTCAATTGAGTGGAACGGTTGTTGAGGATCAAAAAATAGACCAAAATCACGACCTCAATTGAGGTCCTTTATTATGCAAAGCGTTCTGGCCGATATGGCTGTCAGTGTCTCAGAATTAAAGAAAAACCCTTCCGCAGTGCTGAGCGGTGCACATGGCGGCGCCGTGGCCGTTCTTAACCACAATCGCGTCATGGGCTATATGGTGCCAGCGGATGTGTACGAAGCAATGATGGAGCGACTCGATGATCTGGAGCTTGCTGAAATCGTTCGCGCCCGCAGCCATGAGACGCCAATTTCGGTAAGCCTGGATGACCTATAAGCTCGAATTTTTGCCATCCGCTCACAAAGAGTGGAACAAGTTGGGTCATACACTACGAGAACAATTCAAAAAGAAGCTGGGCGAGAGGTTGAAGCTGCCAAGGGTTTCTGCTGATGCTCTACACGGGATGCCGAACTGCTACAAAATCAAACTCAAGCTTCCGGCTATCGCTTGGTTTATCAGGTGATCGATGAGCGCGTTGTTGTTTCGGTTGTCGCAGTCGGTAAGCGCGAGCGCAGCAGTGTTTACGAGAATGCAAAAAAGCGCTGAATAAGCTCTCAGCGCCAATTCCTACAGGCAAGCAGGCAATTTGTTTCAAAACTTGACTGAAATTCCCCTCCAATGCGATATTGATAGTTAGCAAACTAACAGTGTGCATTTCCCCGTGCCCGATTCCCTCGACGCTCTCCAAATGAACATCAGCAGTGCCATGGTGGTGGCCGCCAGGCATTGGCGGAAGATCTGCCAGACCACGCTGGTCAACTATGGAATCTCCGAAGCCTGCGCCGTGCCGCTATTGATGATCGGCCGCTTGGGCGAGGGCGTGCGCCAGGTTCAGGTGGCGCAGGCGGCCGGGATGGAGAGTCCGTCGCTGGTGCGTCTGCTCGATCAGTTGTGTCATTCCGGCTACGTCTGCCGCACCGAAGATGCCCAGGATCGCCGCGCCAAATGTCTGAGCCTGACCGACACCGGTCGTGAACTGGTGCAAGCGGTGGAGATCGAACTGGTGCGCTTGCGTCACGAGGTGCTCGAAGGCATCGAGCAAAGCGATCTGGAAGCTACGCTTCGGGTACTCAGAGCTTTTGAGGCGGCCAACCCGCCATGGGTGGTTAATTCTTGAACGGTTTTTTCTCCGGCATTCCGCCGGCCCGTGACTGGTTCTACGGGATCCGGACTTTTGCAGCGTCGATGATCGCGCTGTACATCGCCTTGCTCATGCAAATGCCGCGTCCGTATTGGGCGATGGCCACGGTGTATATCGTCTCCAGCCCGTTTCTCGGGCCGACCAGTTCCAAGGCGTTGTACCGTGCCATCGGTACTTTTCTCGGTGCGGCAGCGGCGGTTTTTTTAGTGCCGATGTTCGTGCAGAGTCCGTTTGTGCTGGTGGTGGTCATTGCGCTGTGGACGGGCATTTTGTTGTTCCTGTCTCTGCAACTGCGCACGGCCAACAACTACGCATTGATGCTCGCCGGTTACACCCTGCCGCTGATTGCCTTGCCGGTTGTGGATAACCCGCTGGCAGTGTGGGACGTAGCAGAGGCGCGCACCGAAGAGATTTTCCTCGGCATCGCCGTTGCCGCCGTGGTCGGCGCGATGTTCTGGCCGCGTCGTCTGGCGCCCGTATTCAATGACGCGGTGAGCAAGTGGTTCGCCGACGCAACGACCTATAGCCTGAAATTCCTCAGTCGCGATGTGCAGCCCGAAGAAGTCACCGCACTGCGCATGGCCATGGTTGCCAACTTCAACAGCCTCGAATTGATGATTGGCCAGTTGCCCCACGAAGGCGCACTACCGCAAACCGTGCGCAACACCAAAGAACTGCGCGGGCGAATGATTCATCTATTACCGGTGATCGATGCGCTGGAAGATTCGCTCTATGCCCTCGAACGGCGCACGCCGGAACTGGTGGAAAAGTTCGAACCGCTGCTGGCCGCAACCCGCGAATGGCTCGCTCATCAGGACGCCGATCTCGAGCGCTGGCAAGCCCTGAAAGATCAGCTCGAAGCCCTGCAACCGAGTGCCGAAGCACTGCAAGACCGCAAACAACTGCTGTTCTCCAACTCGATTTATCGCCTCGGCGAATTCATCGATTTATGGCAGGACTGCCGCAGTCTGCAGGACGCGATTCTATGCGAGCGCCAGGACAGCTGGCGCGCGGTCTACCGTCACTGGCGCCTCGGTCGTCTGACGCCGTTCATTGATCGTGGGCTGATGCTCTACTCGGCGGCCTCGACCGTTGTGGCGATCATCACCGCCTCGGTGCTGTGGATTCTGCTCGGCTGGCCGGACGGCGGCAGTGCGGTGATTCTCGCCGCGGTGGCCTGTAGCTTCTTCGCCTCGATGGACGACCCGGCACCGCAGATTTACCGGTTCTTTTTCTGGACCGGCATGTCGGTGCTGTTCGCCAGCCTTTATCTGTTTTTGATTCTGCCCAACCTGCATGACTTCCCGATGCTGGTGCTGGCGTTTTCCGTGCCGTTCATCTGCGTCGGCACCCTTACCGTGCAGCCGCGGTTCTTCCTCGGCATGCTGCTGACGCTGGTTAACACCTCCTCGTTCATCAGTATTCAGGGGGCTTACGACGCGGACTTTTTTGCCTTCGTGAACTCCAACCTGGCGGGTCCGTTAGGGCTGTTGTTCGCGTTTATCTGGACGCTGGTGGCGCGTCCGTTCGGCGCCGAACTGGCGGCCAAACGCCTGACCCGCTTCAGCTGGAAAGACATCGTCCACATGACCGAGCCGGCCAACCTCGCCGAGCACCGGAAACTGGGCGTGCAGTTGCTCGATCGACTGATGCAGCACCTGCCGCGTCTGGCCCTCACCGGCCAGGACACCGGCATCGCCATGCGCGAAGTGCGCGTCGGCCTCAACCTGCTCGATTTGCTCGCCTACACCCCTCGGGTGAGCGGCGCGCCGAACGCGCTGTTGCAGCAAGTGGTCAGTGAAGTCGGCGAGTATTTCCGCGCCTGCCTCAAGGCTGGCGAACGCTTGCCGGCGCCGGCCCCGTTGCTGATGACCCTGGATCGTACCCGCCGCGCGCTCAATGGCCACGGCGACGATGAAACCCGTCTGAACCTGTTGCACGCCTTGAGCGGTTTGCGTCTGGCGCTGTTGCCCGGCGTCGAATTCGTCTCCAGTGCCGACTCCGAAGAACCGCTGCCCGATGGAGCGCCCCTATGATCGGTGATCTGGACATCAGCGGCATTTTCCTGCCGACCCTGCTGGTGTTGATGGGCATCACTTATGTGCTGTTTTTGCTGGTGCATGCCGTGCTTACGCGCGTGCACTTTTACCGTCTGGTCTGGCACCGGGCATTGTTCAACGTGGCCCTCTACGCGGTACTGCTGTACGGCGTGGACTCACTCAGTCGATACCTGATGACATGAAAAAACCGTTTTTGACCATCGGTCGCGTAGTACTGACCCTGCTGATCGTGACTTTTGCCGTTGTCCTCGTCTGGCGCATGGTGATGTATTACATGTTTGCGCCATGGACCCGCGACGGCCACATTCGCGCTGACATCATCCAGATCGCCCCGGACGTGTCCGGGTTGATCCAGCAGGTGGAAGTGAAAGACAACCAGTTGATCAAGCGCGGCCAGGTGCTGTTCAGCATCGACCAGGACCGTTTCAAACTGGCCCTGCGTCAGGCCAAAGCGGCTGTCGCCGATCGCGAAGAAACCCTCGCTCAGGCCCAGCGTGAGGCCAAGCGTAATCGTGGCCTCGGTAACCTCGTGCCGGCCGAGCAACTGGAAGAAAGCCAGTCGAAGGTCGCTCGCGCGCAATCGGCACTGGCCGAAGCCATGGTCACCGTGGACAGCGCTCAGCTCAACCTCGACCGCTCGGTAATCCGCAGCCCGGTCGACGGTTACGTCAACGACCGCGCGCCGCGTCCGCAGGAATTCGTCACCGCCGGGCGTCCGGTGTTGTCGGTGGTCGACAGCAATTCGTTTCACATCGACGGCTATTTCGAAGAGACCAAACTCGACGGTATTCATGTCGGCCAGTCGGTGGACATCCGTGTGATCGGTGACCGCGCCAAACTGCGTGGGCATGTCGAAAGCATCGTTGCCGGTATCGAAGACCGCGACCGCAGCAGCGGCAGCAACTTGCTGCCGAACGTTAACCCGGCATTCAGCTGGGTGCGGCTGGCGCAGCGGATTCCGGTGCGGATTGCCTTTGATGATGTGCCGGCAGATTTCCGCATGATTGCCGGTCGCACTGCTACGGTCTCGATCATTGAAGACTCAAAGGTCGACGATAAAAAGCAGGAGCCCGGGCAATGAGCAGGGCCCTGATGATCGCCGGGTTGGGCGTGATGCTCTCGGCCTGTCAGATGGTCGGGCCGGACTATCACGTGCCTGAGGATGCGGCGGTTCAACGCAAGGATTTTCAGGGCGAACTGGCTGTCGCCGGCAAACCGGTAGTGTCGGCGCCGGTGCCGGCGGATTGGTGGCGTCTTTATAAGGATGCGCGGCTGGATCAACTGGTGCAGCAGGCCATGGCTTCCAACACCGATCTGCGCGTCGCGGCGGCGAACCTGCAACGGGCGCGGGCTCAGGTCGATGAGGCCGAAGCAGCGGGTGGCTGGAGCGCAGGTGTGAAGATGGGCGCGCAGCGTTTGCAAGAGTCTGGTCAGGCATTCTTGCTGCCGGAAAAAGTCCCGGTCGATAACGTCGGCGACATCGGCATCAGCGCTTCTTATCAGTTCGATCTGTGGGGCACCTTGCAGCGTGGCATCGAAGGCGCCAAGGCCAATGCCGACGCGACCCAGGCCGCGGCAGACACGGCGCGGATCACCTTGGTGGCAGACGTCGTGCGCGCCTACACCCAAGTCTGCGCGGCCAATGAAGAACGTGAAATCGCCGAGCATTCCCTCGACCTGCAATCGCAAAGCACCACGCTGATCCAGCGTCTGCGCGACGCCGGTCGCGGTGACGAAACCCAGGTCACTCGCTCGCAAACCCAGTTCAAATCCTTGCGCGCCGAACTGCCCCGCTATGAAGCCGCGCGTCAGGCAGGGCTGTTCCGTCTGTCGATGCTGTTGGCGAAACCGGTCGATCAATTGCCGGCCGGTACCGCTACCTGCGCAGAACTGCCGAAAATCGCCCAACTGGTGCCAGTCGGCGATGGCGCTGCGCTGCTCAAACGTCGCCCGGACATTCGCCAGGCCGAACGTCGTCTGGCCGCTTCGACCGCCGGGATCGGCGTCGCCACTGGCGAGTTGTATCCGGACATCAGTATCGGCGCGACCATCGGCACTGTTGGTCTCATCGATGACTTGGGTGATCCGTCGACCAACCGCTGGGGCTTTGGCCCGTCGCTGAGCTGGAAGGTGCCGACCAACGGCGCCCGCGCGCGAATCCGCGAGGCAGAAGCGGCGACCCAAGGCGCCTTGGCGCACTTCGACGGCGTGGTGCTCAACGCCATTCGCGAAACCCAGACCGGCCTGGCCCAGTACAGCGCATTGCTGCAACGCCGCGACGCACTGGCCGATGCCGAGGAGTCGGCGAAACTGGCCGCCGACCAGACCCACCGCTTCTTCCAGGCCGGCCGCGAGTCATTCCTCGCTGATCTGCAAGCAACGCGCACCTACACCGATGTCACCGCGCAACTGGCCGCCGCCAACACCCAGGTTGCGATGAGCCAGATCGATTTGTTCCTCGCCTTGGGCGGCGGTTGGGAAAGCGGACGAACGCACGCGACAACCGCCAGCAAACCCTGAGGCCGTTGCTATGCTTTGAAGTGTTGGAAGGGCGCCCCGTGCAAAGCACCCTTCCAGCGCACATTGCTAGTGCTGGTCTAGGGGAAACCAATAATGAAAAACCCTTACGCTCTCGGCTTCTGGTGCGCCCTCGCAGCGCTGGTGCTGCTCTCGGCCACCTATTTCTACGGCATCATGCTGGCCCACCAGATCGACAAGGCCATGGTTTTCCTCGACAGCGCCGTCGCGCTGATTGCGGTCATGGCTATCGTCGTCGTGGCGTGGGCGTCGCTCCAGGTGCAGCGGGTCAAGAAACGGCAGCTTGAACAGGGCAAGACCCTGGTGCTGATCTGGGATACCAAAGTCGCCCTGCGCCGGGTCGAAACCGTGTTCGACCGGTATTTCTGGGGCAGTTACTGGCAGCCGGGCCGGACATTCGCCGAAGTCATGGGCGAACTCACCGGCACGCCGCTGGAAAAAAGTCTCGAAGCGCTGAAAAAGCAGTGTCTGGAACTCGACAAGCAGATTGATGGCGAGGGCTGGCACTGGCTCAACAATGCCCGGGAATTGTCCGATGTCGCTACAGCCATGGCCCGCGAGCGTTATCAACTTGATTTCTGCGATCCGCGCGCCGACGTCTCGGGCGGAGCGGTGATTGATCGGGACTTTGAAGTGCTGGTGTACACCTGGACCGCGCGGCTGAAAAGCTTTGATCATCAGCTGGATGAGATCGAGGTTCAGTATTCCTGATTCCCGCCGAATCGACCGGCCTCATCGCGAGCAGGCTCACTCCTACATTTGGAATGCGTTCCCCTGTAGGCCTTCGCCTGCTCGCGATGGCGACTTAAAAAACACCGAAACTCTCGCAGCCCGCTCACTGTCCACTCTCCCCATAGACACTCTTTAACCTTTAAACATTGGGCCACCTTGCGCGCCCGGTGCTAATCTCCACCGCTGAATTCAGCGCAGTCGAGCCGCGACCCGGTCACGGGTTCAGGGAAGACGACCACACTCACAGCCACGGAAATCGATCAGGTCATTCATGAATAAATCAGCAGGCGTGCTCCTCGGAATTGTTGTTGCCATCGGCGCGATCAGCGCAGGCGGGGCCTGGTACACCGGGACCAAGATCGAAGGCGTGCTCAACAACGCCGTCAGCAATGCCAACCAAGAGCTGCAAACGGCCATGGCCGGTTCCAATGGCACTGCGTCGCTGGAACTGGTGTCGCTGGAGCGCCACACCTTCACCAGCACCGCGCACTACCGCCTCAAAGGTGAAGGCGAGATGTTCGGCGATGCACCGGTCGAACTGCTGTTCGTAGACCACATCGAACATGGCCCGCTGCCGTTCTCGCGTCTGGTTTCGCTGAAATGGCTGCCGGTCATGGCCACCAGCAACTACGAGCTGGAAAAGAACCCGGCCACCGAGAAGTGGTTCGCCGCCACCAAGGGCGCCGCGCCGCTCAAAGGCGTGACCAGCATCGGCTACGACGAATCCACCACCAGCACCCTCGACTTGCTGCCGTTCGAAACCGCACTGGATGAGCAGTCGAGTCTGAAGTTCTCCGGCCTGACCATGAACATCTCCGCTAACGCCAAAGCGCAGAAGGTCAAGGCGGACGGCTACATGGACAACCTGAAACTGGTCACCGTCGCTGAAGATCAGGCGCCGGTGCAGGTCGAACTCAACGGTCTGACCCTGGCCAGCAACCTCGCCAAGAGCAGCTACGGCTACTACACCGGGGAAAACACCCTGGTGCTGACCAACAGCAAAACCACTTTCGGCACCAAGCAGTCGGTGCTCGGTGTGAAGAACTTCGAAATGAAGAACCTCACCGAAGAAAACGGCAGCAATGCCTCGGGTCGTGCTGACTACAAGGTTGGCGAAGTCAGCCTCAACGACAAGAAAGTCGGCTCGGCGAATATGGCCATGAGCCTGAAAAACCTCGACATCCCGTCGACCATGTCGCTGATGCAGATTTACCAGACCAAACTGCAGCCTTATGAAAAAGCCGCCGCCGAAGCTGCAGCCCAGGGCTTGCCAGCGCCAGAGCTGAACCTGACCGAAGCGGAAAATGCGCAAGTCAAAGCCGACCTGCAAAAACTGCTGGCCGCCGGCCCACAGTTTGCGCTGGAAAACCTCTCGTTCAACACCGCCAACGGCGAGAGCAAGGCCAATCTGGTGATCGACCTGACCAAGCCGCAATCGATGGATTTGCCGCCGGATCAACTGGGCAAACAACTGATCGCATTGCTGGACCTGAATATTCAGGTATCGAAGCCGATGCTGGTCGATCTGCTCAGCGTGCAGGCGCAACTGGATGGTCAGACTGACGCCAAGGCGATCGTCGATCAGTCCAAGGAAGCGGCCGATATGTTCGCCGGCATGGCGGTCGGTTCGCAGCTGGCGGTCGTCGACGGCAGCAACGTCGTGACCAAGTTGCATTACGCCGCCAATCAGGTCGAATTCAACGGCCAGAAGATGACCGTCGAGCAGTTCGTCGGCTTCCTGATGAGCAAGTTCGCCGGCGTCACGCAAGTGCAGTAATCCTGCGTTCTTGATAGCAACGCCCGGCCTCTGTATCGCACAGACGCCGGGCGTTTTGCTGTCTGGCGTTCGGGTTTTCGGCTGAACCGCCAGCACGATTCTGAACAATTATTGTGTTCTGGATATTGCTCTGCGCTTGCGTGCAAAACTGCCTGACTAAGCTTGGCCGTTGCATGTGCATTGGCGGCCACCGTTACGAAAGGGCAAGGAGGGCATTGCGACCCGGCTGGCCATGTAAGGATGCTGACGAATGCCGCGGATTGATGTTCCCGTATTACATCGTGGTTTACGCCCTTTGTTTCGAGTCGCGCTGTGCAGCCAATTGCTCTGGCCGGCGCTGGCGTTTGCCGACACCCCCTACGATCAGATGGTGCGCGACGCCCGTGCCGGGCAAACCACGCCTGCGCTGACGGTTTTGCGCCAGGTGCCACTTGGGCAGTCGACCACCGGGCAGATCAGCGATCACCTGCAAATCGCCAGTTGGGCTGGCCTCGATGCCGAAGTGGTGCAGGTCTATGAAACCCAGGGCCGCGACCGTGTCCTGCCGGTTCAGGCGCTGACCGCCACCGCCCGCGCTTATCGCAACCTCAAACGTTGGGATCAGGCCACTCAGGTCTACAACAAGGCTTTGGCGTTGGAGCCGGATAATGCCGACCTGCAATTGGGCCTGGCTTTGACTCAGGCGGATGCCGGCAAACCCGACGAAGCGGTGACCCGCGCCAAAGCGTTGGTGGTGGCCAAGCCTGATGATCCTTCCCGTCGTCTGGCGCTGGGCTACGCGTTGACCCGCGCCAGCAAACAGTACGATGCCCTGTTCGAATACGATCAAGCATTCAAGCGCGCCGGCAGCAAACCGGAAGTCGCTCGCGAATACGTGGTTGCTCTGCAAAAGGCGCGTCTGCCGGAGCCGGCGCTGCGTCTGGCCAATCAGCGTCCGGGCCTGATTGATCCGGTAACCCTGCGTCGCCTCGAAGGCGATCTGGCTGCCGAGCGCGTGCGTCTCGCCGAACTCGCCACCCGCAGTGAAAAAGAGCGCTACGTCATCGCCGATCGCGCGCTGGCCGATTACGACAAACTGCTCGCCACCTGGACGCCGGACGCCAGCGCTCAGGATGACGTGACCCGCTGGCGCATCGACCGCATGGGCGCACTCAAGGCCCGGGCGCACACCGCCGACGTCATCACTGAATACCAAAAGCTGCAAGCCGAAGGCGTGAAGATTCCGACTTACGCCCTGCGCTGGGTAGCGGCGTCGTATCTGGATCAACGTCAGCCGGAAATCGCCGCGGACTTGTATCGCCAAGTGCTGGCGGCGCCGGATGCCGATATCGGCGACCGACTCGTAGACACCACAGCGCTGTACTACTCGCTGCTGGAAAGCGACCGCGCTGATGAGGCGCGCAAAGTCGCCGAGGACGCCGCCAAGTCCCAGCGTCCGCGTGTTGAACTCAAGGGCTTGCCGATCGGCAACCCCAATGATGAATGGATGGACGCCCAGCAACTGGCCGCGCAGGCCGGCACTTACAGCGCTGACTTGCCCCATGGCGAGGAGCGCTTGCAGACGCTGGTCGATCAGGCGCCGGGTAACGTCGGTTTGCGTCTGGCTCAGGCCGATCTGTACCTGGCCCGTAACTGGCCGCGCCGCGCAGAAATGCAGCTCAAGGAAACCGAGAGCATGGTGCCGCGCGCCATGGGCCTGGAAATTGGCCAGGCCCACACCGCGATGGAATTACAGGAATGGCGGCAAATGGATGCGCTGACCGACGACGTCGTCGCCCGCTATCCGGATAACCGCCAGGTACAGCGTCTGGCCCGTGAGCGCGAAGTGCATGACATGTCCGAGCTGCGCGTCGAGGCCTACGGCGGCAAGGCCAACGGTGGCGGCAGCGGCGATGCTGGCGCCGTCAGCGGCAGCCGCGATTTCGGCATCCAGACCACCCTGTACAGCCCGCCGATCGATGAAGACTGGCGGGTGTTCGCCGGGGCCGGGTATGCCACCGGCGACTTCGCCGAAGGCACCGGGCACCACCGCTTCCAGCGCGTTGGCCTGGAGCGGCGCACCCGCGACATGACCCTCGAAGCGGAAGTGTCCAATCACGATTACGGTTTCGGCGACAAACAAGGCGCGCGTCTGGCGATCGCTCGCGACATCAATGACCACTGGCAGTACGGCGGCAGCCTCGAATACCTGTCGGCCGAGACACCATTGCGCGCGCTCAACAGCGACATCAAAGCCAATGGCGGCAGCGGTTTCATTCGCTGGCGCGCCAACGAAAGCCGCGAGTGGCGTCTGTCGGTAAGCCCGTCGCACTTCAGCGACGGCAACAACCGCGTCGAAGCCTTGCTCACCGGCCGCGAGGGCGTCTACAGCGCGCCGAACGTGCAGGTCGATGCAGGACTGGAAGTCGGCACCAGCCACAACTCCAAGTCCGATGACGTGCCGTACTTCAACCCCAAATCCGACTTCAGCGTGATGCCGCTGGTCAACGTCAATCACGTGCTCTACCACCGCTACGAAACGGCCTGGAGCCAACAATTCCAGGCCGGTGCGGGAACGTACAGCCAGCGTGAGCACGGCACCGGCGGCATGGCCCTGCTCGGTTACGGTCAGCGTTATGCCTGGAACGACGTGTTCGAGGTGGGCGGTTTGTTCAGTGTGATCAATCGGCCTTACGACGGTGATCGGGAGACCGATCTGCGTCTGCTCGTCGACCTCACTTTCCGCTTCTAGAAGAGTTTGAAGATGCCTTTGATTTCGCGTTTCATCCTTCTGCTGGGAGCGCTGCTGATCAGCGCCTGCGCCCAGCAAGCTCCGGCCTTCGCGCCGCCGTCCGAGCGTCCGCTGGCGGCCAGCGAAAAACCGTGGCCGAAAAATCACGTGCTCGGCATTGCCTATCACGACGTCGAAGACCTCGATCCTGATCAGGCCGTGGTGGCGGTGCGCACCGAGCGCATGATCGAACAGCTCGCGTGGCTGCGCGAGAATGGCTACAAACCAGTGACGGTCGACCAGATCATGGCCGCACGCAAGGGCGGCCCGGAGCTACCGGCGAAAGCGATCCTGCTCAGCTTCGACGACGGTTATTCGAGTTTCTACACTCGCGTGTTACCGGTGCTTCGCGCCTACAACTGGCATGCGTTGCTGGCACCGGTCGGTAGTTGGATCGACACGCCGCTCAATCAACCGGTGGATTTCGCCGGTGCTCCGCGTGCGCGTTCCGACTTTCTGACCTGGGATCAGATTCGCGAAATCTCACACTCCGGGCTGGTGGAAATCGCTGCTCACACCGACGCCAATCACAAAGGGATTCTGGCCAACCCGCAGGGCAATATGCAGCCGGCGGCGGCGACCCGGCGCTACGATCCAGTGACCAAACGCTATGAATCCGAGGACGATTTCCAGGCGCGGATTCGCACCGACGTGAATAACATCTCGGAAAAAATCCGTAAGGTCACCGGTAAAAAACCACGCGTCTGGGTCTGGCCGTATGGCGCGGCGGACGGCACATCGCTGACCGTGGTCGGCGAGGAGGGCTACGAAATGGCCCTGACCCTCGAAGACGGTCTCGACGCCCTCGACAACCTGATGAGCAGCCCGCGCTTTCTTGTCGCTTCGGATCCTGACGGCGAGCGTTTCGCCAACAGTATCGTCGACGTGCAGTCGGATTTCGTCATGCGCGTTGTGCATGTTGATCTGGACAACGTTTATGACCCGGATCCGGCGCAGCAGGACATCAACCTCGGAAAGCTGGTGCAGCGCATCGCTGACTTGGGCGCCAACACGGTGTTCCTGCAAGCCTTCGCCGATCCCAAGGGCGATGGCCTGGTGCATTCGCTGTACTTCCCCAACCGTCACTTGCCGGTGCGTGCGGATATTTTCAACCGCGTCGCCTGGCAACTGCGTACCCGCGCTAACGTGAAGGTCTTCGCGTGGATGCCGGTGCTGAGTTTTGGTCTCGACTCGAAACTGCCGCGCGTGACCCGTTGGGACCCGAAAACCGGCATCACCTCGGTGGATCCGGATCAGTACCAACGCTTGTCGCCGTTCGATCCTGAAGTGCGACGGATCATCGGTGAAATCTACGAAGACGTGGCGCGCCTGACCTCGGTCAACGGCATTCTTTACCACGACGACGCGGTACTGTCGGATTTCGAAGATGCCGGTCCTGAAGCCTTGAAAGCCTACGCTGCCCACGGTTTGCCGGGTTCGATTGCCGCATTGCGCGACGATCCGGCAGCGATGCAGCGCTGGACGCGTTTCAAGAGCAAATACCTCATCGACTTTACCAACGAGCTGACCGCCAAAGTCCGTGCGATTCGCGGCCCGCAGGTGCTGACCGCGCGCAATATCTTCGCCGAGCCGATGCTCAACCCCGAGAGCGAAGCTTGGTACGCACAGAACCTCGATGACTTCCTCGTGACCTACGACTGGACGGCGCCGATGGCCATGCCGCTGATGGAAAAACAGACCCAGGCAGAGTCCGGTCCGTGGCTGGAAGCGCTGGTGGCCACGGTCAAAAAGCGCCCAGGGGCGCTGGATCGCACGGTGTTCGAATTGCAAGCGCGGGACTGGACGAAAAAGGATCAGGCCGACATCGACGGTGCGCATCTGGCGGACTGGATGGGCCGCCTCAAGCGTCAGGGTGCGACCAGTTTCGGTTACTACCCGGACAACTTCCTCGACAACCTGCCGGACCTGAAAACCGTAAGGCCTGCACTCTCCAACAAATGGAATCCATAACATGCTGGATAGACTGTTAGCCCTGCTTGTTCTGGCGCTCGTTCTCGGCTTGCCGCTGGGCCTGATCTTCCTGGTCACCGGGCAGTTCCTGATGGACTTCGTGTTCTTCTACCCGTTGTTCATGTCCGGGTTGTGGATCGCCGGCGGCCTGTATTTCTGGCTGCACTGGGAGCGCCACTGGCCATGGAAAGACGACACGCTGCCGCCACCGCTGGAAGGCGAGCCGCTGATCTCGATCCTGATCCCTTGCTATAACGAAGGTGACAACGCCGCCGACACCATCCATGCAGCACTGGCCCAGCATTATCCGAACATCGAAGTTATCGCGATCAACGACGGCTCCAAGGACAACACCGCCGAAGTGCTGGATGCGCTGGCCAAGGAAGATCCGCGTCTGCGCGTGCTGCATCTGGCGGAAAACCAGGGCAAAGCCGTTGCTCTGAGGATGGGCGCCATCGCGGCACGCAGTGAGTATCTGGTGTGCATCGACGGTGATGCGCTGCTGGTGCCGAACACCGCAGCCTATCTGGTCGCACCGATGCTGGATAACGCACGCCTGGGGGCGGTGACCGGCAACCCGCGGATTCGTACGCGTTCGACGCTGGTCGGACGGGTGCAGGTGGGTGAGTTCTCGTCGATCATCGGGCTCATTAAGCGTACGCAACGGGTGTTCGGGCGGATCTTTACTGTGTCCGGAGTGATCGTCGCGTTCCGCCGTACCGCGCTGAACCGCGTCGGTTACTGGAGCCCGGACATGATCACCGAAGACATCGACATCAGCTGGAAGCTGCAACTCGATCACTGGAGCATCTTCTACGAGCCGCGCGCGCTGTGCTGGATCCTCATGCCGGAAACCCTCGGCGGCCTGTGGAAGCAGCGTCTGCGCTGGGCCCAGGGCGGTGCCGAAGTACTGTTCAAGAACATTCGTGGCATCTGGCAGTACCGCCATCGTTACCTGTGGCCGCTGCTGTTCGAATACTGCCTGTCGACCGGTTGGGCGTTCACCTTCCTGCTGTCGGTGATTTTCTGGGGCGTCGGCAAGTTCGTGGTCATGCCGGAAGCCATCGCGGTGGATCACTTGATGCCGCCGGCGTTTACCGGGTTGCTGCTGGCCTTCGTCTGCCTGGTGCAGTTCGCGGTCAGCATCGTCATCGACCGGCGCTATGAGCCGGGATTGGGTCGCACAATGTTCTGGGTGGTCTGGTATCCGTTGGTGTTCTGGCTTATCAGCCTGCTGACCACGTTGGTCAGCTTCCCCAAAGTGCTGTTCGGCCAACATCAGAAACGTGCGCGTTGGGTCAGTCCTGACCGGGGCATCAAACCGATCGGCGACGACGAAGAGGAGGTCATCAAA
The DNA here is from genome assembly GCF_009834515.1 of Pseudomonas sp. R84. Classification (NCBI taxonomy): domain Bacteria; kingdom Pseudomonadati; phylum Pseudomonadota; class Gammaproteobacteria; order Pseudomonadales; family Pseudomonadaceae; genus Pseudomonas; species Pseudomonas sp. R84. The sequence goes on from NZ_CP019426.1 coordinate 211,152, forward strand.
TGAAAATCATCCGGACCCGTCAGCGGCCGTTCCTGGTCGTGGTCGATGTGATTCTTACCGTGGTGGCGTGGATTGGCCTGCTGTTTCTGCTGATCCGTGGCTTGTGGCCGCTGGTCGAAACTCACGCGGGCGGCCCGCTGATCGATAAATCGGCGTTCGACGCGCTGGGCACCCTGCAGATTTATTTGTGGATTGCCTTGGTCAACGCGGTGATTCTGATCGGTTGGGCGCGTTATCAGCAGCGCAAAAGTCGCAGTTTCGCCCAGCGTCGGTTGCCGTCGCCGGTGATTGACGATGAAGGGCTGAGCAAGAGTTTCAAACTCTGCGATGACCGCTTTCAGAAACTGCGCACGCCCGGGGTGATGACCATTCACAACGATCAGGAAGGCGACATCAGCCATGTGGTGACGCATTTCTGGCCGGTTCAGCCGCAGGAGTTGCCGCCGCCACTGGCACCGCTGGAGCACCCGCGGGTGATCTTTCTGCATGCCGAAGATGATGACAATCGCGAGCCCTTGCTTCGTTAATTGATCGTTCCCACGCTCCGCGTGGGAATGCCTCTAGGGACGCTCTGCGTCCAGTGACGCGGAGCGTCACGGGCTGCATTCCCACGCAGGAGCGTAGGAACGATCAATCGGCCGCTAATCGCGGATCAGTTCCCAAGCCTCTTCCATCGGCAGCAGTTGCTTCATGCGCTCGGTGAGTAACGCCATCGCTCTTTCTTTCTCGCAAGCCACGGCGGCAACTACCATACCGTTTCTACCGAACAGACCAATAAATGGCGGATGTTCAGGCTCGCCGAGAAACTCCACCTCATCCCATTGCTCAGCGTGGCCGAGATAGTCGTAATTCTTGCCAAAATGCCAGGTCCAGAAGAACGGCACGTCGAGGTAATGTTCTTCGCCACCGAGCATGTTGGCGGCAGCGATGCGAGCGTGTTGCTGGGCCAGGCGCCAATGTTCGATGCGTTGCGGCTGGCCGTGCAGCGGGAATGTGGCGATGTCGCCGATGGCCCACAGGCCCTCGGTGACACGCATGCCATCATCGACGCGCAATGACTGATCTTTTTCCCTCGGTAATGACGCAAAAGACTCGGTAGCCGGGTGTACGCCGACCCCGGCCAGCACCAGATCCGCCGAAAGACGCAGACCGTTGTCCAGCAGCACCGCCTCGACCTTGCCATCGCCGATGATCTCGGTGGCTTCGTGCTCGGTGATGAATTTCACCCCATTGTGTTCGTGCAGCGTACGGATTGCTTTGCCCACGGCCTCGCCGAATTGCGCGGCGAAAGGAATCGCGTGGCGAGCCAACACCGTGACGTCGAGGCCGTACTGACGCAGGGCCGAAGCGCATTCGAGGGCGATGAAGCTGTCGCCGATGATCACTGCACGTTGTTCCGGTCTGGCAGTGTTCATGATCCGTTCTGCCTGAGCTTTTGAGCGCAGCACGAATACCTGCGGAAGATCGGCGCCGGGTAAATCCAGCGGATTGGGTTCGCCGCCAGTGGCGAGCACCGCCGCGTCGTAACGCAGCGACTGGCCGTCTTCGAGGTGAAGGGTTTTCGCCGAGGCATTGATTGAGCTGATTTCACCTCGTTGGCGTTCAATGCACTGCTCTTTATAGAAGTCATCTTCACGCAGCGGTGGTACTTCTTGCGGGGGCATGTCCCCGGCGAGAACAAATTTGCTCAGTACCGTACGGTCGTAACCGGCATCGGCCTCGCGGTCGATCATGACGATGCGGCCACCGAAACCCTTTTCCCGCAGCGCCGCTGCACATGCCGTACCTGCCGCTCCGGCACCGACGATTACAAAAGTCCGCGAATCATCCGCTGGAGGTGCATGCGGATCCGGCAACGGCTGATCATCGACCCAAACGTCATCGCCGCGCAGCTCCAGTGGATACCGCTTGAGGCTGTCGAGCGCTGGCGGCTCACATAGTGCGCCGTCTTCTGCGCGAAACGCAGCCTTGTGCCACGGGCAGATCAGGCGTCCCTGACACAACGCACCGTCAGCCAGCGGCGCCCCGGCATGTGGGCATTCGCCTTGAAATGCGCGTAATTGCCCAGCGGCGCGCAGCAGCACAATCTTGCAGTCGCCGATTTCAACTTGCAGGCCACGGTCTTCAGGGACATCGGCGATACGGGCGACGCGGTGCAGGGACATGAGCGACTTCCTCGCAGGCATTTCTCTTGTGAGTTTGCGTCGTAGTGCGAGGTTCAGCCATTTGCTACTGCCACGGCATGAACGGTACGGCTATAGTTTGCAGGCCGAACACGGCCCAACTGCACAAGGTGCTCCCGGAATGACCCGATTGACCTCTCTCAACCCTTGGCTTGCGGCCATTGCCGTCACCCTTTGCGTGCAGTTTCCGGCGCAGGCCCAGGAGCGTTTCACCCTGAATATCCCGGGTGTTTCCGATAACCGCCTGTTCACCTCGGCCGCGGCCAGCGATGCGGCCGGCTGCGGCGGCAAGAACCAGTCGCCGGCCCTGAGCTGGAACGCAGGTCCCGCCGGCACCCAGAGTTACGCAATCGTCATGCACGACCCGGACGGCCAGAAAGGCCTGGGTGTCGATCACTGGATTCACTACGGCATCAAGTCCACCACACGGCAGATTGCCGCTGGCGTCGGTGCCAAGTCCGCGTTAGAAGGTGTCGGTGGCACCAACAGCAAGGGCAATACCCATTACATAGGGCCGTGCCCGCCAGTCGGCGACAGTGCGCACCACTACATCATCCAGATCTACGCGCTGGATCTCGCTCCGGACGCCTTGCCGGCCGGTCTGACCCGGGCCGAACTGATGGAGAAAATCAAAGGTCATGTGCTGCGCAACAGCAGTGCAGTGCGGCGTTATCACCGCTGAAATTTTTTCGCGGCGTTTAACCCGAACTGAAAGGGCTGCCCGTCTCAGTGGATGAATGATCAATTTCATCCCGAGGTCAGCCCCCATGTCTCTTGCTCTTTTGCGTCCTGTTGCGATTGCTGTGCTACTGGCGCTCGCCGGTTGCGGTGCTTCGTCCACACCCGATTCCGCTGCTGTGCCAGCGCCGGCGCAGCCTGAGGTGCTGGTTCAGCAGGAAGCGGTCATGACCGGAGGGGCGATGGCCAAGCGCATGGCTTATCCTGCGCCCGTGGCCAGTTTCGCGGCGATGCCGGCTGCAGACAGTTACCCACAGGGCTACCGTGACGAGCCACGCGAGCAGTATCAAAAACTGGCCGACAACCCGATCCACAGCGTCGCCGAAACCCCGGTTTCAACCTTCAGCGCTGACGTTGACACCGGCGCTTATGCCAACATCCGCCGCTTGCTCAATCAGGGGCGTCTGCCGCCGGAAGGCGCGGTGCGGCTGGAGGAAATGGTCAATTACTTTCCCTACGATTACGCGCTGCCCAGCGATGGCTCGCCGTTTGGCGTGACCACTGAACTGGCCGCCTCGCCGTGGAACCCACACACCCGCCTGCTGCGCATCGGCATCAAGGCCTCCGACCGCGCCATGGCGGAACTGGCCCCGGCCAATCTAGTGTTTCTGGTGGATGTGTCCGGTTCGATGGATCGCCGTGAAGGCCTGCCGATGGTGAAAAGTACCCTGAAATTGTTGGTTGATCAGTTACGCGATCAGGATCGCGTTTCGTTGGTGGTGTATGCCGGCGAATTGAGAGTAGTGCTGGAGCCGACTTCCGGACGGGAAAAAGCGAAAATTCGTACGGCCATCGAGCAATTGACCGCGGGCGGCTCGACCGCTGGCGCCTCGGGTATCGAACTGGCCTACCAAATGGCCCAGCAAGCCTTCATCCCCAAAGGCATCAACCGCATCCTCTTGGCCACCGATGGCGACTTCAATGTCGGCGTCAGCGACTTCGACAGCCTCAAACAAATGGCTGTGGATAAACGCAAAAGCGGGATTTCGCTGACGACGCTGGGTTTTGGTGTGGATAACTACAATGAACATTTGATGGAGCAACTGGCCGACGCCGGCGACGGTAACTACGCCTACATCGACAATCTGCGCGAGGCGCGCAAAGTGTTGGTGGATCAGTTGAGTTCGACCCTCGCCGTGGTGGCAAAAAACGTCAAATTGCAGGTGGAGTTCAACCCGGCGCAGGTCAGCGAATATCGCCTGCTTGGCTATGAAAACCGCGCGTTGAAGCGTGAGGATTTCAGCAATGACAAAGTCGATGCCGGCGAAATCGGCGCAGGACACACGGTGACCGCGCTGTACGAAATTGTTCCGGCGGGCGAGAAGGGCTGGCTGGAGCCGCTGCGTTACGGCAAGTCGGAGCCGGTTGTTTCCGGGAAAAGCGGAGAATTGGCGATGCTGCGTGTGCGTTATCAACAGCCTGAAGGTGGGAAAAGTCTGCTGATCGAGCGGCCGATAGCCAATCAGACCGCGCCGGCTAGCGAGGATCTGCGTTTTGCTGCTGCCGTTGCCGCGTTTTCCCAGCAGCTCAAGGATGGCCGTTACACCGGCGACTTCAGCCTGAAAGACACGGAGACACTGGCCCGTGGCGCTCGTGGTGATGATCGCTTCGGTTTGCGCAATGAGTTCGTGCAACTGGTCGAACTGGCGCAGAGCTTGCGCAACTCAACCGCATCGAACGCGTTGGCCACTGAACAACGGATTGAATAAGTGAGTCGTCTGAAAGGCTTCATCAGTCAGCTGTTTGCCTCGGCAGACAGCTCAACCGCCAGCAGCGATGAATCGCTGCTGGCGCGTTATCGCGAGGGCGACGGCGCCGCGTTCGAGATCTTGTACGCGCGCCATCGCCAAGGCCTGTACCGGTTTCTGCTCGGCTTGAGCGGCAAACCGGAACTGGCCGACGAAGTATTTCAGGAAACCTGGCTGAGCCTGATTCGCAGCGCCAGTCAGCCACAAGGCCGGGCGACATTTCGTACGTGGCTGTTCCAGATCGCGCGCAATCGCCTGATCGATTACTGGCGCAAGCATGGCGCCCAGCAACCGCTGCACGACAGTTATGATGAACAAGCGCATGCCGTCAGCGATGAGGCGAACGATCCCGAACAACTGCTCAGCCTGAGCCGCGACAACCAGCGTCTGGAAAGCGCCCTGCAAACCCTGCCCGCCGACCAGCGCGAAGTGTTCCTGCTGCGTACCCACGGCGACCTCGACCTGGCACAAATCGCCAGCCTCACCGAAGCATCGCTGGAAACCGTCAAAAGCCGCTTGCGCTACGCCCAGCAAAAACTGCGTCGGCTGCTGGCCGAGGAGGTACTGACATGACTGACGCCCGCCAGACACCCGAAGATCCGCTGATCAAACATGTGCGCGAACAGCACAACGCCGAACCACCAGCGCACCTCGATGCGTTCATCCTCAACGCCGCGCAGCGTCAAACCCCTGCGCCGACACCAAGCCTGTGGAAACGCTGGCTCGACGTCTGCCGCAAACCGCGCTGGCAAGTCGCATTCGCCAGCCTCGTCGGCGTGGCATTGATGCTGTCGCTTGTCCAGCGTGCTCCTGAGCCGCTGCGTCAGTACGACTCCATTCCTGCCCCCGAGCTAGCAGTGCCCATGACCGACACGGACTCAGCGCAACTGCACCGATTGTCCGCCCCGGCCGGCGCCCTGCCAGCCCCTGTGCCGATGATGGAAATGGCCGCGCCGATGCAAGATCAAGCCATCAGCGCCGATGAAGCCAAATTCAGCAAGCGCGCCGCTGCCCCGGCCAACGGCCTCGACGCACAACTGCGCGAAGTCCTGCGCCTGCGTGAATCCGGCCAGTCACAAGCCGCCGACAGCCTGTTCAACAACCTGCACAAACGCTACCCGAACGCCGATCTCGACGCCCGACTCGAACAGTTGCAGAAAAAATGACCGCCAGATCCCCCAGCCATTTGGCATTGCCCCGCAAAAACGCGCACTATCGGGACATTGCCAATGCGCTGGAGGACAACGTGGCAGCAAAAATTGACCGCATCGCCCAACTGCTCAACTGCCCGGAGAAGGGCGAGGAGATGCGGCGCGCGATTACCGAGACGCGTAAGGAGTTTCTGCTTAACCAGTCGGAAGAGGATGTCGTTGATGAAGGCGACGTCTTTGAGGAGGTTGAGGAGGAAGAAGACGACGATGATGATGATTACGACGAGTTTGACTGGACGACGGAGTAACGTCGTTCCGGTCCCTTTGCGTCACCCACAAAAAAGCCCCGGACCATCACAGTCCGGGGCTTTCTCGTTTAAATCAATGGTGCACCAGGCGGGATTCGAACCCACGACCCCTGCCTTCGGAGGGCAGTACTCTATCCAGCTGAGCTACTGGTGCAGCGGGCGACATCATACCTAGGTCGGCTCGGGGCGTCCATGCTGGGTTTCGGCACGGATTGTCAGTGCGCGTGTCGGCGCAAATCGCTGCATTCCATAAAGCTGTAACGTCCTGCAAAACCCTCGCTTGGCGCTTTCTCGGGACTGTTCTATGGTTTTGTGGCGGCTGAGGCTTTTGGCGCGTTGATCTGAAAAATTCCACAAACACGCCGTTTTTGTTCTTTTTTTCGAACGACCTATTGTCCTTTAACCCCTTTGATCCTACGATCCGTTTGAGATTTCAAACGCTCGTTGACCGGGCGTTGAAGCGCCAGTGTTTCGAATCGTGCACGGTTGAAGCGCCACACCCGGTCACTGATTTCCCTGACGGCAGCCTCGCGAGGCGCCTTTCTACAATCATAATTTGCTCCGCGCAGGCCGCGGTGCTGTTAAGGAAAGCCGACATGCAGCTTAAAGACACCCTGTTGTTCCGCCAGCAAGCCTTCATTGATGGCGCTTGGGTCGATGCGGACAACGGTCAGACGATAAAGGTCAACAACCCGGCCACCGGTGAAATCCTCGGTACCGTGCCAAAAATGGGCGCCGCCGAAACCCGCCGTGCCATTGAAGCCGCTGATAAAGCGCTGCCGGCCTGGCGTGCACTGACCGCCAAAGAGCGTGCCGGCAAGCTGCGTCGCTGGTTCGAACTGATGATCGAGCACCAGGACGACCTCGCGCGCCTGATGACCCTCGAGCAGGGCAAGCCGCTGGCCGAAGCCAAGGGCGAAATCGTTTACGCCGCTTCGTTCATCGAGTGGTTCGCCGAGGAGGCCAAGCGCATCTACGGTGATGTGATTCCGGGCCACCAGCCAGACAAGCGCTTGATCGTGATCAAGCAGCCAATCGGCGTGACCGCTGCGATCACCCCGTGGAACTTCCCGGCCGCGATGATCACCCGTAAAGCCGGCCCGGCACTGGCCGCCGGTTGCACCATGGTGCTCAAGCCTGCTTCGCAAACTCCGTTTTCCGCTTTCGCCCTGGCCGAACTGGCTCAGCGCGCGGGCATTCCTGCGGGCGTGTTCAGTGTCGTTTCCGGCAGCGCCGGCGACATCGGCAGCGAGCTGACCAGCAACCCGATCGTGCGCAAACTGTCCTTCACCGGTTCGACCGAAATCGGTCGTCAGCTGATGTCGGAATGCGCCAAGGACATCAAGAAAGTCTCGCTGGAACTGGGCGGCAACGCGCCGTTCATCGTGTTCGACGACGCGGACCTGGATAAGGCCGTCGAAGGCGCGATCATTTCCAAATACCGCAACAACGGCCAGACCTGCGTCTGCGCCAACCGTCTGTACATTCAGGATTCGGTCTACGACGCGTTCGCCGAGAAGCTGAAAGTGGCCGTGGCCAAACTGAAGATCGGCAACGGTCTGGAAGACGGCACCACCACTGGCCCGCTGATCGACGAAAAAGCCGTGGCCAAAGTGCAAGAACACATCGCTGACGCTGTAGCCAAAGGCGCCACCGTGCTGGCTGGTGGCAAGGCGATGGAAGGCAACTTCTTCGAGCCGACCATCCTCACCAACGTGCCGAAAAATGCCGCCGTGGCCAAGGAAGAAACCTTCGGTCCACTGGCGCCGCTGTTCCGCTTCAAAGACGAGGCCGAAGTGATCGCGATGTCCAACGACACCGAGTTCGGTCTGGCTTCGTACTTCTACGCTCGTGACCTCGGTCGTGTGTTCCGTGTCGCTGAAGCGCTGGAATACGGCATGGTCGGCGTCAACACCGGGCTGATCTCCAACGAAGTCGCGCCGTTCGGCGGCATCAAGGCCTCGGGCTTGGGCCGTGAAGGCTCCAAGTACGGCATCGAAGATTACCTGGAAATCAAATACCTCTGCCTGGGCATCTAAGCTCGGACAAGGATCGCTGCAAACGCAAAGGGCACGAGAGCGCTGTCCCTTTGCGTGGTTTCAAACCGGAATTTTCTCTGCGGCCAGAAACGCCGTGGCAGTCGATCATCGCATGCTGCCACCGTCGATTTCTCCCGCTTAATCCTTGAACCACGCCGCCCGATGAGCGGCGAATGAGGACTGTAATGAGCAAGACTAACGCTGAACTGATGGCCCGTCGTACCGCAGCTGTTCCACGTGGTGTTGGCCAGATTCACCCGATCTTCGCTGAATCGGCAAAGAACGCTACCGTGACTGACGTTGAAGGTCGTGAGTTCATCGACTTCGCCGGCGGCATCGCTGTACTGAACACCGGCCACGTGCACCCGAAAATCATCGCCGCCGTGACCGAACAGCTGAACAAGCTGACCCACACCTGCTTCCAGGTACTGGCTTACGAGCCGTACGTTGAGCTGTGCGAAAAGATCAACGCGAAGGTCCCAGGTGATTTCGCCAAGAAAACCCTGCTGGTCACCACCGGTTCCGAGGCCGTGGAAAACGCCGTGAAAATCGCCCGTGCCGCCACTGGCCGTGCTGGCGTGATCGCCTTCACCGGCGCCTACCACGGTCGCACCATGATGACTTTGGGTCTGACCGGTAAAGTCGTGCCTTACTCGGCTGGCATGGGCCTGATGCCAGGCGGCATCTTCCGCGCGCTGTACCCGAACGAACTGCACGGCGTGAGCATCGACGATTCGATCGCTTCCATCGAACGCATCTTCAAGAACGACGCCGAGCCAAAAGACATCGCCGCAATCATCATCGAGCCTGTGCAGGGTGAAGGTGGTTTCTACGTTGCGCCGAAAGAGTTCATGAAGCGCCTGCGCGCGCTGTGCGACCAGCACGGCATCCTGCTGATCGCTGACGAAGTACAAACCGGCGCTGGCCGTACCGGTACGTTCTTCGCCATGGAACAGATGGGCGTTGCTGCTGATCTGACCACCTTCGCCAAATCCATCGCTGGCGGCTTCCCGCTCGCCGGTGTTTGCGGCAAGGCCGAATACATGGACGCCATTGCGCCAGGCGGCCTGGGCGGCACCTACGCCGGTAGCCCGATCGCTTGCGCCGCTGCTCTGGCAGTGATGGAAGTGTTCGAAGAAGAGCAACTGCTGGACCGCTGCAAGGCTGTCGGCGAACGTCTGGTCACTGGCCTGAAAGCTATCCAGGCCAAGTATCCGGTGATTGGCGAAGTCCGAGCCCTGGGCGCGATGATCGCGGTCGAGCTCTTCGAAAACGGTGACAGCCACAAGCCAAACGCTGCAGCAGTAGCGTCGGTTGTGGCCAAGGCGCGCGACAAGGGCCTGATCCTGCTGTCCTGCGGCACCTACGGCAACGTTCTGCGCGTCCTCGTACCGCTGACCTCGCCGGACGAGCAACTGGATAAAGGCCTGGCGATCATCGAAGAGTGCTTCTCCGAGCTCTGATCACCCCGTGTGACCTGATCGACAAAAACCCGCTTCGGCGGGTTTTTTTACGCCCCTTGAAACACATCGAGCGCTTTAGCGCTGTATCGAATGGCCAGCATTGGCTAAGGTTCAGGCATTGCAAGGGAGAGCGCGCATGACTGCCGTTGATTTACCCGCCGTACCGCGAGTGCTGATTGCCGAGGCTGATCCGTGGTCTCGCGACTTGCTCAAACAAGTGTTGCTGAACGTGCGTTGCGATGCACGGCTGGATCTGTGTGCCGATGGCCAGCAAGCCATGTCGATGCTCAGCGAAATTCCGTATGACCTCGCCATCGTCGATTGGGAACTGCCCGGCGTCGATGGTTTGAATGTGCTGCGCAGCGTGCGTCAGCGCAAGCGCAATCCACCGCTGCCGTTCATTCTGATGAGCAACCGCAACGACAGCGCCAGTGTGCGCGAAGCGATTCCGTTGGCGCCGACGGCGTATCTGACCAAACCACTGAACATGGAAAACCTGACTGAGCGTTTACAAGGCTTGTTGCTGAATGCCGGTGAAGAGGTGTTCTGTGAGGTGCCGGCATTGGCGCCGGGCATGACCTTGGCAGTATTTCTTGAGCGCCGCCGCGAGCAAGCCGACGGCGCACCGTTGATGACCGATGTGCAGGTGGCGGTGAAGCGCAGCCTCAATCCCAATGGCCTCGATCTGAAGTTGCTGGAAGATGAGATCAAAACCGATCCACAGATCACGGCGGTGTTGATCGCTGCGGCCAACAGCGCGGCGCAGCACCACGGCGCGCCGGTGCAAACACTGGCGCAAGCCCTGCATCGCTTGGGCACCGGACAGAGCATGAACCTGATTCTGGGGCTGGCACTCAAGCGCAGCGCCAGGCTCAGTGATCCGTGTCTGGCGGATTACGCCGAGCGTTATTGGGGATTGTCGCTACACACTGCGGAATATGCGCGCACGTTGGCGCGGCTTCTCGATCTCGATCAGGAGCGCTGTTACTGCGCGGGCATGCTGCATCGCTTGGGTGATCTGGCGTTGCTGCGTTGTCTGCAGGAATGGCAGCAGGCCGGTGGAGAGCTGGATGAGTGGGAGGAGGTGGGCGACGCGCTGGCGGAATTTGGCGCCGCTTACGGTTCGGCTCTGCGTACTCGCTGGCGCCTGCCGCTGGAGTTGCGGGAGCTGATTGCCTCGGTCTACCAGCTCGGCGGCGGGGTGTATTCGCGTGAGGCGCTGGTGATGAACATGGCGGCGCAGATGGCCCGCTTGACCGAGCATGAGGGCGTGGAGGAGTTGGCGAAGAGCCGCACGGCGCGGTTGCTCAAGATCGGGCTGCCGGAGTTGATGCGGATGCGCAAATAACCTGACTTACACAATTCCAATGTAGGAGTGAGCCTGCTCGCGATAGCGGTGTGTCAGTCAATTCTGTGTGTCCGACACACCGCTATCGCGAGCAGGCTCACTCCTACAATGGATCTCTGTGTAGCTGAGATACGGGTCAGGCAGAAATGATGCGGTTCTTGCCCTGTCGCTTGGCCTCATACATGGCCGCATCCGCACGGGCGAACAGGCTGTCGAGGCTTTCGTCTTCCCCGGTAAGGCTGGTCAGCCCCTGGCTGACTGTGATGCCGTACGTCTGGCCGTCATGGCTGAAGCTCAACCGCTGAATTTCCTGCTGCAGTCGCTCGGCCACTTGCATGGCCATGTCCGGTGCGCACCCTGGAAACACCGCCGCAAACTCTTCCCCGCCAATCCGCCCGAACAGATCACCGCGACGTAACGAGCCACGCCCGCACTCGGCAATCCGCTGCAACACGTTGTCGCCTTCGGGATGGCCGTAACTGTCGTTGATCACTTTGAAGTCATCGATATCGAGCAGCAAAAACGCCATGGGCGAACCCTGCGCACGCGCCTCTTCGAACTCGCGGTTGGCGCACTCGAAGAAGTGACGGCGGTTGCTGCTTTGCGTCAGCACGTCGGTGGTCGCCAAGCGATGCAGCTCGGTTTCCATCTGCTTCTTGTCAGTGATGTCCTCGGCGATGCCGACGATGATCACCGGTTGCCCCGGCTCGTCCTGACGGTTGATGAAGCACTTATCGCTGAGCCAGCGCACCTGGCCGTCGGCGGCGATGATGCGGTATTCGCGATCTTCTACCGCACCTTTGTGCAGGACTTCGGTGAGGCTGCGTTCGGCGTATTCCAGATCGTCGGGGTAGATGCTGTCGCGCCATTGGTTGTAGTCGGCGAGCAGCAGGCCGGCGGAGCGACCGAAAATCCGTTCGTAGGCGGGGCTGACGTACAGCACCTGACGGGTTTCCCAGTTGAAAGCCCAGAGCACGGCGTTGACGCTGACCAGCAAAGAGCTGAACAGCTGCTCGCGTTCGCTTAGCCGAGCGACCTCGCCTTGGGCATGCATCAACGCCATCAGGGTTTGCGCGGCCTCGGGCCACTGCGGTAAGGATGAGTCTTTTTGGTTGTTATTGACCATCGGCACAGATCTCAAAGGACGTGCCGCAATTCGACAACGGCCACAGTACAGCCCGCCGGGATGGCGAAGTGTCTTTGAGATAGGCGATTTTTAGCGAAGTTCCGAAGGGTGCACCCGGGAGCCGGGTGCACCGATCAACGGTCTCAGACTGCTGCAGGACGCAGCGAGTAGGTTTTCAACTGGTCAGCGAACTCGCGCAGGGACTGGATGCCACTGGCTTCCGCCTCGAGAATCCACTCTTTGATGGCCGCGAGCATGTCGTGGCCATTTGCGCTGGTCTTGACCCAGATCTGCTGCAGGGCCAGGCGTTTTTCGTAAATTACCTTCAACGCCTGACTGTGCTCGAGCATGGTCTGGATGCGCACGTGGTGACGATCTTCCAGCAGGCTGGTTTCCCGCGACAGCAGACGCTTGGCGCGGTGGAACTGGTGGCGCACCGAATGATCGACCTTGGCCAGTTCTTGCTTGACCAGCGGACCGATCACCAATTTGCGGTACTGGGCCATGATCTGGAAACGGTTGTTGAGGATGGCCATGGCGGTGTCCATGTCCAGATTGCCCTTGCCTTCAACACGGTGAGCGATCGGCGCTACACGCTGAACCTTGGCCAGACGCAGGAAGCTGAAGACTTTGATCCACGCCCAGCCGAGGTCGAACTCCCACTTCTTCACCGACAGCTTGGCCGAGTTAGGGTAGGTGTGATGGTTGTTATGCAGTTCTTCGCCGCCGATCAGGATGCCCCACGGCACCAGATTGGTCGCCGCGTCGCGGCATTCGAAGTTGCGGTAACCGACAGCATGGCCCAGACCGTTGATGACGCCGGCAGCCCACACCGGGATCCACATCATCTGGATCGCCCAGATGGTGATGCCGATGGTGCCGAACAGCAGCAGGTCGATAACGCCCATGATTGCCACGCCCAGCAGCGGGTAGCGGCTGTAGACGTTGCGTTCGATCCAGTCTTCGGGGCAGTTCTTGCCGTAGATGCGCAGGGTTTCCGGGTTCTGCGCTTCGGCGCGGTACAGCTCGGCACCGGTGCGCAGCACCGTCGACAAACCCTTGATGACCGGGCTGTGCGGGTCGTCTTCGGTTTCGCACTTGGCGTGGTGTTTACGATGGATGGCGGTCCACTCGCGGGTGTTCTGCGCCGTGGTCAGCCACAGCCAGAAACGGAAAAAGTGCTTCAGGCCAGCATTCAGCTCCAGCGAGCGATGGGCCGAGTAACGGTGCAGATAGACCGTGACGCCGACAATTGTCACGTGGGTCATCAGCAAGGTGACTGCGACCAGAGACCAGGCCGACAAGCCAAGAAAACCTTCGTACCACATAGGCTATAGGGCCCTCGATAAAGATAAAAACAGCCGTTGCATTATCTGCATTATCACCAAGCACACAGATAAAACCAGTCACCCTTTCAGATAAGAGTCGCTGAATGTTTCTTGACCTATAATTCCAACCTTTTTGTAGGGACATGGACAGCCGAATGCCTGCCACTTACCGCGATGCATTGCGTGCAGCGCTGCTCTATCTCGTGCTTGCCGCTGTCTGGCTGCAAGGTACTGATCATTTATTAAACAATTTCTTCGATAACTCCGTCGATCTTGCCCGATGGCAACTGATCAACGGTTACGTCTTTGCGGCGCTCAGCGCCGGGCTGATTTTCCTGGCGCGGGCGCGATTGTGTGAGTTTCTCGGGATTGGCGCGCGTTTGCGCGAGCGCCACGCTGATCGCGAACGCCTGCGTCAGGCCGCGGCGGTCTTCGATTGCACCCGCGAAGGGGTGTTGGTGACCAACCATCAAGGGCTGATCGTGCACGTCAATCGCGCGTTCATCGAGATTACCGGTTATCAGCGTGAAGAAGTCATTGGGCAACAGCCGAGTCTGTTCAAATCCGGCCACCATCCGCCAGGGTTCTATCAGGCGATGTTCGCTACTCTTGAGTCGCAGGGCGAATGGAGCGGCGAGATCTGGAACCGGCGCAAAAGCGGCGAGATTTATCCACAGTGGCAGACCATCCGGGTCATTCACGATGATCAGGGCCGGCTCAGCCATTACGTCGCGGTGTTTTCCGACATCAGCGCGATCAAGGATTCCGAGCATGAACTCAAACACCTCGCACACCACGATCCGCTGACCGATCTGCCCAATCGTCTGCTGTTCAGCGATCGCGCCGAGCAGGCGCTGGCCTCGGCGCAAAACCACAAGCGCGGCTGTGCATTGCTGATGCTCGATCTCGATCACTTCAAGATGATCAACGACAGCCTCGGCCATAACGTCGGCGATCGCTTGCTCAAGGCCGTGGCGGCGCGTTTGCAAGCGCTGTTCGGCCCCGGGATTACCCTGGCGCGGCTCGGCGGCGATGAGTTCGCGGTACTGGCGGAAAGTTGTCCACAGCCGGTGCAGGCGGCGGCGCTGGCGCAACGCATTCTCGATGCGCTGAAGGAGCCGTTCTGTATTGATGGCAATCAGTTGTTCATCAACGCCAGCCTCGGCATCAGTCTGTTCCCCAGCGATGCGCTAAGCGCCGAGCAACTGTTGCGCAATGCCGATGCGGCGTTGTTCAAGGCCAAAAGTAGCGGTCGCAACGGTTACGCCTTGTACACCGAAGAACTTACCGCCCACGCCCAGCAACGTGTGGAGATCGCATTCGAGCTGCGCCGCGCGCTGGAGCAGCAGGAACTGCGGGTTTACTACCAACCCGTGCATGACTTGAAAACCAGTCGCCTGATTGGCGTCGAAGCCTTGGTGCGCTGGCAGCATCCGGTGCGTGGTCTGGTGTCGCCGGCGGAGTTCATTCCGATCGCTGAACGCACCGGGTTGATCGCCGAAATCGACGCTTGGGTCATGCAGCAGGCGTGTCGGCAGATGTGTGAGTGGCAGCAGGCCGGGATCGTGCTGTCTTTTGTCGCGGTAAATGTGTCTTCGCGCCTGTTTGCCCGGCGTGAGTTGTATCAGCAGGTGGCGCAGGTGCTGCACGACACCGGGCTGGATCCGGCGTATCTGGAGCTGGAGGTGACTGAAAGCGCGGTGATGGATGATCCAGAGGTGGCTCTGGAGCAGATGCATCGTTTGCGCGAACTGGGTATTCGCCTGGCCATCGATGATTTCGGCACGGGCTATTCGTCGCTGTTACGGCTCAAGCGCTTGCCGGTGCAGAAATTGAAGATCGATCAGGGTTTCGTTGCCGGGTTGCCGTGGGATGAAGATGACGCGGCGATTGTCCGGGTGATTATCGCGTTGGCCCGGAGCATGGGCATGCAGGTGCATGCCGAGGGTATTGAACAGGTTGAGCAGGCGGCGTTTCTGTTGGGACAGGAATGTGACCTGGGGCAGGGGTACTGGTTTGGGCGGCCGAGTCCGGCAAAGGAGATTGATTGGGCGAGAACTCCGGTGATTGGTTAAAAGATCAAAAGATCGCAGCCTGCGGCAGCTCCTACACCGATCCCTGTAGGAGCTGCCGAAGGCTGCGATCTTTTGCTTCAACAGGCTGCAAGCCCTTGCCCCGCCACATAATGGTTTCTAGTTATATAAACATTCTTAAATAGTCTTTTTAAGAATATCCGCGCCTCTCTTATATTGCTCCTACGCCGAACGCAGTGCCGCCCACTGCCAGGCAAATCCCATTCAAAGGAGCAGCACCATGAGCGCATCCCTTCGCAGCGTTGACGGTCAGGACGAAAGCACCATCTTGCGTGAAATCCAGAGCGCCCTGCGCGATCTGCGTTTCGGCGCGGTGGAGATCACTGTGCACAACGCGCAAGTCGTGCAGATCGAACGCAAAGAGAAATTCCGTTTGCAGCAGCCGGGCAAACAACCGGGCTGAGTTGAAGATCAAAAGATCGCAGCCTGCGGCAGCTCCTACAGGGGGCTGTGTGTAGGAGCTGCCGAAGGTTCGGGCCGCGATCGGACGATCTTTAGCCGGCACATCCGATTCCAGATATTCATAAGAAAAAGCCACCACCAAGAATTCCAGGAGCTTTCACCATGTCGTCGATTCGCCGTTACGCTTTGGCCGCCCTGGCCAGTGCTGTGTTTGCCGGTTCCGCCGTTGCCAAGGATTACGAACTGCTCAACGTGTCGTATGACCCGACGCGCGAGCTGTATCAGGACTACAACGCTGAATTCATCAAGTTCTGGCAGAAAGACCACGCTGGCGACACCGTTAAAATCCAGCAATCCCACGGTGGTTCGGGCAAGCAGGGCCGTGCGGTGATCGACGGTCTGCGTGCCGACGTCGTGACCCTGGCATTGGCCGGTGACATCGACGAAATCGCCAAACTCGGCAAGACCCTGCCCGCCGACTGGCAGAAGCGTCTGCCGGAAGCGAGCACGCCGTACACCTCGACCATCGTCTTCCTGGTGCGCAAGGGCAACCCTAAAGGCATCAAGGACTGGGGCGATCTGGTCAAGAACGACGTCTCGGTGATCACCCCGAACCCGAAAACCTCCGGCGGCGCCCGCTGGAACTTCCTCGCCGCGTGGGCCTATGGCCTGAAAGCCAACGGCGGTGACGAAGCCAAAGCCAAAGAATATGTGCAGACCCTGTTCAAGCACGTGCCAGTGCTGGATACCGGTGCACGCGGTTCGACCATTACCTTCGTCAACAACGGTCAGGGTGATGTGTTACTGGCTTGGGAAAACGAAGCGTTCCTGGCACTGAAAGAAGATGGCGGCGCCGACAAGTTCGACATTGTCGTGCCTTCGCTGTCGATCCTCGCCGAGCCGCCAGTGGCGGTGGTCGACAAGAACGCCGAGAAGAAGGGCAACGAGCAGATCGCCGAAGCCTATCTGAAGCACTTGTACAGCCCGGCCGGTCAGGAGATCGCCGCGAAGAACTTCTACCGTCCGCGTGACAAGGACGTGGCCGCGAAGTACGCCCAGCAGTTCCCGAAACTGGACCTGGTGACCATCGACAAGGACTTCGGCGGCTGGAAAACCGCGCAACCTAAATTCTTCAACGACGGTGGCGTGTTCGACCAGATTTATCAGGCGCAGTAATCTGACTTCAGCCACACATCAAGCCTGAAGCCAGGCGCGGAAAATGTGGGAGCGAGCTTGCTCGCGAAAGCGGAGTGTCAGACGACGTAGAGTTGGCTGATACTCCCTCTTCGCGAGCAAGCTCGCTCCCACATTGGTGCGTTCAGCGGAATGCTTTTTAACCAAGGACTTTTATGTCGCGTCGTATCTCCCCCGTCATACCCGGCTTCGGGCTGACGCTGGGCTACACCTTGGTGTACCTCAGCCTGATTGTGCTTATCCCGCTGGCGGCGATGTTCGTCCACGCCGCCCAACTCACCTGGGATCAGTTCTGGGCGATCATCTCCGCACCGCGGGTGCTTGCGGCCTTGAAGCTGAGCTTCGGCACCGCGCTGTGCGCTGCGATCATCAACGGCATCATCGGCACGTTGCTGGCCTGGGTGCTGGTGCGCTACACCTTCCCGGGGCGCAAGGTGATCGACGCGATGATCGATCTGCCGTTCGCCCTGCCGACAGCGGTGGCCGGTATCGCGCTGACCGCGCTGTATGCGCCGGCTGGTCTGGTCGGCCAATTCGCCGCTGACCTCGGTTTCAAAATCGCCTACACCCCGCTCGGTATCACTCTGGCGCTGACCTTCGTCACCCTGCCGTTCGTGGTGCGCACGGTACAGCCGGTGCTGGCCGACATTCCCCGTGAAGTCGAAGAAGCTGCCGCGTGCCTCGGCGCGAAACCCTTGCAGGTGTTCCGCCACATCCTCGTACCTGCGCTGCTGCCAGCCTGGCTGACCGGTTTTGCCCTGGCGTTTGCGCGTGGCGTCGGCGAGTACGGTTCGGTGATTTTCATCGCCGGCAACATGCCGATGAAAACCGAAATCCTGCCGCTGCTGATCATGGTCAAACTCGACCAATACGATTACACCGGCGCTACCGCCATCGGCGTGCTGATGCTGGTGGTTTCCTTCGTCCTGTTGCTGCTGATCAACTTGCTGCAGCGGCGCATCGAAACCCCATAAGGAGGCGCGAACATGTCCCAATCGTCTATTGCGGCCGCCTCTTCGGCCAACGCTGCACGCCGTGGCAGTGCCACTTCGCGCAGAATCCTGATCGGCCTTGGCTGGCTGGTCTTTTTCCTGTTTCTGCTGCTGCCGTTGTTCATTGTGGTATCGCAGGGTTTGAAAAATGGCCTCGGTGCGTTCTTCACCGCGATCTTTGAACCGGATGCACTGTCGGCACTGAAACTCACCGTGTTCGCCGTGTTGATTTCTGTGCCGTTGAACCTGGTGTTCGGCGTCAGCGCCGCGTGGTGCGTGAGCAAGTACTCGTTCCGCGGCAAGAGCATGCTGGTGACCCTGATTGACTTGCCGTTCTCGGTATCGCCGGTGATCGCCGGTCTGGTCTACGTGCTGATGTTTGGCGCGCAGGGCCTGTTCGGGCCTTGGCTGCAGGATCACGACATCCAGATCGTCTTCGCCTTGCCGGGCATCGTGCTGGCGACGATCTTCGTCACCGTGCCGTTCGTGGCTCGTGAACTGATCCCGCTGATGCAGGAACAAGGCACGCAGGAAGAGGAAGCCGCGCGTTTGCTCGGCGCCAATGGCTGGCAGATGTTCTGGCACGTCACCGTCCCCAACATCAAATGGGGCCTGATCTATGGCGTGGTGCTGTGTACCGCGCGGGCCATGGGTGAATTCGGTGCGGTGTCGGTGGTGTCCGGGCACATTCGCGGGGTGACCAACACCTTGCCGTTGCACGTCGAGATCCTCTACAACGAATACAACCACGTGGCCGCGTTCGCTGTGGCGAGCCTGTTGCTGATCCTGGCGCTCTTCATCCTGCTGCTCAAGCAGTGGAGCGAAAACCGTATCAACCGCCTGCGCGCCAGCGCCGCGGAGGAATAATTCATGTCGATCGAAGTGCGTAACGTCAGCAAGAATTTCAATGCCTTCAAGGCGCTGGACAACATCAGCCTGGACATCCACAGCGGTGAGTTGGTGGCGCTGCTCGGCCCGTCGGGCTGCGGCAAGACCACCCTGCTGCGGATCATCGCCGGTCTGGAAACCCCGGATCAGGGCAACATCGTCTTCCACGGCGAAGACGTCTCCGGCCACGATGTGCGTGATCGCAACGTCGGTTTTGTGTTCCAGCATTACGCGTTGTTCCGCCACATGACCGTTTTCGATAACGTCGCCTTTGGCCTGCGCATGAAACCGAAAAACCAGCGCCCGAGCGAAAGCCAGATCGCGACCAAGGTTCATGAGTTGCTGAACATGGTGCAGCTGGATTGGCTGTCGGATCGTTATCCGGAGCAGTTGTCCGGTGGCCAGCGTCAGCGGATTGCTTTGGCCCGTGCCTTGGCGGTCGAACCGAAAGTACTGCTGCTGGATGAGCCGTTCGGCGCGCTTGATGCCAAGGTGCGTAAAGAACTGCGCCGCTGGCTGGCGCGGTTGCACGAAGACATCAATCTGACCTCGGTGTTCGTGACCCACGACCAGGAAGAGGCGATGGAAGTCGCCGACCGTATCGTGGTGATGAACAAGGGCGTGATCGAACAGATTGGCTCACCGGGCGACGTCTACGAAAACCCGGCCAGCGATTTCGTTTATCACTTCCTCGGCGATTCGAACCGCTTGCTGCTGAGCGACGACAATCACGTGCTGTTCCGCCCGCATGAAGTATCGTTGTCCAAACACGAACTGGAAGATCACCATGCCGCTGAGGTGCGTGATATCCGGCCGTTGGGCGCGACCACGCGGGTGACGTTGAAGGTAGAAGGGCAGACTGATCTGATCGAGGCCGAAGTGGTGAAAGACCATGACAGCCTGATCGGCTTGGCCAAGGGTGAAACCCTGTTCTTCAAGCCGAAGGTCTGGCAGAAAGTCGCCAGCCTCTAAAGTCAAAAGATCGCAGCCTGCGGCAGCTCCTACAGGGGTTTCGGTTGGTCACACATTTTGTGATCGACCAAACCCACTTTAGGAGCTGCCGCAGGCTGCGATCTTTTAAGCGGCCTAAGCCGCCGCTTTGCGATTTGGATTAACTCGTACCACCCCCGCCCGCGCCTCGATCTGCTCTTTCAATTCATGCCGCATGCCCAGCATGAACGCCAACTCGGCCACGACAAACAACGGCCCGACAATCAGTCCGCTGACATCATCGACAAACGCCGGTTTTCGCCCTTCATAGTGATGCCCGACAAACTGGATCACCCAGCCGACCACAAACATCGCCAGACCACTGCTCAGCCAGACCAGGGTGCTCTGCTGCGCCAGCACATGCCCGGCCCAGACTGACAGCCCCATCAGCAGCGTCATCAGCACCCCGAACTTCACCTCCAGACGCAGATAAAACCACGCCGAGGCCAGCGCCACGACAACGGCTGGAGATATCCACAACCCACCCAGCGACCATTCTGGCCGCGACAACAAAACCGCCACCGCCACCACAATCAGCGGAATGCCGATAAAGTGGCTGGCGATGTTGCGC
This sequence comes from Pseudomonas sp. R84, assembly GCF_009834515.1. Taxonomy (NCBI): domain Bacteria; kingdom Pseudomonadati; phylum Pseudomonadota; class Gammaproteobacteria; order Pseudomonadales; family Pseudomonadaceae; genus Pseudomonas; species Pseudomonas sp. R84. Next base: position 231,714 of record NZ_CP019426.1, read on the forward strand.
GGATCACGGTGGTAGGCAGCGTATTGACTGAGATGGTCGACGAGGCTTTTCATTGTTGTTCCTCCGGTAGGGTTGATCGCATCATCCCTCGGGATCAGGGTTCGCTCTGTCAGGCAGGCGACAATCCAGGAGTGTTTATGCAAATGCGTTCGCGATTGATGACCGGCCAGTGGTTCAGTCATCTACCGGTGTCCTTTCAGGATAGTCTGCTCGCGGCGGCCCGGGAGCGGCGGCTGACGGCAGGGCAGCGCTTGTTCCAGCGCGGTGATGCGCCGTGCGGCTTGTACGCGGTGCTCGATGGCGCGGTGCGTATCGGCGCGGTGAGTGAGCAGGGTAAGGAAGCGTTGCTGAGTCTGGTGGAAGCGCCGCACTGGTTTGGTGAAATCTGCCTGTTCGATGGCCAGCCGCGCACCCATGACGCGTATGCAGTTGGGCCGTGTACGCTGCTCAATATCCCGCAGGCACCGTTACTGAAGTTGCTTGATGAAAATCCAGTGTACTGGCGACATCTGGCGCTGCTGATGAGCCACAAACTACGCCTGACCTTCATCAACCTCGAACAACTGAGCCTGCTGCCGGCCCCGGCGCGTCTGGCGCATCGCTTGCTGATGATTGCCGAAGGTTACGGCGAACTCGACGCGCCACGCCGAGTGCTGCAACTGCCGCAGGAGCAGTTGGCATCGATGCTGTCGCTGTCGCGGCAGACCACCAACCAGATCCTCAAGGATTTCCAGGGACAGGGGATTATCGGGCTCGGGTATGGCGAGATCGAAATCCTCGACGCCCCGCGATTGCGCGCCCTGGCCACGATCTAACGGGCACCCGAGATCCCCTGTGGGAGCGAGCCTGCTCGCGAAAGCGGTGGGTCATTCAACTGAGATTTCGACTGAACCGACGCCTTCGCGAGCAGGCTCGCTCCCACATTTTTGATCTGTGCTGGTTTTACGAACCGCGATAGGTCGAGAAACCGTACGGGCTGAGCAGCAGCGGGATGTGGTAGTGCTGATCGGTCTGCTTCACTTCAAAAATCACCGGAATCTCCGGGAAGAAGGTGTCGTGCTTGATCTTCTTGAAGTACTCGCCGGTCTTGAACACTACGCGGTATTCACCCGCTTCAAAAGGCTGTTTGGCCGGGAACAGCTCGGCGATCCGCCCCTGTTCATTGGTGGTGCCTTGGGCCAACGGCTGCCAGTTCTGGCCAACGTGTTTCTCCAGCGTCACGTCGATGCCCGGCGACGGCAGGCCATTTTCCAGATTGAGCACGTGCACGCTCAACGGATTACCGGCGGCGAGTGCAAGGCTTGAAAACGCGCTCAGGCCGAGCGCGGCGAGGGTCATGCGCATAGTCGTCATGGATGAGTCTCCTTATTGGGAACGGGTAGTGGCCAGACCGGTTTTCCCGGCCGCCTTGATCGCACAGTTTTCGTCTTGCTCACCGCCACCGGAACCGGCCACGCCCATCGCGCCCACCAGTTCAGTGCCGAGGAACAGCGGGATCCCGCCGCCGAGCAGCAGCAACTCGTCGAGGGTGTTGAGGTTGGCGGTTTCCGGGTTGCTGCGAGCGCGTTCGGCGAACAGCCGGGTGGCGGTTTTGGTCGACAGCGCGGTGTAAGCCTTGCGCTGGCTGGCAGCAGTGTTGTGCGGGCCGACACCGTCGCCGCGCAAGGTCACCAACAGATTGCCGCCGCGATCGAGTACCGACACCGTGCCGGTGCAGTTGGCCATTGCCGTGTCGGCGAGCAGCTGTGCAGTTTTCAGGTCGAGGTCGGCGTGACGTGGCAGTTCAGGGCTGGCGACAGCCGCGCCACTGAGGCCGATCATCAGGCTTGCAACGAGGAATTTGACGGTCATGGACAGGCTCCAAAAGCGAAGGTCGTCACCTTAATCGCCGGTCTTCGTCAGAACCTCGTCAGTCTGATTACAAGTTTGTAATGGGCAACGCTGCCGAAGGCGCCTAGCCTGTGTGCCTATCAATCGAGGTGTGCCATGCGTTTGCTGGTCGTAGAAGATGAAGCCAAAACCGCGAATTTCCTCGCCAAAGGCCTGGGCGAGTCGGGTTTTGCCGTGGACGTGGCACTCAATGGTCTCGATGGTCGCTACTTTATCGAGCAGCAGGAATACGACCTGATCATCCTCGACGTGATGCTCCCCGGCCTCAATGGCTGGCAATTGCTGCAACTGATCCGCCAGCGCGGCGCCACGCCAGTGCTGTTCCTCACCGCCAAGGACGCCATTGAAGACCGCGTGCGCGGCCTCGAACTGGGCGCCGACGATTACTTGCTCAAACCCTTCGCCTTCGCCGAACTGCTCGCGCGCGTGCGCACCTTGCTGCGGCGCGGGCCGATGCGCGAAGCCGAGTCGTACACCATCGCCGATCTGGAAATCGACGTGCTGCGCCGCCGCGTCAGCCGTGGTGGCCAGCGCATCGCCCTGACCAACAAAGAATTCGCCCTGCTGCAACTGCTCGCCAGTCGCCAGGGCGAAGTGCTGTCGCGCACGCTGATTGCCTCGCAGGTGTGGAACCTGAATTTCGACAGCGACACCAACATGGTCGAAGTGGCGGTGCGTCGTTTGCGCGCGAAAGTCGATGATCCTTACATGCCGAAACTGATCCACACCGTGCGCGGCGTCGGTTATCAGCTGGAAGCTCCTGACGATGCGCTCTAGGTCGATCGCCTGGCGTTTGGCGCTGGCGTTCGCATTGGTTTGCGCTTTGGTGCTGAGTGCGATTGGCGTGTTTCTCTACCGCTCGCTGGCCACGGAAATCGCTTGGCGTGATGACCTCGCGTTGCTCGGTCGACTGGAGCAAGTGCGTGCCTTGCTCGCCGACAGCGATAGCTTGGGCGCATTGCAGGCACGGCCGCGGCTCTATCAGAACATGCTCGGCAATCTCGACAGCCTGCTACTGGTGCGCCGTGCCGATGGCTCCAGTGTGATCGCTATCAACCCACGGCAACGCGAGTTGCCCGCGCTGAACGCGATCCCCCGCGAGCAAACGCCGCAGCGCCCCGATGTGCTCACGTGGCAAGCACCGGACGGTGCCGAATTGGCGCTGTTGTCCGGCGAAGCGCAAGGGCCGAATGGCGAGCCGCTGACGGTCATCGCCGGTAAAGTGCTGAGTGAGCGCGAGCAGATGCTCGGCAGCTATCGCATGCGCTTGTACCTGTCGGTTGGCCTCGGTGCGTTGCTCGCCTTTGCCTTGGGCTTGCTGTTGCTGCGCCGGGGCCTGCGACCGTTGCGCCAGTTGAGCGAAGCGGTACGTGGTATCGACCTGCGCAGCCTCGATCAACGCTTGCCCGCCACCGGCACGCCCGCCGAACTGCTAGAACCGGTGCAGGCGCTCAACGGCATGCTGGCGCGGCTGGACGACAGCGTGCAGCGCCTGTCGCAGTTCTCCGCCGACCTCGCCCACGAGATTCGTACGCCGCTGCACACGCTGTTGGCGAGCAACGGCCAGGCGCTGAATCATCCGCGCAGTACCGAGGAGTATCAGGAAGTCCTGGCCTCGAACATGGAAGAGTTCGAGCGACTCAAACGCATGGCGGAGAACCTGATGTTCCTCGCTCGTGCGGAGCAGGCAGAACGTGCGCTCAATCTGCAATTGCTGGATCTGCACAGCGTTGGCGGCGAACTGTGTGATTACTTTGAAGCCTTGGCCGATGACCGCGATCTGCGGCTGGACAATCAACTGCATGGCGAACTGCTTGCCGATCAGCAATTGCTGCAACGGGCGCTCGGGAATTTATTGGCGAATGCCGTGCGCCACGCTGACTCCGGAACCGTGATCAGCTTGCGCCGCCGCGACGAGTCAGGTTGGTGCTGGTTGCAGGTGCACAACCACGGGCCGGCGATTGCACCCGAGCATCTGGGTAAACTGTTCGACCGTTTCTACCGCGTCGATCCTTCACGGGCAGAGCCGGGGGATTCGGGTGGGTTGGGGTTGGCGATTGTCCAGTCGATCATGCAACTGCATGGGGGACAGGTGCGGGTGAGCAGTGATGCTGATGGCACCATTTTTGAGCTGGGTTTTGGTGTGAACAGGTGATTACTACTTGCTCACTCGGAATTAGGCTAATCTTGCTCACTGACTGCATCAAATGCGATGCAAATTAAGCAAATATCTGAATTTGCACCGTATTTGATGCAGGAAATAACATGGAACAGCTTGGTGAATTGATCAAAGCCCTGCGCAAGGCGAACAAAATGACTCAGCAGGCACTGGCTCAGCAATACGGAATGAGCCGCGCGACGATTTCGGGGATCGAAAACAACACTATTTCGGAAATCGGCGTGCGTAAAGTCGAAGCGATCCTCAACGGATTTGGCTATGAGCTGACGGCGGTTCCACGTCAGTCTCGTCGACCGACACTCGATACGCTGCAAAAGGTTAACTTCCATGACTGAGTCGTCGGATCGATTAAACGTCTGTGTCGGCGGGCAAGCGGTAGGGACGTTGGCGCGCGGGCAAGATCGAGTCGACAGCGTCTTCAATTACCGCGAGGAAGCCAGTGCTGAAAATGCCGTGTCGCTGACAATGCCGTCCCGCCTGGAAAGTTATGGTTGGCAGCATGGTATCCATCCGGTTTTCGAGATGAATCTGCCGGAAGGTGCGCTACGTGATGAGCTGGTTCGGCGCTTCAGTAAGGCGGTTCGCGGCTTCGATGATTTTGCGTTGCTGGCTATTGTCGGCCCCTATCAGCTCGGTCGGTTATCCATTGCCAGCGCATCGATGACGGATCGGCCGCCCGAAACGTCTCTGGCCGATCTGCTGGTGCACGATGGTGCACAAGACCTGTTCGAGGAACTGTTGCAAACCTATGGTCAGTATTCCGGTGTGTCCGGTGTGCAACCCAAAGTGCTGGTGCGTGACAGCGCGGCGGCGATTGATCGCCTGACTCATCGCGGGTCCACTCACCTGGTTAAAGCTTTTCGCGCCGATGAATATCCGCATTTGGCGACCAACGAATACTTTTGCATGCGTGCTGCGCAACACAGCGGGCTTGAGGTTCCGCAGTTTGAACTGAGCGAACATGGCAAGTTTCTGGTAATCGAGCGCTTTGACTTGAGCCCTACGGGCTACCTCGGTTTCGAGGACTTCTGCGTACTCAATGGTTGGTCATCGAAAGCCAAATACGACGGCTCTTACGAAGGTGCGGCCCGGCAGATCAAAGCGTTTGTTTCACCTGCATTGCTCAATCAGGCGCTGGAAGCATTTTTCAAAATAGTGGCTTTGTCCGCAGGCCTGAAAAACGGCGACGCGCATCTAAAAAATTTTGGCGTGCTTTACGAAAACTGCGGCGAGGAATCAGTAATCAGGCTCGCCCCCGCATACGACATTATCACCACCTCGGTCTACATAAAGAACGACAGTATGGCGTTGCTGTTGGGTGGTTCGAAGGCTTGGCCAAAGCACAAAATGCTGGTGCGCTTCGGTCGAACTGCCTGCAATCTGACCGAAGCGCGTTGCAATGAATTACTGCAGCAAGTCGCTAATGGCATGCAGGTAACGATGGGCGAACTGGCCGGGTACAGCGCAGGTCATCCAGCGTTCGCTGAGATGGGTGCTGCGATGATCGAACAATGGTTGTCTGGTATGGCGCGCAGCCTGATTAAAAGCTGACAATCAGCGCAACCCATCACGAAACTGCCCCGGCGTCAGCCCCGTCCAGCGCTTGAACGCGCGGCTGAAGCTGCTGGTGTCGGCAAACCCGAGCAAATAACTCACCTCACTCAACGAGCACTGCGGATCGCGCAGGTGCAGCAGCGCCAGATTCTCCCGGCTCTCGTTGAGCAACGTATCAAAGCGAGAACCTTCATCCGCCAGATGCCGTTGCAGGCTGCGCAAACTCAGGTGCAAGGCTTGGGCAATGCGTTCAGCACTCGGCTCACCTTCCGGCAGTTGTTCTTCAATGGCATCGCGCACCTTGCGCTCCCAGGTCAGCGGTTTGAGCTGGGCCATGGTGCGTTTGAGCACGGCTTCGTTGTGTTCGGCGAGTTCCGGGTTGGCGTCGTCGAGGTGGCTGTCAAAGTCGGCAAGGGCGAACTCCAGGCGATCCTCCGCACAACCAAAATGCACCGGAGCGCGGAAGACTTTGTGCCATTGAAGCGCATCGCTCGGTTCCGGGCGGCGCAGATAAACCGCTAGCGGCGCGTAATCGCGACCAAGACGATTGCGGCAGGTGCGCACGTAGATCGCGGTAAACGCATCGATGGCTTCGAAGGCGGGTGCCGGGTTGCCTGACGGAATTTTCAGACGAAATTGATAGCAGTCGTCGCCACGACTCAGCTCCAGTTCCAGCGCATCGCTGACCACCGGGTGATAGCGCACGATGCGCTCGAACACCTCGCGCAAACTGCCGCTGGCGACCAGCGCATAACCGAGGGCATGGAACGTGGTCGGGCTGACGAAGCGCGACACGCGCAGACCAATCGCCGGATCGCCACTGACCTGCACGGCAATTTCCCAAAGGCGTGTGGTGCCGGACAATGGATAGCGCGCGTTGGGGTCGTCCATCAAATTCGGGTCGAGCCCGGCCTGCTGGCACAAGGCTATGCTGTCCAGTCCCAACGCATCGAGTTGCTTGCGCAAGGCACGGGTCCAGCTGGCGAGGGAGGTCGGTTCCTTCATGCTGATTGGCGCTTCCGGTCAACAGGTTGGCGTTCTCGGCTACCGCGATTGAAGCTCTGGCGAGGCACGATGCGAACATCATAAACCCGAGGATGGAAGCATGGACGGTACTTCTGCAAGTCCCCAGCGACACAATGCGGCCCAGCGATCAGCGCATATTCGCCAAGTGGTGCTGGCCAAAGGCGTCGAACTGCGCGAGCGCTACCCGATTCTCCAGCATCAGGATGCGCTTGGGGCGGGGATTCTGGCCTTTGCCCTGATCGGGATGATCGGCTCGGCGGCGCTGTACATCACCGGCCATATGGCGTGGTGGGTGTGCTTGTTGCTCAACGCGTTTTTTGCTTCGTTGACCCATGAGCTGGAACACGACCTGATCCACAGCATGTATTTCCGCAAGCAGCGCGTGCCGCACAACCTGATGATGGGCCTGGTGTGGCTGGCGCGGCCGAGCACGATCAACCCGTGGATCCGTCGGCATCTGCACCTTAATCACCACAAGGTCTCCGGCACCGAGACCGACATGGAAGAACGCGCGATCACCAACGGCGAGCCGTGGGGTTTTGCACGTTTGCTGATGGTTGGCGACAACGTCATGTCGGCATTCATCCGCATGCTGCGGGCCAAGACCTGGGCGCACAAGTTCAGCATCATCAAGCGTACGTTGAAGGTCTACGCGCCGCTGGCGCTGGTGCATTGGGGCGCGTGGTACGTGTTTCTCGGTTTTCACGCTGCCAACGGCATCGCATACCTGCTGGGCTCACCGATCGAATGGTCAGCGACGACGTTGTCGGTGATGCAGGTGATCGATATTGCCGCCGTGGTGATCATCGGCCCGAACGTGTTGCGCACGTTTTGCCTGCACTTCATCAGTTCGAACATGCATTACTACGGCGATGTCGAGCTGGGCAATGTGCTGCAGCAGTGTCAGGTGCTCAACCCTTGGTGGCTGTGGCCGTTGCAGGCGTTTTGCTTCAACTTTGGCAGCAGTCACGGTATTCATCATTTTGTTGTGAAGGAACCGTTTTATATTCGCCAAATGACGGTGCCGGTGGCGCATAGGGTGATGCGTGAGATGGGCGTGCGGTTTAATGATTTTGGCACGTTTGGGCGAGCGAACCGGTTTGTTCGTCGGGATGAAATCGCGGTGTCTGGGGAGGCGGTGGAGGCCTGACGAGCTGCCCTCACCCTAGCCCTCTCCCGGAGGGAGAGGGGACCGATTGGGGGATATTGGGGAAGTACGCCGACCTGAATGTTCCTCATTGAATCCATAATCGACCCGATTTTTCAGGTCGATGTATAGCGAAAGACACCTCGGTCGGCCCCCTCTCCCTCTGGGAGAGGGCTGGGGTGAGGGGCTTTTGATCTCGCCCTTAATCCGGCTGAAATGGCGACTCACTCAAAATCACCCCAGTCTCCTCGACATACTGCTGCCAATGCCCGATCAACGCGCTGAGCTTCTCCGGCCGACTCACCGCCAGATCATGAATTTCCCCCGGATCACTACTCAAATCATACAGCTGCCAGGTCGCCGGCCCGACCGGCCCAGGAATCCACACCGCTTTCCACGACCCCTGCCGAATCGCCCGGCGCCCGAACAATTCCCAACCCGTCACCGTGTGCTCGTCATGCACCTGCGCAGTCTCGCCAGACAAGAACCCCAGCCACGATTTGCCGCGCAACGGCGCCACCGGTTTGCCGTGCCAGAGCTTGCCCGGATGACGCACGCCAGCCAGATCGAGAATCGTCGGGGTGATGTCCATCACCGTGCCGAAACCATGGCTGATCTGCCCTTTGATCGCCAGATGCGGATAGTGCAGCAGCGCGGGCACGCGAATCCCACCCTCAGTGGTAAATGCCTTGAACAGCCGCGATGGCGCGGTCGCCACCTGCGCCCAGTTCGGCCCGTACCAGACGTAGGAATTGGCCCGGCCAATGTTGTCGAGGCTGTTGTCGTAATGCTGGCTGAGATAGGTCACCAGTTCCGGGCCGAATTTCGGGAACGCTTCCAGCAGCGCGCCTTCGGCACCGTTATCGGACATGAACAGGATGAAGGTGTTGTCGAGCTGCCCCTGCTGGCGCAGATAGTCGATGACCCGGCCAATGTTCCAGTCCATGCGCTCGACCATCGCCGCGTAGACTTCCATGGCCCGCGCGGAAATCTGTTTTTGTTCCTCGCTCAACGCGTCCCACTGCTGGGTTAACTGAATCAGCGGGTGCGGCTCTACGTCCGGTTCAATCAGACCGAGGGCTTTGAGTTTTTCCAGACGCTCCAGACGCAGCACTTCGGGGCCAGCGTCATAGCGGCCACGGTATTTCTCGACGATCTCGGCGGGCGCCTGCAACGGCCAGTGCGGCGCGGAGAACGGCAAGTAGGCGAAGAACGGCCGGGTCTGGTCACGTTCCTTGAGGTACTGCAGCAATTTGTCGCCGAATGCATCGGAGGAATAGAAGTCCTTCGGCAGTTCGTCGAGAAACGTGTCGTCCTCGATGTACAGCGCCGGCGTGGATTTCAGCAGGCCGGGCGTTTGCTCATCGTAGGTCGGCTCGAAACCATAGTGGTTGGCCGCGCCCGGCAGCAGCGAAAACGAGCGCTCGAAACCTCGTGCGTGCGGCGCCAGTTCAGCCTTCAAACCCAAGTGCCATTTGCCGCTCATCAAGGTTTGATAACCGGCCTCGCGCAGCAGCTCGGGCAGGGCGACGACGCGGTCATTGAGATAGCCCTCGTAACCCGGTTTGCCGATCAGATCCGGGGTCAGCGTTTCGGCCATGGTGCCAATGCCGGCGATGTGGTGATCGGTGCCGGTGAGCAACATCGAGCGGGTTGGCGAGCAGGTTGGCGCGGTATGAAAATCAGTCAGACGCAGACCGTTGTTGGCCAAGGCATCGAGGTGCGGCGTGGCGATTTCGCCGCCGAACGCGCCGATGTCGGAGAAGCCGAGATCGTCGGCCAGAATCACCAGAAAATTGGGACGTTGCGGCATCGCAAAACTCCTGTTCAGCAGGCAATGAACGTCAGCGGCAGATCGCGGATCTGCACCGGTACGCTCGGTTGGTAATGGTCGTCACTGGTCAGTTCGTGCAGCAGTTCTTCACGCAACTGATGGAAGTCGAAACTGCTGCGCTGGCGCGGGTGCGGCAGGGCGATGTCGACCACTTGCTTGATCCGCCCCGGACGCGGCTCCATCACCACGACGCGGTCGGCGAGGAAGATCGCTTCTTCGACGTCATGGGTGACGAGAATCGTGGTGATTTTTGCGCGGTCGCGGATCGCCAACAGCTCGTCCTGCATCTGCTGGCGAGTCAGCGCATCGAGCGCGCCGAACGGTTCGTCGAGCAGGAGAATTCTAGGACTGGCAACCAGGCCGCGAGCAATCGCCACACGCTGGGCCATGCCGCCGGAGAGCTGGTGCGGATAGGCGCGGGTGAAGTCGCGCAGGCCGACCAGCTCGATGAAGTCGTTGACCCGCTGTTGCTTCTGCGCAGCGTTCAGTGGCTCGTTGACCAGACCCAGACCGATGTTGTCAGCGACGGTCAACCACGGAAACAAACGGTGCTCCTGAAAGACGATGCCGCGCTCGCCGCCGATGCCGCTGACGGCTTTGCCATCCACCGTGATCTGCCCGCGAAACTGCGTATCAAGACCCACCAGCAAACGCAGCAAGGTAGATTTGCCGCAACCGCTGGAACCGACAATGGCGACGAATTCGCCCTCGGCGATGTCCAGATTGAATTCGCGAATCGCCTCCAGTTCGAAACCGTCGACATCGAAGGATTTGCCTACATGGGTGAAGCTGACAATCGGTGCGTTCATGCGTGTCTCCAGCGGGTCGCGCGAATTTCCAGGCGTTGGCCAATGAGGTTGAGCAGGGCGCCGGTGAGGCCGACGAAAAGCATGCCGGCCATGATCAAGTCCATGCGTAGCAACTGTTGGGCGCCGATCATCTGGCTGCCGATGCCGCCGTTGGACGGCATGAAATATTCAGCACCGATGGTGCCGAGCCAGGCGTAGATCAGGCTCAGGCGCAGACCGGCGAAAATCCCCGGCGCGGCGCCCGGCAGCACCAGCCGACGCAGGCGTTGGCCGAGCCTCAGACGCAACACTCGGGCGGCTTCGTTGAGTTGTGGCGAGAGGTTGGCGACGCTGCGCTGCGTGGCGATAAACAGCGGAAAGAAGGCGGCGAGGGCGACGAACACCCACTTGGCCAGTTCGCCGAGACCGAACCACGCGGTGAGCAGCGGCACCCAGGCGAAGATGGCGATCTGGCGTAGGGCGGCGAGGGTCGGGCCGAGCAGGCGTTCACTGATGTTCGACAAACCCAGCAGCAGGCCCAAGGCAAATCCGAGGCCGCCGCCAAGCAGCAGACCACCGAGTGTACGACCAAGACTGAGGGCCATACCGCTGATCAACGTGCCGTCGAGCAGACCATCCCATGCCGTGCTTAAAACGGCCAGCGGGCTGACCAGAATGTTGGCGTCGACCCACTGCAGTTCGTTCGCCAGTTGCCACAACGCCAGCAAGCTCAGCGGCAGCAGCCATGGCTGCAGACGCTGCCAGCCTTCATAGCGCGGGCCGCGGCGAATTTCAGCGGTGGCCGGATGCGGCCAGTGCACCAGTTTCTTGTCCAGCAGACCGATGCCGCGATCCATCGCCACACCGATCAATCCGATGACCACGATGCACACGAACACGATGTCGAGCATGAACAACTGCCGCGCCCAGACCATCAGGTAACCGATGCCTTCACTGGAGGCCAACAGTTCGACCGCCAGCAACGAAGTCCATCCGGCGGCCAGCGCCAGACGTACGCCAGCCATGAACGCGGGGAGGGTGGCGGGCAGCACCAGGCGACGGATCAGCAGGTGTGGCGGCAAGCGTAAAACAGCGGCAGCTTCGCGCAGTTTTGGTTGTGCATCTCTTACGCCGACCAGTGTGTGCAGGGTTACCGGAACCACGATGGCTTTGATCAGCACCACCAGTTTCAGCACTTCGCCGATGCCGAAAAACACCATGAACAAGGGAATCCACGCCAGCGTCGGTATTTGTGAAAGTCCGGCGAAGGTCGGGAAGATCAAGCGTTCAAGGCGACGACTGAATCCCAGTGCTGCGCCGAGCAATGCACCCGCAGAAACCCCCGCGAGCAGTCCCCAGAACAAACGCTGCAGACTGATCCACAAGTGGCCCCATAACTCGCCCTGCGATAACTCGACAGCGCTGTTCCACACCAGTGACGGCGCAGGCAGGATCTGTTCGCTCATCCATTCGTTGCGGGCGGCCAGCCACCACAGGGCGAACAGGCTGAGGGGCAACAGCCACGGCAACAGGCGTTGGTTCAGGCTTGGCCAGGTACGGCGGCTTTTCAGCGGCGGCGCGGGCAGTGGGAGACTGAGCAAGGATGGGCGGGCCATGGATGACCTCCGTTGTCGGGTTGGCTCAAGATCAAGATCAAAAGATCGCAGCCTTCGGCAGCTCCTACGGGGGAATGCGTCCTTGAATTGACCCCTGTAGGAGCTGCCGAAGGCTGCGATCTCTAGCGGTATTAACTAAGATCAAATGGTTATAAATAATTTTTAATAAGTTATTTTTAGAGATAAGCAGCGCCATTTAAGGCTTCCAGCCCACACGCATCCAATGCATTCGAAGAATATTTTCGATGCTGTTAATGCATACGCCGCTGCAAGCCCCGTTATTGCTTGCTTAGCGTTAAAAGCTATAAAAATGTGCGTTTATAGTATTTAAGCGAAGGTGTTCATTCGGCCTACTTTCGACTCCTCAACGCCCGTCGTGATCAAGGAGCTGCACCCATGAACTTTCCCTTCAAACGTGTTTTCAGTCTGTTTGCCGTTCCTGCTCTGGCGGGCCTGTTGGCGTTCACCGCGCATGCCGACGAACTCAAGGAAATCAGAATCGCCGTGCCTGACCTGAGTGCCGGCACCCAGCACAGCGGCGGTGGCGTGGTTGATGTGCTGCGCGATCAGCAGATCTTCGAAAAGGCCTTCGCTGATCAGGGCATCAAGATTCAGTGGAGTTTCTTCAAAGGTGCGGGGCCGGTGATCAACGAGGCATTTGCCAATGGTCAGGTTGATCTGGCGTATCTGGGCGATCTGGCGGCAATCATCGGCAAGTCCAATGGCCTCGATACGCGGTTGCTCAGCGCCAGTGCCCGTGGGGTTAAGCAGTATCTGGGCGTCGTGCCGGGGTCGGGGATCAAGACGCTCCAGGATCTCAAAGGCAAGCGTGTGGCGATTTTCCGCGGTACCGCGACGCAGTTGTCGTTTGATGCGGCGCTGGCCAGTCAGGGCTTGAGTGAGAAGGATCTGAAGGTCATCAATCTGGACTTCAACGCAGCGGTCGCGGCGTTGGCAGCCAAGCAGATCGATGCGTCCTGGGGCAGTTCCGGGTTGACCGCATTGCAGGCCAAAGGGCTGGCCGAGTTGCCGCTGAACACCAAGGATCTCGGTGGCGCAGGCAGCGTGCAGTCGGTATTGGTCGGCACGGGCAAGTTTGTCGACGCGCACCCGGAGGTCGTGGCCAAGCTGCTCAAAGCCCAACAGCAAGCTGTTGAGTGGTTGACGCAGGACAGCAACAAGGCTGCTTACGTGCAATTGGTCTCAGGATTGGCGAGTTATCCGCCGGTGATTCTGACGCAGGATCTGCAGGATCAGAAATTGAACGAAGTGTTCCCGTCGACACTGGATCCGGTGTTCCTCGGCAGCTTGCAGGACAAAGTTGATCTGGCGGCGCAGCAGAAGCTGATTCGCAAGCCGTTCAAGGTCAATGACTGGGTGGCGCCTGAGTTGGCAGCGGCCAAGCTCTGAATCCTAGCGCCTGATCCGGCGCCATCGCGAGCAGGCTCACTCCTACATTTGGAATGCGTTCCCCTGTAGGAGTGAGCCTGCTCGCGATAGCGTCCTAAACGGCGACGCTGATCTCCTGCCGATCCACCGCCACCAACGTCTCAATCATCGCCCGCGCCGCCGGCGACAAACGAAACCCAGTGCGACTGACAATCCCGCAACGCGCATTCATGCTCTCCAGGTTCTGCGGCAGATTGCGCCAGTGCAGCAACACCAGCGACCCCTTGGCAATGTCCTCGACAAACGCTTCTTCCGTGCCCACGCCAATCGCATTCGATTGCAGCACCACTTTCACCAGCGCCGGAAAGTGCTCGGTCTCGATGGTCGGGGAAAAATCGATGCGGCCGCTGAGGTTCGCCAACAATTTGCGAATGCCCGGCGGGATCAGCGTGGTCGCCAACGGGTAGTCGAACATGTCGTTGGTCGACAGGCTTTCCTTGGCCAGCAACGGATGCCCCGGCCGGCAGAAAAACACCCCGCGTTTGGGTGTCAGTGCCTGGGTCTGGAAGTTCGGATCGGACTCGAAATGACGGATGTCGGCGATGAAGAATTCGATCTCTTCACGGCTCAGCGCGCGGCTGAGCTTTTCCCAGTTATCCACCTGAAAACAGGTGCGCACTTTCGGGTGCGCATTGATGAATTGCGCCACCGCGTCCGGGACCAGTTTCACCGCCGGCGCCGGGCCGCAACCGAAGTGCACTTCGCCGGCATCGAGCTTGGTCATCTGCGTCACTTCGGCGCTGAGCAGCGCGGCGCCTTGCACCAGGCTCAGGGCGTGTTGCAGCACCACCTGGCCCTCAGGCGTGGGGCGCAAATCCTTGTTGCCGCGATCCACCAGCACGCAGCCGAACTCCTGCTCCAGCCCCTGAATGCTGCGGCTGAATGCCGGTTGGGTGATGCCCATCGCGTCCGCCGCACGGACAAAACTGCGGTGTTCGTTGAGGGCGATGAAGTAACGCAACTGGCGAAGATCCATATGCTTTTCCGGCATCCTAAAAATAGCTCGAAGGCATTTGCGACGAGGGTTGCTAGAGGTTTTAAATGCAAGCTCTTATTCCGTCAACGAAGCATGTGAATATCTATTAGATGTAAATGGAATATAGATAGAGCGTTGTTTCGCTGCCGCCAACCGTAAGCAGTTGATGAGGGTCTACCCATGAGCAATGCCGCACTCGCCGTAAAACCCGCTGTCCACGCGCTGGAAATTCATCCGGTGGCCGGTCGTATTGGCGCCGAGATTCGTGGTGTGCATTTGTCCGGTGAGCTGGACACCGCCACGATTGAAGCGATTCAACAGGCACTGGTTCAGTACAAAGTCGTATTCTTCCGTGAGCAGACTCAGCTCGACGATCAGCGTCAGGAAGCCTTTGCTCATTTGCTCGGCGAGCCTGTCGCTCACCCGACCGTGCCGTCGCGTGAAGGCACGCGTTATCTGCTCGAACTGGACGGCGCTGAAGGCCAGCGCGCCAACTCCTGGCACACCGACGTGACCTTCGTTGACGCCTACCCGAAAGCGTCGATCCTGCGTTCGGTGGTAGCTCCGGCATTCGGTGGCGATACCCTGTGGGCCAACACCGCCACCGCGTACAACGGCTTGCCGACCGAGCTGCGTGAGCTGGCCGATAAACTGGTCGCCGTGCACAGCAACGAATACGACTATGCCAGCGCCAAGCCGGACGTCTCCGCGGAGAAGCTGGAGCGCTATCGCAAGGTCTTCACCTCCACCGTTTACGAGACCGAGCACCCGGTGGTGCGCGTACACCCCATCAGCGGCGAGAAGAGCTTGCTGCTGGGGCATTTCGTCAAACGCATCAAGGGTTATTCGCAGGCGGATTCGGCGCATTTGTTCGGGCTGTTGCAGAGCCATGTGATTCGTCAGGAAAACACCGTGCGCTGGCGCTGGCAGGCCGGTGATGTGGCGATCTGGGATAACCGCTCGACGCAGCACTATGCGATTGATGATTACGGAACTCAGGATCGGGTGGTGCGTCGGGTGACGCTCAAGGGGGAAGTGCCGGTGGGCGCGAATGGGCAGCGTAGTCAGACCATCAAAGGTCGTGACTGAAGATCAACATCCCCTCACCCCAGCCCTCTCCCAGAGGGAGAGGGAGCCGACCGAGTTGTCTCCCGTTATGCATAGGCCTGAAAGATCTTTATCGATTATGGATTCGGTGAAGCACGATCAGGTTGGTGTACCTCTGAAATATCCCCCATTCAGTCCCCTCTCCCTCTGGGAGAGGGTTAGGGTGAGGGGCTCTTAAAGCTACCAAACCCCAATCTGAACAACCTTCTCGGCTTCCGGCTCACCATAACGAAACCGCTGCCCGCGCAAATCTATCTCCTGATGACTGATGGTCGTGCGCCGCTTCAACCCCCGCACCCACTCAAACAAATACCCCGCATGCTCCTCGCGCACCGCCGCATACGCCGGGTCATCCCCCAGGTCGCGCAACTCCTGCGGATCATTGAGCAGATCAAACAACTGCGGTCGAAAGCCGTCGTACGCTAGGTATTTCCAGCGCTCGCTGCGCACCATGGTCATGCGGCAACGATCAATCGGCTGGCCCAAACGCTCCCGCGCCGGCGCCTGGAAGGCGTAGTCGTATTCACTGATCGCATAGCGGCGCCAGTCCGGGTTTTCACCGTGCAGTAGCGGGATCAACGAATGCCCTTCAAGCCGATGCTCTGCCCCCGGCAATCCCAGCGCTTGAAGAAACGTCGGTAGCGCGTCGATGGTTTCCGCCAGTCGATCATCCACCGTTCCGCGCGTGACATCCGCCGCCGCCCGAGGATCGCGCACGATCAACGGCACCCCCACCGCCTGCTCCAGCAAAAACTCCTTCTCACCGAGCCAGTGATCGCCCAGAAAGTCGCCGTGATCGCTGGTGAACACGATCAATGTGTCATCCCAGCGACCGTTGCTCTGTAAAAAATCGAACAGCCGTCCGAGTTGATCATCCACCTGCTTGATCAGACCCATGTACGTAGGGATTACAGTCAGTCGTACTGAATCGCGGGAGAAGTTGAGGCTTTCCTCATGCTGGCGAAAGGCAGTGTATACGGGGTGTTTGCTGGCTTCGGAGGGCGTCGCGCGGACCGCTTCGAGAATCGATTTCGTACTGTACAAGGCGTGGTACGGCGCTGGTACGATGTAGGGCCAGTGCGGTTTGATATAGGAAAGGTGTAAACACCACGATTTCTCGCCTTGCTCGGTGATGAAGTCGATGGCTCGATTTGTAGTGTAGACAGTCTCTGAGTGTTGCTCGGGAATTCGTGCTGGCAAATTCGCATGACGCATTTGCCAGCCGCTGAGGATTTCACCGTTCTCGCCTTCGGCGGCGTTGGCCCAGTCGTGCCAGGGGTTTTTGCCGTCGAAGCCGTGTTCACGCAGGTAATGGTTATAGGGTGCGGATTCGCGCTTGTCGTCGAACAGCGGATCGTCGGGATAGATGCCGTCGTGGCGCATGTAGGGTTCAAAGCCGACTTCGTTGAGGATTTCGGCTTGTTCGCTATCGGGATTGATCGCCAGGCGTTGCAAGGCATCGATATTCGCCGTCGCGTGGGTCTTGCCGACCAAGGCGGTACGGATGCCGTGGGGGCGCAGGTAGTCGCCGATAGTCAGTTCTTCCAGCGGCAACGGCACGGCGTTCCACGCCACTTGATGGCTGCTGACATAGCGTCCGGTGTAGGCCGACATCCGCGACGGCCCGCAGATCGTGCCTTGGGTGTAGGCGCGTCTGAAACGCACACCGGCCGCAGCGAGTCGATCGATGTTGGGTGTGTGCAGGTGCGGGTGGCCGTAGCAGGACAGGTAATCGCGGCGCAGTTGATCGCACATGATGTACAGCACGTTGCGCACGGGGTTTGGCGGGGTGGGCATGGGGTTCACCGGTCAATGGGACAGGCGAGGTATTTCGCTAGGCGTGAGGGTGTTCGGCAAGTGCATTTGGGGAATGGGTTTTATGCAGGCAGTGCATCGGTGCCTGCTCGCGATAACGGTAGATCAGACAGCGAGTCCGTCCAGCGAACAGACTTCCTCATCCACCGCATCAATCGCCTTGATCTGCTCAATCATCGCCTCGGCCAACGGCGATAACCGATACCCCGCCCGGCTGACAATCCCATAACGCGTATACAGCTCCTCAAGATCATCGGCCAACCCTTCAATCCGCAAACACACCAATTCACCCTTGGCCTGGTGCAGCGCATCGGAATACGCACCGACAATCCCGATCGCATCCGAGCGCAGCACCACACTGAGCAGACTCGAGCTGTTTTCACATTCGACATTCGGGGTGAAATCCGGCCGCCCACTAAGGTCAACGATGACCTTGCGCAAGTTTGGCGGCCGAATACTCACCGCCAGCGGATAGCTCATCAATTGCTCTGCGCTGACCTTATCGAAAGCCGCCAGCGGATGCCCTGCGCGGCAACAGAAATGCCATTTACGCGGCCGCAACCGGTGCGTCAGATAATCCGGATCCGCCTCGAAGTAGCGTGTATCGGCGACAAAGAATTCGAATTCCTCGCTCATCAGTCGCTTGCTCAGGCTCTGCCAGTCATCGACCTGAAACTGCACCCGCGCTTTCGGATAGCGCCCGATGAAGCTGCCAATCGCCCGAGGAATCAAACCCGCTGCCGGCGCTGGCCCACAACCGAAGCGCAATTCCCCCGCCTCCAGCCCGTTGAACTGGCTGATCTCGTTGGCCATTTGCTGCGCGCCACTGACCAGTCGCCGCGCATGTTCGAGCAGGACCTGGCCCTGTTTGGTCGGCGGTAATTCCTTGCGTCCGCGATCAACCAACTGACAGCCAACGCTGTGTTCCAGCGCCTGAATGCTGCGGCTGAACGCCGACTGCGACAGGTTCACCGCCTGCGCGCCGGCGACGAAGCTGCGTTGTTCAGCCAGGGCGATGAAGTGACGAAGTTGGCGCAAGTCGATATGCATTTTTCACATAAAAAATATCCGGGAAATGCATTGGATATGCATTAGGTCGACTCCTTATAAAGGCAATCTCTTATGCAGTAAATATCTGTAAATACATAAATAAATAACTTAAAAGAATATGCAGCGCTGAAGATGTCTGTGTGTTTTTTGACCAGGAGCCGCGCCATGAGTCCGTTGAACCTTGCGTCACCCTTAACGCCACGACGGCTCAAACGCCTGCCTCTGGCCCTGTTGCTGGCAGGGAGCGCGAGCTGGACTCACGGTTACGCCGCCGATTCTGAAACCCCGGCACCAGTGCCGGCCGGCAAGCCTGCCGCCAACAGTTCGCAACTCGAAACCGTGACCGTCACCACCCGCCGCCGCGAGGAAAGTTCGCAGGACGTCCCGACGCCAATGAGTGTGGTCAGCGGGCAGAATCTGGAGACGCAGCGGGTCTACCGGATTCAGGATTTGCAGCAATTGGTGCCCAGCGTCAACGTCGCCTACATGCACGCACGCCAGTCCAGCGTGTCGATCCGCGGCCTTGGCAACAACCCTGCGAGCGATGGTCTTGAAGGCAGCGTTGGTCTGTACATCGACAACGTCTACCTGGGTCGTCCGGGGATGGCGGTGTTTGATTTGATGGACATCGAACAGCTCGAAGTCTTGCGTGGGCCGCAGGGCACGCTGTTCGGCAAAAACACCACCGCCGGGGTGATCAACATCAGTACCCGTGCTCCGACGTTCACCCCTGAGCGCAGCATCGAAACTTCGGTCGGCGAGGACGGTTATTTCCAGACCAAGGGCACTATTTCCGGCCCGCTCAACGATCAACTGGCCGGACGATTTTCGGCGTACCGCACTCGCAGCGACGGTGACATCAAAAACGAATACGACGGCCATGATCTCAACGGCGGCTCGCGCGAGGGCTTCCGCGCGCAACTGCTGTTCAAGCCCAACGAAGATTTCAACCTGCGCTGGATCGGCGACTACAACGAAGAGGACTCCAGCGCCGGCACCCGCGTGCTGTACAACACTGGGCCGACCATCAACGGCGTCAACCTGTACCAATCGCGCGCCAACGCGGCCGGCGCAACCCTGGTTAACGGTTCGCACCGCAAGGTCAATCTGGACAACGACCAACATGTCACCGTGCATCAGGGCGGCACCTCGGTGGAGGCCAACTGGACGCTGCCGAGCGATTTCACGCTGACCTCGATCAGTTCCTATCGCTTCTGGAATTTCACCCCGCGCAACGACGACGGCCTCAACGTGCCGGCGAGTTACAACGCCGGGGTGTCGGTGGAAGACAAACAGTATTCGCAGGAATTTCGCCTGGCCTCGCCCAAGGGTGAGTTCTTCGATTACGTGGTCGGCGCCTACTACTTCGGTTCGGATCTGGACAATAAATCCTTCGCTTATTACGGCCCACAAGCCGATATCTGGAACGGCACCGCGCGCGGTGCGCTGGCCAACGTCACCAGTGTTGGTAACGGCCATATCAAGACCGACAGCTTTGCGCTGTTCGCCCAAGGCACCTGGCACCTCAGCGAGCGACTGGATTTCACCGCCGGGGTGCGTGGCACTTATGAAGAAAAATCCGCTTGGGTCACGAGGGATGCGCCGATTGGTGGCGCTGCTGTAACAGGCGCGGCGGCCACCGCACGGCGTGGTCGTACCGGCGCTTACGATTCCGGCGACTTGAATCAGTACAGCTCCAGTCCCTCCGGGCTGCTCAATCTCAGCTATCGCATCACCGATGATGTTCTGGGCTACGCCACGTTGTCCCACGGCGAGAAATCCGGCGGGGTTAACCTCGCCGTCGGTTCTGCGCCGGTGGCCGGCGCCGATTCGCTACTGATCGGCACCGAACGCGCGAACAACGCCGAACTCGGCTTTAAGAGCACGCTGTGGGATCACCGTCTGCAACTCAATGCCAACGTGTTCTGGACCCAGGTCAACGCTTACCAGACCAACGCCTACGACGCGGAAAATCGCGTGCAGTACCTGACCAACGCCGGTTCCGTGCGTTCGCGCGGCGTCGAGTTCGAAAGTACGGTGATCCCGTTGCGCGGTCTGACCCTGAACATCAACGGCTCCTACAACGACGTCAGCTATCTCTCGTACAAAGATGCCCCGTGCCCGCCGGAAGTCAGCCAGGCGCCGGGCGCTCCAGCGTCTTGCGACCTTAGCGGCCATCAAGTGGTCGGCGCCTCGAAATGGATCGGCAACGCCAACGGCGAATACAAATGGAATCTGGATAACGGCTTCGAACCTTACGTCACCGCCAGCTATGCGTTCCGCTCCAAAGCCGTCGGTACGGTCGAGGATTCCGACTACGGCCAGATCCCGAGTTACGCCGTGGTCAACTTCTCCACCGGCCTGCGCGGTGACTTCAATCAGGGCCAGTGGGACGTGTCGCTGTGGCTGAAAAACGCTTTCGACAAAACCTACTACACGACCCTGTGGACGGGCGGCAACGGCGGCTATGAAGGCCTGCTCGGTACACCGCGCACGCTGGGCGTCACCGGTCGCTACGACTTCTGATTCGTCACTCAAGGAGCTGCATCATGTTGCGTATCAAAACGGCTTTGCCGGTGTTGCTGTCCGGCGCAGTGCTCAGCGCCGGTGCCTTCGCCGCACCGAGTGTTTACCCGACGGGCGTCACTCGTTACGACCCGAACAAGGCGTTCAACCAGTACGTGATTTTCAGCGGCGCCGACAAGCAGACGCACCTGATCGACATGAACGGCAACGAGGTGAAAACCTGGCCACAGGCAGGTTTCCCGTCAGCGATCATCGACCCGAAACTGGTCGGCGGAGAGCGTGGGCATGTGTTGCTGCAACTGAGTGACAAGGATCCCGGCAAGCTCGGTTCGGCCGGCAATGGTCTGGGCAATCAGAGCGTCGGTGAGCTGGATTGGCACGGCAAAGTCGTCTGGCAGTGGGGTGACAAGGCCCCCGGTGGCGCGGCGCAACAGCACCATGATCAGCGCCGTTTGAGCAATGGCAACACCGTGGTGCTGGCGAACAAGGTGCACAAGGTCAAAGGCTTCAAAGTGCCCGAGGTGATCGACGATGCGATCTATGAAGTCAGTCCCGAAGGCGCGGTGAAATGGCAGTGGCTGGCCTCGGAGCATCTCAATGAATTCGGCTTCACGGCCGAACAGTTGAAGCTGGTGCGCGCCAGTGAAAATCCGGACTACCTGCACATCAACAACCTCAGCCTGGTCGGGCCGAACAAGTGGTTTGATGCCGGTGACAAACGCTTCAATCCGGACAACCTGCTGATCGATTCACGCAACGCCAACTTCATCGCGATCATCGACAAGAACAGCGGCAAAGTGGTTTGGCGTCTTGGCCCGAATTTGCCGCTGATCAACCCGAAAACCGCGCAGAAACTGCCGCGCCCGGTGGATCAGTTTGTCGGTCAGCATGATGCGCACATCATTCCGGCCGGATTGCCCGGTGCTGGCAATCTGCTTGTGTTCGACAACCAGGGTTCGGCGGGTTATCCAAACGTCACCCTCGGCTTGATTTCCGGCTCGCGCGTGTTGGAAATCGATCCGCAGAAAAACGAGATCGTTTGGCAGTACAGCGCGGCAAATTCGAAGCAACCAGGGTGGGCGTTCTACAGCTCGTTTATCAGCAGTGCGCGGCGCTTGCCCAATGGCAACACGTTGATCGACGAGGGCATGAACGGACGGTTTTTCCAGGTGACGGCCAGCGGCGAAAACGTCTGGGAATACGTCAGTCCGTATCTCGGCAAGGCACCGGGCAGCGACGCGATCAGCAACTGGGTGTATCGGGCACTGCCTGTGAGTTATGACTGGGTGCCAACGGGGACGCCACGCTCCGAGACGGCGGTTATTGCACCCGTTATCGGCGTGGAGCAAACCAATGCCAGTCGTTAGTTGAAATGGAATTAGTGCTCGAACGAACGGCGATAAGTTATGACCGGGTTGAACAGTGCATATTGCAATTTAGTTAGTAGCTCGCGTGGACAATAATTGAATGTCCAACCATCCTGACTGTCGTGAGTTTCCAGGAGGAAACTTGCTCTCATCGGAAGACACTTATCCAACGATAAAGGAAATCTCGTTATGTCGAGCATTAATGGCAATTATGTAAACGATAACGCTGGCGCCAAACTGACGATTACCGATGGCAACGATTCCAACGGCACCTTCAGCGGAAAATTCAGCCAGAATGGCGTGAATTACGACATCGCTTACGGTCACTACCATTTTCAAAACAGCACCGGGCAGCCTACGATCATCACGTTCGCGGCGTTGAATGAAGGCACAGGCTATCAGTCCTGGACACTGTTCTCGCCGGATCACAATTACTCGAAAGTTCGTGCGGTTGGTTCGCGCACCAACTTTGACGGTGATGTTGTTGGCCTGGCAGGGGAGTTCCTCAAGCAATAACAGTTGATTAAACAAAAAGGCCGGTGCGCGAAAGTGCCCGGCCTTTTTGCTGTTTCTGGAAAATAATAATCAACTATCTACTTCGTATTAGTCGTCCTGCAAAACCGGGTCAGGCGAATTTGATGCGTTGCATGAATACTTTCAATGCCTGAAAAGCATGCGCTTTTTCACGCATCGCTGCAGCCCGCGTGGCGCGTGGCGTTGGCAGAATTGATCAATTTGTATATTCCATAATGACCTATGCATAACGTTAAAGATTACTTTCGGAGATAAGCGTCAAGCCCAATGATTCACCCATCGATTCGCCGTGGGGGATTCAACAAAACGGTTGATCGGCAGTTTTTGTAGAGAACGCAAAAAGACCGCAGGGAGTGAATCAATGGGCAATGTCCAGACCGCCGCCAGCGCAGAGGAATTGCTGTGGCGTCAGACGCCGGGTGGCGAATTGGTCGATCTCGGCCGGCCGCATCGTGTGCCGTTGGGGCAGTTGCGTTTGCAGCGTGCGCCCAAAGGCATTCTGAGTCGGCGCGAAACAATTCTGCTTGGCGTGCTCGCGCTGGTGGTGCATGGCGCGGTGATCTACTGGATCAGCCAGAAACCGACGCCAGTGCTGCCAATCGTGCCGCCGGAAATTCCGCCGATGACCATCGAGTTCTCGCGCCCGGCACCGCCAGCGCCACCGGTTGTCGAGCCGCCGCCACCTGCGCCTGTGGTTGAGCCACCGCCGCCGGTGGAGGACGAACTGGCGGTAAAACCGCCGCCGCCAAAACCCGTTCCGAAACCCAAACCGGTGGTTAAACAGGCACCCAAACCAGCACCGAAAGCGGTCGAGCAACCACCGACGCCGCCACAACCGGCAGCCCCGGTTGCAGCCCCTGCGCCACCTGCTCCACCCGCGCCGGCACCGGTAACCCCGGCCTCAGCGAATGCTGCATACCTGAAAAACCCGGCACCGGAATACCCGTCGCTGGCCCAGCGTCGCGGTTGGGAAGGCACGGTGTTGCTGCGCGTACATGTGCTTGCCAGCGGTAAACCGGGCGAGATCCAGATAGCCAAAAGCAGTGGCCGGCAACAGCTCGACGACGCGGCGCTGAACGCCGTGAAACGTTGGAGTTTCGTCCCGGCCAAGCAAGGTGATGTGGCCCAGGACGGCTGGGTCAGCGTGCCCATCGATTTCAAGATTCATTAAACCGAAACCAAATTCGCGCGAAACGTTTACACGAGGGAATACATCATGACGTTACTGGCATCTCCACTGGAATCCATCGAAAGCGCGGTGATCTGGCTGCTGGTGGTTTTTTCCGTCGCCACCTGGGGTCTGGCATTGCTCAAGGCTTGGCAGTTCGGGCGTCTGAAGGCGCAGGATCGGCGTTTTCATAAACGTTTCTGGGCGGCGTCGAGTCTCGATTCAGCCGCTGAATTGAGCGAGACCCAACCCGGCGCAGCCGCGCGAGTAGCACAGGCCGGTTACGCGGCGATTCAGGTGGGCGAGGCGCCACAGGCGAATGATTTGAGCCAGGCGATCAACCATCAGGATCGACTGGAGCGCGCACTGCGTCAGCAAATTGTCCACGAACGCCGTTCGCTGGAAACGGGCCTGGCGGTGGTCGCGAGTATTGGCAGTACGTCGCCGTTCATTGGTTTGTTCGGCACGGTGTGGGGAATCATGGAAGCGTTGAAAGGCATCAGCGCGGCTGGCTCGGCGAGCCTGGAAACGGTGGCCGGCCCGATCGGTGCAGCACTGGTCGCCACGGGTGTGGGGATCGCCGTCGCGGTGCCGGCGGTGCTGGTTTACAACTACTTTTTGCGTCGGTTGAAACTGACGGCGGCGGATCTGGATGACTTCGCCCACGACTTCTACAGCCTGGCGCAGAAGAGTGCGTTCCGCGTGTTGATCCATCCGACCGCGCACAAGATCGCCGCGCCGGGCAACGCAGCAAAAGTGAAGGAGGCGTCCTGATATGGCCTTCTCCACGCAAGACAGTGATGAGGTGCTCAGCGAGATCAACGTAACGCCGCTGGTGGACGTGATGCTGGTGCTGCTGGTGGTGTTTATCGTCACCGCGCCGCTGCTGACCAATGCGATCCCGATCAACCTGCCGAAGACCGAAGCGGTGGCGCCGGTCGAGCAGAAGGATCCGCTGGTGGTGAGCATCGATGGCGCCGGCAAGCTGTTTATCAACAAGGACGAGATTCAGCCGGACTTGCTGGAATTCAACCTCAAGTCAGCCAAGGCCAAGGACCCGGAAGTGCGCGTGCAATTGCAGGCCGATGACGGGGTGAACTACGGCGAAGTGGCGCGGGCGATGGCTTCGATTGAACGGGCGGGGATTACCAAGTTGTCGGTGATTACTGCGCGGTGACAGATTCAACGTTTTTCCGGGGCCGTCTCCTTGGCAGGGTGCGGCCCTTTTTTTATTTCTGGCATTAGAAGCAAAGCCCTCACCCTAGCCCTCCCGAAACGTCGGACCGCCCAGAGGGAGAGGGGACTGACCGCGTTGTTTGGCCGCTATACGCCGATCTGAAATATCCAGTCGAACTCCAAATCTGAAAACCGCATAGATCGGCTCCCTTTCCCCCTCGCCCCCTTGGGGGAGAGGGCTGGGGTGAGGGGGAAAGGATCTAAAGTCATACACAATACTCATATTCAATTCAGATCTTAATAAATAGCTTCTTATTCCTTAACGAATATAAATCCCCTCCCTATACTCGTTCAGGAACAGACACGACGCAGGAGAGCTCCCCATGCGCAACGAATCAATCCGCTACCTGATTGTGCCGGGCTGGCAAGGATCGCCAGAAGATCATTGGCAAAGCCACTGGCAGAACAGCCTGCCGAACAGCGCGCGAGTCGAACAGGCCGATTGGCTGACGCCGCGTCGTGAAGATTGGGTCGCGGCACTGGCCGAGGCGATTGCTGCCGACAGTACGCCGGTGATCCTTATCGCCCACAGCCTTGGCTGCGTCACGGTTGCCCACTGGGCGGCCACGGCGCCGTTGCAATACCTGCGTCAGGTACGCGGCGCATTGCTGGTTGCGCCGGCCGATGTCGAGCGCCCGGCGTGCGCGCCGGCGCTGCGCAATTTCGCACCGATTCCGACCGATCTGCTGCCATTTCCAAGCCAGGTGGTCAGCTCCGATAACGATGCTGCCGTCAGTGCACCGCGAGCGCTGGAGCTGGCGCGCAACTGGGGCGCCGAGGCGGGGATTCTCGCCGGTGCCGGACACATCAACGTCAAATCCGGGCATCAGCGTTGGGAGCAGGGTTTTGCTTATCTCTATCGCCTGCAAAACCGCATGGAACACCACGCTCGTCGCCGCGCCTGATTTTTATTTCTTTCAACGCCCCCGTCTCCCGGCGGTTTTGGGCGGGAGTCTGCCATGAGTTTCGAAACCTTCGGTCAGCCATTGCTGACCTTTCCTGACGCTGAAAAAAGCCCCCTGAGCATTCGCGCCAAGGCATTGGTGTTTGTCGACCCACGCTCACGTCAGTTACGTGAAGAGCTGGAGCAATTGGCGCCGCGCTCGACCTCGGTATTGATCCGTGGCGAGACCGGTACGGGTAAAGAATTGCTCGCTCGGCACATCCATCGCGCCAGTGACCGCGCCGGTCTGTTCGTTTCGGTCAATTGCGGTGCGATCAGCCCGACCTACGCCGATGCCGAACTGTTCGGCTACGCCGCCGGCAGTTACAGCGGCTCGGCCAGCAGCCGTGCAGGCTGGTTCGGTTCAGCCAATGGCGGCACCTTGTATCTGGATGAAATCGGCGACTTGCCGCTGCCAATCCAGATCAAATTGCTTGCCGCCCTGGAGAACCACGAAGTCACCCGTGTCGGTGCGCATCAGCCGAGTCCGGTGGATGTGCGTCTGGTCGCGGCCACCAGTATCGATCTGGCGCAAGCAGTGGACGCCGGGAAATTCCACGAGCGGCTTTATCACTACCTCAGCGAAGGGCAACTGGAACTGCCCGCCTTGCGCGCACGCATCGGCGACATTCTTTCGCTCGCCGAATACTTCCTCGGCATCTATAGCCAACGCCTCGACCTGCCCGTGCCGCTGATCAGCGAAGCCGCGCAGCACGTGCTCGAACAACACAGTTGGCCGGGCAACACCCGCGAGCTGGAAAACGTCATTCACTTTGCCTTGCTGGTGAGTACCGGTGACGAGATTCTGCCGGAGCACCTGAACCTGCCCGAGGCGTCTGGCCCGCAGCTTCAGATCGAACGGCTGGTTGCGCAAATCAACATCGGCGGCAGCGTCGATGAGCGTAAGGCATTGAAAGATTTGCTGATTCGTTTGGGTGAGGCGTTGTAACCGTTTCGTTCAACATGAACAAAATGGAATATGAA
Organism: Pseudomonas sp. R84; assembly: GCF_009834515.1. Lineage (NCBI taxonomy): Bacteria > Pseudomonadati > Pseudomonadota > Gammaproteobacteria > Pseudomonadales > Pseudomonadaceae > Pseudomonas > Pseudomonas sp. R84. Next base: position 258,903 of record NZ_CP019426.1, read on the forward strand.
GCTGAATAAACGTTATTGTCCGGGAATAAAAAATCCCGGTATTGTCCGACCCACGCCAGCGATATCACTTCACTGGCACACGTATTAATGCCGTCGTCGATGACGACCGTGATTTTCGATAAGGACACTGCATGAAAAAGGTTCTGTTGTTTACCGCATTGGCGGCTGCTCTGACTGCTTCCCTGGCCAATGCCGGCGAGAAACTGGTGGTTGCTGCGACCCCGGTGCCGCACGCTGAAATCCTTGAGCTGATCAAACCGACCCTGGCCAAAGAAGGCGTGGATCTGGAAATCAAAGTGTTTACCGACTACGTTCAGCCGAACGTACAGGTCGGTGAGAAGCGTCTGGACGCCAACTACTTCCAGACCCTGCCGTACCTGAACAGCTTCAACCTGGGCAAATACAAGGACGACAAGTCCAAGTACCTGGTGACTGTGCAGGGCGTACACGTTGAACCGTTCGGTGGTTACTCGAGCAAGTACAAGACCCTGGCTGAACTGCCGGACGGCGCCACCATCGCCATCCCGAACGAAGGCAGCAACAGCGGCCGCGCCCTGATCCTGCTGCAGAAGGCTGGCCTGATCGAACTGAAAGACCCGAAAAACGCTCTGGCAACGCCAAAAGACATCGCCAAGAACCCGCACAACTTCAAGTTCAAGGAACTGGAATCGGCCCTGCTACCACGCGTTCTGAAAGAAGTTGATCTGGACATGATCAACACCAACTACGCGCTGGAAGCCAAACTGAATCCGCAGAAAGATGCGCTGGTGATTGAAGGCGCTGACTCGCCGTACGTGAACTTCCTGGTGGCCCGTGAGGACAACAAGAACAGCGACGCGATCCAGAAACTGGCCAAAGCCCTGACCAGCCCGGAAGTCAAAGCGTTCATCGAGAAGAAGTACAACGGCGCGGTACTGCCGGCGTTCTGATCTGACGCTTGAGTGAACCCCTTCAAGGTGTGAAAACGCCGATGGCCAGTGATGGGCATCGGCGTTTTTGTGTGTGCGTTGAAAAGCCCCTCACCCTAGCCCTCTCCCAGAGGGAGAGGGGACTGATTGGGGGATGCTGTAGAAGTACGCCGACGTGAAAGATCTCTGCCGAATCCATAATCGACTCGATCTTTCAGGTCGATGTAAAACGCCAGACACCACGGTCGGCTCCCTCTCCCTCCGGGAGAGGGCTGGGGTGAGGGGACTGATTGGGGGATGCTGTAGAGGTACGCCGATGTGAAAGATCTCTGCCGAATCCTTAATCGACTCGATTTTTCAGGTCGATGTAAAACGCCAGATACCGCGGTCGGCCCCCTCGCCCTCCGGGAGAGGGCTGGGGTGAGGGGACTGATCGGGGGATGCTGTAGAAGTACGCCGACGTGAAAGATCTCTGCCGAATCCATAATCGACTCGGTCTTTCAGGTCGATGTATGACGCAAGACACCTCGGTTAGCTCCCTCTCCCTCCGGGAGAGGGCTGGGGTGAGGGGTTTTTGACTTACGCTGCAGCCTTCAACGCCCGCCTCAACGCCACCAACAATTTCACAATCTCTTGCGGATCCAGTCGCTGCGGCACTTTTACGTCCATGTTCTCTTCCTTGTTATGAGTTTGGCCGGGGGAGTCTGGCCAAAAGCTGTTCGTCCTTGGAGGGCTTTCGTGAAAAAAAGATCCGTCCTACAGCGCAAAGGAAAATAGCCTTCTTATTCCTTCCCGGCAAACCCACAAGATAGTTTTTTGGGTGATATCAATATGCTTTAACGGTATTTAAATTCTTGTTTTTATACCTATAAAGTCGGTGCTTGCCGGACAGCCATCTGCTGTCCTTGGACTGCGCCACCGTCGCTTACCGAGCGGCGTCCAGGACGTTTCATGACCTTCGATTACGCATTTATCCTCAGCACCCTGCCGGCGTTTCTCAAAGCCGTGGGCGTGACGCTGCAGGTCGGATTTATCGCTATCGGTACTTCGTTGCTGGTGGCGCTGCTTAACGCGACCATTCTGGTGTTCCGCACGCCGTACCTGCAAAAACTGGTGGGCCTGTATGTGGAACTGGCGCGCAACACGCCGCTGCTGATCCAGCTGTTTTTCGTCTACTTCGCCTTGCCGGCCGTGGGGATCCAGGTGTCCGGTTTCACCGCCGCGATCATCACCATGACCTTCCTCGGCGGCGCCTACCTCACCGAAGTGCTGCGTGCCGGCGTCGATGCGGTGCCGCTGGCGCAACTGGAATCAGGGCGCTCTATCGGCCTGTCCCACGGCCAATTGCTGCGCTATGTGATCCTGCCGCAAGCGGGGATCCTCAGCCTGCCGTCGCTGTTCGCCAATTTCATTTTCCTGCTCAAGGAAACCACTGTGGTCTCGGCGGTGGCGGTGCCGGAAATTCTCTACACGACCAAGAGCTACATCGCGCTCTATTACAAAACCTACGAAATGCTCGCCGTGCTGACGCTGATCTGCGTGCTGCTGTTCTTGCCGCTGTCGCTATTGCTCAGCCGTTTGGAAAGGAGGCTCCAGCATGGCCAGTTCGGGTCTTGAATTGCTCTGGGTGTCGTTGCCACAACTGGCCAAAGGCGCCGGACAAACCTTGTCGATCTCTTTTCTGGGCATTGCCATCAGCACTGTCGGCGGCGTGCTCTACGGCGTATTGCGCACGCTCAACATCACGTGGCTGAACGCGATTCTGAGGGTGTATCTGGAGCTGTTCCGGGCGATCCCGGTGCTGGTCTGGTTGTATCTATTGTTCTTCGGTTTGCCGATTTTCTTCGGCCTGAGCATTCCCAGCTTCTGGTGCGCGGTGCTGGTGCTATCGCTGTGGGGCGCCAGCGAGGTCGGCGAAGTGGCGCGCGGAGCCCTGCATTCTTTACCACGCGGCCAGCGTGAAGCGGGGCTGTCGATTGGTTTGAACGCCGCGCAACTCTACGGTTACGTGTTGCTGCCACAAGCGCTGAAACGCATGACGCCGCCGACCATCAACGTCTACACGCGGATCATCAAGACCAGCTCGCTGGCGGTGCTCATCGGTGTGGTCGATGTGATCAAGGTCGGCCAACAGATCATCGAGCGCACTTACGAATCGGTGCTGATCTACGGCGCACTGTTTCTGTTTTTCTTTTTGATCTGCTACCCGCTGTCGGCCGCCTCGCGCGTGCTGGAGCGGCGCTGGACGCAAGCATGAGCGCATTGATCGAGTTTCACGGTTTCAACAAATTCTACGGCGAGCAGCAGGTGCTCAACGGCATCGACCTGCAGGTGCAGAGCGGCGAAGTGATCGTCATCCTCGGCCCCAGCGGTTGCGGCAAAAGCACCTTGTTGCGTTGCCTCAATGGCCTGGAAGAGGCCCACAGCGGCAGCCTGAAGTTTCTCGGCCGTGAGCTGCTGGACAAGGCCACCGACTGGCGCGAGATCCGTCAGCAGATCGGTATGGTGTTCCAGAGTTATCACCTGTTCCCGCACATGAGTGTGCTCGACAACCTGCTGCTCGGCCCGCTCAAGGTGCAGAAGCGCCAGCGCCGTGAAGCCCAGCAACAAGCCGAAGCGCTGCTTGAGCGCGTGGGACTTTTGGACAAGCGCGATGCTTTCCCGCGTCAGCTCTCCGGCGGCCAGCAGCAACGCATCGCCATCGTCCGCTCGTTGTGCATGAACCCGCGCGTGATGCTCTTCGACGAGGTCACCGCCGCCCTCGACCCGGAGATGGTCAAAGAAGTTTTGCAGGTCATTCAGGGCCTCGCTCGCGAAGGCATGACCCTGTTGATCGTCACGCATGAAATGGCCTTCGCCCGCGCGGTGGCCGACCGCATCGTGTTCATGGATGCCGGGCGCATCCTTGAACAGAACCCGCCCGAGATTTTCTTTACGAACCCGCAAACCGCACGCGCGCAGCAGTTTCTGGAGAAGTTCTCCTTCGTGGCAACACTGCCGAAAACGAATCCGACAAAGGAACTGGAACTGTTATGAAAACTGCCGCTTTTTTACTGCCCCTGCTCAGCCTCGCCTTGCTTGCCGGTTGCAGCAAGACCGAAGAACCGCCGAAGCCGAAAGTCGCCAGCGAAAGCACCGCGCCGGCCGGTTATCTGGACAAGATCAAGGCCCGCGACAAGTTGATTGTCGGCGTGTTCACCGACAAGCCACCATTCGGTTTTGTCGATGAAGCTGGGCGCTACGTCGGCTTTGATACTGATATCGGCCGGCGTTTCGCCAAGGATCTGCTCGGTGATGAAAACAAGGTCGAGTTCGTTGCCGTTGAGCCGGCGAGCCGTATTCCGTTCCTGCAAAGCGACAAGGTCGACCTGATCCTCGCCAACATGACTGTGACGCCGGAGCGCAAGGAAGCGGTGGAATTCACCAACCCGAACCTCAAGGTTGCGGTGCAGGCGTTGGTGCCGCAAAGCAGCTCGGTGAAAAACCTTGATGACCTGGCGACCCGCACCACCATCGTTACTACCGGCACGACTGCTGATATCTGGCTGACCAAGAATCATCCGGACTGGAAACTGCTGAAGTTCGAGAAAAACTCCGAATCGCTGCAAGCTTTGGCCAACGGTCGTGGTGATGCTTATGCACAGGACAACCTGGTGCTGTTCAGCTGGGCCAAGCAGAACCCGGGCTATCGCGTGCTCGATGAAAAGCTCGGTGCTGAAGCGCCGATTGCGCCGGCGGTGAAGAAGGGCAATATCGAGTTGCGTGACTGGGTGAATACTGAGCTGGCCAAGCTGGGTGAGGAGAAGTATCTGCTCAAGCTGTATGACCAATATGTGCGTAAAGAGCTGAGTGATGACACCAAGCCTGAGAGTGTGATTGTTGAAGGCGGCAAGTGGCAGGGGTGATTGTCTGTCAGGTCGGTGGTGAGGCCTGCCCCTCACCCCAGCCCTCTCCCGAAGGAGAGGGAGCCGACCGAGGTGTCTTGCATCAGACATCGACCTGCGGAACCGAGTCGATTATGGATTCACAGATGCATTTCGCGTCGGCGTCACTTCGACTTTGGATTCACAGATGCATTTTCACGTCGGCGTCACTCTTGAGCATCCCCCAATCAGTCCCCTCTCCCTCTGGGAGAGGGTTAGGGTGAGGGGCTTTTGCCTGAATCACTCAATCCGGCCAGTTCCACGCCGGCTCATCCAGCACCCGCTGGCCGACAATCCCGGTCTGCCCCAGGGTTTTCTCCAGCACAATGCAATTGCACTCGGGATCTTCCTGCAACGCCGAAATCAACCGCCGTGCATGGGACACCACCCACACCTGACACTGCTCCGACGCACGAATGATCAACCGCGCCAACGCCGGCAGCAGATCCGGGTGCAGGCTGGTTTCCGGTTCGTTCAGCACCATCAGCGACGGCGGCCTCGGCGTCAGCAGCGCCGCGACCAACAATAGATAGCGCAACGTCCCGTCCGACAGCTCCGCCGCCGACAATGGCCGCAGCAAACCTTCCTGATAAAACTCGATGGCAAAACGTCCACCGGCCTGCGCTTCGATATGCACCCGCGCGCCAGGAAATGCATCGATAATCGCCGCCCGCATCGCGTCGCCATCACCAATCTCGATGATGGTCTGCAACGCCGCCGCCAGATCCCGCCCATCGTGATGCAGCACTGGCGTGCGCGTACCCAGTTGCGGTTGGCGCACCGGCGCATCGGCATCGCTGCGAAAGTGATCATAAAAGCGCCAGCGACGAATGAACTCGCGCATCTGAAACACTTCCGGCGAGCTGCGCAGGCTGCCAACCTGATCGAACAGGCTGTCAAAGTTCGGCGTGTGTTGTGCCAGCACATCCCATTTGCGCTCGGCGCGTGCGCGGATCATCGGGCCGTCACGATCCACCAGCAGGCTGGCGGGGCGGTAAAGCGCGCCGGCCCAGATGCATTCGCGCTTGATCTGCGGGTCGAGGCTGAAGCGCGAGGGAATTGGCCGGGAATGTTCGGGTAGCATGAAATGCCCGTTGGAATCGGGCAGCCCGAGGCTGATCGAATAACTGAAGTCTTCTCCGGCAAACCCCAGGCGCAGCCGCTTCACACCCTGACGCACCGTCGACTGAATGGGCACTTCGCCGTTGCGCATGCGCCGGCTGATGGTTTCCGGCCCGGCCCAGAAGGTCGACTCCAGCCCACCCTCACGGGCCAGCGCATTGACTACGCCACCCTGAGCGGTTTCCGCCAGCAGACGCAAGGCCCGGTAGAGGTTGGACTTGCCGCTACCGTTGGGGCCGGTGATCAGGTTGAGCCGGCCGAGCGGGATCACCAGTTTGTTGATCGAACGGTAATTGGCCACTGCCAGAGTGTTGAGCATGGAATTCCTTCTCTTGAGACGCTTATTGTAGGAGCTGCCGCAGGCTGCGATCTTTTGATGTTGTTTTTAAAAGATCAAAAGATCGCAGCCTGCGGCAGCTCCTACAGGAAAACATGGGGGACGAACGGGCGAACGTTGAACCCTGTTCTAAGCTCACAGTCGTATCGTCACTTGCACGTTCGTACACAGGAAGGAGTCTGCATGGCGAGTCCCGGTTTGAAAACAGCGGTCATGCTGAGTCTGTTCACTTTGCTGACCGCATGCGGCGAGAAAAAAGCTCCTGAGGAATACCTGCCCAGGGTCTTCGTACAGGAAGTGAAACCCACGGATTACGCGGCTGCGGTGACATTGACCGGTGACGTGCAGGCGCGCGTGCAGACTGAACTGTCGTTCCGCGTCGGCGGCAAGATCATTCAGCGCATGGTCGATGTCGGTGACCGGGTTAAGGCCAAACAGGTGCTGGCCAAACTCGACCCCAAGGATTTGCAGACTAACGTCGATTCCGCCCAGGCCCAGGTCGTCGCCGAACAAGCGCGGGTCAAACAGAGCGCCGCGGCGTTCGTGCGCCAGCAAAAACTCCTGCCCAAGGGCTACACCAGCCAGAGCGAGTACGATTCCGCCCAAGCCGCGTTGCGCAGCAGCCAAAGCGCCTTGAGCGCGGCGCAGGCGCAATTGGCCAACGCCAAGGACCAGCTTAGCTACACCGCGCTGATTGCCGATGCCCCGGGCGTGATCACCGAGCGTCAGGCCGAAGTCGGCCAAGTGGTGCAGGCCACCGCGCCGATTTTCAGTCTGGCCCGCGACGGCGACCGTGACGCGGTGTTCAACGTCTACGAATCGCTGCTGGCCGAGCGTCCTGCGGATCCCTCGATCGTCGTCAGTCTGCTCGATAACCCTGCCATCAAAACCACCGGCACGGTGCGTGAAATCACCCCGGCGGTGTCAGCGCAGTCCGGCACGGTGCAAGTCAAAGTCAGCCTCGACAGCCTGCCCCAAGGGATGCAGTTGGGCTCGGTGGTCAGCGCTACCGCCAAGGGCAGCGGCAAGTCAGCAGTCGAATTGCCATGGTCGGCGCTGACGAAAAACATCAGTGATCCGGCGGTGTGGATGGTCGACGATAAAGGTGAAGCGCAGTTGCACAACGTGACCGTCGGCCGCTACCTGATCGGCAAGGTCATCATCAGCGAAGGCCTCAAGGGCGGGGAGAAAGTCATTGTCGCCGGTGGGCAGTTGCTGCATCCCGGCATGAAAGTCGAAATCGCTGAAAACACCTACAAGGATCTGCAACCGGGAGCACAGCCATGAAGCGTCTGGGGCTGTTGTCCGTGGGTGTGTTGCTGGCGGCCTGCTCAAAAAGCGAGCCACCTCCGGAGCCGGTACGTCCGGTGCTATCGGTCAAAGTTCAAGCGTTGAGCGAGGAAAGCCTGGGGCGTTTCGCCGGCAGCATCCAGGCGCGTTATGAAAGCAACACCGGTTTCCGCGTCGGTGGCCGCATCGCCAGCCGCAACGTCGATGTCGGAACCGAAGTGCAAAAGGGCACGCTGCTCGCCACCCTCGATCCGTCTGATCAGCAGAACCAATTGCGTTCGGCCCAGGGCGACCTGGCCAGAGTTCAGGCGCAACTGATCAATGCCCAAGCCAATGCCCGCCGTCAGCAGGCGCTGTTCGATCGTGGCGTAGGGGCGCAGGCACAACTGGACATCGCCACCACAGACTTGAAAACCACCCAGGCCTCGCTGGACCAGGCACGGGCGGCGGTCAATCAAAGCAAGGACCAGCTCGGCTATACCGAACTGCGTTCCGACCATAAAGCCGTGGTCACCGCGTGGAACGCCGAAGCTGGGCAAGTGGTGACGGCGGGCCAGCAGGTCGTGACTCTGGCGCAACCGGACATCAAGGAAGCGGTGATCGATCTGCCCGACACCCTGGTCGATCAGATTCCTTCCGACGTGGTGTTTCTGGTGGCCGGGCAACTCGATCCGAGCATCAACACCAGGGCAACCCTTCGCGAGATCGAACCGCAGGCGCAAAGCGCCACGCGTACTCGTCGCGCACGCCTGACGCTGGCCGAGACACCGGACGGGTTCCGCCTCGGCACGGCGATCAGCGTGACCCTCAGTTCGGCGATCAAACCGCGCATCGAATTGCCGGCTACCGCTTTGCAGGAGGTCGACGGCAAACCACGGATCTGGGTCATCGACACTCAGAGCAAAACCGTCAACCCTCGCGACGTCAGCGTGATCAGCCGCACCGACAGCAGCGTAGTGCTCGCGGGCGGTGTGAAGAACGGCGAGCGCGTGGTCAGCGCTGGCGTCAACAGCCTCAAACCCGGACAATCGGTAAAACTTGACGAGGACAGTCAATGAAAGGCTCTTTCAACCTCTCCGAATGGGCCCTCAAGCATCAGTCATTCGTCTGGTACCTGATGTTCGTCGCGTTGCTGATGGGCGTGTTCTCGTACTTCAATCTGGGCCGCGAAGAAGATCCGTCGTTCACCATCAAGACCATGGTGATCCAGACCAAATGGCCGGGCGCGACCCAGGAAGAAACCCTCGCGCAGGTCACCGACCGCATCGAGAAAAAACTCGAAGAGCTCGACTCCCTCGACTACGTGAAAAGTTACACGCGCCCTGGCGAATCGACGGTGTACGTGTACTTGCGCGACACCACCAGTGCCAAGGACATCCCGGAAATCTGGTACCAGGTGCGCAAGAAGATCGACGACATTCGCGGGCAGTTCCCCCAAGGTATTCAAGGGCCCGGGTTCAACGACGAGTTCGGTGATGTGTTCGGCTCGGTCTACGCCTTCACCGCCGACGGCCTGACCATGCGCCAGTTGCGCGATTACGTAGAACAGGCGCGGGCCGAGATCCGCAATGTGCCGGGGCTGGGCAAGATCGAAATGATCGGCCAGCAGGACGAAGTGATATATCTGAACTTCTCTACCCGCAAACTGGCGGCGTTGGGCATCGATCAGCGTCAGGTTGTGCAGAGCCTGCAATCGCAGAACGCCGTGACCCCGGCCGGTGTGATCGAGGCCGGCCCTGAGCGGATTTCCGTGCGCACTTCCGGGCAGTTCGCCTCGGAAAAAGATCTCGCCGAGGTCAATCTCAAGCTCAACGACCGTTTCTATCGTTTGGCTGACATCGCCGACATCACTCGCGGTTACACCGATCCGGCGACCCCGGAATTCCGCTTCAATGGCAAGCCGGCCATCGGTCTGGCGATTGCCATGCAGAAGGGCGGCAACGTTCAGGCGTTCGGCAAGGCGTTGCACCAGCGCATCGATGAACTGACCGCAGACTTGCCGGTTGGCGTGGGTGTGCACACCGTGTCCGATCAGGCGGTGGTGGTGGAAGAAGCGGTCGGTGGCTTTACCAGTGCCCTGTTCGAGGCGGTGATCATCGTGCTGGTGGTCAGCTTCATCAGCCTCGGCGTGCGCGCCGGCCTGGTGGTGGCGTGCTCGATTCCGCTGGTGCTGGCGATGGTGTTTGTGTTCATGGAATACAGTGGCATCACCATGCAGCGGATTTCTCTCGGCGCACTGATCATCGCCCTCGGCCTGTTGGTGGACGACGCGATGATCACCGTGGAGATGATGGTCACGCGCCTGGAAATGGGCGAGACCCGCGAGCAGGCCGCGACGTTCGCCTACACCTCGACGGCGTTCCCGATGCTCACCGGTACGCTGGTGACCGTCGCGGGTTTTGTGCCCATCGGCCTCAATGCCAGCTCCGCCGGTGAGTACACCTTCACCCTGTTCGCGGTGATTGCAGTGGCGATGCTGGTTTCGTGGGTGGTGGCGGTGTTCTTCGCTCCGGTGATCGGCGTGCACATTCTCAGCGCCAACGTGAAACCCCATGAGGCCGAGCCGGGCCGCGTCGGGCGTGCGTTCAATGGCGGTCTGTTGTGGGCGATGCGCAATCGCTGGTGGGCGATCGGTATCACCGTGCTGCTGTTTGCCCTGTCGATTTTTTGCATGCGCTTTGTGCAGAACCAGTTCTTCCCGGCATCGGACCGCCCGGAAATTCTCGTCGATCTCAACCTGCCACAAAACGCCTCCATCGACGAAACACGCAAGGCCGTCGACAAGCTGGAAGAAACCCTCAAAGGCGACCCGGACATCGTGCGCTGGAGTACCTACATCGGTCAGGGCGCGATCCGTTTCTACCTGCCGCTCGACCAGCAATTGCAAAACCCGTACTACGCACAACTGGTGATCGTCAGCAAAGACTTCGAGGCCCGTGAGGCATTGAGTCAGCGTCTGCGCGAGCGCTTGCACAAGGACTTCGTCGGCATCGGCAGTTACGTCCAGGCGCTGGAAATGGGCCCGCCGGTGGGGCGGCCGATCCAGTACCGGGTCAGTGGCAAGGACATCGATCAAGTGCGCAAGCACGCCATCGATCTGGCCACCGAACTGGACAAGAACCCGCACATCGGCGAGATCATTTACGACTGGAACGAGCCGGGCAAAGTCCTGCGCATCGACATCGCCCAGGACAAGGCACGCCAACTCGGGCTGTCGTCCGAAGACGTGGCGAACCTGATGAACAGCATCGTCAGCGGCGCGCCTCTGACCCAGGTCAACGACGACATCTACCTGATCAATGTGGTCGGCCGGGCGGTGAATTCGGAGCGTGGTACGCCGGAAACCCTGCAGAATCTGCAGATTGTGACGCCCAACGGCACATCGATTCCGTTACTGGCGTTCGCCACTGTGCGCTATGAGCTGGAACAGCCGCTGGTGTGGCGTCGCGACCGCTTGCCGACCATCACCATCAAGGCTTCGGTGCGCGACGAGATCCAGCCGACCGATCTGGTGAAACTGCTCAAGCCGTCGATTGATGCCTTCGCTGACAAACTGCCAGTGGGCTACAAAGTCGCCACCGGCGGTACGGTCGAGGAAAGCGGCAAGGCGCAGGGGCCGATTGCCAAGGTCTTGCCGTTGATGCTGTTTTTGATGGCGACGTTCCTGATGATCCAGTTGCACAGCGTGCAGAAGATGTTCCTCGTCGCGAGTGTCGCGCCGCTGGGACTGATCGGCGTCGTACTGGCGTTGGTGCCGACCGGTACGCCGATGGGCTTCGTGGCGATCCTGGGGATTCTGGCGCTGATCGGCATCATTATCCGCAACTCGGTGATTCTGGTGACGCAGATCGATGAGTTCGAGAAGAAGGGCTATGCGCCGTGGGATGCAGTGGTGGAGGCGACCGAGCATCGGCGTCGGCCGATCCTGCTGACCGCCGCTGCGGCAAGCATGGGCATGATCCCGATTGCTCGCGAAGTGTTCTGGGGGCCGATGGCGTACGCGATGATTGGCGGGATCGTGGTGGCGACGTTGCTGACGCTGTTGTTCCTGCCGGCGCTGTATGTGGCCTGGTACAAGATTCGCGAGCCGAAGAAGGACGCTTCGTCATCGACCCACTGAGGGAGCTTGTTACACCTTTGGGAACGGTCTGACTTACAACCGTGATGCATTGCGTTACCGTCCTTCCTCCATGTGGAGGAGGGACGCCTGATGTCGACGGTCACTTGCTGGCTGCGCCAACTGCTGTTAATGGCCGGCTTGTGCCTGTCGCCCGCATCGCTGGCTGAAACGCTGCTGCAAAACCCGCTGTGGCGCGTACAGCTCGACCCCGCAACCCTCGCTGTGCGAGCTACTCCGGCCAACGGCGCGACTGTGCAGGCCTCGACGGGTGTCGCCGCGCACAGGGTCAGCAACCTGGTGCAACGCGACAATCGCGTCGAATGGCAATGGGACGATGGCGCCTGGTCACTCAGCGTTGATCTCGATCAACGCGACCTGAGCTTCTCGATCACCGCAGGCGCCGCGTCTGAACTTGAGTTCTTGCGCCAGCCCGGCAATGCCATGGGCAAGGGCCTGATCTGGCCCTTGGCCGAGGGGCATTATGTGCCGCGCGGCGATCCGGTGTGGCAGACGTTTCTGGTGAGTCAAAGGGTGCTCAATGCCACTCAGGATATGAGTCTGCCGATCTGGGGTGTCGAGCATGAGGGATTCAGTCTCAACTGGTTGCTGACCAACCCCTACAACAAGCAACTGCTGTTCAGCGCTGAGGGCGATACGCTCGCGTTGTCGGTGCGGCATCAATTCACCTCACTCAAGCCGTCGACAGCGCTGACGTTCAGCCTGTTTCTGGGTGACGCCGAGCCGCTGGCCGGTGCCAAGCGCTATCGACAATGGCTGATTGACACCGGCCGTTACGAAAGCCTGAGCCGCAAGCTTGAGAAAACACCGGCGTCGCGAAAGCTGTTGGGCGCCAGTCATGTCTACCTGTGGGGTAACGATCTGCTGGGGCAAAAGGATGTGCGTAACTGGCCGGCGTTACTTGGCAAGTTGCGCGGCCCGAGCCGCCTTGCCGGCGCATTGCGCGAAGGCATGGATCGCGAAGGCTTGCAGTTGCTGGCCATCGAAACGGTGCTCGATCGTTATCAGCAAGACGTGCTGCTGCGCAGCCTCAATCGGGCGCTGAACACTCAGGCGCGCAAAACCTGGCAAGCCCGCGCGGTGCCGGACATGCAGGCACTGGTCAACGGCTACGCCGCTCTGCGCGGGCAACTGTCCCGCGAATTCGCCGGTGCCGTCACAGCCAATCCCGAGCAATGGGGCAACACCTTGTCGCTGGATACCATTGAGCAATTGCAAAACGCCGGGCTGTCGCGCTTGTGGCTGGGTCTTGGCGAGGGATGGGAGGGCGGGCTCTGGCATCCCGAGGCGGTTCGAGCAGGCGTGCAGGCCGGTTATCTGCTTGCGCCGTATGATTCTTACGAGACGGCGCTGAGTCGGGATGAGAATCCGGACTGGACCACCGCGCATCTGGGTGACACGGCTTACCGCGAGTGCGCCATCGTGCTGGAAAATCGCACGATGAAAAGCGGCTTTCAGCAATCGGGTCATTACACCGACCCGCGTTGCGTGCGCCCTCTACTGGAGAAACGAGTCAAAGCGGTCAGCGCCGCCGCCGGTTTCAACAGCTGGTTTCTCGATGCCTACGCCACCGGCATGTTGTTCGACAGCTACCGCGCGGACGCCCCCATGACGCAGGCGCAGAATGCCGAGGGCAACGTCGCGGCGTCGCGCTGGATCAACGAAACGCTGCAATTGCCCAGCGGCTCCGAGGATGGCAATGCGACAACGGCTCAAGGCGTGCTGTTCGCCCATGGCATGCAGACACCGGTGATCGGTTGGGGCGATGCCGACATGAGTAAAAAACCGGATTCCGAATACTTTGTCGGCAAGTGGTTTCCGCCGGAGCAACCGGCCCTGTTCTTCAAATCCGTGCCAATAAAGGAACCGTTGCGGCGCATTCACTTTGATCCGGCCAGCCGTGTGCCGCTTTATCAAGCGGTGTTCCACGGTTCGCTCATCACCACTCATCACTGGTTGTTCGACAGCCTTAAACCGAGCAACACAAGGGTGGAGAACGAACTGACGCAATTGCTCTACAACGTGCCGCCGCTGTACCACCTGAGTGCGGCAACGCTGGCGCAGCGACTGCCGCTGATGGCCCGTCAGGACGCATTCTTCCGTCCGCTGCATGAGCGCCTGGCGACGCAGGCGCTGACCGGTTTCCAATGGCTGAGCGAAGATCGGCAGGTGCAGCAGACTTCATTTGAAGACGGCACTCGGCTACTGGCCAACTTCGCTCCAGCCCAGCGTGAAGTGGACGGCCAGACCTTGCCCGGCGAGAGCATCACTGTGCTGCTGCCGGAAGGTACCGTCAGCCACTACCGGGGGCAGGCAACTCTCTGACTCAGCCTTTGCGCCAGACGCTGGCCAACCACGGCTGCTGCTCGCGCGGCAGGCCGGCGGGACGGAAGTAGTGTTCCAGTTCGACGAATCCGGCGCGGGCAAGCAGCCCGCGCCAAGCCTCAAGATCGTGATACGAACCATACCGCGGCCCGTTCCAGCCCTCACGATTATCCCCACGTGGATTGGAGCTGAACAACACGCCACCTGGTTTCAACGCACCGTGCAATTGCTTCAATACCCGTGGCAATTCCTGCAACGGCACATGAAACAGCACCGCATTGGCAAAGATCCCGTCGAAGCGTTCAGCCGGCAGATCGAGCTTCAGAAAGTCCTGTTGCAGCACCTCGCAACCACTGTCCTCACGGGCCATTCGCGCGAACTCTTGGGAACCGTCCAGCCCGACGGCGATGTGACCCATACGCGTAAACGTCTGCAAGTCCCGCCCCGGCCCGCAGCCGAAATCCAGAACCGTGAACGGCGCCACACCTTGAATATGCCGCAGCAACGCATCGATGTTCTGGCTGACATCGTGGTCGCGGGTGCCTTCACGGAAGTCTTCGGCCACCGAGTTGTAGTGGCCGAGGGTGGTGGCGGTGATCTGTTCGAGATCGGTGGGGGTCTGCTTCATGGTGGGGATACGCGGGCAATTGGGGTTTGCCGAATATACGCCATGAAGCGGGGCTGCTGCGCAACCCATCGCGAGCAGGCTCACTCCTACATTTGAAATGCGTTCCCCTGTAGGAGTGAGCCTGCTCGCGATAGCGGTTGTGAAGTTGCTACATGAGCCCGGCCCGGCTCAGCGCTTGTTCAACCCCCGCGCCAAGCGATCCCCACCCAACTGAATCACCGCCACCAACGCCACCAGCAACACGATCACCGTCAACATGATCTGACTGTCAAAGCGCTGATAGCCGTAGCGATAGGCGATATCCCCCAACCCGCCAGCGCCAATCGCCCCGGCCATCGCGGAAGAGTTGATCATCGTCACCAATGTGATAGTGAACCCGCCGACAATCCCCGGCAGCGCCTCCGGCAACAGCACATGCCAGACAATGTGCCAACGCCGGCAACCCATTGCCTGCGCGGCTTCGATCAAGCCATGATCAACCTCGCGCAGACTCACTTCGGCAATCCGCGCAAAGAACGGAGTTGCCGCAATCGTCAGTGGCACAACGGCGGCCCACACGCCGTAGGTGGTGCCGACAATCAACCGGGTAAACGGAATCAGCGCGACCATCAGAATCAGAAACGGGACCGAGCGGAACAGGTTAACGAACGCGCCCAGAGCACGGTTGAGTACCGGCGCTTCATAGATCCCGCCCTTGTCGCTGGTGACCAGAATCACCGCCATGGGAATCCCCACCAGCAACGCGATCAGCGAGGACACGCCGACCATCAGGAACGTGTCGATAAAACCCTGCAACAAGCGATCAAACCACATAACCCACTACCTCCACTCGCTGCGCCCACGGTGCGGCGCGCTCGCGCAATTGTTCGGCGCTGAGCGCTGAGCCGCTGACGGCCAATAACAGTTGCCCCAATGCATGACCCTGAATCCGTTCTACGCCGCCCTGCAGCAACTTAACCCGGCCACCTAGTGACGCGAACAGTGCCGCCAGATCCGGCTCATCACTGGCGCTGCCGGTGAACTGCAAGCGCAGCACCACAGCGGCGTCGGAGGATGGCGGCTGCGCGTGCAAGCGGCTCTGCAATTCCTCCGGCAACGCGTGTTGCAGCGGTGCAAGCAAGGTTTGGCTGACCTCGTGCTGCGGATTGCCGAACACTTCCCAGACCGGGCCTTGTTCGACAACCTGTCCGTGTTCAAGCACGACAACGCGGTCGCAGATTTCGCGGATCACTGCCATCTCATGAGTAATCAGAACGATGGTCAGGCCCAGGCGTTGGTTGATCTCGCGCAGCAGGCCGAGGATCGACTGGGTGGTCTCTGGATCGAGCGCCGAAGTGGCTTCGTCGCAGAGCAAGATATCCGGGTCATGCACCAACGCGCGGGCGATGCCGACACGCTGTTTCTGCCCGCCGGAAAGCTGCGCCGGATAAGCCTTGTGCTTTTCTTGCAGGCCAACCAGTTCGAGCAGTTCGCGCACCTTTTTCTCGCGTTGTTCTTTCGGCACACCCGCGACTTTCAGTGGCAGTTCGACGTTCTGCCAAACGGTCTTGGCCGACATCAGATTGAAGTGCTGGAAGATCATGCCGATGCGCCTGCGTAGCGCTACCAGACGGTCTTCATCGAACTCGCCGATGTCGACCTGATCGATCAGCACTCGCCCCGAGGTCGGTTGTTCCAGACGATTGATCGTACGGATCAGCGATGACTTGCCAGCGCCGCTGCGGCCGATGATGCCGAACACTTCGCCGCGCTGAATCGCCAGATCGATGCCTTGCAGCGCCGCGACCGGGCCTTGACGGCCGTTGTAGGTTTTACCCAAGCCGATGAAACGTACGTGGGCGCGATTCAACTCGGGGTGCAGCTCGGTTTTTTCAGCATTGTGTGGCTCTGGAATCTCCAGTCGCCGTTGGATCGCGGCCGTCATGCTCAGCTTTCCCAACCGGCTTGATACAGCTTGCCGTGGGCTTTATCCAGCGCCGCACGAACGACCGGCGAATGCTGGTAAATGTCGACGAATTTGATCAGGCGCGGATCGGTTTTGCTCTTCGGCTGGATGACGAACTGAATCACGTATTCCTTGTGGTCGAGACCGTCGAACAGCAGTGCCGAACCGGCATCGAAGGTCTTCGCCAGACGAATGTAGGCCGGGTAACCCTGGACCAGATCAGCGTCGTCGTAGGCGCGCACCAGTTGCACTGCTTCGACCTGGAGGATTTTGATTTTCTTCGGATTTGCGACGATATCGTCTTCTGTAGCCTTGTAGCCGACGCCCGGTTTCAGCGTGATCAAACCGGCCTTGGCCAGCAGTTGCAGACCGCGACCGCTGTTGATCGGATCATTGGCGATGGCGACGCTGGCGCCTTCTGGCAGCTGATCGAAGCTTTTGTATTTTTTCGAGTAGAGGCCGACGTTGTTGATGATCCCCGGGGCGAATGGCACCAGATCAAAACCCGACGCGGCTTTGGCGTTCTCCAGGAACGGGATGTGCTGGAAGTAGTTCACGTCGATGTCGCCGGCGGCGAGGCTGACGTTCGGTGCGATCCAGTCAGTGAATTCCACCAGTTCGACTTTCAGACCCTGTTTGGAGGCCTCTTCGACGGCGGCTTCCAGCGGGATGGCGAAGGCGGCGGTGGTGCCGATTTTCAGGGGGGCGTCGGCGGCGAAAACGGCCGAGCTGAACAGGCCGAGGGCCAGGGCCAGTGCTTTGACTGGGTGGGACAGGCGTTTTTTGGTCATGTGAGTTTTCCAGTCAGTGCATAAATTTGTGGTGTATTGGATGGCCTCATCGCGAGCAGGCTCGCTCCCACAGGGGAAATGCATTCCAAATGTGGGAGCGAGCCTGCTCGCGAAGCTTTTAGCGGCGAAATGCGGAACCCGTATGTTGCTCAGGTAGCTGCGCTTCACCTTGAAACAGCTTCTCGCGCAAGCTGCCACTGTCGTACGCAGTCTTGTACGACCCGCGCCGCTGCAGCTCCGGAATCACCAGCTCAATAAAATCGACATAGCTCTCCGGCGTAACAATCCGCGTCAGGTTGAAGCCATCAAGGCCGGTCTCGGCGATCCATGACTCCAGCTCATCCGCTACTTGTTCAGGCGAACCGACCACGGTGATGTAACGTCCACCGAGGGCGTGCTGTTCAAGCAGCTTGCGCCGGGTCCAGTCGTTGTTCTGCAGGTTCTTGGTAGCCGACTGAATGGCGTTGCTCTTCACGTACTGGATCGGTTCGTCGATTTCGTACAGGGAAAAGTCGATGCCGGTGGAGGCGGAAAAATGCGCCACGCCGGCCTCGGCGCTGGCGTAGCTCAGGTATTCGGCGTGCTTGGCCCATGCGGCCTCTTCGGTCGCGCCGACTATGACGTTGAGGCCCATGAACACCTTGATGTCCTCGGGGTTGCGTCCCGCTTCGACGGCACTGGCGCGCACCTTGTCGACCTGAACTCTGGTCGACGGTTTATTCTGGCCGCTGATGAATACACACTCGGCGTGACGCCCGGCGAAGAGCAAGCCGCGATCGGAACTGCCGGCCTGAAACAGCACCGGCGTGCGTTGTGGCGAAGGTTCACAAAGGTGATAACACTCGACCTGATAAAACTCGCCCTTGTGCTCGACCTTGTGCACTTTTTCCGGGTTAGCGTAGATCCGCTGCTCGCGGTCGTTGAGTACGGCGCCGTTTTCCCAACTGCCTTCCCAAAGTTTGTAGAGCACTTCCAGGTACTCGTCGGCCTGGTCATAGCGGCGGTCATGTTCCACCTGTTCGCTGAGGCCCATGGCTTTGGCGGCGCTATCGAGATAACCGGTGACGATGTTCCAGCCCACGCGACCACGGCTCAGATGATCGAGCGTGGACATGCGCCGGGCGAACAGATACGGCGGTTCGTAGGTGAGGTTGGCGGTCAGGCCGAACCCCAGATTTTTGGTCACGGCAGCCATGGCTGAAACCAGCAACAACGGGTCGTTGACCGGCAACTGGATCGACTCTTTCAGCGGGACGTCGACCGAGTTCTGATAGACGTCATACACACCGACGATGTCGGCAATGAACAAGCCGTCGAACAGCCCGCGCTCAAGCAATTGCGCCAGTTCGGTCCAGTATTCGAGGGTGTTGTAGCGCGTTGAGGTGTCGCGCGGATGCGTCCACAAGCCGTGGTTGATGTGGCCGATGCAGTTCATGTTGAACGCATTGAGCAGGATCTTCTTTTTCGCCGCGCTCATCAGATCGTCCCTCGCAACGGAGGGTTTTCGTCATTGAGGTAGTAGTTGCCCACCGCGTGATATTTCCAGCGCACCGGGTCGTGCAAGGTGTGCACGCGGGCGTTGCGCCAATGACGGTCGAGGCCGTGCTCGATCAGCGTGGCCTGGCTGCCGGCCAGTTCGAACAATGTGCTGCCAGCGGTGAGGGAAATTTCAGTGCTGATCGCGCGGGCTTCGGCGACGGCAATCGATGCGGCGGCGACAGTTTCTGCATTGGTCTCGGCTTGTGCGGCGTCGAGGAATTCGCCGGCACGTTCGAGCAAGGCTTCGGTGGCGTGTAAGCGAATGCTCAAGTGGCCGAAGCTCTTCAACGTCAGCGGGTCTTCGGTGGCTTTGTCGTTGCCGGAATCGATCCACGGGCGCGTCTTGCTGCGTACGAAGTGCAGGGCGTCTTCGTAAGCGGCGCGGGCGATGCCGGTGTCGATGGCGGCGTGAAGGATCTGCGCCAGCGGGCCGACGGTGGTTGGACGTTCAAAGGCGCTTTGAAACGGCAGCACGTCTTCAGCCGCGACGTACACGTCTTCGAACACCACCGAACCGCTGCCGGTGGTGCGTTGACCGAAGCCGCTCCAGTCGTCGATCACGGTCAGGCCTTTGCTGTCGCGGGGGACGAAGGCCAGTTGCTGCACGCCGTTTTCATCAACTACTGAGGTCGGAATGCGCTGCGCGTAAATCGCGCCGGTCGCATAAAACTTGCGACCGTTGATGCGATAGCCGTCACCGTCGCGTTTGAGACTGGTGACGCGGTCGTGAGCGGTTTTTGTGCCCAGTTCAGCCAGGGCATTACCGAAGCGCTGGCCGGCGAGCACTTCACCATACAGCCGTTGTTTTTGCGCATGGCTGCCGTTTACGCGCAGCACTTCCAATGCATAAAAATGGTTCTGCGGAATCTGTCCGAGCGAGCCGTCGGCCTGGGCGATCAGGGCAATGACTTTGGCCAACGTCACGTTGGAAACGCCAGCGCCGCCGTACTCCTTGGGCACGCTGATGCCCCACAGACCGGAGCGGGAAAATACCTCGAGCTCCGGCAGTGGCAAGCGTCGCTCACGGTCGCGCAGGGCGCTGTCGCGTTTGAAGTCTTCGGCCAGGTCGCTGGCGACGATCAGGGCTTGCTCATCGCTGGTGATGACCGCGACGTGATGGGAAAGCGTCATGTTTTTCTCCAGATGTCTGGTCGTCTCAGATCCAGGAATGGCGAGCCGGTAAAGTGCCGTTGAGGCGATAGGCGCCGACCGCGTGATATTTCCAGCGCACCGGGTCATGCAACGTGTGCACGCGGGCGTTGCGCCAGTGCCGGTCGAGATTGAATTCGGCGAGGGTCGCGCGGCTACCGGCCAGTTCGAACAGCTTTTCGCTGGCGAGCAAAGAAATTTCGGTGGTCAGTACTTTCGCTTCGGCCACGGCGATCGAAGCGCGGGCGGCGGATTCGGCAGTGAGCGGTGCAGCGTGCACTTGATCGAGAACTTGCCCGGCCTTGCGCAGCAGCGCTTCGGCGGCGTGCAGTTCGATTTTCAGTTTGCCGATGTCGGCGATCACATAGAGGTCATCGCTGGCGCGATCAACCTTGGCGTCGATCCACGGCCGTGCGCGGGTTTTGACGAACTCAATGGCGTCATCAATGGCGCCACGGGCGATGCCGGCGTCGATCGCGGCTTGAATCAGTTGCGATACCGCGCCTTGGGTGTTCGGGGTTTCGTTGATCTTCCAGTTGTCGACCACCAGGCTCGACTCTACGCGCACGTTGTTCAGCAGAATCGTACCGCTGGCGGTGGTGCGCTGACCGAACCCTGACCAGTCGTCAACGATGCGCAGCCCCGGCGTGCCGCGGCGGACGAAGGCCAGCACTTGCTTGCCGTCATCGTTGAGCGCTTTGACCGCAACCCAGTGCGCAAACAGCGCGCCGGTGGAGTAAAACTTCTGGCCATTGATCACGTAATCGTCGCCGTCGGCTGTGATCCGCGCTTTCAATTCCAGGGTGTTTTTTGTGCCGCGTTCCGGGCCGGCATTGCCGATCCGCCAGCCTTCCAGAACGCTCTGGAACAGCTGTTTTTTTTGCGCTTCGGTGGCGCTGCCGAGCACCAGATTGATGATGCCGAACTGGTTTTGTGGAATCTGTCCCAGCGCCGGATCAGCGGCGGAAATGATCGCGAACACCTCGGCCAGGGTGACGAATGAAACCTGCGGGCCACCGTATTCGCGCGGGATGGCGATGCTGCCTAAACCACTGCGGGTGAACTGTTCGATTTCCGACCATGGCAGCTTGCGCTGACGATCGCGTTTGGCGGCCTGCACGCGGGCGACTAGCGCCAGCTCATGGGCGGCCTTGATGGCTTGTGCGTCGTTGCGCAAAACCTGCGCGGGCAACAACAACGGGGCGATGTCCAGATCCGACTGGACGTTTGCGTCTGCCAGACTGGACATCAGTGCCGCTCCTTGGCTGCACGCAATGCCCTGGCGATCTGCACTGGGGTGATTGTGTTCCGGACCATACTACCTACCTCACATCTCATGAAAAACGCCGCAAAATTGCGGCGAACGAAAGAATGTCCGGTGGTCCGGTTCATATACCCTAAGCGTGTATAAATATTAAATAAACTAACTTTTAGGAATATGCATAGAAGGGGTGATGATCGGGTTGGTTAAGAATTTTCGGGTAAGGGTGTAGGGGCCCCTTACCCGCTGAAGAGGATCAATCTTTACGTGATTCGGCAGCCATGAGTTCTGGCTTGAAGGGGACTTTCAGATAAGGGTTTGCACAGCCGATCTTCAATGTACGCGGTGGTGCCCAGCGTGAGTTATTGCCCACCCGATCGAGAATGCAATACGTCACATCCAACCGCAGATCCTCACCCGCTTCGACAATCACCGATGGCGGTACCCAGACCTGAATCGGTAACCCGATATCCGCTGGCGTGATCGGCGCCAGATCCATGCGCACATCACCCCAGCGCAAGGTAATGGCGTCGTCCTCGGCCATGTTCAGATACGGTTCGATGGTCAGTGGCACGCCGCGTTTGATCTGGTTCGGGTTCACGCCCTGACGGCGAATGGCGTCGGGGATAGCCACGGGGGCCAACTGCTGGTTTTCGTCGCCGCTGAGCACTGAAGGTTGCCCGCCGGGACAGTCCAGTTTGACCTGCACACGCGTTGTCGCCGATAACGCCGGGCCCTGACCGACCTGCATCACCCGATAGTGAATGCGTGCGGTGCCGTTGGCGATGAAACTCTCGGGCACCCGCAGGCTGACGGCCATGCCGACATCGTCCCCCGTCAGCACCCTGGAGGCGACATAGCATTTGTTCCAGAACAGCTCGATGAGGTCTCCGCTATCCATATCGGGATAGGGCGACACCTCGACCAACAGATGGGCGGCGGCGGTCAGATTAATGCCGGTTTTTTGCGCTGGCGCCAGGGTCGGCGCTGCCAGTTCGGGGGTGTGCGAAGTGCGGGTCATCGATTTCTCTCCTTGAAGCCTTGCAGCGAAGTCCGTTTCTGAAAGAACAAAAGGCGTGAATAAACCGGCAATAAAACTTTGAACTTTTATTCAAGTTGAATACGGAGTTATTAAACTAAGTGATACCGGTTGCTGACTAGATAAGAGTGTGCGGCGTGGGGTGTCAATAGAGGAGGTTAGTTAATCCGTGAATTACGAATTAATCAGAAGTTTCCTACGTTGATGCAGCCAAATGCCTAAGTGCTTAGGAGAAAAGGGCCACGGAACTCAGGGCTTTTTGGCATTTTTCACGTAGATTTATTTGAACGCTGTCGTGCCGGATGGCGCGGGTTTCGGGCGGGCATTATCTGTTGCAGAACTTATATATGCACTGCTTCGGATATATTTTGTCTAGGTCGGACGACGGGTTGGGGTGGAAGTTTTATAAAGGTAACTTCCATCCGTGGAAGTTGCCGGTGACGCCATGAAAGTTCTCAGGCGTGATTCAGAAACTTGCTGAGGAACTGCTGCGTGCGTTGTTCTTTCGGATTGGCAAACAATGCTTTGGCTTCGCCTTGCTCGACGATCACGCCCTTGTCGAAGAACACCACACGGTTGGCCACGTCGCGGGCAAACCCCATTTCGTGGGTGACGATCACCATGGTGCGTTTCTCTTCGGCGAGGCCACGAATGGTCGCCAGCACCTCGCCGACCAGTTCCGGGTCGAGGGCCGAAGTCGGTTCGTCGAAGAGAATCACTTCCGGCTCCATCGCCAGCGCTCTGGCTATCGCCACGCGCTGTTGCTGACCACCGGAGAGACGACGCGGATAAGCGTCTTCCTTACCGGCGAGTCCGACCTTGGCCAGCAGCTTCTTGCCCAGAGCAACCGCCTCTTCGCGCGGTATCTTCTTGACCACGATCGGGCCTTCGATGACGTTCTCAAGCGCCGTGCGATGGGGGAACAGGTTGAAGTTCTGAAAGACGAAGCCAACGTGCTGGCGCAGGTTGCGCACCAGACTCTGCTGCTGATTCAGCGGGCGGCTGGTATCGATTTCGATATCGCCGACCTTGATCCGGCCGCTGGTGGGTTGTTCAAGGAAATTCAGGCAGCGCAGGAACGTCGTTTTCCCCGAACCGCTTGGGCCGATGATCGCGACGACTTCGCCTTCCTTGACCTCCAGGTCGATGCCGTTGAGCACGACCTGACCCTTGAATTGCTTGGTCAGTTTTTCCACGACAATCATCGTCAGGACTCCTGGTCGTGCCGATTGACCCGCTCTTCCAACTTGTTCTGGAAGTGCGAAAGCACCGTGGCCAGAATCCAGTAGATCAGCGCGGCGGCAAGATACATGGTGAAGACTTCGAAAGTCCGGGCGGTAATCAGTTGCGCCTGACGGAACAGCTCCGGCACCTGAATGGTGGCGGCCAGTGCCGTGTCCTTGACCAGCGAAATGAAGCTGTTGCCCAGCGGCGGCAACGCCGTGCGCATTGCTTGCGGCAGGATGGCCCGGCGCAGGGTTTGCGCGCGGGTCATGCCGATACTCGCAGCAGCTTCCCACTGACCACGCTCGATCGAACCGATCGCGGCGCGGAGGATTTCACAGGCGTAAGCGGCCATGTTCAGCGAGAAGCCGATCAGCGCCGCTGGCAGCGGATCCAGTTCGATTCCCAGTTGCGGGAAGCCGTAATAGATCACGAACAGTTGCACCAGCAACGGCGTCCCGCGAAAGAACGACACGTAGACGCGCGCCAGCCAGCTCACTGATTTGAAGCGCGACAAGCGCATCAACGCCAGGCCGAAGCCGAGCAGCAAGCCGAAGAACATCCCGCCGAGGCTGAGGACTACCGTGTAGTACGCGCCCTTGAGCAGAAAGGGCGCGGAGTCCAGCAACAGCGCCGATGTTTCGGCGAGTTGCTGGCTCAACTGCGGGAAGTGCGCTTCGAATTGAAATCCAACTTCCATTATTTAGTGACGTCTGCGTTGAAGTATTTCTCGGACAGCTTCTTCAGAGTGCCGTCTGCACGCAGTTCGTCGATGGCCTTGTTTACGGCAGCCAGTAGTTCCGGCTCACCTTTACGCAGGGCAACACCGGCTTCCTGACGGGAGAAAGCTTCGCCGGCGGCCACGGTTTTCGGGGCTTTCTTGGCGTATTCCAGTGCAGCCAGACGGTCGATCAGAATGGCGTCGGTGCGGCCGTTGTTCAGGTCAGCGAACTTGGTCGGATCATCGTCGTAGGTACGCACGTCGGCACCCGGCACGTTGGCGCGGACCCATTGTTCGTAGTTGGTGCCCAGGCCAACACCGACTTTTTTGCCGGACAGGTCATTGGCGGTCTTGATGTTCAGCGCCGCTTCTTTGCTCTTCAGCACCAGCGCCTGAATCCCGGAAACGGTGTACGGCTCGGAGAAGTCATACTTCTTCTTGCGCTCGTCGGAGATGGTGACCTGGTTGACTACAACGTCCAGACGCTTGGATTCCAGCGCAGCGAGAATGCCGTCCCACTTGGTCGGTTGAATCTTGGCTTTGACGCCGAGTTTTTGCGCCAGCGCTTCAGAGAGTTCAACTTCGAAACCGGACAGTTTGCCGTCGGCATCAACGAAGCTGAACGGTGGGTAAGTGCCTTCCAGGCCGACGTTGATAACGCCTTTGTCCTTGATCTGTTGCAGCTGCTCACCGGCCACTGCCTGGCCGATCAGACCGGCGCTCAGCGCCAGGCCCAGCGAACCCACCAGCAGATTGCGACGTAGTGCGGAAAAATTCATGACAAGCCCCTGTGTTTTCTTATGGAAGACGCTTAAGGAAAGTTGGCAAATTGGTGATTCGTGCGCCTGCGTTATCGTGCCCTAAAGCAGCTTATGCGTCTTGCGCGAAATTCGCCTGCGGCGAGACTATAAGATGTCTGCGTTAGACTTGAAAATACTTAATATTTGAAATGTTATTCTTTATTGGAATATGCATTATCTGTGGAAAAAGATCGCCTTCGGCAGCTCCTACATGTGATCACTTGTAGGAGCTGCCGAAGGCTGCGATCTTTTGATCTTCTGTTACAGGAAATCCTTGTAGGCGAACAACGCTGGCGCCCCACCGGTGTGCAGGAAGATGATCGGGCCTTCATCAAAACGCTGACGACCAATCCCATCAAGCAAACCCGCCATGGCCTTGCCGGTGTACACCGGATCGAGCAACACCGCTTCCTGACTCGCCAGCAACTTCACCGCCGCCAACGTCCCGGCATTCGGCTCGCCATAACGCGGGCCGAAATATTCATCCCACAGCTCGACCTTGAAACTGGCCGGCAGCTCAATGTCGAGCAGCTCTGCCGTGCGTTCCGCCAGGCCTTGAACCTTCGGCCGTTGATCCTCTTCACTGCGCGAAACCGTCACGCCGATCACCGGCAATTGTGGCAACACTTCGCTCAACGCCAAGGCCAGACCGCTGTGCGTCCCGGCGCTGCCCGAGGCCAATACCACCGCAGCGAAATCGCGGCCGGTGTCCTTGATTTGCTCAGCCAGTTCCAGGCCGGCGCGTACGTAACCCAGAGCACCGAGCGCATTGGAGCCGCCAATCGGCACGAGATACGGTTTCTTGCCATTACTGCGCAACCGAACGGCAAGGGCCGCGAGTTGTTCGTCGGCGTTGTCGAGGTTGTCGACCAGTTCGACCTTGGCATCGAACAGATCCAGCAGCAGGCGATTGCCGTTGCCGGTGTAGTTGCTATCGTCGGTGCCGAGCGGATTTTCCAGCAGCGCCACACAACCCAATCCCAGTTTGGCGGCCAGTGCGGCGGTCTGGCGAACGTGGTTCGATTGCAGCGCGCCGGCGGTGATCAGCGTGTCGGCGCCCTGCGCCAAGGCATCGGCGGCGAGGTATTCGAGCTTGCGCAATTTGTTGCCGCCCATGGCCAGCGGCGTCAGGTCATCGCGTTTGATGTACACCTCGCGGCCGAGCCAGGTGGACAGGCGTTCGAGTTTTTCCAGCGGCGTCGGGTGGCCGAGCAGGTCGAGACGGGTAAAGCGGTCCAGCTGTTGTTTGATCATGAGTCCGTACTGGCGGAGGAAGATGAAAGGACTATAGGCACGCGCTTTTACAGGGGCAACCGCCAATCGCTTATAGCCAAATCGAATGAGCCCAGCACTATCGGTTCTTAATTCGCTCTCCTGACCTTGCCGTAAAGTAGTCGCCGTTGACGCGGCCAGACAGTCCGGCCGCCCCTGAGGAGTCTTTACCGTGAGCGAGCGTTCCAGCCATTGGCAATTGCAGACCATCGTCACTCAACTGCGCAGCGCGCGGGATCAGTGGCGGGCACAGAACGGCCGGGCTTCCGGCGAGCAGGGTGGTCGCGAGCTACCGTCGCGGGCGGCGATGGCGGAGATTCTTGAAGCGTTGTGCGGCGCGTTGTTCCCGATGCGTCTGGGGCCGGTGGATCTGCGTGAAGAGAGTGAAGACTTCTACGTCGGCCACACCCTTGATGTTGCACTGAATGCCTTGCTGGCACAGACCCGTCTGGAACTGCGTTACGTCGCCCGTCATAGCGCGCAGGCCGACACCGAAGTCGAGGCCCGCGCGATCCAGATCGTGCAGGATTTCGCCCTCGCATTGCCGGGCCTGCGCACGCTGCTCGATACCGATGTGCTGGCGGCCTATCACGGTGATCCGGCGGCGCGCAGTGTTGATGAAGTGCTGCTGTGCTACCCGGGGATTCTGGCGGTGATTCACCATCGCCTGGCGCATCATTTGTATCGCGCCGGGTTGCCGTTGCTGGCGCGGATCAGTGCGGAAATCGCCCATTCGGCGACCGGTATCGATATCCATCCGGGTGCGCAGATCGGCCGCAGCTTCTTTATCGATCACGGCACGGGTGTGGTGATCGGCGAGACGGCGATCATTGGTGAGCGCGTGCGGATTTATCAGGCGGTGACGTTGGGCGCCAAACGTTTCCCGGCGGATGAGGACGGGCAGTTGCAGAAGGGCCATCCGCGTCATCCTATCGTTGAAGACGATGTGGTGATTTATGCCGGGGCGACGATTCTTGGGCGGATCACCATTGGCAAGGGTTCGACCATTGGCGGCAACGTGTGGCTGACGCGCAGCGTGCCGGCCGGATGCAATCTGACCCAGGCCAATTTGCAGCACGATGACGGCACGCAAAAGTAAGATCCCATGTAGGAGCTGCCGAAGGCTGCGATCTTTTGATCTACAAAAACCACAGCAAAAGATCGCAGCCTTCGGCAGCTACAGGTATGGGCATAAGGCCATGTTGCTGTTGAACGAATTCCTCCAAACCCGCGTCATACACCTCCTTGGGCTACTGTAGGAAAACTACCGTCGAGCCCTGCGATTAGTCCTTACCACCCTATCCATGTTTAACTTGAACGTTCATTCAAGTTAAACCGGTGGTTCGCTGCCCGCTCACAACAGGAGGCTTGCCTTTGCTGAGTCCGATCATTTCAGCCACGTTTCAACCCCGCGAGGTGCACGTTTCATGAGTGCATCGTCTACCCCCGCCAGCGGTCTGGTACGCATGAATCCGCCGGTGTTCTATTTCGCCGCGACGGTCATTCTGCTGTTTGGTCTCGTCGTCATTGCCATGCCTGAACAGGCCGGCGCCTGGCTGCTGGAAGCGCAAAACTGGGCGGCCAATACGGTCGGCTGGTACTACATGCTTGCGATGACCCTGTATCTGGTCTTCGTGGTGGTCACCGCCTTATCCGGCTACGGCAAGATAAAACTCGGTGCCGACCACGACGAGCCCGAATTCAGTTATCTGTCCTGGGCCGGCATGCTGTTCGCCGCCGGGATCAGCATCACGCTGTTCTTTTTCTGCGTCTCTGAACCGCTGACTCATATGCTCCAGCCGCCGCAAGGCGAGGCGGGCACCGCGGATGCGGCGCGTCAGGCAATGCAGATTCTGTTTCTGCACTGGGGCCTGCATGGCTGGGGCGTGTTCGCCTTTGTCGGTATGGCGCTGGCCTATTTCGCTTACCGCCACAACCTGCCGCTGGCCCTGCGCTCGGCGCTGTATCCGCTGATTGGCAAGCGCATCAACGGCCCGATCGGTTACGCGGTGGACGGCTTCGGCATCATTGCCACGGTGTTCGGTCTGGGTGCCGACATGGGCTTTGGGGTGCTGCACCTCAACTCCGGTCTCGACTACCTGTTCGGCATCGCTCACACCCAGTGGATTCAGGTCGGCCTGATCACCCTGATGATGGGCGCGGCGATCATTGTTGCGGTTTCCGGCGTCGATAAAGGCGTGCGGGTAATGTCCGACATCAACATGCTGCTGGCCTGTGCGCTGCTGCTGTTTGTGTTGTTCGCCGGGCCTACCCAGCACCTGCTCAACACCTTGATCCAGAACATCGGCGATTACCTCGGCGCCTTGCCGATGAAGAGTTTCGACCTCTACGCCTACGATAAACCGAGCGATTGGCTCGGCGGCTGGACGGTGTTCTATTGGGCCTGGTGGATCGCATGGTCGCCGTTCGTGGGCCTGTTCATCGCGCGGATTTCCCGTGGCCGCACCATCCGTGAATTCGTCTTCGGCGTGCTGTTGATTCCGCTCGGTTTTACTCTCGCGTGGATGTCGATCTTCGGCAACAGCGCCATCGATCAGGTCCTCAACCACGGCATGAGCGCGCTCGGCATGTCGGCCCTCGACAACCCGTCGATGAGCATTTACCTGCTGCTGGAAACTTATCCATGGAGCAAAACCGTCATCGCCGTGACGGTGTTTATCAGCTTCGTGTTCTTCGTCACCTCTGCCGACTCCGGTACCGTGGTGCTCTCGACCCTGTCGGCCAAGGGTGGTAGCCCGGACGAAGACGGGCCGAAATGGCTGCGGGTGTTCTGGGGGGCGATGACCGCGCTGATCACCAGTGCGCTGCTGTTCTCCGGCAGCATTGATGCGCTGAAATCGGCGGTAGTGCTGACCTCGTTGCCGTTCTCACTGATTCTGCTGCTGATGATGTGGGGCCTGCACAAGGCGTTCTATCTGGAGTCGCAGAAGCAGATCGCGCAGTTGCATTCGCTGGCACCGGTCTCCGGTTCGCGGCGCGGCACGGGCGGATGGCGACAGCGCTTGAGTCAGGCTGTGCATTTCCCGTCGCGGGACGAGGTGTACCGCTTCATGGACACCACGGTGCGCCCGGCGATTGAAGAAGTGACGGCGGTGTTCGTCGAGAAAGGCCTGAACGTGGTCACCCAGCCGGATCCGGCGAATGACAGCGTCAGCCTGGAAATCGGCCACGGTGATGCGCATCCGTTCATCTATCAGGTGCAGATGCGCGGCTACTTCACGCCGTCGTTCGCGCGTGGCGGGATGGGCTCGAAGCAACTCAACAATCGTCGCTACTACCGCGCCGAAGTGCACTTGAGCGAGGGCAGTCAGGACTACGATCTGGTCGGCTATACCAAAGAGCAGATCATCAACGACATCCTCGATCAGTACGAACGGCACATGCAGTTCCTGCATCTGGTGCGTTGATCGGCGGCTGGGCGCCGGGACGTTTACGACTCGGCGCTCAGCACCATGAACAACACCATCGCCGCCATCGGCACGCCGAATACCGCACTGCCAATCGCAATTTCCGAACCTAGCGGCTGGCCCGCATGCACCACTCCCACGGCGCCATTAATCACCGTCAATGCCAGCCACAGGGCGGCGAAGCCGTAGCCCATGGTCTGGCGGCTGAAGCCGATGCGCTCGCCGATGTACAGCATCAGAGCGAGCAGGACCAGGCCGAAGAAAATGATGATGGCAGTGTGCATGGCGGGTTCTGTCTGGTGAAGGTGCATTGCCTGAATAATCGCTTTCGCGAGCAGGCTCGCTCCCACAATGGATCTCGGCTGGACATAAATTTTACGTACACAGGAAATCCCTGTGGGAGCGAGCCTGCTCGCGATAGGGCCACCTCGGTGTTCTTTAGAGCATAGCCAATCCAGCCCCCACCATATTCATCAGGTGCTTTCGCGCTCGATGACCTGGCATTGCAGCAGGTTCAGCCGTTGCACCTCGTCGCTCGGCAACACGCCAAGACTTTCCAATACGCGCGTTGCAGCGAGCACGCCGATCTCCAGCGCCGGTGGTTTGATCGTACTCAGGCTGGGCAGCAGCATCTCGGCGAACGGGTAGTCGCCGAAGCCAAGAACGGCGCAGTCTTCGGGGATTTTCAAACCCGCGCGTTGCCCGGCAAGCAAGCCGCCGGCGGCGAGGTTGTCGTTGGCGAAGATGATCGCGTCGGGGCGTGGTGAAGCATTCATCAGGGCGTCCATCGCCTGTTTGCCGGCCTCGAATGGTGCGCGATCAGCGTCCGGGGCGTAGACCCAGGGTTCCAGGCTGGATTCTTTTAAAGTCGCTGCGTAACCGTCGCGGCGTTCCAATGCGCTGAAGTCGCCCGCAGCACTGTTCTGCACGAAGGCGATACGTTGATAGCCTTTTTTCAGCAGATATCTGGCGGCTGTCACGCCCACCTCGAAATGCGAAAAGCCAATCTGCATCGGCTCGCGATCCGGCTGGTAATCCCAGGTTTCAATCACCGGAATATCCGCCTCGGCGATCATCTTTTCCGTGCCGGCACTGTGAAAGTGACTGGTCAGCACCAGCGCCGCTGGCGACCAGCCGAGAAACGCCCGCACCGCATTTTCCTCCTGCTCGGTGCTGAAGTAACTCGACGCCAGCAACAGTTGATAACCGTGATGGCTGAGCGTGTCGCTGAAGCCTTGAATGGTATTGGCGAAGATCGGCCCGGAGATGTTCGGGATCACCATGCCGACGATTTTGCCCCGCGCCGAAGCCAGCCCGCCGGCCACCAGATTCGGTACATAGCCCAACTCAGCTACCACCGCCGCAATCCGCTCGCGGCGTTCGGGCGAAACCTGATCGGGCTGATTGAAATAGCGCGACACGGTAATCGCTGAAACCCCGGCCTCACGTGCCACCGCATTCAGGGTCACGCGTCCGGCGCCACGGCGTTTGCGGGGTTTTTCTTCGCTCAAGAGTCGATCCTTCTTAAAAACCAAATCGCATATAAAAGTAATTTTTCAGTATTGGACGCTCTATGTGTGGCTTGCCAATACTGTCGATGGTAGCGCTAACAAAGCGCGCTGTCTGCTACTCGCTCGAGCGAATGCCCAAGACACCGATTCAGGCGCTGTCGTCGCAGAACGGCAGCGGTTAAGGGCCAATTTCGAGCGGGCAGAGCATGCACAATATTCCTGGGGCGACACACAAACTGGCGCAGTCGATTCGCGCCGCTGGCTGGTTATTCACGGGATTGGCGGTGCTGCCATTGCCCAACGCATTCGCTGCCGAGAGTAGTGATCAGGAGCCGACGCTCAAATCGGTGACCGTCACTGCCACGCGCCGCGAAGAGTCACTGCAAAAAGTGCCGGTCGCGGTGTCGGTGATCGACGGCGAACAGCTTGAACGCGATAACCGCAACGGCGTAGCGAGCATCGTCCAGCAGGTACCGTCGCTGAACTTCCGCACCGGCGCGTCGAACAAGGACACCTCGCTGTTCGTGCGCGGCGTCGGCACGATTTCCACCTCGCCGGGCGTCGAGCCGACCGTGGCCACGGTGATCGATGGCGTGGTCTACGCGCGTCCCGGCCAATCCACTCTCGACTTGCTGGATCTGGAGCGCGTCGAAGTATTGCGCGGCCCGCAAGGCACGCTGTTCGGCAAGAATGCCTCGGCCGGCGTGCTCAACATCACCAGCAAAGCACCGACCGCCGAGACCCACGGTTACATCGACCAGTCGTACTACAGCGGCAACGAAAGCCGCACTCGTTTCGGCATTGGCGGCAGCCTGATTCCGGACACGTTGAAAGGCTCGATCAGCACGCTGTTCGGCACCTACGATGGTAACGTCGACAACCAACACAATGGCCAAGAGGTCAACGGTTACAACCATCGTGGCGTGCGCGGCAAACTCGAATTCACCCCGAATGACGACGTTACCTTCACCCTGATCGCCGACTACATGCAGTCCCATGACGACGGCCCCAACGGTGTGGTCAGCAAGTCGCTGACCCCGGCCTTCGCCAATGCGCTGAGCCCGGTCAATGCGACTAGCCACAATCGCGATATCAACACCGACACCCGCTCACACGTTGAAGACACCAACAAAGGCCTGTCCGGCCAGCTCGATTGGCAACTGGGCGATTACACCCTGACGTCGATCACGGCCTGGCGCGGTTGGGACAACACGCAATATCAGGACGGTGACCGTCTCGGCACGATAACCGCAGCGTTTCCGGGCACGGCGGACAAGGGCGATCTGGCCTTCGATCAATATTCGCAAGAGCTGCGTCTGGCTTCACCGAAAGGCGAGTTCCTCGAATACGTTGGCGGCCTGTTCTACATGCACGGCAAGGACGAAGAAACCTATCAGCGCACACTGACAACGACCACGCGCACTGACCGCGGCGTCGCTGATTACAGCACCACCAGCGACAGCTACGCAGCGTTCGGCGAGGCCACCCTGAACTTCACGTCCGACTTTCGCGGTATCGCCGGCTTGCGTTATACCCACGATGATCTCGAATACGATCACCGCCGCGTTTCGACTTCAGCGACCACCGTCAGCGGCATCCAACCGGCCACCAGCAGTTCCGGTTCTGTCGACGAAGATGGCTGGTCCGGCCGCCTCGGCGTGCAGTACGACTTGAGCGATACGGTCACCACTTATCTGACCTACTCGCGCGGCTACAAAGGCCCGGCCTACAACGTGTTCTTCAATATGCAGCCGCGCGACACCGAAGCGCTGAAACCGGAGACCTCCAACACTTGGGAAGCGGGGATCAAGGCGACGAGCTGGAACAATCGCCTGACCACCAACCTAGCGGTTTTCCACAGCGACTACGACAACTATCAGGCGAACTTCTTCGACACCGTCGCCGGCCAGGTTGTGACACGTTTGATCAACGCCGGCAGCGTCAGCACCGAAGGCGTCGAGCTCGACTACGCCTTGCAGGCCACCCAGCAATTGAAGCTGTCCGGCGCACTCGCCTACACCCGCGCACGGATCGACGAGTTCGCCTGCCCGGCGGGCGCGGCGGCGTCGTGCAACGTCAACGGCAAACCGCTGCCGTTCAGCCCGGACTGGAAAAGCTACGTGCGCGCCGACTACACGATCCCGCTGGATAACGGCCTGGATATCGAACTCGGCACCGACTACAGCTGGCAGAGCGAAGTGCAGTACGACATCAGCCAGAACGCCGACACCAAGCAGGGTGCCTACGGCCTGTGGAACGCCAGCGTCGCGCTGGCCGATTACAGCAATGGCTGGCGCGTGGCGCTGCTGGGCAAGAACCTCACCGATAAGTCCTATTCGCCATTGCTCGCCAGCGGCGGCAACTACATTTATCGCGCCGTGCCACGGGATGACGAGCGCTACTTCGGCGTGCAACTGCGCAAGGATTTCTGAGATGAGCAGACAGTTGAAGCTCGGCGCGTTCCTCATGGCCACCGGGCACCATGTAGCGGCGTGGCGTCATCCGGATGTGCCGGCCAACGCGGGTCTGGATTTCGCCCATTACAAACGGCTGGCGCAGATTGCCGAGGCGGCGAAGTTCGATACGTTGTTTGTCGCTGACAGCGTCGCCGCGCCGACCCAACAAATCGCCAGTCGCATGGCGCGTTCCGATCACTTTGAGCCGTTGACATTGCTCTCGGCGCTGAGTGCAGTGACCGAGCACATCGGCCTGATCGCAACGGCGACTACCAGTTACAACGAGCCGTATCACGTGGCGCGCAAATTCGCTTCGCTCGATCACCTGTCGGGTGGCCGCGCGGGGTGGAATCTGGTGACCTCGGACAATGCTTCCGAGGCGCTGAATTTCGGTCGTGATGAACACATTGGTCATGCCGAACGCTATAGCCGCGCTCGCGAATTTCATCAGGTAGTCACCGGGCTTTGGGATAGTTGGGAGGACGATGCCTTCATTCGCGACAAGGCCAGCGGAGCGTATTACGATCCTGCGAAGCTGCATGTGCTGGATCACGTCGGCGAACACTTCCGGGTCAAAGGCCCGCTGAACGTCGCGCGCTCGCCGCAGGGGCAACCGGTAATTGTCCAGGCCGGTTCTTCGGAAACAGGGCGCGAATTGGCGGCGCAGACGGCTGAAGTAGTGTTCACCGCGCAGACTTCGTTGGCCGGTGCTCAGGCGTTCTACGCCGACCTCAAAGGACGTTTGCCCAAGTACGGGCGCAGTGCCGACTCCGTGAAAATCATGCCCGGGGTTTTTGTCGTGGTCGGCCGCACCGAAGCCGAAGCGCAGGAAAAGTGTGAAACGTTTCAGCAATTAGTCGAACCTGAGGTTGGCGTCGCCTTGCTTGGGCGTATGCTGGGCAACTTCGATTTGTCGAAGTACCCGCTGGACGGGCCGTTACCGGAGTTGCCGCTAACCGAAAGCGGTCAGCAGAGCCGGCAGAAACTGCTGACTGAATTGGCAGGCCGGGAAAACCTGAGCCTTGCGCAATTGGGTCGCAAGATTGCGGGTGGACGTGGGCATTACAGCCTGGTCGGTACGCCGGAGCAGATCGCTGATCGCTTGCAGGAATGGTTCGAACAGGGCGCGGCGGACGGGTTCAACGTGCTGGTACCGCACCTGCCGGGTGGGCTCGAAGACTTCGCCACTGGCGTGGTCCCGGAACTGCAACGGCGTGGGTTGTTCAGAACGGAGTATGAGGGCCGGACGTTGCGCGAGAACCTTGGCCTGGCCCGACCCGGCAATCGATTTGTGTAACACCCTTCGCGAGTAAGCTCGCTCCCACAGGGAAATGCATTCCAAAGGTGGGAGCGAGCTTGCTCGCGAAGCAGTCGACACCCATTTCAAGACAGACAAGAGAGGATTCGATGACTTACACCGCTGCCGAAAACCGCTACGACTCCATTCCTTACCGCCGCGTCGGGCGCAGCGGTCTGGTGCTGCCGGCGCTGTCGCTGGGCTTGTGGCACAACTTTGGCGACAGCACACCGATCGACACCCAGCGCGCCTTGCTGCGCACCGCGTTCGATCTGGGCATCAACCACTTCGACCTGGCCAACAACTATGGCCCGCCGTACGGCAGCGCCGAGATCAATTTCGGCCGCCTGCTGCGTGAAGACTTCAAGCAGTATCGCGATGAACTGATCATCTCCAGCAAGGCCGGTTGGGACATGTGGCCAGGCCCTTACGGTCAGGGCGGCGGCTCGCGCAAATACGTGCTGGCCAGCCTCGACCAGAGCCTGCAACGCCTCGGTCTGGACTATGTGGATATTTTCTATTCGCACCGCTTCGACCCGGATACCCCGCTGGAAGAGACCGCCAGCGCCCTCGCCACTGCCGTGCAACAGGGCAAGGCGTTGTACATCGGGATCTCGTCGTATTCCGGGGTGAAAACCCGTGAGATCGCTGCGCTGTTGAAAGAGTGGAAAGTGCCGTTGTTGATTCATCAGCCGGCCTACAACCTGCTTAATCGTTGGGTGGAAAAAGACCTGCTTGATACCACCGATGAACTCGGCACGGGCGTGATCGCCTTCACGCCGCTGGCACAAGGTCTGCTCACCGACAAATACCTCAACGGCGTGCCGGCGGATGCGCGGGTCAATCGTCCGGGGGGTGGTTCGTTGCAGGCTTCGCACTTGTCCGACGCCAACATTGCTCACGTGCGCGCATTGAACGAGATCGCCAAGCGCCGTGGTCAGAGCCTGGCGCAACTGGCGCTGGCGTGGACGCTGCGTGATCCACGGGTGACCTCGGCGTTGATTGGTGCGAGTCGGCCGGAGCAGATTATCGAGAACGTCGGGGCGTTGAAGAATTTGAGTTTCAGTGCTGAAGAGCTGGCGGAGATTGACCGGTTTGCCCAAGAGGGCGGGATCAATCTTTGGGAGAAGCCTTCGACGGCGGAGTGATGACGATTGGGTTGGATCAGCAAGATCCAACCCCCTCACCCCAGCCCTCCCGAAACGTCGGACCGCCCCCAGGGGGGCGAGGGGGAAAGGGAGCCGATCTTCATGCCTTTCAAAGCTTGAGTTCAACCCGATATTTCAGGTCGATGTAGCTTGTACAAACACCTCGGTCAGTCCCCTCTCCCTTTGGGAGAGGGTTAGGGTGAGGGGCTTTTGCTGTTCAAGGCTCAACGAAAAAACGGCACATCCCCCAACACCGTCGCCCGCTGCATCACCCGTCGCGCCGGCCGATAGTCATCCACCGCGTAATGCTGCGTCACGCGGTTATCCCAGAACGCAATATCGTCCTGCTGCCAGCGCCAGCGAATGGTGAATTCCGGCCGCGTCGCATGGGCGAACAGAAACTTCAGAATCGCTTCGCTCTCGGTTTCCGACAGCTCATTGATCTTCGACGTGAAGCCTTCATTGACGAACAGCGAACGCCGCCCACTGACCGGGTGCGTACGAATCACCGGGTGCGACAGCGGCGGATTCTTGCGTCGTGCCTCTTCCCACTGCGCCAATGCTTCAGGCGTGTTGCCATAACGCTCCAGTGGAAACGAACGAGTGAAATCGTGGGTTGCAGTCAGCCCTTCCAGCAAGTCTTTCAGGGGTGCCGACAGCGCTTCATACGCGGCAATGCCGCTGGCCCACAACGTGTCGCCACCGAACTCCGGCAGCAACTTGGCGCTGAGCACCGCGCCCATCGCCGGCGTCGGCAGGAAGGTCACGTCGGTGTGCCAGATCGCGTTGTCACGCACGTCGGTGACGGCGGTGTCGAGGATCAGCACTTCCGGTTGTTCCGGTACGTTCGGGTAGATCGGGTGAATGTGCAGGTCGCCGAAATAGGCGGCGAAACGAGCCTGTTGCGGCGGCTCGATTGGCTGATTGCGGAAGAATAAAACCTGATATTTGAGCAGTGCCTGCTCGATCGCGTCGCGGTGTTCCAGGCTCAGCGGCTGGCTGATGTCGACGCCGCTGATCTGCGCGCCGAGGGCCGAGCTTAATGGGGTGATGTTCAGGCTGCTCATGGTCTTTCTCTTCGAATTCGGGGTTCAAGCTTTTGTAGGTGTGAGCCTGCTCGCGAATGCGGAGTGTCAGGCTAAAGTGCAGTGACTGATCCGACGCTTTCGCGAGCAGGCTCACTCCTACAGGGGATTCACATGAACGTAGTCAGTGGGCCTGGCCGTGCCACGGCACCAGTTTGCGCTGCAGGGCACGCAGGCCCATTTCCATCGCGAAGGCGATCAGGGCGATGACCAGAATCCCCAGCACCACCACGTCGGTGACGAGGAACTGCGCGGCCGATTGCACCATAAAGCCCAAACCGCTGGTGGCAGCAATCAGTTCGGCCGCGACCAGCGTCGACCAGCCAACGCCCAGACCAATGCGCACACCGGTGAGAATGTCCGGCAGAGCGCTCGGCAAAATCACATGACGAATCAATTGCACGCGAGTCGCGCCCAGCGACTGCGCCGCACGCAATTTCGCTGGATCAACCGTGCGCACACCGGTGGCGGTAGCAATCGCAATTGGCGCGAAAATCGCCAGATAGATCAGCAGCACTTTCGACAACTCACCGATGCCGCACCAGATCACGATCAGCGGCAGATAGGCCAGCGGTGGGATAGGGCGGTAGAACTCGATCAGCGGATCGAGCACGCCACGGGCAATGCGGTTGGCACCGATGGCGATGCCCACCGGCACGGCGGTTAGAATCGCGAAACCCAGACCCAGACCGATACGACTCAGGCTGGCGCCAAGGTGCTGCCACAAGGTCGAATCCATGTAACCGGTGGTCGCCAGCAACCAGCCCTTCTGCAAAACAGCGGACGGTGGCGGCAGAAACAGTGGTTCGATCAAGCCAGTGGCGGTCACTGCCCACCAGATCGCCAACAAGGCAAATAGCGTCAGCAGGCTGATCCAGCGCGTACTGAGGCTACGCCGTACGGGTATCGCCGCCGATGCGCTGACGGGTTTTACCGCCGCCGAGGAAACGTCGTAACTGCTCATGCGCGCTCCTGCCGTTGCCCGGCGCTGCGTTGCGAGAACACTTTGCTCAGCACGTGTTCGCGGGTTTCGATAAAGCGCGGATCGGATTTGATCGCACGTGCTGACTCGCCAGCGGCGTAACGCTGACCGAAATCCAGGTGCAGACGCTCAACGATCTGCCCCGGATTCGGCGCGAGCAGAATCAGGTCAGTGGCGAGGAACACCGCTTCTTCAATGTCGTGGGTAATCAGGAAAACCGGTTTGGCCGTGCGCTGCCAGACTTGCAGCAACAACTCCTGCATCTGTTCGCGGGTGAACGCGTCGAGGGCGCCGAAAGGCTCGTCCATCAGCAATACACGCGGGTCAGCGGCGAGGGCGCGTGCGAGGCCGACGCGCTGTTTCTGGCCACCGGAGAGTTGCCAGATACGGCGGCTTTCGAAACCGGAAAGATCAACCAGTGCGAGCATTTCGCGGGCGATCTTTTCGCGTTTTTCTTTGGCGACACCGGCCAGTTCCAGACCGAATGCGACGTTGGCCAACACGTCCTGCCAAGGCAGCAACGCGTCGTCCTGGAACACCACGCCACGTTCGGCGCTCGGGCCTTTGACCGGCACGCCGTCGAGGGTGATGCGCCCGGCGCTTGGTTCGACGAAACCGGCAATCAGGTTCAACAGCGAAGTTTTGCCACTGCCGGACGGGCCGAGGGCGACCAGCAATTGCTGAGGCCCCAGGGTCAGAGAAATATCCGCCAGCACCGGTGTCGGGCTGCCCGGGTACTGTGCGCTGATGCGCTCCAGCTGTAGCAAGGCCATCGCAGTTAACTCCCGATCAGTTGGTGATGAATTTGGCGCTGACGTACGGCGCGTAGTCCGGCAGAACGGCTTCGACCTTGCCTTGCTCCTTGAGGAACGCGGCGGTGTCGGTGATGGCTTTGGTTGTCGGCGCGCCGAGGGTGACGACCTGATCAGCGGCCAGCGGGTAGACGTTGCCTTGCAGCAGCAATGGGATGTCGCTGGCCTTGGCGCCAGAGAGTTTCACCAGTTTGTCGACGTTGGATTGGTCGGCGAGCCAGGCTTTCGGGTCTTTGCGGTAATCGGCGTAGGCGTCGAGGGTGACCTTGGCGAACGCGGTGACGATTTCCGGGTGCTTCTCGGCGAAGTCTTTGCGCACGATCCACGCATCGAAGGTCGGTGCACCGAACTTGGCCAGTTCGCCGGAGGTGATCAGCACTTTGCCGTTTTCCTTGGCCACGCCGAGTGCCGGATCCCACACGTAAGTGGCGTCGATGTCACCGCGTTTCCATGCGGCAATGATCGCTGGTGGGGCGAGGTTGAGCACGGTGACTTTCGATGGATCGATGTTCCAGTGCTTCAGCGCCGCCAGCAGGCTGTAGTGACCGGTCGATACGAACGGCACGGCGATTTTCTTGCCGATCAGATCTTGCGGGGTCTTGATGCCGGAACCGTCTCGAGCGACCAATGCTTCGGCGGCGCCGATCTGGGTCGCGATAAGGAATGTTTCGACCGGGACTTTGCGGGTGATCGCCGCGGTCAGCGGGCTCGAACCGAGGTAGCCAATCTGCACATCACCGGAGGCGATGGCGGCAATGATGTCGGCGCCGTTATCGAACTTGCGCCAGGCGATATCGGCTTTGGTGGCTTTTTCGTAAGCGCCGTCAGCCTGGGCGACTTTCGCCGGGTCAACGGTGGTTTGGTAGGCGACGGTGAGGTCGGCGGCCTGAGCCAGAAAACTCGCGGCAGCCAGGGAGGCCACGGCGAGCAGGCGAAGCGGGAAATTCAGTTTCATTGAAGAGCTCCATATCAGGCGACCGAGTGTTGGCGTGAAAGGAGACTAAATGATCTAAGAATCAGTAAATAAATAACTTTTTAGAATGAGCTTATGAGCGGAAAAATCTAAGAGCGGGGGAATTGTGGGGTATTTCGGATTTTTCGTTCGGCGTTAGATTTTTCCCCCTCACCCCAGCCCTCTCCCCAAAGGGGTGAGGGGGAAAGGGGGCCGATCTGTGTGCTTTTCAAGGCCTGAGTTCGGCTGGATATTTCAGGTCGGCGTAAATCTCAAGAGCACCTAAATCAGTCCCCTCTCCCTCTGGGAGAGGGTTAGGGTGAGGGGCTTTTAGTTACTAATCGCCAAAATACTCGCCTGATACGACCCAACAAACACATCGAAATCCCCCACCTCGTTCTGCTCCAGCTCAGCCTGCGCTGCCAGCGACGTACGCGCCAGTTCCTCAAACTTCGCCTGTTCATCCGCCGCCAACGGCTCGCTACGGAAAAACTCGGCATGTGCCTGGCTCTGACGCAGGGAGAACTGCGCAAAGCTTTCCTTGTGCTCGGCCATCGCCGCCAACACCTGCGCGGATGGCGTCAGGGACGGATCGCTGACCTTGGCCAGTTGCGTATCCAGCGCCTTGCTGTGCGCATCGCCGCCATGGCTCTGATCCAGCAACGCCGCCAATGGAGCAATTTGTTCCAGCAGTTCGGCTGCCCAAGCCTTCATCTCGACCGACTCACCGTCACGCTGCAATTGCAGGCCCGGACGGCGACCTTCCTTGACCACGCTGAGGAAGTTCGACGTCGCGTTGCCACACGAAGTGTTGGTCAGCAACGGGCTGTCGTTCAGCGCGCAATACAGCAGGAACGCGTCGAGGAAGCGCGATTCAGTGAGATCGATGCCCATCGGCAGGAACGGGTTGATGTCCAGGCAACGCACTTCAACGTACTGAATGCCACGGGCCACCAACGCCTGAATCGGCCGCTCGCCGGTGTAGGTCACGCGTTTCGGGCGGATGTTGGAGTAGTACTCGTTTTCGATCTGCAGGATGTTGGTGTTGAGCTGCACCCACTCGCCATCCTGGTGCGTGCCGACTTCAACGTACGGCGCGTACGGCGTGGCCACGGCTTTGCGCAGGCTGTCGGTGTAGCTCGCCAGATCGTTGTAGCAAGGCGTCAGACCGGCTTGGGCGTTGCTCTGATAACCGAGGTCGCTCATGCGCAGGCTGGTGGCGTACGGCAGATACAGGGTGTCCGAATCGAGTTGTTCCAGCTGATGCGAACGCCCGCGCAGGAAACCGGCGTCGAGCGCTGGCGAGGCACCGAACAGGTACATCAGCAGCCAGCTGTAGCGACGGAAATTACGGATCAGTGCGATGTAGGAGAACGATTGATAATCGCGGTCAGTGCCGACAAATCCTTCGGTTTCGCGCAGCAGCGGCCAGAGCTTTTCCGGCAGGGAGAAGTTGTAGTGAATCCCGGCGATGCACTGCATGGTCTTGCCATACCGCAGGGCGAGGCCCTTGCGATAGACGTACTTGAGCTGACCGATATTGGAGGTGCCGTAATACGCAATCGGGATATCTTCCTCGGCCGGCAACGGGCACGGCATCGATGGACTCCACAGGTACTCGTTGCCGAGCTTGCTGTAGGCAAAACGGTGAATCTTGTCCAGGCTCGCCAGGGTATCAGCCGGATCCGGCAGGGCGGGCGTGATGAATTCCAGCAGCGACTCGGAGTAGTCGGTGGTGATTTGTTCGTTGGTCAGCGCGGAACCCAAGGCTTCGGGGTGCGGCGTTTGCGCCAGGCGACCTTCGCTGGTCACGCGCAGGCATTCACGTTCGATACCGTGCAGGCACTGCTCGAGCAGAGAGAGGTTAGCGCGCTCGCCGAGCAGAGCCAGGCGGCGGTTGAGAAGTTCGCTCAATTTGGATTCCTTCACGCGTCAGTCGCCCCAATATGGGGGTGGGCAGGACGGTCTACAAGGGTGAAGTTGAAACTGGCGTTTTCGCCTGGTTTTGTAGCGGCAGGCCATTTGCCGGTCAGTCAGGAACTGCACAATCCCTGTGGGAGCGAGCCTGCTCGCGAAGGCGGTGTGTCAGCCAACATCTGCATTGCTGATACACCCTCTTCGCGAGCAGGCTCGCTCCCACAGGATTCGTTGCGCCGAAATTAACTCAAATTGATGACCACAAGCTACAGGACAGCGAACGTGCCTTGCGCTTTTGCGACCAGTTTGTCGCCCTGCATCACGTCGGCTTCGACCACCAGCGTGCGCCGGCCCGGGTGGATAACCCGCGCCGTGCACATCACCTCGCCATCGGAAACGGCGCGGATATAGTTGATCTTGCACTCGATGGTTGCGCTCTGCTGATCGAAACCGTGGGTGCTGGAACAGGCCAGCCCCATGGCAATGTCGACCAGACTGAACAGCGCACCACCGTGCAATTTGCCGCCGCGATTGCGCAGTTCCGGTTCCAGCACCAGGGCGACTTGCGCCGCCCCGGTTTCCAGGCTGTGCAGGCGGCAGCCCAACAGCTTGAAAAACGCGCTCTCGACGAGCCCGGCTGGAATTTCCATCAGCGTTTCTTCAATTGCTTGGCGTTGGCGAACAGCGAGGCCATCGCGTTGTTCACTGGTGCGGCGGTTGCGGTTTCCTTGCGTGGCGCGTTGTTCGAAGGCTGGCGCTGCGCCGAACCCGGACGCGAGCCACGGGCGCCGTCGATCTTCTCGCCCGGGGTATCGCCCATGCGCATCGACAGGCCAACGCGTTTGCGCGGGATGTCGACTTCCATGACCTTCACTTTCACCACGTCACCGGCCTTCACCGCTTCGCGTGGATCCTTGATGAACTTCTCCGACAACGCCGAGATGTGCACCAGACCG
Source organism: Pseudomonas sp. R84 (assembly GCF_009834515.1). Taxonomy (NCBI): domain Bacteria; kingdom Pseudomonadati; phylum Pseudomonadota; class Gammaproteobacteria; order Pseudomonadales; family Pseudomonadaceae; genus Pseudomonas; species Pseudomonas sp. R84. The sequence continues at coordinate 301,859 of NZ_CP019426.1, forward strand.
TCCTGATGCACGCCGATGTCGACGAATGCGCCGAACGCGGTCACGTTGGTGACGACGCCTTCGAGGATCATCCCCAGTTGCAGGTCTTTCAGATCTTCGACGCCTTCCTGGAACTCAGCGGTCTTGAACTCGGGACGCGGGTCGCGGCCCGGTTTTTCCAGTTCCTGGATGATGTCGGTTACGGTCGGCAGACCGAAGGTTTCGTCGGTGAATTTCTTCGGATCCAGACGCTTGAGGAAGCTTGCATCGCCGATCAGCGAGCGGATATCACGGTCGGTTTCAGCGGCAATGCGCTGCACCAGCGGATAGGCTTCCGGGTGCACCGCCGAGGAATCCAGCGGGTTGTCGCCGTTCATCACGCGCAAGAAACCGGCCGCCTGTTCGAAGGTTTTTTCGCCCAGACGCGCGACTTTCTTCAGCGCTGCGCGGGTTTTGAACGCACCGTGTTCGTCGCGGTGCGTGACGATGTTTTGCGCCAGCGTTGCGTTGAGGCCAGAGATTCGGGCCAGCAGTGCCACCGAAGCGGTGTTTACATCAACGCCGACGGCGTTCACGCAGTCCTCGACCACAGCGTCCAGACCACGCGCCAGTTTCAGCTGCGAGACGTCATGCTGGTACTGGCCGACACCGATGGATTTCGGATCGATTTTCACCAACTCGGCGAGTGGATCCTGCAAGCGGCGGGCGATAGATACCGCGCCCCGAATCGATACGTCGAGGTCCGGGAATTCCTTGGCCGCCAGTTCCGACGCCGAGTACACCGATGCACCGGCCTCGGAGACCATGACTTTGGTCATTTTCATCGCTGGGTATTTTTTGATCAGCTCGATCGCCAGTTTATCGGTCTCGCGGCTGGCGGTGCCGTTGCCGATGGCGATCAGGTCAACCGAGTGCTTGGCGCACAGGGCAGCCAGAATGGCGATGGTCTGATCCCACTTGTTGTGCGGCACGTGCGGGTAAACCGTGGCGTGATCGAGCAACTTGCCGGTGGAGTCGACCACGGCAACCTTGCAACCAGTGCGCAGGCCCGGGTCGAGGCCCAGGGTTGCACGCGGGCCGGCCGGTGCGGCCAGCAGCAAGTCGTGCAGGTTGTGGGCGAACACGTTGATCGCTTCGGTTTCGGCGCCGTCACGCAGTTCGCCGAGCAGGTCGGTTTCCAGGTGCGTGTAGAGCTTGACCTTCCACGTCCAGCGCACCACTTCGCCGAGCCATTTGTCGGCCGGGCGGTTCTGGTTCTGGATGTTGAATTGCTGGCCGATCATGCCTTCGCACGGGTGCATGGTGCCCGGCAGCTCGTCGCCGACTTTCAAAGCAGAGCTGAGGATGCCTTCGTTGCGGCCACGGAAAATCGCCAGTGCCCGGTGCGATGGCATGCTTTTCAGCGGTTCGTCGTGTTCGAAGTAGTCGCGGAACTTGGCGCCTTCCTCTTCTTTGCCGGCGATAACGCGGGCACTGAGGGTCGCTTCCTGCTTGAGGTAGTTGCGCAATTTTTCCAGCAGGCTGGCGTCTTCGGCGAAGCGCTCCATGAGGATGTACTTGGCGCCTTCCAGTGCGGCCTTCACATCGGCCACGCCTTTTTCGGCATCGACGAAGCGTGCGGCTTCGGTTTCCGGGGTCAGGTTCGGATCGTTGAACAGGCCGTCGGCCAGGTCGCCGAGGCCGGCTTCCAGGGCAATCTGGCCCTTGGTGCGGCGCTTCTGCTTGTACGGCAGGTACAAGTCTTCGAGGCGGGTCTTGGTGTCGGCGAGTTTGATGTCGCGTTCGAGGGCTGGGGTGAGTTTGCCTTGCTCTTCGATGCTGGCGAGGATGCTGATGCGCCGTTCGTCGAGTTCTCGCAGGTAGCGCAGACGCTCTTCCAGATGACGCAACTGGGTGTCATCGAGGCTGCCGGTGACTTCTTTCCGGTAACGGGCGATGAAGGGAACGGTAGAGCCTTCATCGAGTAGCGCGACGGCCGCTTCGACCTGTTGTGGGCGTACGCCGAGTTCCTCGGCAATGCGGCTGTTGATGCTGTCCATAAAACCACCTGACATAGTGTGAAATCAGGCTCGCAGGCACGGAAATAAAGGCCCGGAGTCTGGTTGAGCGGCTAGAAAATTGCCGCTGCCTGGGTCAAAAGGCAGCCCATTGACCCGTGAAATCGAACAATTACTGCGCTCGGCAGGAAAAAAAGCCTGCCACCTGCGGTAACGATTCAGACGTTGCCTGGCACAAAACGCCGCGCATTATAACCAGCGTTCTGTCATTCGGGGGCGTTGCAGTCTGTAGGCATAAACCCCGGTTTTCTGGCAGTGAAGGAAAAATCTGCTAACAATGCACACGGTGCGTATAACGGCAGCTACGCCATAATGCGCGCCGAGCTAAAAGGAGCATCTAATGAGCAGCACTGCACAAACTGCTGAAGGCGAAAAAATTCTCATCGTTGACGACGATCCGGGGCTGAGCAGCCTGCTGGAACGTTTTTTCGTCAGCAAGGGCTACCGTGCCCGCACCGTACCGAACACCGAGCAGATGGATCGTCTGCTGTCGCGTGAGGTCTTCAATCTGGTCGTCCTCGACCTGATGCTGCCCGGCGAAGACGGTCTGACCGCTTGCCGCCGCCTGCGTGGCGCGAACAACCAGATTCCGATCATCATGCTCACCGCCAAGGGCGATGAGTTGAGCCGCATCAAGGGCCTGGAACTGGGCGCCGACGATTATCTGGCCAAGCCGTTCAACCCGGACGAGCTGATGGCCCGGGTCAAAGCCGTCCTGCGTCGTCAGGCCGCTCCGGTACCGGGCGCGCCGGGCAGTGAAGACGAAAACGTCACCTTCGGTGATTACGTGTTGTCGCTGGCCACCCGCGAACTGAAACGCGGCGACGAAGTGCACATGCTCACCACCGGTGAGTTTGCGGTACTCAAGGCGCTGGTGATGAACGCGCGTCAGCCGCTGACCCGCGACAAACTGATGAATCTGGCCCGTGGCCGCGAATGGGATGCACTCGAGCGTTCCATCGATGTGCAGATTTCCCGGCTGCGCCGCATGATCGAGCCTGATCCGTCGAAACCACGTTACATCCAGACTGTCTGGGGCGTGGGCTACGTGTTTGTACCGGATGGCGCCGCCACCAAGTGATCGGCGATTTGTAGGAGCGGGTCTGCAGGTTTTGGTCGAACGGCCATGCCCGCAGACTCGCAATCCGCAATATGCGAGCATTGCTCGCTCCTGCAAGTGTGTAGCGGTTATCGATGAAAACCCCTGTCTGGTTCCCTCAAAGTTTTTTCTCCCGCACCCTTTGGCTGGTGCTTATCGTCGTGCTGTTTTCCAAGGCGCTGACCCTGGTTTATCTGTTGATGAACGAGGACGTGCTGGTGGATCGCCAATACAGCCACGGCGTCGCCCTGACGCTGCGAGCCTATTGGGCTGCCGATGAAGAAAATCGCGCGAAGATCGCTGATGCCGCCACCCTGATCCGGGTCGTGGGCGCCGGTGTGCCGGAAGGCGAACAGCACTGGCCGTACAGCGAAATCTATCAGCGGCAGATGCAGGCGGAGTTGGGCGCCGACACCGAAGTACGCTTACGCATGCACTCGCCGCCGGCGTTATGGGTCCGCGCGCCGAGCCTCGGTGACGGCTGGCTGAAGGTGCCGCTGTATCCGCATCCTTTGCGCGGCCAGAAAATCTGGAACGTGCTCGGCTGGTTCCTCGCCATCGGCTTGTTGTCGACGGCGTCTGCATGGATTTTCGTCAGTCAGCTCAACCAACCCTTGAAGCGTCTGGTCTATGCCGCCCGGCAACTCGGTCAGGGTCGCAGCGTACGTCTGCCGATCAGCGATACGCCGAGCGAAATGACCGAGGTGTATCGCGCTTTTAACCAGATGGCCGAAGACGTCGAGCAGGCCGGACGCGAGCGTGAGTTGATGTTGGCCGGCGTGTCCCACGACTTGCGCACACCGCTGACCCGTTTGCGGCTGTCGCTGGAATTGATGGGCGATCGCAACGACCTGACTGACGACATGGTGCGCGACATTGAAGACATGGACGCGATTCTCGACCAGTTCCTTGCGTTCATCCGCGATGGTCGTGACGAGTCGGTAGAAGAGGTGGATCTGACTGATCTGGTGCGCGAGGTCGCGGCGCCGTACAACCAGAATGAAGAGAAAGTGCGTTTGCGTCTGGAGCCGATCCAGCCGTTTCCGCTGCGTCGGGTATCGATGAAACGCTTGCTGAACAACCTGATCGGCAACGCCTTGAACCATGCTGGCGGTCACGTTGAAGTCGCGGCTTACGTGTCCGGTGACGTCAGTGCGCCGTATGTGGTGCTGAGTGTGATGGACCGTGGTGCGGGGATCGACCCTTCGGAGTTGGAGGCGATCTTCAACCCGTTTACCCGTGGCGATCGTGCCCGCGGCGGCAAGGGTACAGGGTTGGGTTTGGCGATCGTGAAGCGGATTGCTTCGATGCATGGCGGCAATGTTGAACTGCGTAACCGGTCCGGGGGAGGGCTGGAGGCGCGGGTGAGATTGCCGCTGGGGTTGATGTTACCAAGAGACGCCGTCTAACCCCCAAAAACCCCTCACCCCAGCCCTCTCCCGGAGGGAGAGGGAGCTGACCGAGGTGTCTGGGGTCATACGTCGACCTGAAAATCCGAGTCGATTATGGATTCGGCACAGCAAGATCAGGTCGGCGTATCTCTTAATCGTCCCTCAATCTGCTCCCTCTCCCAGAGGGGGCAGACCGAGGTGTCTTGCGTCATACATCGACCTGAAAGACTGGGGCGATTGTGGATTCGGCACAGCAGGATCAGGTCGGCGTAGTTCTCCAATATCCCCCAATCAGTCCCCTCTCCCTTCGGGAGAGGGTTAGGGTGAGGGGCTGTTGCTCTTAGCTCTAGCTCTTCGCTCTAGCCCTTGCCTTTGGTGCGGGTCATATTCGGCCCGCCATTCTTCTCAAGATGCTCAATGATGATCCCCGCCACATTCTTCCCCGTGGTGGTCTCGATCCCTTCCAGCCCCGGCGACGAATTCACTTCCATCACCAGCGGCCCGTGGTTCGAGCGCAGGATATCCACCCCCGCCACCGCCAGGCCCATGACCTTAGCGGCGCGCAACGCGGTCATGCGTTCTTCCGGGGTTATCTTGATCAGGCTGGCGCTGCCGCCGCGATGCAGATTTGAACGGAACTCACCCGGTTTGGCCTGGCGCTTCATTGCCGCGATGACTTTGTCACCGACCACGAAGCAGCGAATATCCGCGCCGCCGGCTTCCTTGATGTATTCCTGAACCATGATGTTCTGCTTCAGGCCCATGAACGCTTCGATCACCGATTCGGCAGCGGTCGCGGTTTCGCACAGCACCACGCCGATGCCCTGAGTGCCTTCCAGCACTTTGATCACCAAAGGCGCGCCGTTGACCATGTCGATCAGGTCGGGAATATCATCCGGCGAGTGCGCAAAACCAGTCACCGGCAAACCAATACCGCGACGCGACAGCAGTTGCAACGAGCGCAACTTGTCCCGCGAACGGGCGATGGCCACCGACTCGTTGAGCGGGAACACCCCCATCATTTCGAACTGGCGCAACACGGCACAACCATAAAACGTCACCGACGCACCGATCCGCGGTATCACCGCATCGAAGCCTTCCAGCGGTTTGCCGCGATAGTGAATCTGCGGCTTGTGGCTGGCGATGTTCATGTAGGCGCGCAAGGTGTCGATCACTACCATTTCATGCCCGCGCTCGGTTCCGGCTTCGACCAGACGACGGGTGGAATACAGACGCGGGTTCCGCGACAGCACAGCGATCTTCATGCAACACCTGTGGAGGAGGTAGATACCGGGAACACCGGCTTGTCTTGTACATATTTGATGCCCGGATTGACCACCAACTGGCCATCGATCAGGGCTTTGGATCCGAGTAACAAGCGATAGCGCATGGACTTGCGGCAGGCGAGAGTGAACTCGACCGGCCACACTCGATCTCCAAGGGCCAGAGTGGTGCTGATCACGTAGCGCACCTGCGCATGGCCGTTGGAGCTTTTGATGGTTTTGCGTGTTACCAAGGGGGCTTCGCAGCGGCGATGACGCAGCTGCACCACCGTGCCCAGGTGCGCGGTGAAACGCACCCACTTTTCACCGTCACGCTCGAACGGTTCGATGTCGGTGGCATGTAGGCTGGAGGTGCTGGCACCGGTGTCGATTTTCGCTCGCAGGCCCGCGACTCCCAAATCCGGAAGCGCCACCCACTCGCGCAGACCGACAACGGTCAAATGGTCAAATGTCTTCAAAAAAATGCTCAACCGTGACAACCGCTTCAGCCCGCACGAGGCCGGATTCGCGGTATTCACGCAGAATAAGGGTTAAAAGGCGACAGATTTCTACAGCCCGGATTTCCGGCCCCTGAAGCAGGCGCCGAAACGCGAGCATTGTAATCCGGGACGCGGTCATTCATGACATGAGTGAAACGGTAGTACAGTTCATCAATATTTCAGAATGAGGAAATGCCATGGCACAAAAAAGCGAAGAGGACGACAAGGTCCGTCTCGACAAGTGGCTGTGGGCCGCGCGTTTTTACAAAACCCGTGCCTTGGCCAAAGCAGCGATCGAGAGTGGCAAGGTGCATTGTCGCGGCGAGCGCTGCAAGTCTGGCAAAGAGCCACGCATTGGCGATGAGTTCGAGATTCGTACCGGGTTTGAAGTGCGTACGGTGAAGGTCGAGGCGTTGTCGATTGTTCGACGGGGCGCTCCCGAAGCGCAGGCGTTGTACGCGGAGACCGAAGTGAGTATTGCCAAACGTGAAGCGGCTGCGGCGATGCGCAAGGCGGGCGCGTTGGGCGTGAGCACCGACGGCAAGCCGAGCAAGAAGCAGCGGCGGGATCTGTTCAAGTTCCGGGGTAGCAGTAACGACGAGTAAGCGCTTTGTTGGTGCTGGCCTCTTCGCGAGCAGGCTCCCACAGGGGATTGCATTCCAATGTGGGAGCGAGCCTGCTCGCGAATCGAGAGCGCAGCCCTCGCTGAAGACAGCTCGGTATCAGGCGCTACGCACCACACTCATCCGCGAAAGCAGCGGCAACTTGCCGAGCAATGCAAAGATCGGCGCCGTTACCCTCAGCCAGAAGTTCGAGGCGTGATAGGCAAACGGCGTGTAGTAACCCCAGCCCAACGCCCATACCGCCAGCAATACACCACCGATGTAATCGTCCTGACCCCAATGCGCACCGGCCACCAGGCGCGGCAGCATGAACAACAGCGCCAGGCCCCAGGTCGTCACGAACTGGCCGGCCGTGCGGCTGAACACGCCCATGAACAGCGCCCAGATCAACAACACCGAAGCGTGGTCACCGGGAAAGCTCTGGCTCGAGCGATCCTTCACTTCCCAGGTTTTTTCCAGATTCGGGAAGTAATCGCTGATGTGCACGGCGCCCTCAAGCATCATCGACGGGCTGCTGTGCTGCCAATCCATATGGTCGGAGAACTTGGAAAACAGTGCGCGAATCACCACCATCAATAGCAGGATCGAAAGAAAACCGAAAAAAGCCCGGCGCACGTCAATCGCCTTGAACACCCAGTCGCCCTTGATCAGCAGCGTCAGCAGGATCAAGCCAACGACGATGTCGAACGGACGCATACTTGCAATTGCCCAGATGTGGAGCCATATGGGGTTGCTGGCCAGCGGTGCATTGAGTGAGCGAAACAGCCACTCGTCGAAAATCACACACAGCGCGTTGCCCGTAGGCCATAACCAGAAAGCCAGTAGCGCCAACGGCACTACGTTGCACAGAACCAGCCGGCCGAGGTTCCACCTAGATTGGAACAAACCCGGATTGTTCATAAAATGCCTCCCATGGCAGAGCAGTCGGCACCAAAAAGAGTGCCAAGAAGTGCAAATTTTCACGTCTTGTAACCATTTTGTCACCACATTCAGATACCCAAAATTATGACCGACCTACCGGATACCGATTTCACCCAACGTTTCATCTTTGATGACAGCGACACACGCGGCGAACTGGTTGCACTTGAGCGCAGCTACGCCGAAGTCCTCGCCAAACATCCGTACCCGGAGCCGGTGGCACAACTGCTCGGCGAATTGATGGCGGCGGCCGCGTTGCTGGTGGGCACCTTGAAGTTCGATGGCTTGCTGATTCTGCAGGCGCGTTCCGAAGGCCCGATCCCGATGCTGATGATCGAGTGCTCCAGCGAGCGTGAGATCCGTGGCCTGGCGCGTTATCACGCCGAGCAGATCGCGGCGGACGCGACCCTCGCCGACCTGATGCCGAACGGCGTTCTGGCCCTGACCGTCGACCCGACTGTCGGCCAGCGTTATCAGGGTATCGTCGACCTCGACGGTGAAACCCTGTCCGACTGTTTCACCAACTATTTCGTCATGTCGCAACAGGTCGGCACTCGCTTCAAGCTATTTGCCGACGGCCGTCGCGCCCGTGGCCTGCTGCTGCAGCAATTGCCGGCTGACCGTCTGAAAGACGAAGAAGATCGCGCCGCCAGCTGGCAGCACATCACCGCGCTGGCCACCACCCTGACCGCCGATGAATTGCTCAGCCTGGACAACGAAACCGTCCTCCATCGCCTCTACCATGAAGAGCAGGTTCGTCTGTTCGATGTGCAGAAACTGCGCTTTCGTTGCAGCTGCTCGCGGGAACGCTCCGGCAATGCGTTGGTCAGTCTCGGTCTGGAAGATGCGCAGCAATTGGTGGTCGAACATGGTGGCAACATCGAGGTTGATTGCCAGTTCTGTAACGAGCGCTACCTGTTCGATGCCACGGATGTTGCTCAATTGTTCGCTGGCGCAGGCGTCGACACGCCGTCAGATACCCGGCACTAAAACGGTTCAGCGCAGGTAAATTCACTGCGTAACGACGGAATATCGCCGTTACGACGGGAGGACCCTACTCTTTTTGGGCTTTTCTGGCATAATCCGGCCCACTTTTTTCGCGGTAGTAGTGCACGACTTTCTACTACAAAACGTTTGGAGCACACTCGGCCACTGGCCGACGGGGAACCTCATGACGCAAGCCAATAACGCCGTGTACACCGATCTGAGTGTTGATGATCTGGTAAAAGAAGCCCTGAACCGCGGTGAGGGCGAGCTTGCCGATACCGGCGCTCTGGTTGTTCGCACTGGTCACCGCACCGGTCGTTCGCCTGTTGACCGTTTCATCGTTGAAGAGCCTTCCACCCAGGCCGCTATTGCTTGGGGCCCGATCAACCGCAAGTTCCCGGCCGACAAGTTCGACGCGCTGTGGGCTCGCGTAGAAGCATTCAACAACGCGCAAGAGCACTTTGTGTCCCACGTGCATGTAGGCGCGGCGGAAGATCACTACCTGGCCGTGAAAATGACCACCCAGACTGCCTGGCAGAATCTGTTCGGTCGTTGCCTGTTCATCAACCCGGCCCAGTACAACCCGGCCGGTCGTGAAGAGTGGCAAGTGCTCAACGTCGCCAACTTCGAGTGCGTGCCTGAGCGTGATGGCACCAACTCCGACGGTTGCGTGATCCTCAACTTCGCACAGAAGAAAGTGCTGATCGCTGGCATGCGTTACGCCGGTGAGATGAAGAAAGCCATGTTCTCCGTGCAGAACTTCCTGCTGCCGGCCGCTGACGTGCTGCCAATGCACTGCGCTGCCAACATCGGCGAAGAAGGCGACGTGACCCTGTTCTTCGGTCTGTCGGGCACCGGTAAAACCACCCTGTCGGCTGATGAAAGCCGTTACCTGATCGGTGACGACGAACACGGCTGGGGTGAAGGCGTGGTGTTCAACATCGAAGGCGGTTGCTATGCCAAGTGCATCGACCTCTCCGAGAAGAACGAGCCGGTTATCTGGAAAGCCATCAAGCACGGCGCTGTGCTGGAAAACGTCGTTATCGACGACGCCAAGCACGCCGACTACGCCGATGTCAGCCTGACCCAGAACAGCCGCGCCGCGTACCCGCTGGAGCACGTTGCCAAGCGCTCCGAGCACAACCTCGGTGGCGAGCCAAACGCGGTGATCTTCCTGACCTGCGACCTGACCGGCGTACTGCCACCAGTGTCGATCCTCAACGAAGAACAAGCGGCCTACCACTTCCTGTCCGGCTACACCGCACTGGTGGGCTCGACTGAAATGGGTTCGGGCAGCGGCATCAAGTCGACCTTCTCCACCTGCTTCGGCGCACCGTTCTTCCCGCGCCCGGCTGGCGAATACGCAGAGCTGCTGATCAAGCGCATCCGCGGTTTCGGTTCCAAGGTTTACCTGGTCAACACCGGCTGGACCGGCGGCGGCTACGGCGTCGGCAAACGCTTCAACATCCCGACCACCCGCGCAGTGATCGCAGCGATCCAGAGCGGCGCACTGATCGGCGCAGCCACCGAACACCTCGACACCATCAACCTCGACGTGCCCCTGGCCGTACCGGGCGTTGAAACCAACCTGCTCAACCCACGCAACACCTGGGCTGACAAGGCTGCGTACGACGAGGCCGCGAAAGCACTGGCCGGTCTGTTCATCGAGAACTTCAAGAAGTTCGAAGTGAGCGACGCGATCAAGGCTGCTGGGCCGAAGTTGTAAGATCTGTCGTCAATGAAGAAGCCGCCCTTTAGGGCGGCTTTTTTTTGGGTGATTAGAAGATACGAAAAGCAGGCGCCATCCTTTCCTGCTCACTTCTGGACATCCCAAGCGCATTAGCGATCTCCGGCCAAAGACGGATCACGTCTTGAATGCGCTCAATGATGTCTGCTGAATCCTCACGGCTAACCCGAAAATAACCAGCGACTTCCCTCGCCAGCTCTAAGTCCAACGCGTTGTCAGAATCAGTGATGTTCAGCTTCGACCCATCCGCATGCGGCACCGGATTTATGTCATACGCTGCCGACAATCGCCATCCCCGACCAGGATCCAGAATAAAACCATGGTTTCGCAGGTGATCGTCGGTGTTGGAAACCAAAATGTTGAAGACAATTCGCGACCAAAGCTCACGGAGGTCGGTGTTGGGTTCCGAGCCGTGTTCCATGATGACTTCCGCCAACTCCAGATAGCTGGCGCCGGTTGAGGCGTCGTCGCCGTCGACGCGGTTGGTCATGGTCATGGCTGATGCGAAGTGATGTCGGCCGCCGCGTTCGGTTCGGTCGAAACGCTTCACCAGGAAGCAGTGGTGATCGCTTGCGTAGCGTCGGGCTGTGGCGGTTGCTACGCGTAACCCGCAGTTGACTGCCAAAGCGTTCACGACCATTTCCCAGCCACCGATATCGTAGTCATCCCTCGTACTTGGGAATTTGGCGATCCACAGTTGGCCGAACTCGTCGACTACGCTGGCTTTTGGTCTGGCGCCGCCCAGCGAGCCGCCCGGTGCGATGAGCATTCTTAGCCATTCGCGGCCCTCGGTGGCTGTGTTGTCACTATCGTTTTCCAGGGCGAGACTTGCCTGCTCTAACGCGCGTAGCTCGACAAAGGGTGGGGCGGCAACGCCGTCGCGGTCGTCGAGGAAGTTGCCTTCGTCATTGAGTTTGTAGCGAAGGGCGCCGACACGGAACAGGTCGTGGACGCCAAGCAGGTAATCGGATTCAAACAACTTGCTGTTGCTGGGGAGCAAGCCGTCGCGAATGTCCCTTTCCAATCGGCGTTTCATCAGCAGTTGGCCCCAACGATCAGGGCTCGAGTCTGCAAAGACGCCAAAGCGGCTCTGATGTTCGCCGGGGAATTGGCGGCCTTCGAAGGGGCCGATGCGCGGGTCTAGAGTTATGGAACTCAACTCGGGATCGGCCAACGCCTTAGGGTCGTACTCAAATTCGAACACGTTGGTGTTGCGTGTTTTCCTTGCGTGTAGAAATCCGAGGCGTCTGGCGCCTTTCAAGGATTCCCAGTCTGCATAAACAGCAATCAGCGTCATTCTTCACCTGTTGGGGGGCCGGCCTTTTTCTTCGTGTTCAAAAGGCTGGAGAGTGAGTGTGTGTTGAATGGGAAGTCAGCCGGAATTTTCGTGGTAGTGGCGGCATCGATAACGTTTGAAGTCCCGGCGTGTTTGGATGTGCCCTTTTTTGCCGCAGTGACTGCTCGTACTCGCTGGGGCTTTTTCGCTGCGGATCGTGTTGCAGGCATTAACTGCGCATCCTGCAATTGGCGACCCATTTCATCGGCTGCAGCCAGTTTGTTCAGATCCTTTTCCAGCCCCAGCACTTGCATGACCGACAGGTAGGCCCCGATGGTTACGCCTGATCCACCTGACTCCAGATGGCGCAAGGTTGTTAGCGACATGCCTGACCTTTCGGCGACCTGCTTGGCCGTCAATTTGCGGCGCAGGCGAGCCAGCTTCAGGCGTTCGCCAAAGTCCACCAGAAGTCGAGCAGTGGAGGGCAAAAGCGGTGCTGTTTTCTTGGCCATGATGGCAGTATTCCTTCATTTTTTAACCTTAACTGCCAGAATAATAGCACTTAAGTTGAAGGGTGCAGGGTAGAGCGGATCTGCAGTGTTCAAGTTTTTAACTGGCATTATTCCAACTGTTTTTAGGGTATACAGCCAGAATAATGCCACTTATGGTGGTTGTGATTTCCATTCAGTTTCTGTTTCTACGGTGCTTTTCGAGGGCTGACTCACGTGAAGGAAGTGGCTTGTCATAGCAGGCTTGCTTTTGCTCAAACGACAACGCGGTCTTGTCGTCTGTTTTCGGTGTAGAGGTCGGACTGGAAGAGCCACGCTCCCTGCGTAAGATCTCGTCCATTTCCTGGACGCTTTCCATCAGCTCATCAAAAAATTTGCTCATGGTTACTCCGATGGTTAATTGCCTTATTTACCGCTCTCGACGGTTAGGTGAGAGCGGTGTGATCACTCAAGCTCCGGTCGGAGCTTTCCAATTGAGCATTCGCTGCTGCGCAACCTGCAGCAGATCACAGCCATCCTGCGTCAGCAGATAGAGGGCGTGGGTGATGTGGGGGATGTCTTCGACGTCGGCTTGTTTGAAGTTCAGGCAGTAGAGGGTGCGTAGCAGATCGGCGGAGGCGCGCAGGCGCTGGACGGCGCATTCGAGGATGTCTTGTGGGTTGGCCGTTGTGTCGATGATCAGGGGCTTGGTGTCGGTGAGGTTGGATTCGAGTGGGCGGTAGCGATCGGTGGTGAATTGATTCCATGTCTTCATTATTTTTGCCTCGTTTTTTGCGTCATGAGAATCCGCACCCACCGTGACCAAGCGATAGGTGGCGGACTGCGTTCGGGTTGGTCAACCGATGAGGCATTCACAACCGGCACGCCCGAAGGCGTCCCGAACACAGCCGCCATAAAGCGTGCTGACACAAAAAAGCGCCAGCAGCATACAACGACTGTGAATGCACATCTAATACGGGTGACCAAGCCCGATCCGCTGAATTGGCAGCGACAGCCACGACTATAGAGATCAGCTACACGAAGCCGATAGAAGACAAGGAGTCTGTCTTTGTAGGAACGGGACGTAGATTTGATAGGTCATCGCCGCTGATCGACCTTCTGTTTTAAACGCGCGCGTTTATCAGCCATCAATGCTCTGGATACCTCATCGGGAATGCTGGGGCGAGGATCATCAAGGCTGGCTTGAACCTGTCGGATTAACCAAGCCGTGTAGGCATCCTCGTCACTCGGTGGATCGAACTCATCGTTCGTAACATTCATTGTTGGATTCCTGCCCAAGGAGATATAGCGCTGACCTGGAGTGATCTAGTTGTACGCCGACTGCGCTGGCCTCTGCTTGGCCACTTCCAGCAAGTCGCAGCCATCCTGTATCAGCAAATAAAGCGCATTAACGATGTTGGGGATATCTTTCACATCAGCCTGTTTGAAACATAAGCAGTAGAGCGTTTCCAGCAAATCACCGGCCGCGCGTAAACGCTGATCGGCGGCATTGATCAGGTCGGTCTGGCTGGAGTGGCTGTCGATAAGCAGTACCGGGTTTTCGCTGTAGCAAGTCTTGAGTGGGCGATAGCGGTTGATCATGGTGAGGCGTGTCCTGTTCGAAGGCGCTGGGGCGGGCCGGTGCAGTGTATGCAGCCGCGGCGGCCACTATAGAAGGGCGTTTCTCTGTGGGACAAGACAGCCGCAATGGACAGTATTCGTAGGGTTTTTTCCGTGTTTTGAGGAAATGCCCTACGTGTTTTCGCAGCTTTTTCAGGCCAAAACCCTTAGGCGTAATAATTCCTACGTGATTGTCAGGCGATTCGCGGTAAACCGCTGTATCGTGCGCGCCAGAATCTGTAGGGCGTTTCCAAACGTCTGACACGCGCTTAAAGGGAATTAGGTATGCACTGGCTACGAATGGCCGCAGTTTTATTGCTCGGGCTGGGCACTTGCCGTTTGGCCTTGGCCTCGGACGTTGGCAATGCGTGGGTGCTGGATCGCCTCGATCGCACCGATTGGCCGGAGGCACTGATCAGCCAGGCGAGCTTGGACACGGCGTCGCGCGGTGAAGTGTTGATGTTCGCCAAAGCACTTTTGGCCAGTGAAGCGCTGGATGAAGAGGGGCTTGAGCAGCGACTCGGGGTGCCGCACGTGCAACTGAAATCGATTCGCCATGTACGCGACGGTATCTGGGAGGGGTTGCTGAGCACCTATCGCAACGCCAGTCAGAACTGTGATGAGCAACTGTTCTGTCCGCGTGTGCGCAGCGTCGCTGATCTGCGTCAGTTGGCGGCGGCATTCACCGGCGATATCAGCCCGGCCCATGCGTTGTGGGCGAGCAAGAGTCAGGGCGTGCATGAGCAGATGCTGAATGAGCAGTTGCGGGTGGCGGTGTTGCGCCCCTGACTTTTTAAATTTTGTGGTGTGGCGGCTGGCCTCTTCGCGAGCAGGCTCGCTCCCACAGGGACCGTGGTGTTCAAGTAATCGCTGTATCATTCCGAATCGATTTGGCCCCGACCTTTTCTCGACTCGCTGCGATCGCCCGCTAGGCTGTTGGCATGGCAGCAGTCAATGGAGTGACAGCGAATGCACAACACCCTGGAACAGGTTTTTGGTTTTCCACAGTTTCGACCCGGGCAAGAAGCCGCGATCAGTGCGGTGCTGGCCGGGCGCTCGGCGGCGGCGATTTTTCCTACCGGTTCCGGCAAGTCGATTTGTTATCAATTGCCGGCGCTGATGCTGCCGCACCTGACGTTGGTGGTGTCACCATTATTGGCGCTGATGCAGGATCAACTGGCCTTTCTGCAACGTCACGGGATCTCGGCCGGCAGCATCGATTCGGCGCAGAGTCGCGATGATGCCAATGACGTGATGGCCCGCGCCCGTTCGGGTGAATTGAAGATTTTGATGATCTCGGTGGAGCGCTTGAAGAACGAGCGTTTCCGCAACTTTCTGCAGCAGGTGCCGATCTCGCTGCTGGTGGTGGACGAGGCGCATTGCATCTCGGAATGGGGCCACAACTTCCGGCCCGATTATCTCAAGCTGCCGGACTATCAGCGCCAGTTCAACATCCCGCAAACTTTGCTCCTGACGGCCACCGCAACGCCGAAAGTCATCGCCGACATGCAGGCCAAATTCGCTATCGCCGCTGACGATGTGGTGACCACCGGTTTCTATCGGCCAAACCTCAATCTGCTGGTGGAACCGGTACGTGGTCAGGACAAGCGCCGGCGTCTGGTCGAGTGGATGACCGAGCGTGCGGGGCAGCCGAGTATCGTCTACGTGACCTTGCAGAAAACTGCTGAGCACATCGCCGAGCACCTTGAGCGCAACGGCATTCAGGCCGAGGCCTATCACGCCGGTTTAGCCCACGACAAACGCGAAGCGATCCAGAAACGCTTCATGGCCGGGCAGTCCAATTGCATCGTCGCGACCATCGCATTCGGCATGGGCATCGACAAGAGTGACATCCGCAATGTCGTGCACTTCGACCTGCCCAAATCCATCGAAAACTACAGTCAGGAAATCGGCCGCGCCGGCCGTGACGGGCAGCCGTCGGATTGTCTGGTATTGGCCAATCGCGACAGTCTCAATGTGCTGGAAAACTTCGTCTACGGCGATACGCCGGAGCGCGACGGCATTCGCTATGTACTCGATGAGCTAAAGGCCTCGGTACCGGAAGGACAATGGGAGTTTCTGCTCGGTCCACTGGCGGATCAGAGCAACATTCGCGCACTGCCGCTGAAGACCTTGCTGGTACAACTGGAACTGCGCGGTTTGATCGCGCCGCGCTACGCCTATTACGCCGAATACCGTTTCAAATACCTGCTGGAACCCGAAGCGCTGCTTGAGCGCTTCGACGGTGAGCGCAGGGATTTTGTCGGCGCGATCATTCAAACCTCGCCTCGTGCGCGCACTTGGGCCACGGTGAATTTCGAGGCGATGTACTCGCAGTATTCCGCTGAGCGCAATCGGGTAGTGAAGGCGCTGGATTACTTCCAGGAAAAGGGCTGGGTCGAACTGGAAAGCAAGCAGATGACCGAGGTCTACAGCCTGCTGAATAGTGACTTTGACAGCGATGCCCTGAGCGTCGAGCTGCATGAATATTTCACCCGGCATGAGCAGGCCGAAGTGGCGCGCATCCACGCGATGCTTGAGGTTTTTGCCACCGAGCGTTGTCTGGGTTATCGCCTGGCCGAGTATTTCGGGGATCGCAATGCGCCTGAGCGGTGTGGGCATTGCTCGGTGTGTCATGGCCAGGTTGCACGGTTGCCGGCACCACCGGAGTTGCCAGCGCTTGTGGATAAAAACTTCGCGGCGCTGTGTGGTGATTTTATCCACAGGCATGAGCAGCACACCGGGGTGATTCCGTCGGCGGAGCGGGTGACGCGTTTCCTGTGCGGGATCAGCGTGCCGTTGTTCACCAAGCTCAAGGCGCGAGCGATTCCCGGGTTTGCGGCGTTGGAGGAATATCCCTACGGCGAAGTCCGCAGTTGGGCGCAAGAGCACCTCTGATCGTTGTAGGAGCTGCCGAAGGCTGCGATCTTTTGCTCTTGAAAAAGTCAGCATCAAAAGATCGCAGCCTTCGGCAGCTCCTACATCAAGTGTCATCAAGGCGGGGCTGTATCCATCCGCTGAATGTCGATCATCACGGTAATAAACTTCAAAAAACGTCGCTGGCTGACTATGGTTGAGGTCTGTCTTTGGATCGCCAACAAGAGAACAACATGAGCCAGATATCCTTCGATATTCAGCAGGCCGCCGTGATCGGTGCGGGCACCATGGGCCGTGGCATTGTCATGTGCCTGGCCAATGCCGGGGTGAGCGTGCAGTGGGTGGATAACAATCCACAGATGCTTGAGCAGGCGCTCGCCACCGTGGCCGATACTTATGCACACAACGTTCGCCAAGGCCGGATTGATCAGGCCGAGGCGGATGCGCGTATCGCACGGGTCAGTGCGGCGGCGGATTACGCGGCGATTCGCAATGTCGATCTGGTGATCGAGGCGGTGTACGAAAATCTTGAGCTGAAGCAGAAGATCTTTCGTGAGCTGGATGGTTTGCTCAAGCCTGAGGCGCTGTTGGCGAGTAATACCTCGGCGCTGGACATCGATGCGATTGCTGCTGCGACCCGGCGCCCGGAGCAAGTGTTGGGGCTGCATTTCTTCAGCCCGGCGCACATCATGAAACTGCTGGAAATCGTGCGCGGTGCGCAGACTTCGGCGGCGGTGCTGGAAGCGGCGCTGGCTCTGGGCAAGCGCATGGGCAAGGTCAGTGTGGTGTCGGGCAACTGTCACGGTTTTATCGGCAACCGCATGCTGCATCCGTATGTGCTGGAGGCGCGCAAGATGTTGCTCGAAGGCGCTTATCCACAGCAGGTCGACGCAGCGCTGCAAGGTTTCGGTTTTGCCATGGGGCCGTTCCGCATGTACGACGTAGTCGGCATCGATCTGGAGTGGCGTGCACGCGAGTTGGCCGGCAAGGGGCAGGATGCGCCGGAGGTTCAGGTAGATAACCGTTTGTGCGAGATGGGCCGGTTCGGCCAGAAGTCCGGCAACGGTTATTACCATTACGAACCGGGCAGTCGTCAGGCTGAGCACGATCCTGAGGTCGATGCGCTGGTGTTGCAGGTCAGCGAAGGGCTGGGCTTCCAGCGCCGTGAGATTGGTCCGGAGGAGATTCTGGAGCGCAGTTTGCTGGCGTTGGTCAATGAAGGCGCGAAGATTTTGCAGGAAGGCATTGCCGAGTCTGCGCATGACATCGATCTGGTGTATCTGAATGGCTACGGCTTCCCGGCGGACAAGGGCGGGCCGATGGCCTGGGCGGATCAGCAAGGGCTCGCGGTTATTCATCAGCGTTTACTGGCGCTGGAGACGCGGCAGGGCGATCAGTGGAAACCGGCGCGGTTGATTGGTGAGTTGGCGGCGCAAGGGCAGGGGTTTGCTGATCGTTAAGTCTGGCGGCGGTGCTGACGCCTTCGCGAGCAGGCTCGCTCCCACAGGAGAGCGCATTTCAATTTGGGAGCGAGCCTGCTCGCGAAGGGTGCGGCGCGATTTTGAATTAGACTCGCCCATTAACTTCAGGGATTGTTGAGCAATGTCCAACCCGATGCCACAACGCACCGACTACCCCCACTTCCAGCCCATCACCACACGCTGGCACGACAACGACGCCTACGGTCACGTCAACAATGTCACCTACTACAGCTTCTTCGACACGGCGGTGAACACCTACCTGATTCAGGTCGGTGGTCTGGATATCCATGACGGCGAGGTGGTGGGGTTTGTGGTCAGTTCGGCGTGTGATTACTTTGCCTCGATCGCCTTTCCGGATCTGATCGAGATCGGTCTGCGAGTCGGCAAGTTGGGCAACAGTTCGGTGCAGTACGAATTGGCGGTGTTCAAGGTCGGTGAAAGCGAGGCGTGTGCGGCCGGGCGCTTCGTTCACGTATTCGTCGATCGGGCGAGTAATCAGCCGGTGCCGATTCCTGCCGAACTGCGGCAGGCCTTGGAATACCTGGTGGTGTAAACGGCAAAAAAAATCGCAGCCCTTGGGCTGCGATTTTGCTTTACCGGCCAGCGAGGTGTTTGAGGCCTCAGTCGCGATAGTGCTTGTGATGTTTGCGATGGCCGTAAGCGTGGCCGCGGCCCGGGTGACGGTCGCGGTAATAACCACGGTCACGGTCACGACCGCGATCGTAATGACGATCATCGTCATCACTTTTGTTACCCATGTAGTTGCCCAGCGCGCCACCGGCGCCGCCACCTGCTGCGGAGCCGATCAGGCTGCCGGTGGTGCCGCCCATGCTGCGGCCGACTACGTTACCGCCGGCTGCGCCCAGCGCACCACCAATGGCGGCTTCGCCACGGCTGCGTTTGTCGGCGCCGACCGCACTACCACCCGCGCCGCCCAAGGCTGCGCCGATAGTGGAACCTGTATTGCCGCCTAAGGACTGACCGACGACCGAGCCAAGAACCCCGCCCAATGCGCCGCCCACACCTGCTTCGGTGGTGCCGCCTGCGGAAGCAAAACCACTGACCAGGCCAAGGGACAACAAGAGAATCGAGGAGAACTTCATAGATGAGCCTCAAAGGGATGACGGCGCCGATCCTGAGGCTGTGTGACAAGCGTGACAATCGAAATCCGACGAATAACACGACTTGTATACAATTTTGCAAGTTGCTGTTTTTTCACCGGAACTTAACCGTTTTTCGCCGGTCTTTAGCTACTTCGGACAGGCCGTTTTTGTGAAAAAGCGGCCTTTTTTGTGGCCGTTTGAAAAGCAGAAGCGAAAAGATCGCAGCCTTCGGCAGCTCCTACAGGAATCGGTGTAGGAGCTGCCGAAGGCTGCGATCTTTTGATTTTGGATTAAGCAGACTTGGCCATGATCAACCCGGTCTCACTCGCCGCTTCCAGCCGAATTGCAATGAACTTCGACGTCGGCGTATGGCTGCCATCCCCAGTGCTCTCCAGCGGCACGAGCGGATTCACTTCCGGGTAATAAGCCGCCGCTTGGCCCGCTGGAATATCAAACGCCAGCAAGGTGAAGCCCTTCACCCGACGCTCACGACCGTCGTCCCATATCGAAACAATGTCAGCCTTCTGCCCCGGACGGAAGCCAAGTCGAATGATGTCCGCCTCATTGGCGAACAACACATCGCGCTGACCTTTCACCCCGCGATAACGGTCGTCGAGACCATAAATCGTCGTGTTGTACTGATCGTGGGAGCGCATCGATTGCAGGATCAGATCCGGCAGTTGTCCGGTGGCGCGGGTGCGCTCGTGCACCAGATCTTTCGGCAGCATGTTGGCGCGGAAGTTGGCGCGGCCCGACGGCGTGTTCCACTTGCGTGCGCCGGCGCTGTTGCCGAGGTAGAAACCGCCCGGGTTCTTGATCTTCTCGTTGAACGCTTTGAAGTTGGGAATGGTGTCGGCGATCAGTTCGCGGATGCGCCCGTAATCGGCCACCAGCCAGTTCCAGTCCACCGGTTTGCTGCCCAGTGTGGCAGCAGCGATACCGGCAATGATCGACGGCTCCGAACGCATCTGGTTCGACAGCGGCTGCAACTGACCGTTGGAGGCGTGAACCATGCTGAACGAGTCTTCCACGGTGACCGCTTGCGGGCCTTCGGTCTGGATGTCGATGTCGGTACGACCAAGGCACGGCAGGATCAGCGCGTCCTTGCCGTGAGCCAGATGGCTGCGGTTGAGCTTGGTGCTGATCTGCACGGTCAGGTCGCAATTGCTCAGTGCGGCGAACGTGCGCGGGCTGTCTGGCGTGGCTTGGGCGAAGTTGCCGCCCAGACCGATAAAGACTTTGGCGCGACCTTCGGCCATCGCGTGGATCGCTTCGACCACGTTGTGGCCGTTGTGGCGTGGCACCTTGAACTGGAAGCGACGTTCCAGCGAATCGAGGAACGCCACCGGCGGACGCTCGTTGATGCCCATCGTGCGGTCGCCCTGCACGTTACTGTGGCCGCGCACCGGGCACAGGCCGGCGCCCGGTTTGCCGATATTGCCGCGCAGCAGCATCAGGTTGGCGATTTCCTGGATGGTCGGCACCGAATGGCGATGCTGGGTGATACCCATCGCCCAGCACATGATCACGTTCTTGCCCTTGGCGTACATGCGCGCAGCTTGCTCGATTTCTACGAGGGTCAAGCCGGATTGCTCGACGATCTGTTCCCACGGCGTGTCATCGACCACGCCCAAGTACTCGAGGACGTTGGCGCTATGGGCGTTGAGGAAGTCGTGATCGAACACAGCAGGTTCGCCAGCCTTCTGCGCATCGCGCTCCCATTGCAGAAGGAACTTGGCCATGCCGCGCAGCAGCGCCATGTCGCCACCGAGGGCCGGACGGAAATAGGCGGTGTTGGTCGGTTTATCGCCGTTGGTGAGCATTTCGATCGGGTGTTGCGGGTGCTGGAAACGTTCCAGACCGCGTTCCTTCAACGGGTTGATACACACCACTTGCGCACCGCGCTTCACCGCTTCACGCAGCGGTTCGAGCATCCGTGGGTGATTGGTGCCGGGGTTCTGGCCCCAGACGAAAATCGCGTCGGCGTGTTCGAAATCGTCGAAGGTCACGGTGCCTTTACCGACGCCAACGCTTTGCGCCAACGCCACACCGCTGGCCTCGTGGCACATGTTCGAGCAGTCAGGGAAGTTGTTGGTGCCGTAGGCGCGCACGAACAGCTGATACAGATACGCCGCCTCGTTGCTGGCGCGACCCGAGGTGTAGAACTCGGCCAGATCCGGGCTCGGCAGACTCTGCAGGTGCTTGGCGATCAGGGTGTAGGCGTCGTCCCAGCTGATCGGCTTGTAGCGATCGGTTTCGGCGTCGTAGACCATCGGCTCGGTCAGACGGCCCTGATATTCCAGCCAGTAATCGCTCTGCTCCAGCAGCGAAGTGACGCTGTGTTTGGCGAAGAACCTGGCATCGACGCGGCGCTTGGTGGCTTCCCAGTTAACCGCTTTCGCGCCGTTCTCGCAGAACTTGACCATGCCGCTTTCCGGCGAATCGCCCCAGGCGCAACCCGGGCAGTCGAAGCCGCCGTTCTGGTTGGTCTTGAGCATCATGCGCAGGTTTTTCAGGGCGTTGTCGCTGGTCAACCAGGCCTGAGCCACACTGATCAGGGCACCCCAGCCGCCGGCGGCACCTTTGTAAGGCTTGTAGCGCGGGACAGGTTTCTGGTCGGCTTGATGATGTTGGCTCACGCTTGATTCTCCATCGCGGGGCTATACACCCGCGGCGCACTTTTCTGCGGCAGGTGGATGAGATTGAGGTTGTGTCGACGGGCCCATTGCACGGCAAGGCCGGTGGGTGCGGACAGGCTGACCAGGGTCTGGATGCCGGCACGCAAGACTTTCTGGATCAATTCGAGACTGCAACGACTGGTGACAATCGCCAGGCCGCCTGCTGTGGATATCTTCTGGCGGATCAGTCCGCCGATCAGCTTGTCGAGGGCGTTGTGCCGGCCGATGTCTTCGCGCCCGAGCAGCAATTCACCGCTGGCGTTCATGAACACCGCCGCATGCACTGCGCCGCAATGCTGACCCAAAGGCTGAAACGCGCCGATGCGCTGGCGCAAGCCGTCGAGCCATTCGATCGGCGGTAACGCTGCGCCGGCCAGGACTTTGAGATCGGGCAACGCCTGCTCCACCGCTTCCACACCGCACAATCCGCAACCACTGGTACCCGCCATTTGCCGGCGCTGTTGCTTGAGGTTCCAGAACGCGCGATTGGCGATGGTCACTTGCGCGTATTGCGCGGAGCCGGCACCGGTCAGTTGCAGGTCATAGATATCGGTGGCGTCCTCGATGATGCCGCTGCCTAGACTGAAGCCGACGATGAAGTCTTCCAGGTCGGTCGGTGTCACCAGCATCACCGCCTGACTGATGCCGTTGTAGGCGATCGCCAACGCGACTTCCTCAGCCAGCGCAGTGCTGGCCGATGCCTCGCGGGGTAAATCGCTGTAACTGTAGGTCTGGCTGGCGGCAGGCGCGGGCGTTTCAATTGCAGGCGCCGCGCAGGCTGGGCGCTTGGCGTTCATGGCATCACCGACGGTTTGATCAACGTTAAGACTAGGCGCGGCAAGTTGTCGCGTCTAATCGCTAGTGTCGATCTATCGATAGATGCCGTCGATCATGAGGCAATTGGCGATTGCTGATACAGCGCGAAACAGGCCTCGGCCAGCGCGGAACGTGGGGCGCCACGGCGCATGATCAAGCCAAGCGGGGCGAGGGTCTGGGCGTCTTCGATCGATTGCAGGCGCAGGTGGTCGGTGAGTTTTTCCAGGCCGCCGTCGAGCGGCATGATCGCGCAGCAAAAACCGCCGTGTACCGCTTGTAACAATTGATGGACGGCATCGGTTTGCAGCAACGGTTGCGGGGTCAGGCCACGGCTGTGGAAGTTGTGGTCGATGGACTGGCGAAAGTGCATGCCGCTGGTGAGCATGCCCAGCGGCAGTTCGATCAGTGATTCCCAGCTCAACGGAGCTTCACCGAAGGTAAAAGTGCGCTGGTCGTACAGCAGGCCCATGCGGGTTTCGTCGAATGCCAGTGATTCGAAACGTTCGTGATCCAGGCGGTCGAGGTAAGAAACACCGATGTCGATTCGGTTGTTCGCCAGATGCTCGAGGATCTGCTCAGAACTCAGCGCCGACATTTCGAAACGCAGGTTTGGGTGGGCGCTGTGCAGGCGTTGCATCAATGGAAGCGGATCGAAGCTCGACAGTGGCACCACGCCCAGCCGTAGCGTACCGATCAGGTTGCCGCGACACGCGGCTGCTTCCGCGTGCAAACCGTCATAAGCCGCCATCACCGAGCGTGCCCAGGCCAGCACCCGCTCGCCCGGCGCGGTGAAGCCTTCGAAGCGCTGGCCACGGTTGACCAGCGGCAGGTCGAGTTCTTCTTCGAGGCTGCGTAGACGCATCGACAGGGTGGGCTGGGTGATATGGCAACGCGCGGCGGCCTGGCCGAAGTGGCGGGTTTCGTCGAGGGCGATGAGGAATTTCAGCTGCTTGATGTCCATCTTCGCTCCAGGCGCTGGCAGGGGTGGGGGATTCTACCGCTTGCGCGGCGGCAGGGTCATTGGTCGGCTTGGAACCGGGTTTGTCCGCGGTGGTCTAGGCTTGGACGACTGAACCTTTATTCCATGGAGAGAACCACGATGAGCCTTTTTAGTTTTGTTAAAGAAGCCGGTGAAAAGCTGCTCGATCTGCTGACCCCGGGTAACGCCAATGCCAGTGAACAGTTGAAGGAACACATCAGCAAGGTCGGCCTGGGCAATCCGAATGTGCAGGCAACGGTGGATGGCGACAAAGTGACCGTTACCGGTGAAGTCGCGAGTCAGGAAGAGAAAGAGAAGATTTTGCTGGCAGTGGGCAATATTGCCGGGGTTGGCAGCGTGGATGATCAGATCACCGTGACCGGCCCGGTGGTGGCTGCAGCAAAATTTGTCGTGGTGAAAAAAGGCGACACCCTCAGCGCGATTTCCCTCGCTGTGTATGGCAACGCCAACCAGTACAACAAGATCTTCGAGGCCAACAAACCGCTGCTGTCGCATCCGGACAAGATCTATCCGGGGCAGACGCTGCGTATTCCTGAGTAAAACAACACCCCTGTAGGAGCTGCCGCAGGCTGCGATCTTTTGACTTTGATTTTTAAAAAACAGATCAAAAAATCGCAGCCTTCGGCAGCTCCTACAAAGATCAAAGACCTGCGATCAGATTGCGATAGTCCTCAACCGCCGCAAACTCAGCCGTGTCCTTCGGCCCCTTGCGGCTATCCGGCTCCTTCACCGCCAACAAATGCGCGACACCAAAGTCCCGCGCACTGCGCAGAATCGGCAAGGTATCGTCGATAAACAGACTGCGCGACGGATCAAAGCCGATGTCTGCCTGCAAGGCATCCCAGAACTGCGGGTTTTCCTTGGGAAAACCGTAATCGTGGGAGCTGATCAGCCGTTCGAAATACGGCGCCAGCTCAATCCGTTCCAGCTTCAGCGACAGTGAATCGCGGTGCGCGTTGGTGATCATGATCACCCGTTTACCGGCACGTTTGATTGCTTCCAGAAAGGTATCGGCATCCGGCCGCAAGGCAATCAGGTGCGCGGTTTCCTGCTTCAATTCCCGCACCGACAACTTCAGTTCGGCACTCCAGAAATCCAGGCAATACCACTGCAACTGGCCAGCGTGGCGTTCGAACAACGGCTGCAATTCCATCTCGGCCATGGCCCGGCTGACCCCGTGCAGTTCGGCGTAGCGCTGCGGCAGGTGTTCCAGCCAGAAGTGATTGTCGAAGTGCAGATCCAGCAGCGTGCCGTCCATGTCGAGCAGAACGGTATCGATGTCGGACCACGGTAATGAAGGCATGGCAACGTCTCGAGCGGTAGAAAGATATCCGACGTAAACAATCGGGAAAGCCGCGTTATAGTAGCGCGTTCACGCCAAGGAGCTTTGCATGCGCCAGAAACCCACCGTACTTGCCCGCGAGATCGTCGCCACCAGCCGCCTGTTTTGCGTCGAAGAACTCAAGCTGCGCTTTTCCAACGGCGTGGAACGCACTTACGAGCGTCTGGTCGGCAAAGGTGCGGGCTACGGCGCGGTGATGATCGTGGCGATGCTGGACGCCGAACACGCAGTGCTGGTCGAGGAATACTGCGGCGGTACCGATGAGTACGAACTGTCCTTGCCTAAAGGTTTGATCGAACCGGGCGAAGACGTATTGGCGGCAGCCGAGCGGGAACTCAAGGAAGAAGCCGGATTTGGCGCGCGACAACTGGAGCATCTGACCGAGCTGTCGTTATCGCCCGGTTACATGAGCCAGAAGATCCAGGTCGTTCTGGCTACCGATTTGTACGAAGAGCGGCTGGAAGGCGACGAGCCCGAACCGATGCGCGTCGATAAGGTGAACCTGCGCGAATTGTCGTCGCTGGCGCTCAATCCGCAATTTTCCGAAGGCCGTGCGTTGGCTGCACTGTATCTGACCCGCGATCTGCTGACCGAGCGCGGGTTCTTTCCAGCATGAGTGAGATATCGATGACGTTTCCCCACCCGTTGATGGCGCCGGTCGTTGAGCTGGCATTGCAGGCCGGCGAGGCGATTTTGCCGTTCTGGCGCTCCGGCGTTGAAGTCACGGCCAAGTCCGATGACTCGCCGGTGACGGCGGCTGATCTGGCCGCGCACCATCTGATCCTTGCCGGGCTGACGGCGCTGGATCCGAGCATTCCGGTGTTGTCGGAAGAAGACGCCAACATCGCCCAGAGCGTACGCGCCGGCTGGCAGCGCTGGTGGTTAGTGGATCCGCTGGATGGCACCAAGGAGTTCATCAGCGGCAGCGAAGAGTTCACTGTGAATATTGCACTGATCGAAAACGGTCGCGTGGTATTTGGCGTGGTGTCGATGCCGACCAACGGTCGCTTTTATGTCGGCGGCGCCGGGCTTGGTGCGTGGCGCTGCGACAAGGGCGGCACGCCGGTTGCGATTCAGGTGCGTGATGTGCCGGGGCCGGGAGAGGCGTTTACCGTGGTGGCCAGCCGTCGGCATTCCAGTCCTGAGCAGGAGCGCTTGCTGGCGGGGTTGAGTGCGAGTCTGGGCGAGTTGCAATTGGCCAATATCGGCAGCTCGCTGAAATTTTGCCTGCTGGCCGAAGGTGCGGCGGATTGCTATCCGCGCCTGGCACCGACTTCGCAGTGGGACACGGCGGCGGCGCAAGGTGTGCTGGAAGGGGCGGGCGGTGAGGTGTTGGATCTGCGCGGGGAAGCGTTCTGTTATCCGGCGCGGGAATCGCTGTTGAACGAGTTCTTTTTGGCGCTGCCGGCGAAGGCGGCGTGGCGTTCCAGGTTGTTGGAGTTGGCTCGGGGTTAAGTGGGCTGATCCGCAATCCCCCTCACCCCAGCCCTCTCCCCCAGGAGAGGGAGCCGACCGAGGGATATTGGAAAGCAGCGCTGACCTGGTCGAGGATTTGCTGAATCCATAATCGCTGCGATCTTCCAGGTCGATGTACAACGCAAGACATCTCGGTCAGTCCCCTCTCCCTTTGGGAGAGGGCTAGGGTGAGGGGCTTTTGATCTTCAGCGGTGCAAAACGTACTGGCCGGTAAACCTCACCGCATCCTCATCGCTACCCGCATTGACGATCCGCGTATCGAGCGCCAACCGCGCCCGCCCATAACGCCGATACATCGCCAGAAACCTCTTCCACGCCTTCGCATCAGGCGCCGGGCAAATTGCTACCGCATCGCCGGTCACGGGCAGTGGATAACGGATCTGTCCCTCCTGAATCACAATGTGCCCGTCGGTGATTCCTTCTTCTTTCAGACGCAAATGCAACCAGCCCCAACCGGCCAGCACCGCGCCGCAGTAAAGGCTGCCGCCGAACATGGTGCTCTTGTGATTGACGTTCGGATCCAGCGGTAAATGCAGACTCAATTGCTGCTCGCGCCAGTCGAGCACTTTGAGGCCCATGTCGCGGGTCAGTGGAATATCGTGATGGAGCACGGACTCCAGATAGTGACTGTCGGTGCTCATTCGTTCTCGTCCCCATGGCTGCTGTCGCCGAAGTTGAGACCATGCTTGCGCAACTTGTCATGCAGAGTCTTGCGCGGAATACCCAAGGCCTCGGCGAGGCTGCGCACCGAACTGTGGGAGCGTGCCAGTTCAGCGGCGATCAGCGACTTCTCGAAATTCTCCACCTGCTCACTGAGACCTCCGGTGATGACTTCGACCGTGGTGCTGCCACCGCCTTCGGTGCCAGCGTTATCCAGCGCCAGTTCCAGGCCGAGGGCGAAACGTTCGGCGGCATTCTGCAGTTCGCGCACGTTGCCCGGCCAGGTGTGGCGCAGCAGCAAGGCGCGTTGTGCCGGCTGCAGTTCATGTGGCGGCAAACCGTGGCGGGCGCTGGCTTCATCGGCGTAATGCTGGAACAGTACCAACGCATCTTCTCCACGTTCACGCAGCGGTGGAATGCGCAATGGCGCGACGTTGAGGCGGTAATACAAGTCGGCGCGGAAGCGGCCCTGATCAGCGGCCTGGCGTAGGTCTTCCTTGGTCGCGGCGATCACGCGGATGTCCAGCGGGATCAGTTGATTGCCGCCCAGACGCTCGACCACGCGCTCCTGCAACATGCGCAGCAACTTGACCTGCACATCCATGCTCATGCTTTCGATTTCATCGAGAAACAGCGTGCCGCCATTGGCAAATTCGAATTTACCGATCCGACGTTTCTGCGCGCCAGTGAAGGCGCCGGGTTCGTGGCCAAACAGTTCGCTTTCCACCACGGACTCGGCCAGTGCGCCAGCGTTGATCGCCACGAACGGGCCATTTCGGCGGCTGGATAAATCGTGCAGTGCGCGGGCGACGACTTCCTTGCCGGCGCCGGTTTCGCCGAGGATCAGCACGTCAGCCTTGGTCGCGGCGAGCGCGCCGATCTGTTCACGCAAACGCAGCATGGGCGTCGAGTGGCCGACCAGTCGCGCGCTCAGTTCGTTGCGGTCGCTGAGGGCCAGGCGCAGGCTACGGTTGTCCAGCACTAGGCGGCGCAGAGCGAGGGCGCGGCGCACGCTGTCGAGCAGGGCATCGCTGGCGAAGGGTTTCTCGAGAAAATCATAAGCGCCGGCACGCATGGCTTGTACCGCCAGCGGCACGTCGCCGTGGCCGGTGATCAACAGCACGGGGAGTTCCGGATCCTGTGCGTGCAGTTCGCTGAGCAATTCCAGGCCATCCATGCCCGGCATGCGAATGTCGCTGACCACCACGCCCGGCCAGTCACGCTCAAGCTGTGCGGCCAGGCCCTTGGCTTCGGACAGTGGCAGAATTTTCAGGCCGGCCAGATCCAGGGTCTGGCCGAGGGCCTGACGCAGGTGCGGATCGTCGTCGATCAACACCACCTGAATGCGATTGTCGATGGTCATGCACTTCGATCCTCGGACGGTTGCAGGCTGACCCCGGGCGCACCGGCGCGCAGCCGCAGGGTAATCAAGGCGCCACCTTGCTTGTGGTTGGCGAACGACAGTTCACCGCCGAAGGCGCGCATCAGCGTCTCACAAATGGCCAGCCCCAGACCAAGGCCCTGAGTGCGGGTCTTGGTGGTGTAAAAGGGTTCGCTGGCGCGGCCAAGGGCTTCCATGCAAAAGCCCGGGCCGTTGTCGCGAATGTACAGATTGACGCCCTCGGCGGTGGATTCGGCACTCAGCCAGAGTTTGCGCGGCGGGCCTTTTTCGGTAAGGGCATCGAGAGCGTTGGCGAGCAGGTTGCCGAGCACTTGGCGCAGACGCGTTTCCCCGGCCTCGACCCATAGGGTGGCGGCGGGCAGGTCGCGGATCAGCTCGACTTCCATGCTCCGGCGCCGTTTGGCCAGCAGCGCCAAGGCATCGTCGAGCGCCGGTTGCAGGGCAACGCTCTCCGGCGCGTGGCGATCACGGCGGGCGAAGGCGCGCAGGTGGGCGATGATCGAGGCCATGCGCCCGGTCAGTTCGCTGATCAGTTTGAGGTTGCCGCGAGCGTCGTCGGTGCGCTGATGATCGAGCAACACCTCGGCGTTTTCCGCGTAGCTGCGGATCGCCGCCAGCGGCTGATTGAGTTCGTGGCTGATGCTCGCTGACATGGTCCCCAGCGCCGACAGCTTGCCGGCCTGGACCAGATCATCTTGGGCGCGCACCAGCTCCTGCTGAGCCTGTTCACGCTCCAGCACCTCTTCTTTCAAACGTCGGTTGAGGCCTTCGAGGTCGCTGGTGCGTTCCGCCACACGGCCTTCCAGTTCACGGCGTGCCTTGGCCTCGAACGCGATGCGTTCCAGATAATGCCGACGGCGCTGCATCATCAGACCGAGCAACAGCATCACTACCAGCAGCGTGGCGCCGCCGATTGCAACCACGGTGCGCACCGGACGGTCGATCAGCGTGCGCGGCGCGAGGATGCTCACGCTCCAGCCGGTTTCGGCGATGTCGTGGGTCTGAATCAGCCACGCGCTGGGGCTGAGGTTCAATGGACGTGGCTCGCGGGTCGGGTAGGGCTGGATGGCGGTGATCGCTGAGCGTTCGCCATCGCTCAATTTACGGGTCGAGCGAAAGCGCCATTCCGGACGCGAGGTGAGGATGACCACGCCGTTGTGGTCGGTCACCAGCAGTTGTTCCGGAGTTTTACCCCACAGGCTTTCGGTGTGGTCGAGGTCGACCTTGATCACCAGCACGCCGATGATTTTTTCGCCGTTGCGCACGGCGGCGGCGAAGAAGTAACCGCGCTTGGCCGAGGTGGTACCGAGACCGAAAAAGCGACCGAGGCGTCCGGCCATGGCTTCACTGAAATACGGCCGGAACGAAAAGTTGCGGCCGACAAAGCTGTCGTGCTTGTCCCAGTTCGATGCGGCCAGTGTTTGCCCGCTGGTGTCCATCAGGTACATGACTTCGGCGCCGGTCTGCGCGGCGATGTTCTTCAGCAGGCGATTGGCATTGCCTTGGGTAACGCCGTCGTCCGGCGCGCCGAGGACCGAGCGAAGGGCCGGCAGGTCGCCGAGAATCTGTGGCAACACTTCGTAGCGGTGCAGGGTGCCCAGCAGGTTGGCGACGTACAGGTCGAGGGTCTGACGGTTCTGTCCGGCCAGTTCGCTGCGGTAATAGCGCTCGGCCAGATGTTCCAGCGGCCACAACAGCGGCGCCAGACACAGGGCCAGCAGGGCGAGGCTGCGCCAGCGAGGTCTGCGGGGAAGGGTTGGTTTCATGAGCCAGATGCGCCTGTAGGGACAGGCGCATTATGCCCGGCCTCAGGCGAAGACGTCAGCGTCCTTGAGCAACGCTGCGACCTGATCCTTGGCGGACAGCTTAGGCGCTTCGTCCAACTGCCAGTCGATGCCCAGAGCGGGGTCATCCCAGCGAATGCTGCGCTCGGACGACGGGTCGTAGTAGTTGGTGGTCTTGTAGAGGAATTCGGCGAACTCGCTCAGCACCACGAAACCATGGGCAAAACCTTCCGGCACCCACAGTTGACGATGGTTTTCCGCAGAAAGACGCACCGCCACGGATTTGCCGAAGTGCGGCGAGCTGCGGCGAATATCCACGGCGACATCCAGTACTTCACCAACGGTCACGCGGACCAGTTTGCCCTGAGTGTTTTGCAGTTGGTAATGCAGGCCACGCAATACGCCTTTTTGCGAGCGCGAGTGGTTGTCCTGAACAAATTGCGTGTCCAGACCGGTAGCGTCCTGGAACGCCTTGGCGTTGAAACTCTCGTAGAAGAAACCGCGCTCGTCACCGAACACCTTCGGTTCGATGATCAAGACACCGGGCAGGTCGGTGGTGATTACATTCATGGGGGCTTCCTAGGCAGGTGTGAATGGCCGTCATTCTTGCGCAAAGTGCCGAAGGGTGCGAGTGCTGGAAGACAAATAGCCCGGATGCCTTTACACGGTTGGGGGTTGCGGATAGCGCGCAGCAATGGCGATATAGGCGCCTAATAAAATTTCAGGGGTCGTTTCATGCCGCTCGCCACGTTGATTCATCGCGCCAGTTTGCCCAGCCCGCAGGTTTCTGCAGAGCAGGCCCGGCAATGGCTGGCGGAACATTACGGACTCAGCGGCACGTTGCAGGCCCTTGGCAGCCAGCAGGATCTCAATTTCCGCGTCGACAGCCCGCGCGGTCGGTTCGTGCTGAAAATCTGCCGTGGCGATTACGCCCTGGTGGAGCTGCAAGCCCAGCACGCTGGGCTCAAGTACCTGGCCGAGCAGGCGGCGGTGACGGTGCCGCGGGTGATCGCGGCCAATAACGGCGAGGATCTGCTGTCACTGGAGGTTGGGGGCGAAGCGGTGCACGTGCGTCTGCTCGATTACATCGACGGCCAACCGCTGACACATCTCGATCACCTGGGCCAGGAAGTGGTGGCGGGTTTTGGCCGGCTCTGCGGTGAGATGGATCTGGCGCTGGCCGGGTTCGACCATCCGGGCCTTGAGCGCACATTGCAGTGGGATGCCCGCCACGCCAGTGCACTGATCAGCCATCTGCTGCCGGTGATCAAGGATGAGCAGCAACGCGCATTGATTGCCGATGCGGCAGAACAGGCCGAGCGCCGCTTGCAACCGTTGCAGGGCAAACTGCCGGTGCAGGCGATCCACATGGATATCACCGATGACAACGCTGTCTGGGCGCGCGATGCCCTGCGTCACTGGCAGTTGCAGGGCGTGATCGACTTTGGCGATCTGGTGCGCACCTGGCGCATCAGCGATCTGTCGGTGACCTGTGCGGCGTTGTTGCATCACGCCGATGGTGATCCGTTTATCATCCTGCCGGCGGTGCAGGCCTACCACGCGGTCAACCCGCTGCAACACGAAGAGTTGCAAGCGCTGTGGCCATTGATCGTCGCGCGCGCGGCGGTGCTGGTACTCAGTGGCGAGCAACAGGTCAGCATCGACCCCGCGAATACCTACAGCCGTGACAACCTCAGCCATGAGTGGGAAATCTTCAGGGTGGCGATATCGGTGCCACAGGCGCTGATGGAAGCGGCGATCCTCACTGCCGTCGGTCACGCATTGCCGGTGATCGATAGCGAAGGTTTTGCGCCCTTGCTGCCCGGCCTGGTCGGACGTGAATTTGCCCTGATCGATCTCGGTGTCCTGAGTCCGCATTTCGAGGCCGGCAACTGGGAGCAGGCGGGCATCGACCAGCGCCTGCTGACTGAAGCGGCTGCAGCGCATGGTTTGGCGGCGAGCCGTTATGGTCAGTACCGGCTGTCGCGTACTCGTCCTGACAGTGCCGTTGAACCGGACACCTTCCCGCTGCACGTGGAATTGCGCGTGCCCGATGGCAGCGCCGTGGAGGCGCCGTTCGCTGGCGTCGTGCATCAGGCAGCTGACGGTGCGCTGCAACTGGATGGCCCGCAACTCAGCCTGCGGCTGTGGGGCGTGACACCGTCGCTGCACAGCGGCGCGGCGCTGGTCAAAGGTCAGGTGCTGGGCGCGGTCAGCGGCCCGTTGCGGGTGCAGTTGTGCCGGGGCGCGCAGCTTGATGCACCGTTGTTTTGCACCCCGGCGCATGCAGCGGCTTGGCAGGCGCTGTGCCCATCGCCAGCGGCATTGTTGGGGCTGGCCTGCGATGCCGAGCCGGAGCTGGACGCGAAAACCCTGCTCGAGCGCCGCGATGCCAGTTTCGCCCGCACGCAAAAGCACTACTACGTCGACCCGCCGCGCATCGAACGCGGCTGGCGCAATCACCTGATCGACATGCAGGGCCGTTCCTATCTGGACATGCTCAACAACGTTGCGGTGCTCGGCCACGGTCACCCGCGCATGGCGGCGGTTGCGGCGCGCCAATGGTCGCTGCTCAACACCAACTCGCGATTCAACTATGCGGCGGTTGCCGAATTCTCCGAGCGTCTGCTGAAATTGGCGCCGGAAGGCATGGACCGGGTGTTTCTGGTCAACAGCGGCAGCGAGGCCAATGACCTGGCGATTCGTCTGGCGTGGGCCTACAGCGGCGGGCGCGACATGATCAGCGTGCTTGAGGCCTATCACGGCTGGACGGTCGGCGCCGATGCGGTATCGACGTCAATCGCCGACAACCCGAAAGCGTTGGAAAGCCGCCCGGACTGGGTGCATCCGGTACCTGCGCCAAACACGTATCGCGGTGAATTCCGCGGTCTCGACTCGGCGCCGGATTATGTGCGCAGCGTTGAGCATCACCTGGAAAAGCTCGCCGAGCAGAAGCGCCAATTGGCTGGGTTTATCTGC
The DNA here is from genome assembly GCF_009834515.1 of Pseudomonas sp. R84. NCBI lineage: Bacteria > Pseudomonadati > Pseudomonadota > Gammaproteobacteria > Pseudomonadales > Pseudomonadaceae > Pseudomonas > Pseudomonas sp. R84. The sequence goes on from NZ_CP019426.1 coordinate 335,404, forward strand.
GAGCCGGTGTATGGCAATGCCGGCGGTATCTCGCTGCCGCCGGGATATTTGAAACAGGTGTACGGGTTGGTACGCGCGCAGGGCGGCGTGTGCATCGCCGACGAAGTGCAGGTCGGGTACGGGCGCATGGGCCATTTCTTCTGGGGCTTCGAAGAGCAGGGCGTGGTGCCGGACATCATCTGCATGGCCAAGGGCATGGGCAACGGTCAACCGCTGGGTGCGGTCATCACGCGGCGGGAAATTGCCGAGGCGCTGGAGGCCGAGGGTTATTTCTTTTCGTCGGCGGGCGGCAGTCCGGTCAGTTGCCAGATTGGCATGGCGGTGCTCGATGTCATGGAAGAAGAAAAGCTCTGGGAGAACGCGCAGGTGGTCGGTGGCCACTTCAAGGCGCGGCTCGAAGCGCTGATCGATAAACATCCGCTGGTGGGCGCGGTGCACGGTTCCGGGTTCTATCTCGGGCTTGAGCTGATCCGCAATCGCGAGACGCTGGAAGCGGCGACCGAGGAGACGGCGTTACTGTGTGATCGCCTGCGTGAGTTGGGGATTTTCATGCAGCCGACCGGTGATGATCTGAACATTCTGAAGATCAAACCGCCGATGGTGACGTCGCGCCAGAGCGTGGATTTCTTTGTCGACATGCTTGATCGAGTCCTCAGCGAAGGTCTGTAAGCACGCACACTGACCCCTGTGGGAGCGAGCCTGCTCGCGAAAGCGGTTTCTCATTCAACCACTGTGTTGATTGATCAATCGCCTTCGCGAGCAGGCTCGCTCCCACATTTGTTTTGGGTTGCTAATTCGATTTGTATCGGCTTTTGTTGGGTATATTTAGACGAAAGGCTATTAATCCGCTTCTAAAGCCGATATTTATCGGCTATAAAGTCGCCATTGCTCCGGCATGGCGATTTCATGTCCGGTGCGCGCGTTTTTCTTTTCGGTCGAATTGTCGACCGTCGAAGCACTTGCCCGGAGATGATTCATGAGCCGTATCGTTACCGTCGCCGCCACTCAGATGGCCTGTTCCTGGGATCTGCAAGCCAACCTCGAAATCGCTGAAAGGCTGGTGCGCGAAGCCGCCGCCAAAGGCGCGCAGATCATCCTGATCCAGGAGCTGTTCGAGGCGCCGTACTTCTGCCAGAAGCCAAACCCGGACTACCTGCAACTGGCGACGACGGTGGAAGAAAACCTCGCGATCAAACATTTCCAGAAGATCGCCAAAGAGCTACAAGTGGTGCTGCCGATCAGCTTCTACGAGCTGGCCGGCCGCGCGCGTTTCAACAGCATCGCGATCATCGATGCCGACGGCAGCAACCTCGGGATTTATCGTAAAAGCCACATCCCGGATGGCCCGGGTTATCACGAGAAGTATTACTTCAACCCGGGCGACACCGGTTTCAAAGTGTGGAACACCCGTTACGCGAAAATCGGCGTGGGCATCTGCTGGGATCAGTGGTTCCCTGAAGCTGCACGCAGCATGGCGCTGCAAGGTGCAGAAATCCTTTTCTACCCAACCGCCATCGGCAGCGAGCCGCACGACAAGACCATCTCGTCCCGCGATCACTGGCAGCGCGTACAACAGGGCCACGCCGGCGCCAACCTGATGCCGCTGATCGCCAGCAACCGCATCGGCAACGAAGAACAGGACGGCTATGACATCACGTTCTACGGCTCGTCGTTCATCGCCAACCAGTTCGGCGAAAAAGTGCAGGAGCTGAATAAAACCGAAGAAGGTATTCTTGTGCACACTTTCAACCTCGACGAGCTCGAACACATTCGCAGCGCGTGGGGTTCATTCCGTGACCGCCGTCCGAACCTGTACGGTGCGTTGAAAACCCTCGACGGTTCCCTGGAGTCCTGATCCCGATGACCACCTTGAAAAGTACCCCGCGTGCCGACGGCTTTCACATGCCGGCCGAGTGGGCGCCGCAAACGCAGACCTGGATGATCTGGCCCGAGCGCCCGGACAACTGGCGTCTGGGCGGCAAACCGGCGCAAGCCGCACACGCCGCGGTGGCCAAAGCCATCGCGCGTTTTGAACCGGTAACCGTGGCCGTGTCCGCCGGCCAATATGAAAACGCCCGTGCACGCCTCGACGTGCCGAATATCCGCGTGGTCGAAATGTCCAGCGATGACGCCTGGGTACGTGACAGCGGCCCGACCTTCGTCATCAACAACAGCGGCGAAGTGCGCGGTGTGAACTGGGACTTCAACGCCTGGGGCGGTTTCGACGGCGGTCTGTACTCGCCGTGGAACCGTGATTCGCAGGTCGGCGGCAAGATCCTCGAGATCGAGCGCAGCTCGCGTTATCGCACTGAAGGTTTTGTGCTTGAAGGCGGTTCGATTCACGTCGATGGCGAAGGCACGCTGATCACCACCGAAGAGTGTTTGCTGAACCGCAATCGCAACCCGCATCTGGGCCGCGAAGAAATCGAAGCGGTACTCAGCGCCAATCTGTCTGTGGATAAAATCATCTGGCTGCCGGATGGTTTGTTCAACGACGAAACCGACGGCCATGTGGATAACTTCTGCTGCTACGTGCGTCCGGGCGAAGTGTTGTTGGCGTGGACTGACGATCCGCAGGATCCGAACTACCCGCGCTGCCAGGCGGCGATGAAAGTCCTGCAAAGCAGCACCGACGCCAAGGGTCGCCCGTTCACGGTGCACAAAATGCCGATTCCGGGTCCGCTCTACGCGACCGAAGAAGAGTGCGCCGGTGTCGATCCGGTAGACGGCACGCAAGAACGCAATCCGTCTGTGCGCCTGGCCGGTTCCTACGTGAACTTCCTGATCGTCAATGGCGGCATCATCGCGCCGAGCTTCGACGATCCAATGGATGCGCCGGCCAAGGAAATCCTGCAGAAGCTGTTCCCGCAGCACGAAGTGGTGATGGTGCCAGGTCGTGAACTGTTACTGGGTGGCGGCAATATCCACTGCCTTACCCAACAGCAACCCGCGCCGCACAAAGATTGAGTTGAGTCGTAACAGCTTGAGTTGATTAATAAATCAGCCGGGCAATGATTAGCTCACTATGCATGCACAGAAGCCCGCAGCCCGGTTGGACTGCGGGCTTCTTTGTATCCGCTTGTCGACAAATCAGAAACCTTGGCATAGCTCTTGTATTCATCACCCGTGCACTAGGGAGGGGGGAGAACTTCAACAGTTCTGTCATAAACCTTGGATAACTTAGCCGCTCATGAACGGGGAGAGAGCGCTGAAATGAACGCCGAAGTGAACGTAGTCAGCGAGCGGACGTTGCATCCCATGGCCGTAAACGGCGAATCGCTCCAGATTGTCGCGCACTGGTTGAAGTCCAATGGAACGCGTCAGATCAGGCAACCTGATCCGCGCCGGATGATGATCGAGCGTTACCCCGCTGACCTGTTCAGCGAGGCCGAACTGGATGCGTTGTGGGCTGTGATGGAAGGATAAGAAAAACAACAGGGATTGGTAAAAGCGCTGCCGGGATGGCGGCGCTTTTTTATGCACCATACAAAAACCAATGTAGGAGTGAGCCTGCTCGCGATAGCGGTTTGTCAGTTGATATTGATGTCGACTGACACACCGCTATCGCGAGCAGGCTCACTCCTACAGGTTTTGCGTTGAATCAGAAAGAATAGGTGCCGGTCATCACGACGCTACGTGGCGCTCCCGGCTGGATCTGATACTGGCTGGTCGCCGACGCGTAGTACTCACGATCAGTGATGTTGTTCAGCGCTGTGCGCAAATCCCAATCCTTGAAGCGGTAACCGACCAGCGCATCCCAACGGCCATAACCCGGCAACACGGTGGTGTTGGCGTTGTCGGCATAGCGCTGGCCAACCAGGGTCAGACCGGTTTCGCCATACCAGCCCATCTCCGGTTTCCAGGTCAGGAACAGGCTGCCGTTGTGCTTGGCGACGTTGTTGATGCGTTTGCCTTCCAGGCCGTTGTTGTCCTTCTCGATCTTCGCGTCCTGCATACCAACGCCACCGCGCATGTACCAGTTGCCGACAATGTTGCCAGTGGCCGTCAATTCGATCCCGCGCGAACGTTGCAGACCGGACATCACGGTCAAGGTCGGATCGTTTGGATCGGTGGTACGGCGGTTATAGAGTTCCAGGTCATAGATCGCCAGCGTGGTGCTCAAGCGGTCATCGAACCAGTCGCTCTTCACGCCGATCTCTTTCTGCTTGGTCAATTCGGGGCTGAGGTCGTTGGTGTTGCCGGCCGCGCCTGGGGTGATGCCGATCAAGCCGCCGCCCACTGGCGAAAACGTTTTCGACCACGACGCGTAGAACGAATGGTTCTGCAACGGCGTCCAGACCAGGCCGACGCGCGGGCTGGTGCTGTGGCTGTCGCGATCTTCAGAAATGTTGCGCAGCTTGTTGGTCGACTCGATATCGAAGGTGTCGTAGCGCAGACCGGCGAGCACTTGCCATTGATCGTTCAGACGCAACTGATCCTGCACGTACACCGCGCGGCTTTCGACTTCGGTGTGGCTGCTGCTGGAAACCTGCATGGCCCCGGTGTGGCGCAGATCGCGGTTCGGGTTGTACAGGTCGAGCGACGGCACCGGCTGCGCGCCGGGCGTTCTGCCGGTTGCAGCGTTATACAGCTTTGGATCGCGGTGCTGGCTGCCGATCTCGATGCCGGTCAGCAGGCGATGTTCAAGGCCAAAAGTGTCGAATCCGCCCTCGAGTTCAACGTTGTTGTAGACGTTGCGGGTGGTCAGATCCTGCTGCCAGTGCTGACGCGTGACCTTGTTGGTCGCCGGGGTGTAACCGGTGAGGTAGGTGTTGTCGAAATCGCTGTCGAGCTTGAACACGCCAAGGGTCTGGCGCAGTTGCCAGTTGTCGTTGATTTCGTAGCTGAGTTTTGAGCGCAAGGACTGCGACTTGTCATCGATGAAATCGTGATCGTTGCCGTAGGTGGTGTCACGACCGACATCGGCCGGGCGCCCGTTGACGCCGGGGATGCCGCGATCCGGGGTGCGGTTGTAGCGGCTGTATTCGTATTGCACCAGCCAGTGCAGATCCGGCGTCAGTTGCCAGCTCATCGACGGCGCGAACAGTTGGCGATTGCCACTGACGCCATCGCGGAAACTGTTTTCATCCATGTTGCCCATGTTCAGGCGCAGGCTGATGTTTTCGCTCGGGTCGGTGCTGAGATCAGCGTAAAGACTGCGCAAATCTTCGCTGCCACCCTGTGCTTCGATGGTCGAGCGGCGACCGAACTCGGGCATTTTGCTCACGCGGTTGACGATCCCGCCCTGACTGCCTCGGCCGTACAGCACGGCGGCCGGGCCTTTGAGCACTTCGACGCGTTCGATGTTGTGCAGGTCGCGCTTGTATTGGCTGTCGTCGCGGATGCCGTCGAGATAGAAATCGTTGCTGGCATCAAAGCCGCGAATGCGCAGGCTGTCGAAGCGAGTATCGGCGCTGCTGCTGACGTTGGGCATGCCGCTCAAGGCGTCGGCGATGTCATTGGTGCCGTAGTTGGCGACGTTCGAGGTCTTGATCGAATCGATCGCCTGCGGCACATAGCGCACGGGTGTCGAGGTGCGGGTCGCGGTGCTGCTGAGCTTCACGCGCGGGTCATCGACTTGCGCTTCGGCACTGATCGCGGTGGCGGGTAGTTCGGTCGCCGAATAGGCAAAACCACTGGACAGAAAAGCAGAAAGCCCAAGGGTGACGGGCGTAAGACGGAACGGGGCAGACATTGAACAGCGCATCCGAAAGGGTAGAAGAATTCGATCGCGCGAATGGTAATGCTTTGCATTTACTTCCGTTAATTATTCCTTATAAGTTCCCTTGTCTGATTGTTTCAATTTGTGTCCTGTTCGACACAATCTGACCGGTCGGCCAATTCGACCGATTCGTGAAACACACTGAAAGCCATTCCAGCGTTTTTCCGCATGAGTGCGGGGACTAATCTGCCGCCATCGATTTTCCTCACTTTTGCCGGAGTTTTCCCATGATTCTTCATTACGTCTACGACCCGCTGTGTGGCTGGTGTTATGGCGCCAAGCCGCTGGTTGAAGCCGCGCAACAGGTGCTGCCAGTGATTGCCCATGCCGGGGGCATGATGAGTGGCGCCAACCGCCAGCCGGTTTCCTCGCAACTGCGCAATTACGTCATGCCCCACGACCGACGCATTGCCGAGTACACCGGCCAGCCTTTTGGCGAAGGGTATTTCGAAGGTTTGCTGCGCGATCACTCGGCAGTGTTCGATTCGACGCCGCCGATTGCTGCGGTCATGGCGGCCGAAGCCATCGACGGAGGCGGCCTGCGCATGTTGGGGCGGTTGCAGACCGCGCACTATGTGGAAGGGCGACGCATTGCCGATTCAGCCGTGCTGTTGGAATTGGCCATGCAGATGGGCTATGCGCAGGAAGATTTCCACATTGCGTTTGAGTCCGTTGATAGCCAGGGGCATATAAAAGCCAGTCGCCAGTTTTTGGCTCAATTGGGCGGTCAGGGTTTTCCTACGATTGCTCTGGAGCAGAATGGCACGTTCCAGTTGATCGACATCAGCCCTTGGCTGGGCAAGCCGCAGGCATTTGCCGATTGGTTGCAACAGGCAATAGTCCTCGATGAAACCGGTAAAACTTCTGCATTTTGTTCTATCGATGGTTGCGCCTGATACGCGCTGGATTCACCGGCTGTTTGCATTTCCCAGCAAGGAGTCAGCGCAAAATTTACGTTTCTTAGACGATTTTTACCTATTTAAAGACGATTCTTGAAATTGACACATTGTTGAGGGCGCGGCTACGATTCGGCCCAACGCCTGTGGCCAACCGCCATGACTCAAAACAAGGAGCAGGCCCGCCATCACTTTATCGTGGGCGGGCCTTTTTGTTTCGGGGTGAATAAAAGAGTGCAAAAGCGCCGTTTCCGCCGTTCGACACAGCGCGTTTCAACCCGTAATAAGGAAAACAAAATGTTGAACAAGCGAATCAGTCTGATCGCACTGGGGATGTTGAGTGCCACTCAGGCCATGGCTAACGACCAGGCCGAGTCCAAGGGTTTTGTTGAAGACAGCAGCCTCAAAGTGCTGCTGCGCAATGCCTACATCAATCGTGATTACAAAAACGGTAACGACGACAAGGCCGAGTGGGGCCAAGCGGCCATCGGTACGTTCTCGTCCGGCTTCACCCAAGGCACCGTGGGTGTCGGTGTCGACGCTTTCGGTCTGTACGCACTGCGTCTGGACGGCGGCAAGGGCCGCAGCGGCGCCGGTGGTATCGATTTCTTCAAGCAGGAAAATGACGGCCGCGCGAACCATGACATAGCGAAGGGCGGTGCCGCGGTGAAGTTCCGCTTCTCCAACACCGTGTTGACCTACGGCGACCAGATGCCGGCCCTGCCGGTGCTGAGCTACGACAATGTGCGTCTGCTGCCGGAAAGCTACACCGGTACCCTGATCACTTCCAAAGAGATCAAAGGCCTGGAACTGAACGCCGGTCGTTTCACCGCCGAATCGCGCAAGAGCGATGAAGGCCGTGATAGTGGTGGTCTGAAGTCGATCAACGTTTTGGGCGGTAGCTACCAGTTCACCGAGAACTTCAAAGGTGCGTTGTACGCTTCCGACGTCGAAGACGTATTGAAGAAACAATACGTGAACGCCAACTACGTGTTGCCGTTCAACAAGGATCAGTCGCTGACCCTGGACTTCAACGGCTATCGCACCAAGCTGGACAGCTCGTACGTTCGCGAAAACACCGTTCCGGGCGAAAGCATCGTGACCGGTCGCGACAACAAAATCTGGAGCCTGGCCGCAACATTCGCAACGGGCCCGCACTCGTTCACCGTGGCGCACCAGCGTTCCACCGGCGACAGCAACCTGGGTTACGCCTACGGCGGTTACCAGAAAGATCAAGGTCGTGTCGGTGACGGCGGTAACTCCATCTACCTGGCCAACTCCTACTGGTCCGACTTCAACGCTGAAGACGAACGTAGCTGGCAATTGGGCTACGGCCTCGACTTCGGCGCATTCGGCGTACCGGGCCTGAGCTACAACTTTGCTTACGTGCGTGGCGACAACATCACCACTTCCACCAGCGAAGGCGGCACCGAGCGAGAGATCTTCAACCAGTTCAAATACGTCGTGCAGTCTGGCCCGGCCAAAGACCTGAGCGTGAAACTGCGCAGCTCGATCCTGCGTGTTTCGCAGAAATCCAGCGAGTACAACGTCAGCGGTAACGAACTGCGCGTATTCGTGGATTACCCGATCAACATCTTCTGATGCCTGATCAAGTGTAAGAAACATGAGAAAAACCCCGACTGGTTCGGGGTTTTTTTTCGACGGTTTTTCGATGAAAACCAGAAAAAACCCGTGTTTTTGTCATGTGAAAGTTGTTTTTGAGGCGCTGCAAACTCCGTTTCAAACAGGGCTTTAAATGCCTGAAATTCTTTCTCATGGACGCAAATTCTCCACCTAATAGATTAGGCCGCTCAACGCAGCGGAGAATTTGGTAATGATCGTTTTGAACAGAGAAGTGGGCGAATCGCTACGGCGCGACAAATATGTCAACGTCCAGGGTGGTGACTTCAATCTCTACGGTCATTTTGCCGACTTCGTCAGACTGACCAAAAGTTGGGAAAACATGGAGCCTGACAGCTACTACGGTCAGGCCGAAGCCGGCATGCGTTACCGTCGTTACAGCGACTTTGAGTACAACCCCAAGACGCGTGAGTTGAAGCAGCTCGAGCATCGCGCCTACGTGCAGTCGAAAGAGAACAACGCCTATGTTGGCGGCCTGGTGCGGCACTTTCAGGACTTCTCCGATGAAGTGATTACTTCGCCGGTGATGCGCAGCCTGATCGACACCGATTTCGAAGTGTACAAAAGCGTACTGCCGGAAGAGCTGCACGATGAAATCTGGCAGTGCCAGATCCATCAGATCCGCATCGAGATAAAACCCGGCAAACAACTGGAAATCACCCCTGAAGGCATTCACTGCGACGGTTATCCGTTCAGCGGTGTGCACTTCTGGGGCCGCAATAACGTCGAGGGTGCGGAAAGTCGTTTGTATGACACCCACGAGCATCAACTGGCATCGACCACTTACGAGGAAATTCTCGACACCACCTACTTCCTCGATCGCGACATGCGCCACTACGTAACCCCGGCCCGCAACCCGCACACGCATGCGATGGCGTACCGGCAGATTCTGGCGATTTCCTTCTCGCGGCCCGGGACCGCTTTCGACATTGTTCGCTAATCAGATCACCCCAATCGACGGCGTCGAGTGCTCGACGCCGGTGGTGCTGCGACGCGCCACGGCCAAGGATGCGCAGCGCATGGAGCGCTTCTTCCGCCAGTTCGACGAAGTGTCCTTCTGTGAATGGCAGGACGCCAAGTGCCTGCGCGGCGTGCTGATCCAGAAAACCACCACGGCCTATCTCGCCTTCGACGTCGCCGGCGAAATCGTCGGTGCGGTGCTCGGCGGCATGCTCGGCAGTCGCGGCACCATCAACCATTTGGCCGTGAGCCCGCGCTATCGCAGCCAAGGCGTCGGTCAACGACTGGTTGAAGCGGCGTCGTCCGATATGAAACGGGTCGGGGTGTTACGGATGTTTCTGTTCGTCGACGATGCTAACCTCGCGGGCAAGCGTTTTTGGACTGCCCAGGGTTTTTGCGAGCCCCACGGCGAACGGACATTTGAGAGGGATCTATGAATGAAACGTCCGGCAGTGCGCCGCTGATGGTCAACCATCAGCCGTCGCGCACGTTTGCCGAAGCCAGTCCGGTAATAGCTGGCTACTTCACGGTGTCATTCGTATTCGGACTGATGGCCGTCAACGCCGGCCTGCCGATGTGGCTGCCGGTGGCAATGTGTTTGTTCGTTTACGCCGGCGCTTCGCAATTCGCCGCGCTGGCACTGATCTCCAGCGGCGCCTCGCTGACTACCATTGTGTTGACCACGTTTCTAATCAACGCGCGGCACATGCTGATGTCGGTGTATATGGCCAAGGCCCTGCGCGCCCTCGGCTTGAGCCGCATGGAGCGCTGGGCTTACGCCGGTGGCCTGACGGATGAATCCTTCGCGTTCCACAGCGTTAAACTCGGCACTGGCGCACCGGTTAACGTGCGTTATCTGATCGGCTTCAATCTGTTCTGCCACACCTCGTGGGTGCTTGGCGGTTTGCTCGGCGCAGTGTGCGCGCAGTACGCGGCGCACCTGATCAAATATCAGCTCGACTACGCCCTGACGGCGATGATGCTCTACGTGCTGGTGTCGCTGTGCAACACCCGCAACAAACTCATCGCGGCCGCCGCTGCGGTGTTGTGCATGGGCGCACTGAGCCTGGTCGGCAGTTCGCCATTCAACGTGTTTATCGCCACGTTTGTGGGCTGCGGAGTGGGTGTATGCCTGACCAAACGTTCCTGATTCTGGTGGTCGCGCTGATGATGGCCGTGACCTTTCTGCCGCGCGCCTTGCCCCTGCAAGTGAATACCGAGCACTGGCCGCCGTTTGTCGCGCGGGCGCTGGAGTACTTGCCGGTGGCGATCGTCGCTGCGATCAGCCTGACTCCCTTGTTGATCAAGGATCAGCACATACAGCTCGATCGCCCGGAATTCTATGCCGCGATTCCGACGTTGCTATGTGCGTATTTCAGCAAAAACCTCTTTCTCAGTGTGGCGGTTGGGACGGCTGCGTACATTGCGCTCGGCTCTTTCATGTAGCGGCAGATCGACGACATCATTCAACGCCTGGTTCGACAACTCCGGATTGTTCACCGCCAGGCGCACTTCGAGGAAATCCTCGAACCCGGGGAAAATCGTCAGGCCGTTCTTCTGCGCGGCCTCACGGGAGACCATGCCGACCGCATCCATCTGCGTGATCAGCGACAGCGTCAGGGTCTCGCTGCACGAATAGACCATGCGCTGGCCGTTCTCGTGATTGCCCAGCCCGGCGTCGAGAAAACGCAAAAAGCTGTGGGAATACGGACAATCTTCCGCAGGACGCACCTGAAACTTGTTGCCCAGCAACGTCAGCGGATCGTTCTCCTGCCCGCAATGCGCACCGACGACTTGTACCTGCACATCCGGCAAGACAATGCTCGGCAGACCCGGCCGCTGCGGACCGATCAGCACCGCAAGGTCGAAGTCTTCGTTCTTCAGCTTGCTGAGGTTTTCCATCGACTCGGCGTAGCTGAACTCCATCTGATAATCGGGAAAAACCTCAATCAGGCGTCCGATCATTCGCCGGTTGAAATCCGGTGACAAGGTGTTGTTCAACGCAACCTTCAACGTGCGCTGGCCCGGCACTTTCAGCGCCTCGACCTTCTCTTCCATCTGTCGCGTGGCAATCAGCACTTTGTCCATATAGGGCGTCAGCTCAGTGCCTTGCGGCGTCAGCGTCAGCCCTTTGTTGGAACGTCGAAACAAGCGGAAACCGAACTGCTCTTCGACCTTGTTCAACTGCGCGGCCAACGCCTGCACAGTCAGGCACGAATGCTCGGCTGCGGCCGACAAAGAGCCGGTCTGCACGATGCGCATGAGGTTGCGTAAGGTTCTGCTATCCATGGGTAATGCCCTCTGAAGTGGGCTGGGTATTGTTGTTTACGAGACTGTCGGTCAGGCGCCATATGCTGGCTATATTCCTGTACCTGAGCATAGTTGTCGCGGGTTTAGTAGCGAATTGATGTCCTCGCCGATGGCTGGAGGCTGACACAGGATCGGGGTTTTTGGTGACGTGGGGGTGATGGGGGTCAAAAAAAGTGCGTGGTTTTGGTGCGTGAGATGGGTTTTCGTCGCCGATACCTAGCGAAATTATTATTCGGTTATGTATTAAAAACTAATTTGTATCCGTATCTGTACTACGCTCATATTCATGTACCTAATCAAGGAGGCGGCTAAATGCCCACCTCATCCCCAGCCCTCACCCCACGCGAACAACTCGACGCCCCCGAAGCTGGTCGCGTCGCGTTGAAGTTCTTCTTCAACCTTATGGAGCGTTGGGGATGCAGCGCCGAGCAGCAGCGCACACTGTTGGGAGGCGTTGGCAACACCACGTTCTACAAATATAAACACCTGCCGAATATACGCCTGCCTAACGACACTCTAGAGCGCATCTCCTACCTGATGGGCATTCACAAGGCGTTGAGCATCATCTTCAGTAACAGCCGTGAGCGCGCCTACTCATGGGTCAGCAGTCCGAACACGGCGGCGCCGTTCAATGGGCGAACGGCGCTGGATTACATGCTCGCCGGACGCGTAGTCGATATCGCCGATGTACGCCGCTACCTTGATGGGGTGCGCGGTTGAAGGCGCTCGATTTGGTTGATGTGGCCTGGCCGCGAGCCTATCGGATCGTAAACAGCAGCTTCCCGCCGATTGCGCTGTTCGAAGACGTGCTCGATCCAGAAGACCTGGAAGTTGCCTACGCGCTGGAAGCGCTGACCAATGATCGCCTGATAGAACAGGCCGGCGTACTCGCCCGCGTGCGACCCGAAGATCGACTCTTCGGCCCCGGTTCGACCCCGGTGATGGCTGCGTTCACCCACATCGGCAAACGCAGTCGGTTCTGCGATGGCACCTTCGGCGTCTACTACGCTGCGAGCAGTCAGGCTGCGGCCATCGCCGAAACTTGTTATCACCAGGAACGATTTCTTGCGGCGACCCAAGAAGCGGACCTTGAATTGACCATGCGGACTTACGTCAATCGGGTGGTTAAACCGTTACACGACATTCGCCACGATCACCCCGAATTGCACAATCCGGATCCCGAGGCTTATGGGCCGTCTCAGCTATTCGCCCGGCAACTGCGCGAAACTGAGTCGTGGGGACTGCTCTACAGCAGCGTCCGCCTGCCGGGCCATGAATGTGTCGCCGCGTTTCGACCGCCAGCGGTTTCGATTCCCAAGCAGGGCAAGCATTTGCGGTATGTGTGGAGTGCGAGTCAGCAGAAGATTTCGTTTGTGCTTGAGATCAGTCAGGTCTGAAACGCAAAAGCCCTCGCATCGGCGAGGGCCTGACACCGGCGTTTACATCAACGGCTTGTCTGGCGGCGCATCCATCACTTTCACGACATCATCGATCAGCGCTTTGCTTAACTCCTGCAGATACTGCGAGGCATAAACGTGAAGATCAGGATCGCGCGAGACTGAAGTGTCCGCAGTGAGCAGGCGTGAAATGTGAAGCAAGTGTGAGGCATGGGAAAGGGCGGCAATCACCGGCACACCACGATTGGTGCGGAACATCGCCTGATTGGATTGGAAGGAAAAGTGGGTGAGGCCGAGAGTTTTCAGATCTTGAGAATGGGTCATTTCGGTTCACCCGCCGTTCGAGATGGACGGGCGTGAAGTGACCGGTATGCTGACGGATCAATGCTTTTCATTTGTGAACTCCCTGTATCAAATGAGAGCTGCCAATTCGTTATCAGACGAATGGGTGGCAGCTATGCGCGGGCTGATAAACCGGAGATACAGGAACCCGGCAGACCCGAAGGTCTCCCACGCACAGCCGCCATTGCACGGTAATGCAGACACAAAAAATGCGCCGGCAAACGTGAGTTGGGGCGCTGGTGCGCCTGTATCTTACCCGGGTTATCAGGCCCGGTCGCTGAATTGGCAGCGACGGGTTTGACGGTAGCTTGCGGAGGACGGATGCGCAATCGTGGCCAGGTGGTGGCTGCTGGTGTTTTCTTTGCAGTGCAACACTTATGTTGCATGTGCAGCAAATATGTTGCACATTCGCTTTACCGAAACGGCGAGTGATGCACATGAAGTACAGCGAGTTTCGGCGATGGTTGAAAGCCCAAGGCGTAGAGTTCCAAAACGGCAAGGGTAGCCACTTCAAGGTTTCCTTGAACGGCAAATCAACTGTGTTTCCCGACCACGGAGCCAAGGAAATGGGCGAAGGGTTGAGAAAATCGATAATCAAACAGCTGGGCCTCAAGGATTGAGGCCCAGTTGTACCCCATGAGAGGAATCGTGATGTTCGAATATGCGTTGGAAGTTCACGAAGAGCCGGACAGTGTCTGGTTGTCCTGCGCAGAAATTCCAGAGATGCACGCCGTTGGCGACACCCTTGAACAGGCGCTCGACAGTGCTATCGATGCCATCGAGACCGCCCTGTCGATCTACGTCGATGATCGTCGATTGATTCCGACGGGGCAGGCGGGAGAACAGAAAAGTGACGTCGTGTTGCGTCTGCCTACGCTGACCGCAGCGAAGGTTGCGCTTTGGAATACGCTCCTGGAGTCCGGTGTGAGCAAAGCCGAACTGGCGCGTCGGCTAGGAGTGCAAAGGCCTCAGGTAGACCGACTGGTGGATTTTCTGCACCACTCAAAGATCGAGAATGTTGAGCGTGCGTTGCAACAGCTTGGGCGAAGGATCTCGCTTTCGGTTGAAGCAGCCTAGGTTCCGCATTTAACGTTGGGAAACGCCACCATAGCGATCAACCTAAGAGAGCCTATTCTGAAAAACGTGTGCGGCTCGGTGTTTTTAAGCAGACATATTGAGGCTCAATTTGGTTGCTGATGGTGTTGTATCTGGGCAAAGCTCAGCAACTTGTCCGTAGCCTTCCTTAAGCAACTGAAAGGAATCATCGATGGTCGATGAACTGGAGGAATTCCAGAAGAACTTGCTGGAATCTGTACGTCAGATGAAAGCCGGAAAGGCCGCACGCGTGACTCAAGTGCCGCTCTCTGCGGCAGCAGAAGCGCGTGCCAAAGTGGGCGTTTCTCAAAGTGCGTTTGCCAAACTGATCGGTGTGAGTCTGCGGACTTTGCAGGATTGGGAGCAGGGGCGCAGGCAGCCGACAGGTGCAGCGCAAACCCTGTTGCGCGTTGCAAGTCAGCATCCTGAAGCGTTGCGGGATCTGCATTCTGCTTAAAGTCTGAACCAACAAAGCCCTTGCATTTCTACAGGGGCTTTTTCCGTAACGTATGCCTTGCCGCCTAACTCCCTTCTATCAAAGCCCGCTCTTCCAGCCAGATCTCTTGAACAAACTGATCTGTAATCGCGTAAATCCCGTGCCCGCGTCGCATGATGATGTTCTCGGCAACCAGTGCAATTACCACCGGTTGAATCTCTTCGACCCGTACCTCTCGCCCGACTGACTTTGAATACTCAGCCGCTGCGTCAGTGGAGAAAATTCCGCGAGCATCGCCTGCTGTAGAGGCGATCTTGTTGAAAACGGCTTGAGCGAGGCTACCCAGTTGCTCGACTTTTTCCAGCTCGATGCTCGCCGCTGCCGAGCGCAATGTGCTGGCGATTACCGGTAGGAAAACATCGGGCTGGCCCTCTTGCTGCAAGAGTTGGCGTAGGGCCTTCAGCATTTCTTCAGGTCGATTGTCCAAAGTGTCGAACGCCTCGATAGCGGCTTCGAGGGACGGCAGTTTGTCCTTCTTCACGGTCATTGCGAGTCGGTTGAGCAGGAATTCAACGTAATCGCCTTTCAGCAATGGGTAGGCTGCGGACGTGGCGCCGGAAAAGGCGTGGTTGCGTTTGGCGGTCAGTTCGCTGACTTGCGCTCTGTGCGAACCTGTTCCGATAAATAGAAAGTATCCCGGCGTTTTCGGACGAGGGTTGATTGCATCGCGAGCGGCTTTGAGTGCCAGGAGCAGCTGATTGCCGTCGTCTGAGGAAATGGCGTGCTGGACCTCGTCAATGATCAACACCAGATCAGTCTTGGCTTGTTCCACGACTTCGGTGAGTGCTTGCGCCAGTGTTGGGCCATCGACGTTGCCAATGCTGTTGAGTTTGAAGCCGAACTTGAATCCCCCGGCGCCGATTTCAACATTGCTGACTCGCTTGAATGTTTCCAAGGCAGAGGAGCCAGGTGTTTGCAGATCTTTCAGGGTTTCCCGGATGGCGTTGTGCACGAGCGTTGCCGGGTTAGCCAGAGTGTCGCTCCATAAGTCGACGTAGATGACCAAAGCACCAGCTTCTTCCAAGGCAGGGATGAGGTCGTTCCTCAGAAACGTTGTTTTACCTGTGCGGCGTAGACCAGATAGAAATAGACCTGAGCGCAGACCTTCGTCGAGCACACCTGGATTGAGAAGCTGGTTAGCCATTGACTCGGCCAGTTCTGGGCGCTGAAAAATGCTGCTCATACGATTACACCTTTTTATGTGTACACCATAATTATTGCTATTTCATAATTTAGCATAAAGATGGAAATGTGAACCGTTGGTTCAAAGTCCGCGCTTTCGAAGTGTGTAAGAGGAAGTGTGGCTAATTGCGCGAAGTGCGAGGGGAGAAGCTATTTTCACTGAGGGTAAACTGCCAAGAATATAAACACCCCAGAAACAACAAAGCCCCTGCATTTCTGCAGGGGCTTCGTTTTGTATGGTGCCGGCACCAGGAGTCGAACCCGGGACCTACTGATTACAAGGAAGGTGCTTCAAGCATACAAATCAAGCACTTACGTGATTACTTGTTACGTCCAGACGCGCCAAAGCCCGCGTAGATAGCGGGCCTTGGTTCGCTTGTTACGTCCGATTTGCTCAGTCAGCAGAAGGGGAGACGGTGGGGACACTGTGGTCGTAGACGTCCATCATCTTCGGATCGCGGTGGCCGCTGGCTTCTTGCTTATCAGCCCGAGTGCCGGCCGTGTCGGTGATGCCACGTCGTTTCAGGTCGTGAAGGGCGAACCTTTGCTCCGGTGTGATCACCTCGTCGACGAGAGCCAAGTTAATGAATCTTTGCCATGCCGTATCCAGGCTGGACTTGCGGAGCGGTCCACCGTGGCTGGCCACGATGATGTTCCGACGTGACGGTGCGATCGGTATAGCGGTCTTGCGTTTGGCCCAGACCTTGGCCCGATAGGCCTTCGCGTGGTCCCAAGCTTTGCGCAGGCGTGGCGTCCAGCGAACGATGTTGTCTCGACTTCCCTTCCGACGGTTGGTGAGGATCCCGCTTTCCAGCTCGTTTGCGTCGGTCAGGGTAACGACTTCGATTCCGCGCAGCCTGCAGAGATAGGCCAGCTCCATGACGTAACCGAGGTATTCGGGGCAGCCGCCTTTCTCGCCGCGTATCAGCAGGCCGCGAGCAATGGCCCGATCGATCAGCGTGTCCATGACCTGATGGTTTGGAAGTCGGCGCTGCTTTCGTTCCACTGGGGCTTCGATACCCAGCGCGGGGTTCACTTCCAGGAAGCCACGGTTGCGCCCCCACTGCAGAACGCGCCGCAAGTAACGAAGCGCGTGCGCTGCCTTGGACGGGGTCCCCTCGTCTGCAAGTCGATCGACGATGCGCTGCACCAGAGCAGAAGTGAATTTCCGCACGGCCAAGTCTCCCAAGGGCTTGCCCAGCTTTGTGGGTAAGGTCAGTAGAACATCACGCGAGTAGCAGTAATCATCGTGAGTTTTGGGGCTGAGCTTCTTGTAACGATCGCTCTCATGAAATTGGCTACAAACGTAGCGAAGCGTTCCACGGTCGACGTTGGACGCCTCGTCCATGATCTGGTGCAGTTCGGCCAGAGAGACGTCGGCCGGCGCGATGTTGCGCCGGCGTTGTTTTCCCGTTTCGTCGTAGTGCAACGTGTACCAGACCCGACCTTTTCGGTGGTCAAAGTAAACGGCCGCTGGGAGAGCGGCCTGGTCGATATGGGCGGGAATATGCGGATTGTGCTTCCGCTTCCGTGCTTTCCTCATAGGATGTCAGCGTCGTATCGATCTGGTGCCGCTGGCTTCATGCCGGCGGCCTGGTTGATAAGGTCCAATGTTGTCCAAGGTCCGGTGCGGCCACGGAATAGGCGAACGCCTTGGTCGATCAGTGACCGTTCGACATCGGACCGCCGTTGATAGCCGGTTATGCGCTGCAGGTCAGTGAATACCAGGACGTTGTCCGATCGGGAGTTCATTGCTAGCCCTCTGTAAGCTGGAGCACCCCGGGCAGTCTAGCGCTGCGGCCGGGGCATCGTTATTAGAAGTTGGAATACAAGCTACTGGGATCTACAGGTTCTGCTCGAGCGCCGAGTCTCCCAATTCATTCAGTGCCGCCTTGTAGCTGCTGTAGCCCATGCTTTGAGCGACGATCTCCAAGGCTGCCGCGTGGCGAATGCCACGCTCTTTCTTAATTTTGGTGGCTTGGCGTTTTAGGCCCTTGATGGTCTGTGGCAGCCGTGTCTCCTGCGGCATTTCATTCCCTGGTTCAACGTGCATAACGTTTCTCCCGTGCTGCTCGAGCGGCAAGTTTCTCGGCCATCAAGGCATTCCATTCCTCTGTTTTCCTTTGTTGCCGTAACTTGCTGCAGCTCTGGTGCCGGCGTATCGACCGAGCAAAGCCGCAGATGTCGCAGATGCTGGGGAGGTCAAGCCTCTTACTCGCCAGCGCGGGACGTATCCGAGTGAGCGTTAAATCAGCCATTCACAACCTCCGAACCTTTACGCACCAGGTGAATCACCAGGTCTTCAAACTCGCCTTCGTCGTCGCAGGACTGCCACTCCAGCACCGCTTGCACCTGTTCGCGTGAACAATCCATGGCCAGAATTTCCCGCTGGCCACCGCTGGCACGAACATCGAGGATCTGCACCAGGCCGTCAGCGCCGTAAGCTTCTGCGAACACTGTTCTGCCCTCGTATCCCAGCTCGGTCATTACCGTGTTGATCCGGCGGATCTCCTCGATCGCGTTGTCTCCTTGTCGCTCAAGAATCAGTTGGATCTGCATCGAGTGGCCTCCTGATCAGGCTTTGAAAATCCAGCATTTGACGGTGGGGCAGCGGGTGATCATCGGGTTTTTGGCTGCCTGAGCAGACCGCACCGCGCTGTCGACGGCCTTGTAATCAAGGAACTTGTGGCTCCGGGATTCCTTGAGCAGGTCTTTCAACGTGGTGACGTCGGAAAGCTTCTGGCGATGTTCAGCGGCACGCTCGGCGAATTCGTTGAGGTTGATGGCGATGACGTCAGGGTTCTTGCTGTGGTTGACCAGGGGCTCGTCGTAGATCGATTCCAGGTAGTCATAGACCTGCCAAAACTCGGCAACGGCGCTGTGGTCAGCGTTTGTGGTGCTTTGGCGCTCGAGCGCCATTTCGACGATCTGCCGGCGCGTGGAGCTGACTTGAACCTCGGTCAAGGTGACAACCAGGCGGATAGCATCCAGAAGCGCGAATAGCTGAGCGTGGTTTTTGATGATTCGCTCGACACCGATGTAGCCCCGCAAAGCGTTGCCGCACTTACTGCAGGCGCCGTCACCTTTGAACTGGGTGTCACATGCGAAGCAATGGGTGTGCAGCCGGCGCAGTTTCGTTTCGTGTTCCGGAAAGCGCTTGCTGAAAAGATCCATCACTTCGGTCTCTTTACGTACCGCCTGCAGAAGGAAGTGACTAAGCGTTTTCCCGTCCAGGGCGTTGAGCTTGTCTGCTGCAGCGCGGCTTTCCGGCGTGACTGTCGGGCGAATGAAGTGAAGCTTCACAATGCGCGTCATGATCGCTTCGTGAGCCACCACGGCTGCGTTCTGGCTGATTGCGATCGTGCCGCGAAACGGTGGTTCGTAGGTTTCGTTGCCGGCAGTCTTGACGCCTTTGGTCGCCAGCGTGCCGCCGCCGAAAAAGTCTTTCAGCTCGTCCCATTCGAAGGTTTTGGCGTGCGCCTTATCTTCGCTATGGCGGTCGGCCTCAAGGAACACGACCGGCATACCGGACACCTGTCCCATCAAGCGTGACCGGCCTGCCTTGGTGGACTTCATCGGGTCGAACCCCTCATAGCCTTCACGGCCGAGCAGCTTCCACAGCAGGTTGAGCAGCGTGGTCTTGCCGGCGCCGGCTTCACCGGTGGCCTCAAGGAATGGGAACGACTGATAGCGGGCGCGGATCTGCTCGCAGAACAATGATCCAAAGAAGAACAACAGCGCCGCCAATCCTTGGGTGCCGAAGCAGATCCAAAGCAAGCGCAGCCATTCCTCGTCATAGCCTTTGGCATCGCGCTGCAGTTGCACCGGCACACCCTTCTGCAGGGTCTTGAGGCGCATTTTCCCGAACTCGAAATAGTCCTCGCTGTTCACCGGGTAAACGCTGCCGTCCTTAATGGCCACGTCACCGTAGATGTAGCACTCGTATTCCTTGCTGTAGCCCACGTAGTCGATGGTGGACACGGTCTTAATGCCGTAGAGCTGGTCTTTCATGAGCTTGTCCAGTTGCTGGCCGCTGCCGGTGTACATGGCACCAGCGGCCATCCCGAGCAGTCGTTTTTTGAATTCGCTGGCGGCGGCGAGCTGGCCGCTGGTGAAGGTGTTCTTGACGCTGCCGGCGTCATGGGGAAAGTCCACGCGCAGGTAGTACCAGGACTCATCGGTGACTTCGTTGCGTTGGAAGTACAGGGCTTGCGGGTAGCAGTTGGCGATCTCCACCACGCTACCGGACTGCTGCAGCGCCTTTTCGCGCATCTGCGCCTGGTTCAGCAGCTGATCGTCGTGCTGTTCGCTGTCCTCGATGTCCTGGACGGCACGGTTGTATTTCTCCATGTCCAACTTGAACCAGTAGAGGCGGTTGCCGAAGCCGAGGTGGAATTCACCGCGCTTGTTCCAGTCGTACATCAGCAGCGCCTTCTCAGCGGCGCTTTCAGCGATCAGCAGCGCGCCCTGATGGCGGATCTGCTTGATCTCTGTAGCAATCTGATCGGCTCGCTTTTCATCGCCTTCGATGAACGCCCAGCGTTGGTGCAGATCGTTCCAATCGACCTTGCGGCCGTCGCGTTGGGGGATCTGTGCTGCTTCGCAGACAAAGCCCATTTCACGCGCCTGGCGGACCCAGCGGCGGGTGTAGGCGTGCGCACCTGGTTCGTTATCCATAGCCCAAACGAGCTTTGGCAACTTGTCGGTGCGATCGCGCAGCAAAGCTTTCAGCGACTCTTCAGGGAAGGCGTTCGAGGACATTGCGGACACGGCTGAAAGACCGTTATGCACCAGAGCGATCGCGTCAAAGATCCCTTCAACAATCCAGATCTCTTTGACCTCGAGCAGGTCGACGCACGGCGGGCACCACCAGACGCCGCGATAGGTTTCACCTGGTTTGAAGCGGGCTTTCATCTTCCCGAAGCGCGCCGGCCGATCGATCAGGCGTTCCCAGTAACCACCCTTCTCCAAGGCGAAACGCACTGTTGCGCTGCCTATCTGGTCATGGCTCGAATAGAACGTGTCTTGGGTGAACCATCCAGCGATCAGCGAGATGTCGAAGCCACGGGCAAACTCCAGATATGCCCGAGCGGTCGCAGTGGGCACGCTCTCGGTTGCGGGCGCACGCTTGCTCCAGTCTTCGAACAGATCGTCGTAGATCTCTTTCACATGCAGTGTGTGGCCGCACTTTTCCTGACGACCGCAAATCAGCTGCCACGGACTGTCGAAGCGCGTGTACAGCTCCTTCTTGTTGCATTTAGGGCAGGTGCCACCACGCATGTAATTTGTGGGTGCGCGGTGCTTCAAGCCGAACTCCGATTCGATGCGCTGCAGGACGTCGTGACGCAGATCGTCTCTCATGGTTTTTTCACTGTTTTAAGGCTTTGGGTCAGAGCGCCGGCAAGAGCGCCGATCAGATGTTTTCGAGCGGCCATCACTGGATCGTTGGTGAGAATCGATCCGTGGCGCAGGCCCTCGGGGATAAAGCGGTACTGGTCTGCGTACCAAAGGTCATTGAGGCTGAGACGGTATTGCTCGCGCAGGTTGGCCAAGAGCGCTTGAGCTTGCTCCGGCGGCAGCTTTGCGTTGATGTTCAGGGCGTTTTCCATCGTCAAACCTCAATTTCGGGCGCAGCTCACCCAAACCCACGGGGTGTGGGGCAGGCGTTTGTTTGGGGGTGGGTGTTACGAGTTGGCTAAGCGAAAGCGCCCGACGTCCGGTGCGTTGATGATTCGCTCGTAGATCAGGCTGACAGGCACGGCCCACTGGCTACCGGTGACTGGGTCAACTATTACGGTGTGGGTCGACGTGCTGCTCTGGATGTTCAGGCGCTGCCGATCGCGAACGGCGACCATGGTGCTGTTGGCCAGATGAACGATTTTTTCAGCGACCTGCGTCTGCACGTCGAAGTCTGCAACCAGGTGTTGAACTGCTCGGCTGAACAGTTGCTGATCGTCGCTC
This sequence comes from Pseudomonas sp. R84, assembly GCF_009834515.1. Lineage (NCBI taxonomy): Bacteria > Pseudomonadati > Pseudomonadota > Gammaproteobacteria > Pseudomonadales > Pseudomonadaceae > Pseudomonas > Pseudomonas sp. R84. The sequence goes on from NZ_CP019426.1 coordinate 357,406, forward strand.
AGGTGCTCGGACTGGTGACGTTCCAGAAATGACAGTGCGGCGCGCTGCAGAATGTCCTGGTATTCGTTCACTGCGGGCAGGGCAGTCATTTGGCTTTCTCCGACTTCGAAGCGTGCAGCTGAATGAGGGCGAGTACTTCGGCGTGCCTTGCGGCCAGATGCAGGGTGTCCGCTTGGAGGATCGCTTCCGCCTCAGCATCGTTGATGGTTCCGTCTTCCAGCGCCTTTGCAATGATCTGGTCGACAGTGCCCTTCTTGGCTGCCGCCTCAACGCACCGGGCATACATTTCAACGTTGTCCAACGCTTCAGGCTCAACAACTGGAACGAACATGCCGCCGTACATCGCAGCGATGTACTCGGGCAAAAAGGTTGTTCCTGCCTCGAGCTCAAGCTGGTAGATCTGCGCGTCGGTCAGCGGACGGCTGTTGTTGTTCTCATAGGCGTGGTTGTCGAACTTCTTGAGTGGCAGACCGATGCGGGGGGCGGCGCATTCGCGTCCGCCTGGATAGGCACAGATGATTGCGCTGACTACCTGACGCCGAGTTTTTAGAACTGTGGTTTTCATGTTCTGCTTTTCCCTGTGGCGCGATGCCACTACTGTTCAATCACGCCGTCTTTGATACCTAGCAGGACCGCGGCGCGATGTGCCTCCCCGCGGCGACCTTTTTTACGACCGTTTAGAAGGTCGCTGACCAAATTCTTATTCAGTGTGTGGATCCGACAAAACTCCGCAATGCTCATTCCTTTGTGATCCAAGGCCTCGCGGGCTTGCTCGGGTGTAAGGGTGGCGGGCATAGTGTTCGCTCGTGTGCGTTTGTGTGGATTCGTGTTCGTACGGCGCTGATTATGACCAGTTTATTTGTCCTGTAAAGGGGCTAAAGTTTGAAAAAGTTGTCATCGAGTGAGATCTCGGAGTTGAGTGCGGGCGAGTGCTTGCGCGAAGAAAGGGTTCGATTAGGGCTTAAACAGGAAGAAATGGCTCAAATTGGCGGCGTAACCCGAAACACTCAAGGGAGCTACGAACGAGATGAGCGCCGCCCGGATACTGGCTATTTGAAGGCCTTGCATGCCGTGGGTCTCGACATCCTGTATGTCGTCACGGGAGTCCGAACGCCTTCTCCCGTTGGGGGGTTGAGCGCGGACGAAGAGGTGATGGTGAAACGGTATCGCAGCATGCCTCAGGAAGACCAAAAATCTGTGCGTCGCTTTCTGCAGGCCATCGCAGATGACGTGGCCAAGAGCTCGAATTAACTTGTAACAAAACATGTAAGACATTCGTCGCACCCCGGTTTTAAAGCCCTTTCCAGTCCCCGATAACGTCGATTCAGCAATGCACTTATATGGAGTAGTGAGCATGTTGGATCGCGCAAGAATCGATAACGGTCATGTACAAACTGTTGAGTTTGAATGGCACGCCCTCTCGAATATTGAACGTCGCTTGGTTGGGCTATATCGCCAGTTGACCGAAGAAGATCGAAAGCAACTACGGCGCCTCACCGAGGCATTGGCGACGATTCCAGAGGAACTGGAAGCAAGCTGATCGCTGTTAGCTCAATCGATAGATACGATCGCCGACACCTATGAGTCGGCGGTTTGCAAATCACGCCACCGCCTGTGATCCCAGCTGCTCGAACAGCTCCCGCTGTTTCGCCCTGGGCATATCCCGCAAATGGTCGAACAACATCCTTTCGAAAGACTGAGCCGATGGGCTCAACGTGTGCGAGAACGTCAGGTTCGCGACCCAGGTGTGCCCGCATTTTGCGTCCAGACACTGGCAGTACAGCTTCGCAAACTCCGTCGATAGCTTCTCTCGCGAAGCGATCCGTCCTCTGTGTCCGCATTTGCATTCAACTCGCATTGTGTCCCTCCCCAGGGCAGCCAATCGCCACCATATTGCCATAATATGTAGTGGCAATCTCTTAGCTAAGCACCTGACGCAGTGGGATCAACTGGAATATCCGCATCTCTCCAGCTGATTCGCCTGTCTGGCCGTAAGGTGTCATTGACTTGGTTGAACAGCTGACAGATCGGCCGGATCTCGTTGCTGGTGTAGACCCGGTCAATCTTTTCGATGTCGCCAAAACCACCGCTGTTTTCCGGAATGATGCCGGCGAGCGCGGGATTCATCCGCCAGGCGGCGATCACGTCGTTGCGGGTGATGTTCTTCACCTTCTCCAGCTCGTCTTTGGCTTGGAAGTCGCCCACGGGGATGATCTGGATCGCGTTCTCTTTGCCGTTCGGGATGTTGACGAACATCGATCGGAAGTTGCCCACACCCTTGCTGGAGCTGATCTGCGCGCGCAGGTTGTCTTCGTCCTCCTCGGTCAGGTCCGGGTCGTTGGTGTAGAAGATGTAACCGGCGTGGGCACCGTTGCTGTAGTAGCGCCGGCGGAACAACGTGGCGGCTTCGTTGAGCAGCAGCGCCTGCATGCCGCCCAGGTAGTCCGGCACCCCGTAGATGTTCTGTTCCACGTCATAGTCGAGGACGTGCTCAATCTCGTCCTGGTCGAAGTCCATGAACTTGTTGTCGGGCAGCAGCATCCGGAAGCCACCGTCGACCTTGATCCGCATATTGATCGCAGCCAGGTGCTGCAGCTCCAGGACTTGGCCGAAGGCGTTGGTGTCTCGATAGAAGAAGGCTTCGCCGAACACCATGTAATCCAACCCCGCACAGCCCATCGTGCGAGCGCTGCAGCCGGCCGAGGGGATCAGCTCACGCAACAGCAGGTTGCGCTTGAACTTCGGGATTGCGCCGTGGTGGGCGTTGGCGCGCAACAGTTTGGCCAGGCCTGGACGTGACACTGGCGGCTTGTAGATCTCGCCGTCGTCGCTGAGGAACACGCCCAGGTACTCGCCGATGTTGCCCGACAGCACCTGTTCGGGTTCGCCGAACGTAAACGCCCGCATCGGTTGCTGCTGTCGTGCCTGTTGTTTGACCTGGCGCTTTTTGTGTCGAGGATTGGGCATTGTTTCCACTCGTGACGTAGCGGCTACGACGCCGCTTGTTGGTGTTCAAAGGTTCGTTGGCCAAGGCGTGCATGACCGCCCAAGCGATATCGGCGTGGCCGGTCGCGTCAGTGCGCGAAGCGCTGTAGGTAACTTGGCCGCTGTTGGTGGTGCCGCGCTTGATGGTCAGGAACGCCTGGGCGATGTCGGTCCATCCAGCATCCCACTCGATGCGGCTGCCTTGAATCGTGTCCTGGGCTTTGAGCACCAGGGCGTTCTTCGCCTCGAGGCTGTAATGAATCGGCGTCGCTTTGGCGTAGAAGTCGCGCACCAGGTCGAACACGCCGTAACCCACACCGGTGACATCTATGCCGATGTGCTGGACGTTGAAACGCTCGGTCAGCTTCTTGACCTGAGCGGCCTGGTAGGTAAACGAGTGGCCGCGCCAGCTGTGCTTCTCCAGGATCCGGAACTTCGCGCCAGGCTCGAGCGGCGGGGCAATGACAACGCACGTCGCGTCGTCGCGAGTCCGGCTCGGGTCGTAGCCCAGCCAGACCGGGCTGTTGCCGAACGGGCGTTCTTCGTCGGGCTTGTAGTCCTCCCACAACGACAGGTCGGAATAGCACCGCTCCAGATCCTTTAAGCCGAACGCGCTCTGCGTGCTGTCGATGAACTTGCAGTAGAAGAGCTGCTGAAATTTGTCCTCGTCGTACTCCAGCTGCAGCTGCTCGAGGTCGAACAGATCGCAGCCGCCGTCGATCGCATCCTGAATGGTGATGGTCTTGCGCCATTGGCCGTCCGGACACAGAGCGCCCTGTGAATATGATGCTTCGATCGGCCAGGTGCCGCCGATCTTTTTCCCTCGCTTGCTGTTGCGAAACTCTTCGCCGGTCCAGAACGGATAGGCCTGGTGCGACACAGCGCTAGGCGTCGAAAAGTAGGTTTTGCGCCACTTCTTGTGGGTGCCCATGGCGCTGGCCACGGTGCTGAGTTTTTCGAAATCGCGGATCCAGAAATATTCGTCGACGTAGACGTGACCGTGGTAACCCTGGGCGGTGCTGCTGTTGGTGCTGAGAAAGCGCAGCTCGGCGCCGTTGCTCAGCACGATCGGGTTGCCTGTCAGCTCGATGTCGAACCACTGTTTGGCGAACTGGATGATGTAGCTGCGGAAGATCTCAGACTGCGATCGGCTGGCCGACAGAAAGACCTGGTTGTCGCCACTCAACACCGCGTCCATGAACGCTTCGCCGGCAAAGTAATAGGTCAGGCCTACCTGCCGACTTTTGAGGATGTTGCGGATCCGGCAGGTCAGTGGGTTCTGCTTGGCCGCGAACAGCTCCTGCTGGTAGCGGTACATCTTGCTGATGAACTTATCCAGGAAGTCGACTTCAGTCAGCCCGCTGATGTCGTTCTTGGCCTTCTTCTCTTTCTTCTTGCCGCCGCCTTCGCCACGACCGGAGCGATCACTACGTGGGCGCTGGCGAGGTTCCGAGGAATCGCCCGGATCGTCTCCGATCGATGCCGCCGCCGGCGCCGGTTTGGCGGCTTGCTTTAACAGCCGTTCGCGCACGGCGGTCAGTCGGTCGAGTTCGTTTAGATCGTCCTTGGAAAGGCTTCCAACCTTGTCCAGCAGCAAGGTGATACGCCGGCCAACAGCGGTCAGCGGTTCCTCGTCCGACAGCATGTCCTCCCATCCACCCTGGCGGATCCAGTAGTAGACGATCCGGATGTTGGGCAGATTGAGTTGCGCCTGAATTTCCTTGGCCTTACAGCGGCGTAGAAACAGGCGTTTGGCGGCTTCTTTAACTTCGGTCGAGTAGTACATGGGCCGCAGTCTATGCGGCGAAAACAGCGAAAACGCGGGGTTAAATTCTGCGATTTACCTAGAACTTGAATCTAGGAGGAACGCGCAGTCGAACCGTTTGTTAGGGGGCGTTTTGCTCCATATCTTGGCGGCTCAAACCACCGATTGAGCGCAGTTATCGCCCATGCCCCGTTCCCTTGTTTCGTTCTGGAAACGTGTCGCCACCAGCGGCACCACCGCCGATGGTCGCGAGATCCTTCCCCAGGAACTGCGCGATATCGCCGAGACCTACAAGCCGTCCAAATACACGGCTGTAATCTGGTGCGACCACGAACGCTGGAGTGGTTCCCACGGCACCGTTTATGCGGTGCGCCTGGTGGAAGAGGGCGATGACCTGGAAGAGGGGCAAATTGCTCTCGAAGCCCAGCTCAAACCCAACGATCGACTGCTGTACCTGAATGACCAGGGCCAGAAGCTGTTCACCAGCATCGAGATCACTCCGAACTTCGCCGGCAGTGGCAAAGCGTACCTGACCGGCCTGGGCGTGACTGATGAACCGGCCAGCCTGGGCACGCAGGAACTCTATTTTTCGAAGAAAACCCACAAGGACGCTTTCTACGCCGCGTCCGTCGAATTGGGCTCCTTTGAAGAGGAACCCCAAGGCGAAGTGGGCAAGCTGATTGGCTTGCTCACCGGCCTGTTCAAGCGCTTTGCAGCGGACGCCCCGCCCGCCGAACCCACCACCCCAACCGAGAGCAAACCCCCAATGGATGAAGCTACAGCAACGGCCCTTAAAGCCCTGCTGGCTCAATTGCTGATTGTCGCTGCTGGCATTCAGGCTGTGATTGAGCCCGTCGCGGAAGAGGCTCCTGAGCCTGAAGCCGCACCGATCGACGACGTGCAAGCGGCGGTCGACGGCATCGTGACCACTGCCGAGGAGGAGCGTGAGTTCGGCCGCAAGGGCGGCGCCACGAACAAGGCTCTGCTGGCCAGCATGGCCGCTCTGCAGAAGCAGTTCAACGCACTGCAGAACACCCCGACCGGCCGCCAGCTGCCACGCAACCCCGGTCCTGTGACCACTGCCAAAAAGCGAGTGCTCTGACATGGGCCAGCCACTGAGCGCCAAGGGCGCCAAGCAATATGCCGATCTGCAGGAAGCGATGGCGGAAACTTACGGCATTGAACGCGCCAGTAAGACCTTCAGCGTTGAACCGTCGATCGCGCAAGAGTTGAACGATTCCATTACCGCCAAGGCCGATTTCCTGGAGCGCATCAACGTCGTTCCGGTCAGCGAGATCAAGGGCGAAAAAGTGTTCATTGGTGTCAACGGCCCAGTGACCGGCCGCACCAACACCAAGACCACCGATCGCGAAGCCAAGGATGCTTCGGCGCTGGAAAATACCACTTACGAACTGAGCGACACGCAGTCCGACGTGGGTTTGCCGTACGCGAAAATCGACGCCTGGGCGAAGTTTCCAGACTTCAAGGATCGCTATTCCGGCGCGGTGCAGAAGCGTATCGCCCAGGACCGCATCGTGATTGGCTTCCACGGCACTCATGCGGCAATTCAAACCGATCTGGCGGCGTATCCCAAGCTGCAGGACGTGAACAAGGGCTGGCTGCAACAACTGCGTGAGCAGGCCCCGCAGCAGGTGCTCAAGGAAGGCGCCGCTGCAGGCAAGGTGACACTCGGTGCCGGCGGCGACTACGCCAACCTCGATGCCCTGGTGCATGACACCAAGCAAATGGTCGACGAGATACTGCGCGAAGACGGTGACCTGGTGGCGATCATCGGTTCCGACCTGTTGGCGGCCGACAAGGCCAAGCTGTACACCAAGCAGGGCGACACCCCAACCGAGAAGGAGCGCATCGAAAACCTGCAGGTCATCGCGACCTACGGCGGTCTGCCTTCGTTCAGCGTGCCGAACTTCCCGGTCAATGCCGTGCTGGTTACCAGCTGGGACAACCTGTCGATCTACTTCCAGGACTCCAGCTGGCGCAAGCAGGCGGTCGACAACCCGAAACGCTCCCGCGTCGAGGACTACAACAGCCGCAACGAAGGTTACGTGATCGAGCAGTTGGAAAAGATCGCGCTGACCGAGAACGTGGAGCTGGTGGCGTGAGCCTGGCCCTGGCGCACAAGCGCCGCACCTTGGCTTTGGGGGTAACCGCTGTTGCCGCCGCTCTGTCGAGCGCGGCCATGGCCTACACCCCGGCCGACGCGCTTAGCAGTCCCGCGAATGCCCGCAAGCATTTGCTGCTGCAGGAAGCGGCGTTGGATCTGGATCTGGCCCGCATCAGTGCCATCAACGGCCTTGCCGGTCGCCAGGCACTGAAGCGCGAGGAGCTGCTGCCCAAGTACCAGGAATACGTTCAGCGGTACTGCGAATCAGGCCTGAATTTCCCGAATCGCGTTGCCGTGCAAGTCATGGTCTGGCTATTCGATACCGCGCAGTTCGACGACGCTCTGGAACTGGCGGACTTCCTGATCGAGCAGGGGCAGGAAATGCCGGAGCGCTTCAAGCGCCGGGATATCCAGACCTTTGTTGCCGACGCGGTGTGTGAGTGGGCCTACGCCGAATACAAGGCAAACCGCAGTCCGGAACCCTACCTGTCCGACCTGCTGCCGCTGGTCGACGGCGAGTGGAACCTGACCGAACAGATCCCGAGCAAGTACCACAAGTTGATCGGCATGCGAGCCATCGAGGCCGGGGATCTGGAAGTCGCGCTTAAGCATTTGGAGCGCTCGACCGAGCTATATGCCCAAGCCGGCAATGACACACGCATCGAGAAGGTCCGCAAGGCCTTGACCAAAAAAGTCGCCGCTAACCCGGCTTCCGAATAACCGACTACCCCCCCAGCGGGGACCTGTGGAAGTGAGCCGCCCATTTATGGACCGTCCCACTGAAAACAGGCTCCCCGCCCTATTCGAGCGGCCAGCAATGAGCTTTTCCGGGAAACCCACCACCTTTGTGGAACACGCGATCGAGAACGACGGCTTTTGGCCGGACCTCTCTGTGGCCGAATTCCAGAAGGGTTACCGCCTGCCGGCGGAGCACCTGGTAGAGATGCTGGTCATTAACTTGGCTACGGCCATGGCCCAGGTCAACAGTGATCTGGCCAGTTTAAAAGCGCGCTGGCAGGGCGCTGGAGTGTCACGCGTTGAATCTGCAGACACCACCGTCCTGCCGGAGCGCACCTATCAAGCTGAGACGTACAAACGCGCCGTGTATTGCCGTGCGAAGGCCAGCTTGCTGCCGGAGTTCGCCTCGATCATCCGTCGCGAAAGCGCGGAGAACCTGGGCAAGGAAGCCCCCGAGCGCAAGGAAACCTTCCTCGAATTCAGCCAGCAGGCCGTCCGATCGCTGCAGGGTCGCGGCCGCATCACGGCGGTGCTGCTGTGATCAAGCTCCGCGCCCTGACCACGTACCTGATCGAGCGCCGCTTGGTCTTGGCCGAGCAGCTCGACAGCTGGACCAACCAGGTGAATCTCGAACTGATCTGGAAGCCCGACGTCGGCGGCATGCGCATGGGAGACATGCGCTACAGCGCCACGATCGCCCTGGAACGTTTCGCCGATCACCCGGGGCGCTTGATGGCGTTGGTGGGCAGTTGGCTTGAAAGCAACGACAAGGACCGCGACGAACTGCCGGCGGCGAAGTTCGACATCACCATGCTCGACAACGACCTGGCCGACGTCGACATCACCCTCGAATTCATCGAGCCGCAATACCTGGCCGAGGATCCGGAGGGCGAAATAGAGGGTTTTGGCAAGACCTGGTCGTTCATCCCGTTTGACCTGTGGGTCGCCGAACACGGCGAGGTGTCGAGTCGTGGCCGGTCGTAGCACGTTCGAGCTCGATGTCCGGGGTTACCTGGGCGTGCGTGAGCAACTGGCGCTGCTGAGTCTGCCACCGCAACTGCGCCGGCGTTTGCTGAACAACGTTTCCAAGCGCGTGCGATCGATGAGTCGCAAGCGTGTGCGCGACCAGCAGAACCTGGACGGCTCGCCTTTCGAGGCACGCAAAGGTTCGGGCAAGGGCAAGAAAAAGATGGAAGCGGGGCTTGCCAAACTGATGCAGGTCACCCGCGTGAGCCCTGACGAAGCCGTGCTGGGCTGGAAAAACGCCCTGACCAGTTGGGTCGCGGCGCAGCAACACAACGGTGTGAGCGAACGGCGCACCGCCGCCCAGATGAAGCGCTGGAACAAAGTCCCGGAGGGCTTGGCAGCCACCGAGAAACAGGCAAAGCGTCTACGTCGCTTGGGCTTCAAGGTTCGCCAGGAGGGCAAAAAATCGCTGACCAGGCCATCCGTGGCATGGATTCAAGAGCATGTGAACTACGCCAAGGCGGGGCTGCTGATCCGCATCTTGGACGATGAAAAAGCCGAGAGCAGTGGCGCGCAGAGCTGGGAAATCACCCTACCCAAGCGCCAGTTCATCGGCGTCAGCACCGAGCGAGACACTGGCTTGCTGCTGAACCAGGTGCTCCAACAAATTCTTAATTCACCCCGCTAGCGAGGCACTGCATGGCACTCGGCAAAGTCAGCGTTAACAACCTCAATCTCGGCCAGGGTGCCGTGACTGAGATCGAACGCTATTTCCTTTTCATCGGCACCGCCGCAAAAAACGTCGGCCAGTTGCTCGCCCTCAACACCGACAGCGACCTCGACGGTTCGCTGGGTATTCCGGCCAGTAATCTGAAAACCCAGATCACGGCCGCACGTCTCAACGGCGGCGATCGCTGGGCGTGCCTGGCTGCTCCGATCGCCGCCGATGGCAACTGGTCCGAAGCACTGACCAACGCCCAGCAAAAAGGGTTTTCCGTCGAGGCGGTGGTTATCACCAAACCGGTGACCGAGGGCGCGCAGTTGTCGACCATGCATGACGCGGCGATCGCGCTGAACAACACCTTCGGCCGTCGCGCTTTCGTCATGGCGGCAAGTGCTGGCATTACTGTGCAACAGACCTGGGCGGAATACCTGATCGAGCAGAAGGGGATCACCGCTGATCTGGCTGCGCCGCGTGTGCTGGTCGTGCCGCAGTTGCACGGCAACGACCTAGGCGTGCTGGCTGGTCGACTGGCCAACGCGGCTGTGAGCATTGCCGACAGTCCTATGCGCGTCGCGTCCGGTGCGTTGCTGGGCCTGGGCACCGTGCCCGTTGACAAGGAAGGCGTGCCGTTGCCGTCCGCCATTCGCGCCGAGCTGGATGCGGCACGTTTCTCCGTATCGCAAACCTACCCCGATTACCCAGGCGTGTTCTGGGGCGACGGCAACATGCTTGATGCGCCGGCCAGTGACTTTCAGGTGGTCGAGTATCTGCGTTTGGCCGACAAGGCCGCGCGCCAGGTTCGCCCGCTGCTGATCCGCCGCGTCGGTGACCGCCGACTGAACAACTCGCCCAACAGCATGGCTGCCGCAATCAGTGCATTCATGAAGCCGCTTCGCCAGATGGCCAAGTCCACAACCTTCGCCGGCGAGGTGTTCCCGGGCGAAATCGAGTCCCCCAAGGACGGCGATATCGTCCTGACCTGGACCAGCAAAACCAAGGTTGAGATCTACATCAAGATCCGACCGCTCGACTGCCCGAAAGACCTCACGGCGAACATCGCCCTCGACCTTTCCAGCGAAGATTCGGAGTAACCCTTATGTCCCGTATTGGCGGTAAAAACTTCGACATCAACCTGGGCGATCTGCAGATCCATGTCGAAAGCTGCACCCTGGATATCACCGACAACACCGCCGTGGCGCAAACCCGTGGCGTGCCCAACGGCACCGTTGACGGCGATGTGTCTGCCAGTGGCGAGTTCGAGTTCGACACCAACAACTTCAACCTGCTGATCGAGGCGGCACGCTCTGCCGGCAGCTTTCGCCAGTTGGAGCCTTTCGACTCGGTGTTCTTCGCCAAAGCAGGCGATGAAGAGCTGCGCATCGAGGCCTTCGGCTGCAAGCTGAAGGTGTCCAGCCTGCTCAGTGTCGACCCGAAAGGCGGCGAGAAAACCAAGCACAAGGTGCCGTTCGACGTTTCCAGTCCAGACTTCATCCGTATCAACGGCGTGCCGTACCTGGCTGCGGCCGAGATCGAGGGCCTGCGCTGATGGTCTGCCCGTTCGACCGCGCCCAGGCATTGGAGCAACGCCAGCGTGATCAGGCGATCGCCGCTCAGCTGGCCCGCACGCGGCCGATCGGGCCAAGCCTGACCCATTGCGAAGGCTGCGATCAGCCGATCCCGGAAAAACGCCAGGCGCTGGGCGGTATGACCCGCTGCGTGCCGTGCCAAACCATTTTTGAGAAAGAGGTTCTGCGATGAGCGCGAATCAGGTCGCCCAGGACACCGCCGTTGCCTTGGCCAAGGCATCGCCCGCAATCGGCGTGGCCGCTACAGGTGTGACGGGCGCCGTCGATTGGTCGGCGGTCGCCTACATGCTGACCGCGCTCTACATGGTGCTGCAGATCCTTCTGCTGATTCCGAAGTATCGCCAGATGCTGCTCGACTGGAAGGGCAAGTCGTGAGCCTGCGCACCAAGATCGCCACCGGTGCGATCGTGCTGGCCAGCGCTCCGCTGCTCGCGTTCCTGGGCAAATGGGAAGGCAACGGCCAGAACGTGGTGTACGCCGACAAGTTGGCACGTGGCCTTCCTACGGTGTGCAAGGGCATCACCGGTTACACCAGTCCGTATCCGCTGATCGTCGGTGACTACTGGTCGACGGACCGCTGTGCCGAGGTGGAGCAGCTGGTGATCGAGAAAGGCCAACTGGCTCTGGCTGACTGCCTGAGCAATCAGGCGATCGGCCAGAAGACCTTCGACGCCCTGAGCAGCCACTCGCACAACTTCGGCGTGGCCAGTACCTGCGCCAGTCGGGCTGTCGGCCTGATCAATGCCGGTCGCATCGCCGAGGGCTGCAAGGCGTTGGCCTGGGCCCCGGATGGCAAAACACCGGTGTGGTCGTTTGTGACCGATGCCCAAGGCCGAAAACAATTTGTACCAGGGCTGCACGCTCGCCGGCGGGACGAAGCCACCGTGTGCGCTGAGGACTTGTGATGCTGCGCGAGCTTCTGTTTCCACTGCTGGCCTGCCTGGCGGCGTTCGTTGGGTTCGACATCTTGCAGGGACAGCGAGACACCGCGCGGGTCGAGCGTGATGCAGCCCAGTACGAAGCCAGCGGCCTGCGTGAAGCGGCCCGAATCACCGGCGAGATGATCGCCGCCCGAGACGCGATAGACCGTAACCGTACCCAGGAACTGACCGATGCACGCACTGAAATCGATGCTTTGCGCCTTGACGTTGCCGATGGCCGTCAGCGGCTGCGCGTCAAAGCCATCTGCAGCAGCACCACGCCAGCTACCACCGCCGCCGGCGGCGTGGCTGATGCAGGTACCGCCGAACTCGCAGCAGACGCTCGACCGGATTATTTCACCCTCAGAGATCAGCTTGCCCTCAGCAAGCAAATGATCCTGGGCCTGCAGGACTACGTCAGCCAGGTGTGCCTGCGCTGACCACGAATCACCCCTTTAACCCAACCACCAAAACGGACATGAACATGAGCCAGATCCAATCCCGCGAAATCACCCTGGAAATCGGTGAGAAAGAATTCGCCTTCAACCTGACGCCCCAGGACGTGACCAAGTACTTCAACGCGATGACCGCCAACAACAAAGTCGCGCCGTCCTTCAACTTGCTGAGCACCACCGTGCTGCCGGCGCAAAAAGCCGATCTGCGCGAGCTGATGGTTAACCCTGTTAACACCATGCAGATCGCCGGCGCGCTGCTCGAGGAGTACGCCCCTGACATCGGGATCATCGTAAAAAAGCCCTTGAGTACGCTGACCGCCTGACCGAGGACGGGCTCGGCCAACTGATGGCCCTGACCAACCGTTGGCTGCCTGGTGCCGAGCCCACCATCGAGAACATGGGCACGGCCAAGTGGCTGGAAGACGAACACTGGAAGCGCATGGAATTTGCTGTGGCCAACGGCATTGCCCATGCGCTGAACGGATAGGACACACATGGCCGACCGTAGCGCTCGCCTGGACTTCATCCTGGCCCTGACCGACAAGGTCACTGCACCGTTGGGCAAGGTGAAAACAGGTTTTTCCGACCTTGCCGAGCAAAGCGAAAAGAACATCAAAACGATGGGCATGGGCTTGGCCGGTGTCACGGGTGCTTTCGTCGGCATCAACGAATCGCTGCAGCCTGCGCTGGAAATGAACCGCGCCCTGGGCGAGGTCAAATCCTTGGGCGTGGCCGAGGACGCGCTCACGGCGCTGAATCAAAAATCTCTGGAGTTCTCGGTGGCCTATGGTGAGAACGCTCGGGATTTTGTCGCTTCGGCGTACACGATCGAAGGCGCGATCAAAGGCCTGACCGGTAACCAGCTTGCCACGTTCACCAATACCAGCAACCTGTTGGCCAAGGCGACCAAGTCTGACGCCGAAACCATGGGCGCCTACGTGGGCACCATGTACAACCTATTCAAAGGCCAAGCCGATGCGATGGGCAAGGGCGAATGGGTTGAAAAGCTGGGCGGTCAGACGGCCTTGGCCGTGCAACTGTTCCGCACCGACGGCGCCCAGCTCAAGGACGCCTTCAAGGAAGTCGGCTCGATCGCCACCGCCGCCGGCGTGGACATCGCCGAGCAGTTCGCGGTCATCGGTTCGCTGAGCAGCACCATGGAAGGCGGTGATGCCGGCGGCCGCTACAAGGCGTTCTTCGAGAACCTGGGCGCCGCGTCCGAAAAGATGGGCATGAAGTTCACCGACTCCAACGGTAAAGCGTTGCCCATGCTGCAGATCATGGAAAAGCTGCAGGGCAAACTCGGCGACCTGACGAGCGCGTCGGCCAATACCAAACTGATGGAGGCGTTTGGTGGGGAGGGTGCGCAGGTGATCACGTCCCTGGCCAAGGACACCGATCGGTTGCGCAACGGCATGGACAAACTGGGCAAAGTGCGCGGCCTCGAGGACGCCGAGAACATGGCTAAAGCCATGGTGGACCCGTGGCAACAATTTGCTGCAGCGGTCGAAGCGCTGCGCATTGCCTTCGGCCAGGCGCTGATTCCGATCCTGACGCCGCTGATGGCCAAGCTTTCCGGCATCGCTGGCACCATGACCCGCTGGACCCAGATGTTCCCCAACATCACCCGTGTAATCGGCATCGTCTCTCTGACGATCCTTGCGCTTATCGCCGCGATGTCATTGCTGACGTTCGCAGTCGGCGCCGGCCGTATGGCGTGGCTGGCCATGGTCACTGTCTGGAAGGTGGTGCAACTGCTCAACCTGCGCGCCGTGGCCGGTTTCCTTCTGCAGGTGGCCGTCATCGCGCTGTACATCGCTGGCCTGACGATCCTTTACACCACCATGGCGCTGATTCGCGGCGCGATGATGCTCTGGCAAGGCGCGATCTGGCTCGTCAACGCGGCCATGCTGGCCAACCCGGTCGTGTGGATCGTGATCGGCGTTATGGCCTTGGTCGCCGCGGTGATCGCCGCCGTTGTGTACTGGGACGAGTGGACGGCCGCGCTGATGAACAGCGAAGCCTTCAAGTGGGTCAGCGACCAATTGACCGCGCTGTCGGAGTGGTTCGCGTCCATGGGTGGCTGGAGTGGCATGGCCAAGGGCGCTTGGGATGGCATCGTCGCGATCTTTCACAAGGCGATCAACAGTCTGATCGAGATGCTGAACAAGATCCCCGGCGTCGACATCGAGACCAAGTTCGGCGCAATGCCAGAGGTGCCCGGTACTGAGATCGAGACCAAGATGGGCGCAATGCCCCAGGTACCCGGTACCGACACCGGCGTCAACGCTGTAGACGGCGCTGCAGCGGCGAAAAAGGCCCAGCAGACCATCAACGCGGCTATTCCCAGCCTGTCGCCTGTGCGTCCCAACGCCGTGCCGCCGGGTGGCCTGCTGACCAGCATTCAGAACAACAACAGCAGCCAAACCAAGGGCACCCATGTGGAAACACTGAACATCAATACCGCCAAACCCATGACCCCGCTGGAGCTTGAAAACATGATGAGCATGGCGGTGCCGGGATGAGCGAATACATCGACCTGCTGATCCACGACAACGACCTAGTGCTCGATCCGTCCCGCCAGCCCGAGCTCATCGATGACCGGGCCAGCATCGCTCAGGACATCGCTCACATGATCCGCGACAGCGGCCTGCTTGTGACGTTGGTAGCCGAGCGCAATCGCCTGAGACAGCGCGACTGCATTCAGCAATTGGAGCTGCTGGTCGAGGCGGACGAGCGCCTCGTCCCTGGTACGGCACTGATTACCCAGCTTGAGCCTGGGAAGTTCCTGGTGACGGCCACAACTCTGAAATTCGGCAATATCGAGGTGACGTTGTGAGTGACGTGGATTTCAAACAGGCCTTGTCCGATGCCGGCATTCCGACCACTGAGTCCGGCCTGCGCCAGGCGTGGGAAGCGGAAGTACTAGCTCAGGGCAGCAAGCTGAGCAACACCAGCACCTGGTCGCCGTTCTGGCGGGTGGTCACCGCATTGGTGACCAAACCCGTGCTGTGGATCCTCGACTTTTTTGTCGCCACGGTACTGCCGAACTTCTTCGTCAAAACCGCCGTAGATGCTTGGCTCGACATGCTGGCCTGGGGTGTGAATGTCGAGCGCAAGGGTGCGACGAAAGCCAGCGGCCTGTTGCTGTTCACCCGTGTCGCCCCGGGCGGCGCGCTCGAGGTCGCGAAAGGCACAGTGGTGCAGTCCGCCGCGATCAATGGCCACGTTTATCAGCTGGTGACGACGGCGGTCGGGACCTTTACCGATGGCCTGATGCAGTTGCTGGTACCGGTCGAAGCGGTGGATGTCGGCAGCGGCTACAACTTGGCGCCCGGCTATTACGCCGTGTTGCCAGTGCCGATTCCAGGTATCGCCCAGGTCGTCAACGCGGACGGCTGGTTGACCACGCCAGGCGCTGACAGGGAGCCCAACGATGAACTGCGTCTGCGCGTGCGCAATCAGTTCTCGGCGGTTAACCAATGGCACACCGACGCGGTGTATCGGGCAATGATTTCAGCGTTCCCGGGCGTGCGTCCGGACGGCGTGTATTTCGAGCACGGCGCCCCACGGGGGCCGGGCAGTGCCAACGCCTTTGTGCTGTTCGATGCCGACGTGCCGGCAGCGACGTACCTGCAGCAAATCAACTCGCATATCCGGGACCAGGGCAACCACGGCCACGGTGATGATCTGCAGGTGATGGTCATGCCAGAAACCCAGCACACTTTGCGAGTGACCCTCTGGCCGCGCTCCAACCTGAGCGATGCCCAGCGGCAAACCCTGCAGGACGAAACCGCGCTGTTCATCCGGGCGGCGTTTCGCGAAAGCACCGCCAGCGACTACCAGCCGACGCTGACTTATCCACAGTCGCGCTTTTCATTCAGCCGGCTGGGTGAAGAGCTGCACCAGCAATTCCCGGGGATCGAGTCGTTGCACTTCGACAACGACGACATCCTTTCAGAGCTGAACATCCCCCGGATCCAGAGTCTGGAGGTGCTGACCAATGATTAAGCTCGAGCTGAAATTCTGGTTGGCCGGTACCGAGCTGACCAAGCTGAAGGACGCAGCACAGTCCTGGTGGGGCAAGGTCGAGGGCTGGTTGCGCTGGCCGCTGCTCCAGCTGGACGCTGACACCTGCCATTTGACCGTGCTCGATTTGCTGGCCTGGCAGCGCGACATCACGCGCTTCAAAGGCGAGCCTGAAAGCTTGTACCGGTTGCGCGTTAAGTTCGCCTTTATCAACGCGGTTGACGCGGGCAGCACCGCCGGGATGAAACGCATCCTGCAGCGCCTGGGCGTCGGCTACATCGAGATCGAGGAACGGATGCCCGATCGGGATTGGGACGTGGTGCTGCTGCGTTTTTCCGACACCCAGCTTTCACAGAACCCGGAACTGCTGCGGGTTTTGATTCAGCAATACGGCCGCACCTGCCGTCGCTATGACTTCGTGACCATCACACCGGTGCCGTTTCGCATCGCCCTGGTCGATTTCAACGATGACCAGCAAACGCTGGTCGCCAGCCTTTAGGAGCCCTCATGGGAGCCAGTATTACCCTTGCGGGTGAAAGCCTGATCGCGCAGAAACACGCCGCACAGTTAGGCCTTGACGTCACGCGCTTCATTTTTGCCAATGTGCCCGGGCTTGACCCGAGCGGGCCGGTCGATCGCGCCGCGCCGAGGCCTGCCGCCGAGCAGATCGTTCACGTTTACGACATTCCCGAAGAAAACGCCGGCTATGTGAATCCCAACCAGGTGGTCTACAGCTCGCAGATCGGCTCCGACGTTGGCGACTGGGACTTCAACTGGATCGGATTGGAGACGGCCGAGGGCGTGCTGTTTGCTGTTGCGTACGTGCCGCTGCAGATCAAGCGCCGCAACATCCCGCCACTGCAGATCGGCAATAACCTTACGCGCAATTTTCTGGTGGCATTCGACGGTGCCCAGGCGCTGACCGGTATCACGATCGATGCAAGGACCTGGCAGCACGATTTCACCGTGCGTTTGACCGGAATCGATGAGCGTGAGCGTCTGAGCAATCGCGACATTTATGGACGTGCCTGTTTCTTCGCTAACGCGCTGAAACTGGAGAAAGTGGGTAGCGCGTATCGACTTAATCCCGGTACAGCCTATGTTGAAGGCATCCGGCTAGTGCGATCGGTTGAGCTGCCGGTGGTGCCTCCTTCGTTTCCCACGATCGCGTGGCTAGATGTCGCTTTGCAACGCGAATTGAATGACGTCGTGTTCAGCTGGAAAGTGGTATTTGCCGCTGATCGCCCGGACTACACCGACAATGCCGGTGCTCGCCATTACTGCGTGGCCATTGCCGATTTACCTAACTCCAATACAGTGACTGATCGCCGTTCGGTGGAACCCATCAACGGGTCTTTGGTTCAGCACTTCGCCATACGCAACGTCGTCACCCGGCTAAATGTCGACTCAACGCTGACAGGTTTGAATCGCGGTCTCGTCTTGGTTGATTCTACAGCCGGTCCTCGTACGATCAGGCTGCCGGTCTCAGATAACGAGCTTGGTGTTGTGGATCTGATCATTCGCCGTGTGGATAACGGCAGCGAGCGGGTGGTAGTTCAGGCATCCGGTGCCGACAAAATCAAATTTCATACACACCTCAACGCCGCCGGGTATGCCTTCTTAGTGCTAATGGGCGCCGGTGATTGGTGGCACCTGCGCAGTGACGGTGCGGGCAGCTGGTGGCCGATCAGTCGCTATGACAGTACGCCCGTTGGACGTCCGGTGTTTGAGACGACAACCCTGTTCAATCCTGGAGGGTATGGCGCACTCAATGGCCCGTTGTTCAACCGGGCTGAATGGCCATGGCTGTGGGATCACGCCCAACAGTCCGGCATGCTGACCACTGAGGCAAACCGCACTGGCATGGAGGGCGGCTGGACCAGTGGCGACGGTGCGACGACGTTCCGAGGACCTGAAGCGCGCGGCGGGTTTTTCCGTGTGCATGATGCCGGGAAAAATGTTGATAGCGGCCGTGTTGCGGGCAGTTTGCAACAGGATGCCTTGCAAAACATCACCGGTACGTTGGGTGACTTTAAAGCCAACTCCACGCCTTCTGTGGCTAACACCGGCGCCTTCGCTTTTATGGCGGGCGCCACTCAGTCCAACAGCGTCGGCACCTACATTGACCACCAGCGGCTTTCGTTCGATGCCTCCCGCGTGGTCCGTACCGCCGCTGAAACCCGTCCCCGTAACCTGGCCTATCCTGGCCGAATCAAATTGATTTGAGGTGTCCATGAATCTCTACCTAGCTGACGACATGGGCATCTTGACCGGCCCTGTGCATTTGCCTGTGGTGCCAGGTCTGGGGGTACAAATCCCAGGTAACGGCATGCAATTGAGTGAGCTGCTACCGGAGCCACTCCCTGGTCAAGTCTGGGCGCTTGTCGACGGTGAGCCTCAGCAAGTGGCCGATCATCGCGGCACGCTGTATGAAATCGATACCGGTGCAGAACTTCAATATCACCAGTTGGGTGATGTGCCCAACGGATATACAAAAGCGCCGAGGCCCTCACCGGATTATCACTGGCAGGCGGGGCAGTGGGTTATCAATCTGCAATCGGTACATGCAGACGCCGAACGGCGAATCAATGCTGACTGTCAGGCCGCTATCACCGCCGGTTTTTTCTCGTCCGCCCTAGGTGCCGCGCACCTATATAGCAGCCAGCTTGATGACCAATTGAACTTGGCCGGCGTCGTTTTGACAGGACTGGACACCCTCTACGCCTGCCGCGACATCCACGGTGTCAGGGACTTCAGACCGCACACCTTCGCGCAGATTCGTCAGGTGGGTGACGACTTGACTCTGTTCAAGCAGCAGTTGCTACAAAAAGCCAACACTCTTAAGCAGCAGCTCGATCAGGCGCTGATTGCCGACGACTGCGATGCGCTAGAGGCCGTCACTTGGAGCGCTCAATCGTGAGTTGGGCACCGGTGACGATGCGCTGGCCTGAGCAGTCCACCCAGTGGATGGATGGACTCAGCGCGGCCAAAGATCTGGCAACGGGTGAGCTGGCCAGCACAGCCCTGCGTCTTGCCAGTCTCGATGGATTGGCTAGCACCAACCCTGGGCCGGTCGGCGATGTTGCAAAAGAGGCTATTGCCGCTGGGCGCGCCGAGCTGGCCAAACAGCTGGGAGAGGCACCGGTCTGCTTGGTAGTCACACCGTTTCAAAGTGGTGTTGGTCAGGGTCGTGGAAATCAGCGATTCCTGTCAGCTCCGAACCTGCTGCAGCGGCTGGCCGGCAAACTCATTGACGACACTGACACTACGCGCCCGACCGGGCCGCAGTACGCGCTGTCACTGATGTTCTTGGGCACCAATTACGCCCAGTTGGCCGCCACGCTGTCGCGCTTCAATGCGCTGCTACCGATCCCGGATTTGGTGCGCACTGAGCGTCGGGCCGGACATCTATCGACGCTAGAGACAGACAAGTGGGTTGTCCCCAGTTCTGGCCCGCTGCCGCGTTGGCAATCGCTGCCGCTTGAGCGCTGCACATTGGTTAAAGCCGCGAAGCAATCTATGTCGGGCCAACTGGCGGTGCTTGAGAGCTACGCGGCGGACAGTTCGCCGATGGCCGATCTGGCAGCGCTGGCCACACGCAAAGCGGCGCAGCAGCAGGGCCGGGATCAACAGCTGAATGACCTCAAGGCGCTGCTGGCCGGAGGCTCGGCCGACACCAGCATGCGCGCACGTCTGATCGGTCCGGGCGACGTCAATGAGCTGCGCCGCTCGCTACTCGAGGGCGAAGCACCGGGTCATGAGTGGGTGCTGTCTGTAGGCGTGCTACTGGTGGGGTCGCTGGAAGGCTTGAGCTTCGTACGGGAGCTGGTCGGCCTATGACGCTATTACTCGACGGCGAGCAGGTCCTGGGCAAGCGGATGAAGATCACCGCCAACCTGCGCATTGAAGCCGATGACATGTCTGGCCAGACCAGCAACACCGAGACTGCCCACAAGGGCTTCAAGCCTAAAACCCTAGCGGTGTCGCTGATGATCCCCTTTGTTGATGCGGTGCAGATGCGCACGATCATGCGCTTGGCCGAGGCCACGGCCGGCGGTGGTCAGCTCAAGATGTATCGGATCGTCAACGATACCGCCGCCGCGTTCGGCATCCGTGAGGTGCAGTTTTCGGACGGTGTCAGCGCCCGGGAAGACGACACGCTGGCCGCTTGGCTGGTCCAGTTCACTCTGTCGGAAAAAGCCTCGAACCCTGAGAAGGTAGAGCAGCGACGGGCAGCGAACGGCGCCAGTGCTCAGTCTGCACCTGGTCAGGCGGTTGGTGGAACGAACGCCGATGGCAAGTCTGGGGAAGGTCAGGAATTGAGCGGTTTTGAGAAAACTCTGAAGAAGCTGGACGACTACCTGGCGCCCAAAACATGAAGCTGCATAAGGTTCTGACGATCGCCGGCCAGGTCTACCCGCTGATCAAGGACGAAGTGCGCCTGGACATCAAAAGCCCTGGCCGTGCGACGTTCACGGTGCAGGCCGGTGAATCCTTGAAAGGGCTGGTGATGCTGGATATCGGCTACAACGAGCGCACGCTGCAGCGTCACTTCCTTGGCTACGTCGAACGGTCGACCGCCGCCAACAGCACCCAGCAGTTGGTTGCCTGCCGTGAGCTGTCCTCGATCCTGGCCAACCCGTTACCGCTGAATCTGCGTCACGTCGACCTGCAGGCGGTACTGGCCGAGATCAGCGAGAAGACCGGGCTGGGCTTTCGGGTTCCGGACAAGGCTTACGCAAGGGTCAAAGCGCCGTATTTCTACAGCCTGGCGGCGGGCTATTTAGCGATGGACAGTCTGGCCAACGTCTTCAACATCCCCGACTTCATCTGGCAGCAGCAGGGCGACGGTGAAGTGTTTGTGGGCAGTTGGGCCGACAGCTTCTTCGGTACCCGCACTGCGCTGCAGCTGCCGGTCGAACTGTTCGACGGCTACCAAGGCAATCAAAGCGCGGTGATCGCGCCCCTTCCGGGGCTTCGACCAGGCGCAACCATCAACCAGGGCGAACGGATCACCAGCGTGACGCTCGCCGGCAATCAAATGGCGATCAAATGGACGACGCAATAAAGCGCAGCGTAGCGCGCCAATTTCCTGAATTGAGCGGCGGTTACCACCTGCCGCGCTTTGGCCGCGTGGTCGCGGTACCTGATGCGCCGGCGACGCCCGGGCTGTGTGACGACTTCCGGCCGCGCTTTGGCGTCGACGTCGAAGTGCTGCTGGCCGATGGCGAGCCTGATCCGGACCTGCCGATCCTCGAAGGCCTGCCATTGCCGGCACCGATGGGCGGGCAAGAAGCGGGGATGTTTGGCTTTCCGGAGGAGGGCACAACGGTCGTGATCTGTTTCGCCTATGGCCTGCCGCACAAGCCGTTCATCACGCAGATCCTACCGCACGGTCTGAGCCTGCCCCGAGTGCCGAAGGGCGACCAGGTGTGGCAGCACAGCGAGGCGTGCCAGCAGCGCGTCGACGCGGATGGCAACTGGCTGCGCCAGACTGATGGCAAGATCCAGGACAAGGCGATCGAGCGCGAGGTCGAAGCCCTGGACAACACCGAGGCATTCCAGAATCACACCAGGACGGTGGACGATCATTCGACCGAGTCAGTGGGTGGCATCAAGAAGATTGAGGCGCTGGGCGCGCTCAAGCTTTTATCGGGTGGATCTGCGAGTCTGGCGGCGGTCGATGATCTGCACCAGGCGACCGGTCGGGATCTGAACGTCGTCGTGGGTCAAAAGCACAACGCCACGGTAGGCGGTGACATGCAGGAGCGGATCGAGGGGTTGCGTAAAAGCGTGGCAGGCGCCAGCCAGCGTTTGCAGGCGCCGAAGAACTGGATCGGGTCCGAAAGCGTGAACCTGTTTCAAGTGGTCTGTGACACGCTTGATTTGCTACAGCAAATGAATACACAGCTAGCGGCGCACACGCATGTGCCTGGGCCGACGCCGAGTCCAACCGATGCGGCAGCATTCACTGCCAGAGCGGCTAAAGCTCTGACTTTCTCCACGGTGCTCAAACCGATCACGTTGTAAAGTGCATCCGCAAGTCTCAATGTTGGTTACCGTTTCCAATATGTTACGTGCCGACGTGTTTGAAGGACGGATTCTAAGGTTGAGCCATATACGGTTTCGCCACACGTCTCGGCCACGCATTTGTTTAAATGGGCTACATCGTCAGCAGTGACTTTTTCTTTCAAAAGAAAATAGTCTTCAGAGTCACAAATCATATATCCATGTGTAGGTGATAGCGGGTAATAAAGGTCTAGCTTTTCTGGAGAGGTATCCGGAGCTGTTGCCTTCATGCACGAATGTACATTAACAACTGGTCGGTCGCTTGTGATAAATGGGGTGCCTGTTTTATTTTCGATGAGAAAATGCCTGTCTCTAGGTGTTTCGAGCAAGGCTTTACCCAAATTTATCCCTAGCATGTAGCTTACGCACCACCAGTTTCGCTTCATCGCATCCGTGAACTGCTCCGGTAAGTTACTCTTTAAAGAGGCTGCGAGGGACTTGTCGCGAACAGTCTTCGTTCGAACCAGCTGCTGGGCAATATAAAAGCAAAACTTAGATCTATTGAGCTGATCGGTCAAACCATCTGTATTGCCCTGCCTTAACTCACTGATAATCGGCCAAGAGTCTCGCTCGATACCGCCGTGTAAATTTTCTAGAATATTATATTGAAGGATTTGAGACGGGAGATCGGTATCTAAATTGAAGTTTTTAGCTCTAGCTTTGAGCATATTCGATACAACAATGAAATTGTTTAAAAAAGCCATGTGCAAAGATTGCAGGTCTTCACTTGCAAGCTTCGATAGCGACCGAATGTACAGTAGGTCATCTTCGTTGAAAGAAGATATTTTATAAAATCCTAGTTCTTTGGCCAGCCCTCTTACGCTGTCAGTCGCAGGTAGCCCTTTTTTCGAAATATAATGAATGTTGTCGCGGGTTGCCCATGCCTTTAAATAGCGAGCCCAAACATAGTGGTGCTTACGTTTAACTTCGAAATCTTTTGGCTTCATAAGCATCCTGCGCAAAATTCTGAGTGGGGAAGAGCAGCATATAGCAGAGGGTGATCCAATTTACGACCGTTGTATCAGCTCGATTTCACGACCCAAAGCTGGTCAAGATTAGTCGTAAAGCTTTGGCTCATCATCTCCCGCCGCATCCCCCAATCAGGCGTTGCCGGAACGCTGCCGGCGCGCAACGTTCCCCGGCCCCATCGCTGATTGATCTCATCCAGCACACTCATAACTTTCTCGGCCGCTTGTGGTTGCGACTGGGCGAACAGGTCATCCGTAAATTCTCCGGGTTGCCGCAGATCCATCAACAGTACTTCGGCCTTGCTGTATTTGAAGCCCGGCCGGAAAAGCCGGTTGACCGCCTCGGTCGCGGCTTTGGTCAGCAGCCTTACATCGTTGGTCGGATAAGGCAGTTCCACTAGCGCGCCATTGGCGTACTTGGCTTCCTCCGGACTGAACATGCCGGTTCGGATGCTGACGCGCAGTTTTTTGCACAGGGAGTTCTGCGCCCGCAGCTTTTCCGACGCACGCTGCACGTAGGTGGCGACCGCTTCTTTGATCGGCTCTATGGTTGTAAGGCGCTTGCCGAACATGCGACTGCTGCAGATCTCCTGCTTCGCCGGTTCCGCCTCGGTGAGTTCCAAGCACGACGTCCCGGTCAGCTCGCGGGCGGTCTTTTCGATCACTACGCTGAACTTCTGCCGAAGCGTCCACGGATCGGCTTTCGCCAAATCCATCGCTGATCTGATTTGCATTGTTTCTAGATGCGTTTTCATGCGACGGCCGACGCCCCACACCTCGCCTACGTCCGTGTTTCGCAGCACCCAGTCGCGTTTGGCCGGGTCGCAGATATCGACGACGCCACCCGTCTCCGCCTGCAAGCGTTTCGCTGTGTGGTTGGCAAGTTTGGCGAGGGTCTTGGTGGGAGCGATGCCGACACCAACCGGGATTCCCGTTCCTTTGTAGACGGCGGCGCGGATCGTTCTGCCAAATGTGGTGAGGTTACCGGGAATGCCGGTCAGGTCGGCGAAGGCCTCGTCGATGCTGTACACCTCGACGGTGGGCACCATGGATTCGATGATGCTCATGACCCGTTCGCTCATGTCGCCGTACAGTGCGTAATTGCTGCTGAATACCTGCACGCCGTGCTTGCGCAACACGTCTTTGATCTGGAAATACGGCGCGCCCATTTTCACGAATGGCTTGGCGTCGTAGCTGCGCGCGATGACGCAACCATCGTTGTTGCTCAGGACGACGATTGGCGTCTTTGCCAAGTCCGGCCGGAACACGCGCTCGCAGCTGGCGTAGAAGCTGTTGCAGTCAATCAGGGCAAAGACCGATTCACGACTTGGCATGATCGCGCACGCTGTATGTCACCACGCCCCAGATCAGCAGCTCGTCACCCTCCATCACGTAACGCGGTGGGTACTTGGTATTTGCGGACATCAGGATGATGGTGTTATCGCGAATGTGCAGGCGCTTGCAGATCGGTTCTGCGTTGAGACCAGCGATGACGATATCGCCGTGCTCGGCGGTCAAACTGCGATTGACGACCACCATGTCCCCGCAAAATATGCCGGCCCCTTCCATGCTGTCGCCCTCAATCTTTGCCAAATAAACGTGCGGCGCTCGGATCTCGAACAGCTCGTCTAGGGAAATGTGCTTTTCGATGTGATCGGCCGCCGGCGAAGGGAACCCGGCAGGAATTCGAAAGGAATAAAGCGGGAGCTTTTCGCCACCCTCCGAAAGCGGGCCAACGATAGTGACACTCATGATGGGAACCTGATGAGAAATTGACTGTATACCCATACAGTAAGCGCTCAGGGGTAGCCACGGTCAATCTCGTGTGTAGAACATTTCGACGGGTGACACAATTTCACTTGATGCGGCGCCTTACGCGACATTATGAAAAATGCCACGATTAATAAAAAAATGAATAAAAAAGCACTTATCCCCCTCCCGCCAACGGGCCTTGCGTCCGTTTTTTGTGCAAATGCGGAATTAGTGCAAACGAAGCTGCAGCCCAGGCGGGCTGTAGGGCTCTGCGGTCGATCGTCCATTGCACAGCGTGCAAAGTTTTGAAGGGAAATGCAGTGCGTTTGCACAGCGGCGCCCGGATTGATCTCGGGGGCGATATCGCTGAGGTGCCCGGTTTCAGTGGGCGAGATCTTGTAAAACGTGGGATTGCGGGCATTTTTTGATTTTCGATCAATCTTTTTTTGGCGGCACAGAGCAATGCGAACGGGCGCACACCGTTCGGCTACAACGCCCGCCAGTCGATCGCTGTAGCCCGATCCGAGTGGGTAGCTGAGCTTTCATGCGACTGCACTCGATTTCGACCAGGTAAGCAAGGCAGATCCGATATCCGAAAATGGCCATGGTGAGTCTGCAGATCTGTTTTTTGGGGCTCTCAGATGGCCATTCCCAGTTGAGGGCTGGGGAAAAGGTAATTTTGGGAATTTGGTAGCGAGGGAGGGGTGTAAGCCCTGTGTGACGTGGCTTTGAGCGATTACCAAAGAAGGTAATTTGGGGTAATTGAAAAGGTAATTTTTTCGCAAGCCACTGATTTTAAAGGCTTTTACAAGGTTAGGATCTGACTATGGTAAAGGGTAATCTGATTACTAGAAAATTACCCTATTATTACCTTTAAGACATTAGCCTAAGCCTTTGATTGAAAAGGCTTTATCTGCCTATTGAAAATCAAATTACCAAAATTACCTTTTCCCCTTGGCTCAACATAAAACGGGAAAGGAAAAGTGCGGCCCCGAGCACAAGACGCGTGTGTGGATGTGGCCAGCCCTTAGTCGACTGATGCCAATCTCGACTGGTGCTACCTCACATCTCATGAGGGACTCAGAAATTGAGAGGGGAGATGGGGCCCCCCTCGCTTTCAGCTGTTGATGCAGGAACTCAAAAAAGTCGATGCTGAGTCAGGTTGGAAGGGCCTTGGTAGGAAGGCTTGGGCGCCGCAGGCGTGCTTAAACCATTCATCCTGATAAGCATGGGTACCAGCGCCCTGTTCTGAAATATGGTGTGATCTTTGCCCCAATGGATGCTAATCAATCTGGGGGAAATTGAAGATCCGGCTGAGGGGAGGCCGTTCGGATGAATGGTGGTATTGCCACTTGCCGTGTATACGAATAGCCAATCGCCAGGGTTCACGAAACCATTCCCAAACCAAAGCATGTGATCTTTGATAGGCGAAGTCGATCCGTCTGCGGCAGGTAGGCCAATGAAAAGGCAATATTCCCCGAGGTCGCATGGTTCCTTCACATAGATTCCGATGCGCTCCATATTGGGCACACCATGATCGAAAACATTGATTATTTGCAGGCTGGTGATCGTGTCAAAAAGCATCAGCGCTTCCCTCGACTGGGTATGAAATTAGCCAGGAGTAAAATTCCTGCAAGACCGAAAATGAGAAAAGACGAGATGGGATCTTTTTTGAAAACATCAACAGCAATGCCGAAGAAAAACGGGCTGACAAATGTGCAGCCACGCTGGAGTAAGCCCATCCTGAAGTCCGAACGAATTTGTTGTTCGAGCCTTACTCTTTCCGTTTTTTCTTCGTGGAAATTGGCTAGTGCTTCATCAAGCTTGGATTGAGTATTTTCAGCCAAGGTTTTAGCGCGATCTCTTTCAATAACGAGATCATTCACCCAGGCGTCAAAAATGCGAGCGCTGTGAGCACCACCAAAACTCTTAGGGTTCTCAGCAGCCAATCCTCGGAAAGTCTTCGGCAGAAGCTCTCCTGATAGAGGCGGGCTAGAGTCTGGTGGGATGTCGAACGATCCGATCGTTTGACTTCCGATTACACCGTTTTCGTTAGGATCTGGAGCGTCAGTTATTAGATTCATCGCCATTCCCTGGAAATGGTTGATCTGACTGAAAAGGTCTTTGACCTCGCCGGCGCTCACAGGGGGCACCTGATAGGTAGGGTCGTTGTTACGTCGCTTGTTACGTCTTTCAGATAAACAAAAGGCCTGCATCGCTGCAAGCCTTTGTTTTGTATGGTGCCGGCACCAGGAGTCGAACCCGGGACCTACTGATTACAAGTCAGTTGCTCTACCAACTGAGCTATACCGGCGTGTGGGCGACGATTATAGCGATTGGGAAGATCCTGTAAACCCCTGAATTCAGACTATTTTTGCATTCGCTCGAATCAAGCCCTGCGCAGCACATTTCGCAGCGTTTGCACCGCCTTCAATGTGCGGCTGTTTTGCAGGGCTGCCAGTTGCGCTTCGGCCTGTTCGGCGCGTTGCAGAGCGTTGGTCAGTTGTTGGGCTGTGTCGACTTCGCTGGCGCTGATCGGGTGGGCGAAGGCGTGGCCTTTGCACAGTTGGAAGTTGTCGAGGTTGCACGGTGGAATGTCGAAAGCCGGTTTGAGCTGCATGTATTCGTCGGCGAGGAACCAGGTGTTGAGGCCGTCGAAGAGGATCGCTTGGTAACCGGCGTCGGTGACCAGCGGTTCCCAGGTGTGGTCGCGCTCCCATGGGGTTTCGATGACTATGATCCAAGGACGGAAACGAGTGAAGTCCATGCCGCGCAGGACGCTTTCTTCGTGGCCTTCGACGTCGATTTTCAGAAAGTGGATCGGCCGATCGGCGGCATATTGTTCGCAGATCGACGTCAGCGTACGGGCCTTCACGGTGAGGCTGCGCACGTCCATGCCTTGATCTTTGTGGAACTGGGCGATCGCCGGATCGGCTGTGGACAGGCCTGTGTCGGGGATGGCGTAGAAGGTCATTTCGCCAGGCTGGTCGCTGGCGATGCATTGCACGGTGGCGTCGCGCGGGCGTTGCTGACAGAGGGCGTCGTGGTAGTTCTGCATCGGTTCGACGTTCACGCCTTGCCAGCCGTGGTCATAAAAGGCTTTGGTGACCGAGTCGTGATGTGGATCGTTGGCACCGACATCGATGTAGAAGCCGTGTTCGACTTGCTTGAGGGCACGCCACAAGCGGACGTCTTCAAAATTCTGCGCATAAGAAATGAACGTCACGGTCGCTTCCTGTCGGTCTGATTGTTCTTGTTTGGAGGTGCGCTAGCGGCACGCTGTGGACTTGTATAGCAAGGCTGGCGATGCGCCGCAATTATTCGCTTCGAACTGGTGAATTTCGGCGGTTATGTCGTTTTGATTGGCGGCTTATGCACAACCGGCTGGCACGAAACCGTGCTTAGGCGGTTATTTGTGGACTCGTTCTCATTTTGTTCGCAAATCGCTGTTTTATTGGTTTTTTATCAATATGAACAAAAAATGACCAGCGCTGTGAAAGGCTCGAAACAGGCATGGATATTGGATCCACGAAGAATTCATCAACAGAGTTATCCACAGGGAGTCGATGATTTATTCGTGTTCGGCCAACAGCAGCAGATTACGTGGTGTGAGGGCTGTTTCGCAGAAGGTGCCGAGGCGTACGACGTAGCCTTGTTCGACGAGGAAAAGCGCTCGATCCAGATTCAGCCAAAGCTCCAGCGGCCGTCGGAACAATCCGCGAAGCAATTCCAGATTGCGAACTTCGGCCAATCGCTGCCAACCGGCTGCTTCGAGTGCGGGCCAATCTGGCGCACCGATTGTGGATAACTCTTTGAGCGTAGCCAGATCTCGACAGTAATCAGCGAACCGTTTTTCCAGCCAGGCGCTGGGTAGGGAGGGCGTCGGCAGGTATTCGTCGACGCCGCGCACTTGCCGTTGCAGTAGGTCAAAGGCCAGACGACGGGCCATCGAAGTGTCGCGCTGACGTCGGACGCGAGCACCGGCGGTGACGGTTTCGCTCATCGGCAGTGCCAGATCTTCCAGCGAGAGTTGTAGGAGCGATGCCAGTCCGGCGTGGGACAACGGCTGATATTCGCTGCGACTGATGCGGTTGTAGCAGCAGGGCGCAATCGCCATTCGTTGGCAACCGGCAGCACTGGCCAGTTGCATCAAGCGCACATGCAGATCGCCACACGCATGCAGGGCGACGGGCGTGTGAGCCGCGCTCAATACAGCAGAGGCATCAGTCGCCAGTACGTCTTGCTCCACATGCAAAGCATGCAGATGATGACGCTGACTCAACGCCTGTCCGCTGGCGACCAATTGAGGATCATATTCAACGCAAGTCAGTTGCTGCCCCGAACCCAACAAGCGCCGCCCCAAGTGTCCCTTGCCCGAGCACCAATCCAGCCAGTGCGTCGGCTGAGAAGCAAAGGACAAGCGACTGGCAAACGCCTCGATCTGCTGCCACTTGCGCCCCGGCACATCGACATTCAGTCGATGGCCCGCAGGTTCCAGTGCATGTCCCGGCAACTCACCAACTGCACTCAACTCAGCCGACAACGCCGCCAATGAAGCAAACGGCTCCGGCGCATCAACAAGATCAGCAGGTTGGTTGTGAGCGTTTTCCGCGTCTTCCAGCGACCGTCCGCGTAGCCACAAGGCCAGCTCCGGGTAGGACGCTTCCCAATCAAGCGAAAGATGAGTGAACGGTCGAGGTTTCCACAGCGCCTGATGCTCAATCAAAAAAGCATCCAGCGCCGTGAAGCGGGCGAGTAAGTCCTCGTCCGTCAGCACGTAGGAAGTATCAGCGCCCTTGGCAGGCATCGACGCGCAGCCAGCGTTCCAGCAGCTTGAAGCCGCGTACCAGCACGTAAGCCATCAGCAGATAGAACACGCCAGCAGCGAAGAAGATCTCCACCGGCAAGTAGGTGCGGGCAATGATCGTGCGCGCCATGCCGGTCAGTTCCAGCAGAGTCACGGTGCTGGCCAGCGCACTGGCCTTGAGCATCAGGATCACTTCGTTGCTGTAGGCCGGCAGGCCGATGCGCGCGGCACGCGGGAGGATGATGTAGAACATCGCTTTCGGCTTGGACATGCCCAAGGCCCGCGCCGCTTCGATCTCACCCGGCGGAATCGCCTGAATTGCCCCGCGCAGAATCTCGGCGATGTACGCCGCCGTGTGCAGTGTCATGGTCACTGTCGCGCACCAGAACGGATCGCGCAGGTACGGCCACAACGCGCTTTCACGCACCGCGTCGAACTGCGCCAGTCCGTAATAAACCAGGAACAGTTGAACCAGCAACGGCGTGCCACGGAAAAAGAAGATGTAGGCGTAAGGCAGCGAGCGCACGTACCACAGCTTCGAAGAGCGGGCGATGCCCAGCGGAATCGCCAGCAGCAGACCGGCGATCACGGCGATGGCGACCAGTTCCAGCGTGAGGGTCGCGCCCTGCGCCAGTTTCGGCAACCATTTGATAATGACTTCCCAGTTCATTTAAGCGCTCCTCGCAAAGCCGCGAGCGGCGCGTTTTTCCAGGAAGTGCATGCCGGTCATCGCCAGCACGGTCAGGCCCAGGTACATGATCGCGGCGACCATATAGAAGGTGAACGGTTGTTTCGACACGGTTACGCCGATTTGCGCGTGACGCATGATTTCTTCCAGACCGATCACCGAAACCAGCGCTGTGTCTTTCATCAGGATCATGAACAGATTGCCCAGGCCGGGCAGGGCAATGCGCCACATCTGCGGCATGATCAACCGGGTGAAAATCCGCCATTTCGACAGGCCCAGGGCCTGGCCGGCCTCACGGTGGCCTTTGGGAATGGCGAGAATCGCGCCGCGAAACACTTCGGTGGCGTAGGCGCCGAAGCACAGGCCGAGGGCGATCACACCGGCGGCGAAGGCGTTGAGCTGCAGGTCGGGGTTGCCGAAGAACTCACCGAGGGCGCGCATCAGGTTGACCGTACCGAAGTAGATCAACAGCACCCAGAGCAATTCCGGAACGCCACGCACCAAGGTCGAATAAGTGCCGCCAAGCCATTGCAGCGGCTTGTACGGGGAAGTCTTGGCCAAGGCGCCGAGCAGGCCGAGCACCAGTCCCAGGCACAGGGCGGTGAGAGCCAGTTGGACGGTCATCAGCGCGCCGGCAGCGAGGGCCGGGCCGAATCCGTAGAGGTCGATAATCATGGGTTTCTGTTCAAATTGCGGCAGGCAAAGTCGGGAGCCGGCGCCGTTGCATCACGGCGCCAGTCCCACAGGTCAGGATCAGTAGATGCTGAACGGGAAGTACTTGTCGTTGATCTTCTTGTAGGTACCGTCGGCGACGATTTCCTTCAGGGCAGCGTTCAGCTTCTCACGCAGAGGGTCGCCTTTACGCACAGCGATGCCGATCTTGTCGCTTTCTACGACCGGGTCACCTTTGAACTCGTAGTTCTTGCCAGCGTCGCTTTTCAGCCAGTCATAGTTGGCGTACTTGTCGGCGAGAATCGCGTCGACACGACCGGAAGTCAGGTCGAGGTAAGCGTTTTCCTGGGTGTCGTAGAGGCTGACCTTGATGTCATCGGCGTAGGTGTCTTCCAGCCAGGTGCCGGCCAGTGTTGCACGCTGGGTACCGATGGTCTTGCCTTTCAGCGAGTCCTTGTCAGTTTTGAAGTCGACGTTTTTCGGGGCGATGAACTGCAGCTTGTTCGAGTAGTACGGGTCGGTGAAGTCGACCGCGCCTTTGCGCTCTTCGGTGATCGACAGCGAGGAGATCAGGAAGTCGAACTTCTTCGCGTTCAGGGCCGGAATGATGCCGTCCCAGTCGGAAGTGACCACGGTGCACTCGACTTTCATCTTCGCGCACAGAGCGTCGCCGATGTCTTTGTCGAAGCCGACCACGTTGCCGCTGGCGTCTTTGTTGTTGAACGGCGGGTACGCCGCTTCGATGCCCATCTTCAGGGTTTCAGCCATGGCACCGGCGCTGAACGCGAGGGTGACGGCGGCGGCCAGGAAGACCTTCTTGAAATTCTGCATGCATGTTGCTCCGTTAGCGGTTGCTGGACATGAATTGTTTGCAGCGCGCCGAAAGCGGGTTTTCGAACACCTGCTGAGGCGATCCTTGCTCTTCTATCAGGCCCTGATGAAGGAACACCACTTCGCTGGAGACCTGACGGGCAAAGCCCATTTCGTGGGTCACGAGCAGCATGGTGCGGCCTTCTTCGGCCAGTGCGCGGATGACACTAAGTACTTCCTGAACCATTTCAGGGTCAAGCGCCGAGGTCGGTTCGTCGAACAGGATAACCTTCGGTTGCATCGCCAGCGTGCGAGCTATTGCTGCGCGCTGTTGCTGGCCGCCGGACAGTTGCGCCGGGTAGGCGTGGCGCTTGTCGGCGATGCCGACCTTGGCCAGCAGCGCTTCGGCAACTTCGATGGCTTCGGCTTTGCTCTGGCCGAGCACGCGGCGCGGTGCCTCGATGATGTTGTCGAGGATGCTCATGTGCGGCCACAGATTAAAGTTTTGAAACACAAAACCAATCTCGGAGCGCAGGCGGTTGATCTGTTTGCCATCGGCGGCAACCAGTTCGCCATTTTTGGCGGCTTTGAGCTTGAGTTCTTCACCGGCCACCAGAATCTGGCCCTGGTGCGGGTTCTCCAGCAGGTTAATGCACCGCAGGAACGTGGACTTACCGGAACCGGAAGAACCGAGGATCGAGATCACATCGCCGTCGCGGGCGGTCAGCGAGATACCTTTGAGCACCTCAAGCTGTCCGTAGCGTTTGTGCAAGTTGCGGATTTCAAGCGCGGGCGTGGCCTCAGCCATGTGCGTTCCTCATATATGTTGCGCTCCTGCTGTTGGATGGCCTTCCTGGCGAGGCGGCCAAGCTAGCATAGCGTTTCAATGACAGCCAACAGCGCTACGAGCGGTTAACGGGTGGCATGTGGCAGGTTGTCGCATCGGCACAGCAGACTGTCGCCCCATCAACAACCGAACGGGTGTTTGATCGTGCAGACCCGTGGGTGTCGCGTAAAAAAAGGCGCGATGTTGCCAGCTTTGGCGGGGTGTTGGAAGCGCTATCCGGCCGAACGTTCCTGATTCGCCCTTTTATTGTGCATCCCACACTTTTTCAGTGTGTTTCTGGTGCGCGAATTCGTCTTGAAAGTGAGTCGCAGGGTAACGCTCTGGCGAATAGCCATTAATCTCAAGGACTTGCGATGATCATCCGGTCGCGCGCAAAGCCGCAGCCCGGAAGAGGTTGAAACATTTTGGCGCATTTATTGCGTGCAGAATAAGGAACGCCCCGTTGGATTCTTTTTACGAGAAGGAAATGCCAGACGGGCCGGACGCAATCGCTTTCCTTGCAAAGGTAGTTTCGATGAGCAGTACCCCAAGCTCCAATGGCCTCGAACAGGGGCTCAAACCGCGTCATGTGACCATGTTGTCGATCGCCGGTGTGATCGGCGCCGGTCTGTTCGTTGGCTCCGGCCACGCCATCGCTGCCGCCGGCCCAGCTGTGCTGCTGGCTTATGCCGCCGCCGGTACGCTGGTGGTGTTGGTGATGCGCATGCTCGGCGAAATGGCTGTTGCCTCGCCGGACACCGGTTCGTTTTCGACTTACGCCGACCGTGCCATCGGGCACTGGGCCGGTTTCACCATCGGCTGGTTGTACTGGTGGTTCTGGGTCTTGGTGATTCCACTGGAAGCCAACGCCGCCGCAACCATCCTCCATGCATGGTTCCCTGATGTCGGCATCTGGGCGTTCGCGCTGGTCATCACCCTGCTGCTGACCGTCACCAACCTGTTCAGCGTGAAGAATTACGGCGAGTTCGAATTCTGGTTTGCCCTGATCAAAGTGCTGGCGATCATCGGCTTCATCATCCTCGGTCTGGCAGCGATCTTTGGCTTCCTGCCGAACAGTCAGGTCAGCGGTGTTTCGCACCTGTTCGACAGCGGCGGCTTCCTGCCTAACGGCATGGGCGCGGTATTGGGCGCGATCCTGACCACCATGTTCTCCTTCATGGGTACCGAAATCGTAACCATCGCGGCCGCGGAATCGAAGAACCCGGGCAAGCAGATCTCCAAGGCCACCAACTCGGTGATCTGGCGGATCGGTCTGTTCTACCTCGTATCGATCTTCATCGTTGTGGCCCTGGTGCCATGGAATGATCCTACGCTGGCGAACCTCGGTTCCTACCAGACTGTGCTCGAGCGCATGGGCATCCCGAACGCCAAGATGATCGTCGACATTGTGGTTCTGGTCGCGGTGACCAGTTGCCTGAACTCGGCGCTGTACACCTCGTCGCGCATGCTCTTCTCCCTCGGCAAGCGTGGTGATGCACCGGCCATGTCGACCCGTACCAACAAGAGCGGCACGCCTTACTGGGCGGTCATGCTGTCGACTGGCGCAGCATTCCTGTGCACCTTCGCCAACTACGTGGCCCCGGCGGCGGTGTTCGAATTCCTGCTGGCCAGCTCCGGCGCCATCGCACTGTTGGTGTATCTGGTGATCGCCTTCTCGCAACTGCGTATGCGTAAACAACGCATGGCGCGCGGCGAGAAAATCGTCTTCAGCATGTGGCTGTTCCCGGGCCTGACCTACGCGGTGATCATCTTCATCGTCGCGGCCCTGACCATCATGCTGTTCCAGGAAGCGCACCGCGTGGAGATTCTTGCGACCGGTCTGCTGAGCCTGATGGTGGTGGCTGCCGGTTTGCTGGTGGCGCGTCGTCGCAAGCTGGAAAAACGTGGCGCGGTGGTATTGAACTGATCCGTAACGCGTAATGCAAAACGGCCGCTGTCAGTGATGACTAGCGGCCGTTTTTGTTTGTGAGCGTTGTTTATTCGCTCTTGTCTTCCTGGGTGTCCACCGACTTGCCATAAGCATCCAGCGCCACCCCGAAATCGGTGATGAACTGTGGCTCGCTCAGCCAGGCCTGGGCCTCTTCGATCGTTGCGCCTTCGGCCCACATGCGGTAGTCGATCAGCATGTCGGCGGCCAAGTGGGTGGCGGCCATGCCTTCGTTGTCGGCGTTTTCCATGTCCAGCAGCTCTGGATGGTCAACGATGACGAACGCCAGTTCGCGCAGCAGGGTCAGCAGCATCTCGTTGCGGCTGATGGCTTCGGCGTCGCGCATTTTGCTGAACATCGCCAGGACGTATTCCGGCACCGGCTCAGCGAGGTGGTCGAGATCTTCGTCCTGCTCCAGCGGCTTGCGGCCGACCATACGGATTTGCTTGGCTTTGGCCTTGGCGCGTTTG
The DNA here is from genome assembly GCF_009834515.1 of Pseudomonas sp. R84. Lineage (NCBI taxonomy): Bacteria > Pseudomonadati > Pseudomonadota > Gammaproteobacteria > Pseudomonadales > Pseudomonadaceae > Pseudomonas > Pseudomonas sp. R84. The sequence continues at coordinate 392,709 of NZ_CP019426.1, forward strand.
GCGCGTTTCTGTTGTTTGTTCAGGGATGCCATGGGAGCTCAGTTCTTCTGTTGGGTTTGCGCGGCGATCGCGTCGGACGCCGCCACATAGTCGGCCTGGAAGGCCGGGGACTCGATCCACGCCAGCGCGCCGGCTTCGTCGGTTTCCTGCGACCACTGGCGATACTCGATCAGCGCGGCGAGGATGAAATCCATCGCGCCTTCTTCGCCTTCCTGCTCGTAAACCAGTTCCAGCAGCGGGTCTTCGAGGAACGCGGTGCACAACGCTTGCTGGCCGATCTTCTCGGCGTCGATCATTTTCTTGAACAGCTCGGTCAGGTCCACCGATTCGAAGTCGATGCGATCATCGTTCGGGTCTAGCTCGACCGGCGCTTCGGCGCGTTTGGTGCGGTTCTGCTTGGCCTTGGCTTTGGCCCGGGTGGCGCGTTTCTGCTGTTTGTTGGCGGAGGCCATGATGTGTTCCGTCGTGCGTTGAGAGGGCTCAGCTGCGCGGGACTTGCCGCCCGGGTGTGTCGGGGGCCAGTGCGCCGGTTTGCAGCCAGGTCAGAGCGATGGGCCATAGTGTGGCTTGGTATGCGCTGCGAAAAAAGGCGAAATGTCCGACTTGTTGTTCGCCGATGTCCTGCGGCTCGATGCGCAGGTGGGTTTTTGCAGCGTTGTCGAAGTAACCGAGCAGGCGTTCGATCGCTGGAATCGTGCCGTAGGGATCGTCGCTGATGCTGATGGCCAGAGTCTGCGCGTGGACGTTAGCGAAGGGCAGGGCGCCGCTCTTGTTCATCAGTGCGCGACCACTGGGGCGCCGTTCGTAACGCGCAGCAGGCGTGCTCCAGTCGCGTACAACGCCGGTCGGCGTATCTTCCAGCCAGCCGAGTCGCTTGCCGGGGAAAAAGCCGCAGAACAGTGTCAGCAACGGCATCATCACATGCCATTTGCCGAACATGCGCCAGCGCTGTTCGGGGGCGTAATCGCGCCAATAGGCGAACTGCGCACCAACGGTGACCAGCCGTCGGATAACCTGCCCGGACTCGCCCAGACCCGCCGCACAACCGCCGAAGCTGTGGCCGACCACATCAATCGGCTGACCGGGAAACTCGCGTTGCGCGCGTTTGAGCATCGCTTCGAAATCCAGTGCGCCCCAATCTGTCCACGAGGCGTTCAAGCCTTTGATCGAAGTGGACCGCGATTCGCCGATGCCGCGGTAGTCGTAGGTCATAACGTCAAAGCCGTTTGCGAACAGATAAGCCGCGAAACGCGAGTAGTGGCGGCAACGTACCGACGTGGCGGCGCTGATGATCACTACTGGGCGTTGGCTATCAGGCAAGAACTGACGCCAGGTGAAACCGCCAAGTGCAAAGCCGTCGGCGGCAGCTTCTTTGAAAGGCTCACCTTGCTCAGCAGTCAAGGTTGGCGACCCTGACTGCATGTCTTGCCTTGCGGGCGTGTCCTGACAGCTCATGACGCTCGACCTGGAAGAATAAGCTGACAACGATAGTCTCAGCGCCGCCCGGCAACAATCCGCACGTTTTACTCGGAGGATTGAGTGAGCATGCGCTCCTCGATCAACGCCTGTTCGCGATTGAGCTCTGCGCGTAACTCGTCTTCACTCGGCAGTATCGTTTTGTAACTGCTGGCGAACAGTTGCTCATTACCCTTGAGCATTGAGTAGCGCGCCACCGAGTCGTTGCTCTCGGCAGACAGGATAATCCCGACTGTCGGCTTGTCGCCCTCGCTGCGCATGAGTTCGTCGTACATGCGCACATACATGTCCATCTGTCCGACATCGCGGGCGCTGAGCTTGCCGCGCTTGAGATCAATGATCACAAAGCATTTGAGCAGGTAGTTGTAGAACACCAGATCGATGTACAGATCGACGCCGTCGGTACTGATGCGTTGTTGGCGGGCGACAAAGGAAAAGCCTTTGCCCAGCTCAAGCAGAAAGCCCTGCAGATGGTCGATCAGAGCTTGTTCGAGACCGCTTTCCCTGACCTTGCCGGCTGAGGGCAGACCGAGAAATTCGAGCATGACGGGATCGCGAATGAATTCACGCGGATTGCATTTCAGCGCTTCGATATTGGTGGTGGCTTCTTCGATGACATCGGCTTTGTCGCGACTCATGAGAAGCCGTTCGTAGTAGAGCGTAAGGATCTGGCGATCGAGGGCGCGGCTCGACCAGTTCAGGTTGGCGCATTCGTCCATGTACCAATGGCGTGCTTTTTCATTGGTCACGCCCAGAAGCCGACGATAGTGGGTCCAGCTCAATTCGGAACGCACTGCGTTCCAAATTGGAAACAACTGATAAAAGCTGCGCATGTATCGCAGATTACGATCATCAAACCCTTTACCAAACTGCGCCGTCAGATCTTTCGCCAACAACCCCAACAACTGTTTTCCATAGCCCGCACGCTGGGCTCCCTCTTGTTCAAACTCGACAATATGCCTGCCGATCTGCCAGCAGGTTTGCACTTGAATCGTGTCCACCGCACGCAGCACTTTTTGCCGCGCCTGGCGAATCAGTTCGTCCAACTCCCCCAGCAACGAATCGATTTTCGGGTCTTGCGTGTCAGCAGGTTTTAGCGGGCTCATCGGCTCTTCCACATCGTTGGAAACAGGCGTCAAAGCATGCCAAGAGTCGTCGCGCGGGTATGTCGGGCGAGACGGTGATGTGGGACGGAAGAAGGGATTGATGTTGCAGGACGTTGCCGCTGAAAGAGGCGTCAGAGGGTAATGGCCTGTAGTCCATTTCGTACATGCGCCAAGTTCCAAACAATCTAAAACCCACCCCGATACGCAAAATCTAAAAGGAGTAACGGTTGGGTTCTACACGAACCCGGGAGTCGTGATCATGAAACGCGTTCTTTCATTCATGCTGCCCATCGCCGCCGTCGCTGCACTGTTGTTTCCGGTGATGTTGCAGGCAGCCAGTCTTGAGCCCATCGACAGTGCCGGGGTGCAAGTTCATCAGCAACAACAGAGCGGCGTCACTTATCTGGCCGGCGGGATCGGTGAGGATGAGGCGAAGGCCATTCAGCAAAGCAGCGGTTATAACCTGCACATGACGTTCGCTGTGGGCGCGCAAGACGAGTACACCGCTGATGTCGATGTGATGATTGAAAAGTCGCCAGGGCAAACCATACTGACGCTTAACCAGACGGGCCCGTTGGTATACGTGCAACTACCTCCCGGCAAGTACACGGTGGTGGCCACGCGTAAAGGCGAAACGCGGCGCGACGTGACAGACGTTGGCGCAGGCGTTCCGCGCAATCTGGTGTTCCACTGGAATGACGCGGGATAGCGATGGATGTGATTGCAAAGCCTGGGCGCGGGTACAATCCCGCGCCTCTCGTTTTGTGATGTAAGGAAGCGCCGGTTTGAAAGGGATTTTACGTGCGGTTTGTGTTGCTGGCCTCGGGTTGCTGTTGGCCGGCTGCGGAACGTTTATCGGGCGTTTGAATGACGGTTTGTCCGATGCCCAGTATTACCGAGGGGTTGATGGCAACCTTCACCTGCTGGGCGTGCGTGGCGGCGGCAGCGATGGTATGCCGGCGGCGATCGTCTGTTACATGATGATTGTCTGTCCGCTCATCACTGTTGTATCCCTGCCAGTGGACGCCGCTCTGGACACAGTTCTGCTGCCTGTCGATTACATCAATACGCTTTAGGTTTTCTTTGCGCGGCGTTTGCTTTTCGGCGTGTGCACGGGCTCTTGAACCTTGCGATAGATCCACACGCCGAACACTCCAACTGCCAGCAGAAACACTGTGCCAACGCTCTGCCAGACAAACTCGAACCAGAACTGCCGAGGCTGCAGGGCCAGGGTGTAAGTGCTGCGCGGGCCGCGGTTATTGGTGGTGATAGAGCCGGTGATCCAGCTGTCGATCAGCATCCAGATCGACAACCCAATGGCGACAGTAATCAGCAGAGCAACGAGAACAGTCAGCCAGTAAGTCACCCGACTTGGGCGATAGGGCGGCGGATGGGGCAGAGGGACGCGGGTTTTCCTTTGGTTCATGACACTTGGGACCTGTTTCCGGCATTGATGAACTGCGTTATCTCGTTCGCCAACTCTGCGGCGCGTAGCGGGTTTTCCCTGAGCCACGTTGATACAGCGTGGTCGCAACCCGGCAGCACGATCTTTCTGAATTGAAGGGGGCCCAGGCTCTTTTCAATGGCCTCGATAACCTCATAGGGAATGGCGCTATTGATCATGCGCGCGCCCAGTTGCTGCGTCCCGGCAGATGTACCGGCGATCCCGCCAAACGCGGTTGCCCGAAGGCCGTCGTATTCGCCGATCACCAGCAAGACCTCCCCTTCGAACGTGCGCAGGAACTCCAGCGATGTCGAGTCGAGAAAACCGTAAGGCACCGAAATGGCACGTTTGAACGGTGGACCAAACGGTTGCTGCCAGGCCGCCTCCGCGTACAGGGCGGGACAGAACAGCACAATGCGCCTGACTGAAGCGCGATGCGCTTGCGCCACCTTGAGTGCCAGTGCACCGCCCAGACTGTGACCGATCACGGTGTTGAGTTCGGCGCCAAGATGACCGGCAAACTGCAAAGCCTCCTGAAGGTTGTGCGCCAGCGAAGTTTTTTCAAGAGCGATGTCGGTGCAGGGGTTGTGACCTGAAAGATTGAAGCTCAGGCTGGCAACTCCCAGCGCCTGCAAGGGATGCAGGATGGCGTTGAGTCGCGAATAGTCAGAGCGGGCACCGTGAATCGCCAGCACTGTTGGCATTGGCGATTCTCCGGCGCAGCCCGCCAGTACCCGACCTTCCAATTGGTAGCCCGCGAAGGTTTGCGCAAAGAAAAACTCAGGGCCGGTTGGCGCCTCGTCGAACTGCAATCGAGACCGAAGTCGAGACGCGCCGGTCAACGCCAACCGACTGATCACAGGGCTGCCAGGGTGTGCAGGACAGCAACACGCAATGGATTGGTCTCCACGCTCAGCAGCTTGATCGCCAAGGCGCAGCAGACCACGATCAACATGGGTTTGATCAAGCGTGGGCCGACGCGCACGGCGGCTCTGGCGCCGAGTTGTGCGCCAAGAAAGGCTGCCAAAGCCATGGCAATCGCGATCGGCCAGATGATCACGCCTTTGGTGATGAAAACTGACAGCGAACCCAGGTTGCACGAAGCGTTGGCCAGTTTGGTGAAGCTCATGGCCCGCATCATGCCAAGCCCGCAGAGCAGCACGAAACCGACGATAAAGAACGAGCCTACACCCGGACCGAAGATGCCGTCGTAGAAGCCCAGGATCGGCGCCACGGTGAACGAGAACAGTAGAATGCCGATTCTCTTGCGACGATCCTCATGGGCCAGTTTCGGCGAGAGCGCAAAGTAGATCGCCACCAGAATAAGCATGACGGGCACGCACACTTCCAGATAGCGCTTATCAATAGAACTGACCAAGAGTGCTCCGCTGGCGCCGCCGAGAAATGCGCAGATAACCAGGAAACGTCCTTCGCGCCATTCAATCATGCCTTTGCGAGCGAAAGTGACCGTGGCCGAAATAGTCGCCGACGCGGCCTGGAACTTGTTGGTGGCAATCGCACTGATCGGGTCGACACCGGCCAGAAACAAGGCAGGCAAAGTAATCAATCCACCTCCCCCGGCAATCGCATCAAAAAAACCGGCGCAAAAAGCCACGAGCGCCAACATGCCAATTACATCCCAAGCCATTACATTTTCCCTTTTATAGTTATTGGCCAGCCATCCACATGACTGGCCATTCTGCAGCTTTGACGTGCGGTAAATATCAGCCCTGAATCAGCAGCGGATCGTCTGAAATGACGATCGGCGACGAGAACTTCGACAAGCCGAAGATGCGCACCAGTACACGTCGATTGTCTTTGATGACATCACGACAGTGCAGGGCCCGGACGTTATTGATCACCATGGCCGATTCTTGCGTCAGTGTGTATTGCACCGGTGTTGCTTTACCCACGCTTTGGCAAAGCGCGGAATAAGCCGCTTTTACAAAGTCCGAGGCGTTTTCGTTGACCGAAAAACGGTAAGAGTTGAATCGCGCGGCGAATCCGACGTTGTCATCGAACTCCAGAATCGAAACATTCCGGCCGTCTTCGCCCTTGCCATTGACGAAAGAGTCGCTGCGGGTGAACTGGAAGCTGCCTGTCGTCAGTGCGAGGCATCCAGTGACGCCGATTTCGTCCAGCAGAGGTGGCAGCGGAATCACCGAGGTCGGTTCCAGGCCTGGATTCCACAGCGCCGATAGAATCAACGACGAAGGCGAGGGCGAGTGCCCGTCCTGCGCATTGACGGCGCACCAGTACGGCGCTTCGGTGTGCGGGCCGAGCGCGAGACCGGAGTGGGAACTCAGCTCTTTGATTTCCGGTTCATCATTGATTTTGGTCAGCCCGCCGCCCTTGAAGTTGGCGACGAGCCGGACGAGTTTGCCTTCGTTGTCCATGTCGTAGGCAAAGGAGCTGTTATCCACCAGTTTCAACAGAATCTGATTGCGTGCCGCCAGACACAGTACGTCGTGACGATTCTCCAGAGCGGCCAGCTCGGGAAGTTCATCCGGTGGGCTGGTCTCGGTGAATGTTTGCATCCCCTCAAAAATCAGCAGGGAAACCAGGCCGTCTGAGTAAGCGCCCAGTAGTTCGCATTGATCCTTGGAAAACGAAAACTTCAACTCGGTCGCTGCCAGCGAGGCCTTGGACTTGGCACCTGCGATTTGTGGCCCGCCCATGACCGCCAGTTCTTCGGAGAAGGTGTGCAGCAGCTTTGCTTGTTGCGTATCAAAACTGAAAGTTCTGACTTCCTGTTCAACTAAAGACTCAACGGTTTTATTGGTTTGTTGTAGGACTTCGGTCATTGTTTACATCCCTGTCGTATCGGCTCCCTTTGTATTTTTTTGTGGGAGCTGTTGGCTGTTTCGATGATGCAATGCGTGCCGAGCGCACGCACAGATCCGGACGTGGGCGAGTTGATACAGGTCTGGTTTTTTCGGGAGGGCACAGGGCGCTGTGACGCGACAGTTCAAACAAGTGTTGAATGCCGGTTCAATGTTTGCTGTCGCTTGCCTGACAGTTGAAACAACAGCAGATGACCTGCGCTGAGGTCTTGTCCTCCATGACAACTTTATGAGGGGTCTTTGTTCTGCAAGCGATCCTGCTTGCAGACGCAACTCTCCTGCTGCCTGCAATAACCTCGGTAGGTTCCGATGATTAGAGGGCGCGGAGTGCGTTAATTGGGTAATGCGTTAAACGCCGGTCATCAGGGCTGAACTGCCCAGCGAACATTCTCGACAGTCAGCAATGACCTGCCGGAAAAAGCTGACGGAGCCTAACATCAAAATAATGGCCAGCAAAAGCACTGAAAGAGGGGGTGAAGCGCGGCCTGTTAAATCGCAGGCATAAAAAAACCCTGAATCTTGCGATTCAGGGTTTTCGGTATTTGGTGCCCAGAGACGGAATCGAACCGCCGACACGGGGATTTTCAATCCCCTGCTCTACCGACTGAGCTATCTGGGCAACGGGGCGCATTAAAAGGGTTTTTCGGATTTACGTCAACGACTTTTTTAAAATTTCTTAAATTAATTCCGTCGCTTACGATCCGACCCCCGATTTTGCAGGGTTTACTCTGCAGGCGGAACGTAGCCTTCGGCCTTGGCGTATTCCTCGCCGGAGAAGTACTTGTCCATTTCGCCCTGAAGATATTTGCGATCTTCGGCGTTCATCATGTTCAGACGTTTTTCGTTGATCAGCAGGGTCTGGTGTTTCTGCCAGTCAGCCCAGGCCTTGGCGGAGACGTGGTCAAAAATATCCTGACCTTTGGCGCCCGGGAAAGGAGCACGTTCCAGCGCGGGCAATTCTTCTTTGTACTTACGGCACATGATAGTGCGGGTCATGGCGACTCTCCTGCATTCAAGACGGCGGCCGCGCGTTCGAGCAAGGTTTTGACCGGGGCGGCGAGGCCCAGGCGCGGCGGGGTGGCGAGGTTATACCAGAGCCAGTCGGCCTCGGCCACGTGATGGGCGGCCTCCTGCACCTGAACCAGCCAGGGTTCGATGGACAGCTGGAAATGGCTGAACGTATGGACAAGGCTCGGCAGGGCCTGCTGCTCGCCCATGGTCAGCGAGTGCTGATCGGCGAGATGTTGCAGGTCGTCGAGGTCATCGAGTTCCGGCAGGCTCCACAGGCCGCCCCACAAACCTGTTGAGGGGCGGCGGTAAAGCAGAATCGCGCCGTCGCCATTGGCGAGCATCGGCATCAGCGTGCGCTTCTGCGGGATGGCTTTGCGCGGCTTGGGAATCGGGTAGCGGGTTTCGAGGCCGAGCATGTGCGCCTCGCAGCCACGCTCCAGTGGACACAGCAGGCAACTCGGCTTGCTGCGCGTACACAGTGTGGCGCCGAGATCCATCATCGCCTGGGTGTAAGCGTTGACCCGATCGTGCGGCGTAAAGCGCTCAGCGTTGGCCCAGAGCTGTTTGGCGACCTTCGGCTCCCCGGGATAGCCCTCTTGCGCGGTAAAGCGTGCCAGCACGCGTTTGACGTTGCCGTCGAGAATCGGCGCGCGCAGGCCCATGCTGATGCTGGCGATGGCACCAGCGGTGGACAGGCCAATGCCCGGCAGATCCGTAAGCTTTTCAACGTCACGCGGAAATTCGCCGCCGTACTGGCTGACGACAATCTTTGCGGTCTTCTGCAAATTGCGTGCGCGGGTGTAGTAACCCAGCCCCGTCCACAGATGCAGCACTTCGTCTTCGGGGGCTTCGGCCAGCGCTTCGACCGTCGGCAGCGCGGCCATGAAACGGTCGAAATAGTTGAGCACCGTGCTGACCTGGGTCTGCTGCAACATGATCTCCGACACCCATACCCGATACGGGTTGATGTCCTGCTGCCAAGGCAGATCGTGGCGGCCGTGGCGGTCGAACCAATCCAGCACCGCCGTGGAAAATTGCTCCGCTCTCATCGCTTGAACAGCCCCTTCAATGCGTTTTTCAATTCCGGGCTGACCTTGTCACCGAGTTTCTCGTCGATCTTCTCGCTGAGCTTGTCGCCGGCCAGCTTGGTTGCGACCTGACCGAGGCGATCGTTGTCGACGCGGCAGGCCTTGGCGCCCAATTCGAGAGGGCCACGGCAGCGCAGCGGCCATTCGATGCCGACGAATTTTTCGCCGACCTGACACGCCGGATCCGGCATGGCACTGGTATCGCCTTCGACGATGATGCCGACGCGGTAATCCATGCCGAGCACACGCAGGTCGATGTCGCCGTCACCGTTGACGGTCATGCCGGGGATGCGCACCTTCAGATCCGGGTTGCTGGCAATGCCATTGCGGAAGGTCAGGTTGCCTTTCAGCTCCTGGAACGGTGTGTCCTTGCCGCGTGGCTCGCCGCTGAGGGTTTTGCGGTTAAGCGTGGCGATGCCTTTGCACAGTTGCTGCTCAAGGTTGGCGTTGAGCAGCACGCCGTTGTTGATCACGAAACTGGCGTTGCCGTTAAGCGTATCGATCAGTGCCTGCTGGCTGTTACCGCTGCCGGTTACGTTGCTGGTGAGGGTTACCAGACCTTTTACCGGCGGGCTCTTGCCTTGGCTTTCGAGGATTTTTTCTACGGGGACGCGGTTGAGTCTGGTCTGCAGGTTCAGCACTGGCGCGCTCGGGCGCACATCAAGTGTGCCGTTGGCTGCGAAGCCGCCGTTGTACAGCTCGCCGCTCAGGTTGGTCAGGGTCAGCAGGCCGCCCTGGCCGGTAGCTTTCAGTGCGGCGTTCTGGATCGGCAATTTGTCGAGAGTCAGCTGGCCGAAGGTCAGGTCGGCGTCCACATCGAGTTTGGCTAAACGTTCAACCGGTAACAAGCGCTCGGTGCTCCAGGCGGTTTTGCTTGGTTTGTCCGGCAGAGGCGTTGAGCCCGCGCCGGCCATGGCATCGGCTTCGGTGCTGGCGACTTCAGCTTGGCGCGTTTGTGTGGCGTTGGCGGCTTTTTCCGATTTTGGTGGCAGGTAACGGTCAGCGTTGAACGTGTCAGCCTTGAGGATCGCCCGCAACGATTGCTTGGCGAAGTCTTCGACGGCGATGCGGCCGCTGAAGCTGCTGTCGTCGAGTTTCAGGTTGATGTTGTCGAAGGCGATGCTGGTTGGCGTGGCAGCAACGCGGCTGACCAGTTCGACCTTGCTCAGACTGCCTTCGGCCATGGCCGGGAGTTTCTGACCGATGCTGTCGACGAACTTCGCCAGATCGAACTGGGCGATGGAGATGCCGCCGCTGATCTGCGGGGTCTTGTCGAGGTCGTTGGCTTTCAGTTCGCCCAAGGCGCGCAACTGGTTGGCGGAGATCTTGATGCCAGTCCATTCGGCGACGTTCGCGGCTTTGTCCAGCGATAACTGGCCCTGAGCTGCGAATGTCATGGTTTTGCCTTGCAACGGATCGCCGGCCAGTTCGCCGGACAGCTTCATGTCTTCGAACCTGTAGCGTTGCAGCGCGCGCTCGATGCGCAGCTCGCCGGTGAGTTCGGTACGCACGCGCAGAACCGGCTGATTAGTACCGAGGAATGCAGTGGCTTTCACCGGGATATTGGTCGAGTCGTGTACCGGGCCGGTGCTCAGCTGGATACTTTCGGCGCTGAATTGCTTGCCGGTCTTCTCGTCGTTGTATTCAACGCGGGCGTTGTTGACGGTCAGGCTATCGATGTCGAGGCGGATCGGCTGCGGCGGTTTTTCCACTGCAACAGGGGCTTCGCTGGCCGGCTGGCCCGGGGTAGCGGCTGGCGGCGTTGCTCCGGCAGGGGCGGGCACCTTGCCGATGTCTTCCCAATTGCCGTGGCCGTCCTTGTCGCGGTTCAGGCGCAGGTTCAGGCCTTCGACGCGCACGTCGCTCATCTGCACTTCACGGCGCAGCAGCGGCAGCACGCGCACGGACAGACCGAGCATCTGCAAATCGGCAAACGGTTCGGCAGGTTTGACCAGGGTGGCGACGCTGGCCTCGTGCAATTCCAGGCCAAGCCATGGGAACAGGCTCCAGCCGATATCGCCATTGAGCGTCAGCTCGATGTGGGCCTTGTCGCGGGCTATCTGGCGGATCTCGTCTTTGTAATCGTTGGGATCGAAGAGGTGGGTCAGGGCAAAACCTGCCGCCACGATGATCAGCAACAGCCCGAGAAGTACCAGACCCAGGATTTTGCCGAACGCTTTCATGGGCGAGTCCTTGTAGTTAGTCGAATTCGTAATTTAGCCGGGGAGTATAGCGCTGCAACCACCCGGTTCGCTGTGACGTCATGTTGCCAGGACCTCCAGCGGTACCTGCAACTTGGCGGCCAGTGCCTGAGCCTCAAGATGCTCCGCAGGGGCCAGCAGGCGCAGTTCGGCCCCCGCTTGCGACGCCATTTTCTGCGCTTGGTTCACCAGCCGTTCGGCAACCCCACGGCGGCGGGTAACTTTTCTTACGCATAAATGGGACAAGTACCAGACGTCGTGGTGCCTTTGCAGAATGGCTGCACCGAGCAAGCGGTCGTTGAAGCGGCCAGCAATAAAAGAGCCGTCTGCGAGGGCGCCTTCGATCAGGTCAGCCTCCCCGGAAAACGGCGTGAACAGCCATTCTGGCGCGTCGCGATAGATCTTCTGCAGATCCTGTTGATCCTGATAGCTGGCGTCTTTCAAGGCTTGGACAATGATCGGCATGACGTTTTCCTGGTGGTACGAGAACAGATGACAGAAAAAAGGTGATATCAGTTTGGTTTTTCTGTCACGTGCAAATGGTAACCTTCGCCCGTTCGTCCGTCCTTCTGCGACTTAACGTCGCGCCTTCAAGGAGCTTCACCCAAAAAAACGGTCATGCCTGCGTGCATAAAGGCCGGGGGTGAACAGTGGCTGGCGAACCATACTAATAATTGGGGGATACACAATGAGCACGAGCATCACGGCGGACGGCCTCAAAGCCGACCAGCCCGCGTTCCTGTCCAAGGAACGCATCATCGCCAAACCCGGTTTCAACCGTTGGCTGGTTCCACCGGCCGCTCTGGCCATCCACCTGTGCATCGGCATGGCCTACGGCTTCTCGGTGTTCTGGTTGCCGCTGTCCAAGGCGCTGGGCGTTACTGCTCCGGTGGCTTGCGCACCGGACATGAGCTTCATCGCACAAGTGTTTTCGTCGCAATGCGACTGGCCGATCTCCATGCTCGGCTGGATCTACACCCTGTTCTTCATCTTCCTCGGCTGCTCGGCAGCGATCTGGGGTGGCTGGCTCGAACACGCAGGCCCTCGCAAGGCCGGCGTGGTATCGGCACTATGCTGGTGCGGCGGTCTGCTGATTTCGGCGCTGGGTATCTATACCCACCAGATTTGGCTGATGTGGATCGGCTCCGGCGTGATCGGTGGTATCGGTCTGGGTCTGGGCTATATCTCGCCGGTTTCGACCCTGATCAAGTGGTTCCCGGACAAGCGCGGCATGGCCACTGGCATGGCGATCATGGGCTTCGGTGGCGGCGCGATGGTCGGCGCACCGCTGGCAACCGCGCTGATGAGCCACTTTGGCTCGGCTGAAGGTGTTGGCGTCTGGCAGAGCTTCGTGGCCATGGCTGCTATCTACTTTGTGTTCATGATCGGTGGCGCGCTGGCTTACCGCGTGCCGCCAACCGGCTGGAAACCTGAAGGCTGGACCGCTCCGGCGAAAAAGGCTTCCAATTCGATGATCACGCATCGCCACGTGCACGTGAATGTGGCGTGGAAAACCCCGCAATTCCGTCTGGTCTGGCTGGTGCTGTGCCTGAACGTATCCGCCGGTATCGGTATCCTCGGCATGGCTTCGCCACTGCTGCAGGAAGTGTTCGGCGGCAAGTTGCTGGGTGTTGATGTGCCATTTGGCCAGCTCGATGCCGGGCAACTGGCGTCGATCGCGGCGATTGCTGCCGGTTTCACCGGTCTGTTGAGCCTGTTCAACATCGGTGGCCGCTTCTTCTGGGCCTCGTTCTCGGACTACCTGGGCCGCAAAAACACCTATTTCGTGTTCTTCGCCCTGGGTTTTGCCCTGTACGCGCTGATCCCGAACATGGGTCATTTGGGCAACGTTGCACTGTTCGTGGCGGCGTTCTGCATCATTCTGTCGATGTACGGCGGCGGTTTCGCCACGGTTCCGGCGTACCTGGCTGACCTGTTCGGTACGCAGATGGTTGGTGCGATCCACGGTCGTCTGCTGACGGCTTGGGCTGCGGCTGGCGTGCTGGGTCCGGTGTTGGTGAACTACCTGCGTGAATATCAGCTGAGCATCGGCGTTGAACGTGCTGCCGCATACGACATCACCTTGTACATCCTCGCCGGTCTGCTGGTGTTGGGTTTCCTGTGCAATCTGATGGTGCGTCCGGTGGCCGACAAGTACTTCATGACCGACGCGGAACTGGCGGCCGAACAGGCGCTGGGCCATGACAAGGGTGCTGATGCCAGCACGGTTCTGGAGTGGAAAGCCGCGCCGGGCAGCAAGCCGCTGGCGATCGCTGCGTGGCTGGTGGTGGGTATTCCGTTGGCGTGGGGTGTGTGGGTGACCCTGCAGAAGACGGCGGTACTGTTTCACTAAGGTGTTAGCTGAATAAACACCGAACCTGTGGGAGCGAGCCTGCTCGCGAAGACGGAATGTCAGTCAACTTAATTGTTGGCTGACCCACCGCATTCGTGAGCAGGCTCGCTCCCACATTTGTTTTTGCGCTGCCTGTAATGGCTTGTATGGACATGTCTACCCGCGACAGCCGGGCGTTCTATCCGTCAGCCATCTCACCTCTCGTGTTTCTGTTTACGCCCCGCGTGCCTATAATGGCTGCCTTTTTCGCCCAATGATTTTGCGGAGCTGGTGATGGCCGAACGTAAGGCTTCTGTCGAGCGCGACACTCTGGAAACCCAGATCAAAGCCTCGATCAACCTTGATGGCACCGGAAAGGCCCGATTCGATATCGGTGTTCCTTTTCTTGAGCACATGCTGGATCAGATCGCCCGTCACGGGTTGATCGACCTGGATATTGAATGCAAGGGCGATCTGCATATCGACGACCACCATACGGTGGAAGACGTCGGTATCACCCTCGGCCAGGCATTTGCCAAAGCCATCGGCGATAAAAAAGGCATCCGTCGCTACGGTCATGCCTACGTGCCGCTCGATGAAGCGCTGTCGCGCGTGGTCATCGACTTCTCCGGCCGTCCAGGCCTGCAGATGCACGTGCCGTACACCCGCGCCAGCGTCGGTGGTTTCGACGTAGACCTGTTCCAGGAATTCTTCCAGGGCTTCGTCAACCATGCGCTGGTCAGCCTGCACATCGACAACCTGCGCGGCACCAACACCCACCACCAGATCGAAACCGTGTTCAAGGCTTTCGGCCGCGCGCTGCGCATGGCCGTCGAGCTGGATGAGCGCATGGCCGGGCAAATGCCATCGACCAAAGGCGTTCTGTAATGCAGACGGTGGCAGTTATCGATTACGGCATGGGCAACCTGCACTCGGTGGCCAAGGCCCTCGAGCACGTCGGTGCCGGTAAAGTGCTGATCACCAGCGATGCTGCGGTAATTCGCGAAGCTGACCGCGTGGTGTTCCCCGGTGTTGGCGCGATTCGCGATTGCATGGCGGAAATCCGTCGCCTCGGTTTCGATTCGCTGGTGCGCGAAGTCAGTCAGGATCGTCCGTTCCTCGGCATCTGTGTCGGCATGCAAGCCTTGCTCGACACCAGCGAAGAGAACGATGGCGTCGACTGCATCGGTCTGTTCCCGGGTGCGGTGAAATTCTTCGGCAAAGACCTGCATGAAGACGGCGAGCACCTGAAAGTCCCGCACATGGGCTGGAACGAAGTGAAACAGATGGTCAGCCATCCGCTGTGGCATGACATTCCGGACATGGCGCGTTTCTACTTCGTGCACAGCTACTACATCGCCGCCGCCAATGCGCGGCAAGTGGTGGGAGGCGGTCATTACGGCGTCGATTTCGCTGCGGCGCTGGCCGATGGCTCGCGTTTCGCCGTGCAGTTCCACCCGGAGAAAAGCCATACCCATGGCCTGCAATTGCTGCAGAACTTCGCCGCGTGGGACGGTCGCTGGTAAATGGCTGCCAAGAAATCCAAACCGCCGATTCTGACCCTCACTCCCGAGCAGGAGAACGAGGCCAATCGCAAGATTCAGCGGTTCATGGAAGACCGCTTCGAACTGGACCTGGGTTCGTTCGAAGCGGCGGAAATTCTTGAGCTGTTTACCCGCGAAATTGCTCCGCACTATTACAACAGGGCGATTTTCGATGTGCAGACCCACCTCAAAGAGCGGTTTGAAAGCATCGAAAGCGACCTGTGGGCGCTCGAGAAAAACTGATTTCCGAGCCAAGCTGAACATTCAAATTTGAAGGTTTGCCAGATGCTGATTATTCCCGCTATCGATCTTAAAGACGGTGCCTGCGTACGTCTGCGCCAGGGCCGCATGGAAGATTCCACAGTGTTCTCCGATGACCCGGTGAGCATGGCTGCCAAGTGGGTGGAGGGCGGTTGCCGCCGTCTGCATCTGGTCGATCTGAACGGCGCGTTCGAAGGCCAGCCAGTCAACGGCGAAGTGGTCACCGCAATCGCCAAACGCTACCCGACCCTGCCGATCCAGATCGGTGGCGGCATCCGCTCGCTGGAAACCATCGAGCACTACGTCAAGGCGGGCGTGAGCTACGTGATCATCGGCACCAAAGCCGTGAAAGATCCTGCATTCGTCGCTGAAGCCTGCCGCGCGTTCCCAGGCAAGATCATTGTTGGTCTGGACGCCAAAGACGGCTTTGTCGCCACCGATGGCTGGGCTGAAATCAGCACCGTGCAGGTCATCGATCTGGCCAAGCAGTTTGAAGCCGACGGCGTGTCCTCGATCGTTTATACCGACATCGCCAAAGACGGCATGATGCAGGGCTGCAATGTGCCGTTCACCGCTGCGCTGGCCGCTGCCACGAAAATCCCGGTGATCGCTTCCGGCGGCATCCACAATCTGGGTGACATCAAGTCGCTGCTCGACGCCAGGGCGCCGGGCATCATCGGCGCCATCACCGGCCGGGCGATTTATGAAGGCACCCTCGACGTCGCCGAAGCGCAAGCTTTCTGCGATTCGTACCAAGGCTGAGGACTGACCATGGCGCTGGCCAAACGCATCATCCCTTGCCTGGACGTGGACAACGGCCGGGTCGTCAAAGGTGTGAAGTTCGAAAACATCCGCGACGCCGGTGACCCGGTGGAAATCGCCCGTCGTTACGACGAGCAGGGCGCCGACGAGATTACCTTTCTCGACATCACCGCCAGCGTCGATGGCCGCGACACCACGCTGCATACCGTCGAGCGCATGGCCAGTCAGGTGTTCATCCCGCTGACCGTCGGCGGTGGTGTGCGTACCGTGCAGGACATCCGTAACCTGCTGAATGCCGGTGCGGACAAGGTCTCGATCAACACCGCTGCCGTGTTCAACCCGGAATTCGTTGGTGAAGCGGCGCAGCATTTCGGCTCGCAGTGCATCGTCGTTGCCATCGACGCCAAGAAGGTTTCCGGCCCGGGCGAGACCCCGCGTTGGGAAATCTTCACCCACGGCGGGCGCAAGCCAACCGGCCTCGACGCAGTCGAGTGGGCGAAGAAAATGGAAGGCCTCGGCGCCGGCGAAATCCTCCTGACCAGCATGGATCAGGACGGCATGAAAAACGGCTTCGACCTCGGCGTGACCCGCGCGATCAGCGATGCGCTGGGCATTCCAGTGATCGCTTCCGGCGGTGTCGGCAACTTGCAGCATCTGGCTGACGGTATTCTCGAAGGCCACGCCAGCGCTGTATTGGCGGCGAGTATTTTCCACTTCGGCGAATACACCGTGCAGGAAGCCAAGGCCTACATGGCCAAACGCGGCATCGTCATGCGTTAAGCGTCAAGATCGATACAGGCCAGTGGACAGCATGGCGCACCCAAGGCACTCTTGGGCACGCCATGGATTCCGGTAGCCCGACATGATCAAACGCCTGCTTCTTGTTTGCGCCAGTGCATCGATGTTGCTCATCAACATTGCCCGGGCCGAAAACAGTCCCGACACCGATCTGGTGCTTCTAACCGAAAACTTCCCGCCGTACAACATGGCGAAGAACGGCAAGAATTTCGCCCAGGGTGAGAACATCAACGGCATCGCCACCGACATCGTCCGTGAGGTGTTCCAGCGCGCCGGCATCACCTACAGCCTGACCCTGCGCTTTCCTTGGGAGCGTGTCTATAAACTGGCTTTGGAAAATCCCGGTTACGGCGCCTTTGTGATGGCGCGTCTGCCAGACCGCGAAAAACTCTTCAAATGGGTTGGTCCCATCGGTCCCGATGACTGGATCATGCTGGCCAAGGCTGACAGCAAGATCACCCTCGAAACCCTCAATGATGCGCGTAGATACAAGATCGGCGCCTACAAGGGCGATGCGATTGCCGAGACATTGACCAAACAAGGCCTGAAGCCGATCGTGGTACTGCGCGATCAGGACAACGCGAAGAAACTCGTCAATGGCCAGATTGATCTGTGGGCCACTGGTGATCCTGCCGGCCGTTATCTGGCACGGCAGGATGGGGTCACCGGCCTGAAAACCGTGCTGCGCTTCAACAGTGCCGAGTTGTACCTGGCGCTGAACAAGGACGTCTCCGATGAAGTCGTCGCCAGGCTTCAGGCTGCGCTGGATCAGCTGCGCAAGGAAGGTGTGGTCGACGAAATCATGGCGCGCTATCTATAGCAACCTCCAGGTCCGGTTGTGGTTGCGCGCTAACGTTGGTGCCATCGATGTCCGGATCTGCCGGGGTGTCTGTCTTCAGTGGCGGACATGCGCTGACGACCGCGACGGACTCCGGCGGATATTGCGTCAACAGCACGCTTGAATCGTCGGTATAACCAAAGTCGACCGCTACTTGAGTGCCGTCTTCCCGTACCAACTCGTAATGGCTTTGCAGCTGATAAACCGCGACGGCTGTTTGCTTCGGCGCCATGCCAATCACCACTTGAGGTCGTAGCTCGTTCCAGCCGCTGGAAGACGTCTCGGTGTGGGTCAAACTCTTCGGCAGGCAGGCTGAGAACTTTGTCAGGCGGATATCGCTGAGAGGCATGGTCGGCCAGGCTTTGACGATTTCCATGGCGGTAAAACCCTGGAACATGCGCATCGTCACCGCGTTTTGCGCACGCGGCGCCGTCCATTTAACGGCCCGATACTTGTCCGACTCATTGCGTTCGTGACCAATGAGCAAGTATTCGTCAGTTCTTTTCAGTGCGTAGTAGGGCGAATTGCGAAATTGTTCGCCGGGATGAGCATGGTCTCGCACTACAAACCAAGGCAGGTGGGCAATCTGGGTGACAGTGGCAGGTTCGTTTACTGCGGGCTTCGCGTACCCGGTCAGAATCGGAATTGGCGGCGGTGCGCTGACTTGTAGCGGGATTTGCATGCGCAGGCTGTACGCCGTCGAGGGTGCTACAGGCTTGCTATAACCCTGGATGCCCACGAAGGTGCAGGGCGCAAAATGGATGTCGCCTGCGGCGGCAGTCGGCGGTTCGATGCCAAAGGCGCTGAAACTGAGTTTGGCGCCGCTGCCCTTGTCATTCCAGATCAACTCGCCGACGTTCGCTGCGATCACCAGGTCGAGCCTGACGCAGCGCACCGAGTTCAACGAAGGTTTACAGTGATCGTTGGAGCACACGAGCCCCAGAGCGACGTAGCCTACAGGGGCCAAAGGTCGCCAGATCGACATGGGTGTGACACTGGGCGCCCCGGTTTCTTTCCAGACAAGTTCAAAGTCGACAGGGCGGGCCAGTGCCTTCCCTTTAGTGCTCTGGGCCCCTTCCATATCTTTCTCGCAGACCACCGCTGCGACCATTTCGCCATTGATATTGGTGCCGCCGGGAATGAGCACGTCGCCCAGCGGAAAGTAGCCCGGCAATGCATCCGGAGCAGGGGTGGGGCGCCAGAACGTGGCGGGTTTTGCTTTGGAACCGTTGGTGCTCCAGACCCGGTGAAACTCCGTGGTGAAGTTGATCAGCAGATTGTCCTGCGTGATCGGTTCCATCTGCTTGGGGTGGGCTGCGGTGTTGTCTTCGATAGTCATGATGATTCCTGATAGTTGAAAGCGACGCGAGGGCGTCACGACCTGTTGCAGGTCGCACTATCGGGAACGGAGATGGTTATCGGGTGGTAACTATGTATGTGTCAGCGTCACAAAGTGCTACCGATACACGCCGTCCTTGCCATGGCCAGCCATGGCGCGATTGCTGCGTACGCTGATCATCTGTTTGATATCGATCCACTCGATGCCCTGAGCCTTCAACTTCGGCAATTCGCGCTCCAGCACCGCCAGCGTTTGCGGATACGGATGGCCGATCATCACCGCCGAACCCTGTTTGCGCGCCAGGTTGATCGCAGTCTGCAGTTGCGTGTAAATCGCGGTTTCAGTGCGCTCGTCATCAAGGAACACATCCCGCGACACGCTGGCCAGATCGATCTTCTGCGCCTGCTGCGCGGCGACGGTCTGGGCGCTGGTGCGGCTATCGACGAAGAACTTGTGCCGGCGCTGCAATTCGCCCATCAACCATGCCATCGCCACTGGCTGCGCGGTCATGCGGCTGCCCATGTGGTTATTGATGCCGGCGGTGTACGGGACCATTTTGAACGCGGCGTTCAGGCGTTTTTCCAGTTCTTCGATGGGCAGTTCGGGGTGCCAGGCGAACGGCCCGGTGGCCGGATCCATTGGCATATGCAGAATGACAATCTTGCCGGCGCGATGGGCTTCGCGGGCGAACTCGGTGGCGTGCGGGGTATCAGGCATGATCGCCGTGGTCACCGGGCCGGGCAAGGCCAGCACGCGGCGATCCCGGGGCAGATTCTGCCCCAGGTCGTCGATGATCAGTGTCAGGTAGGCTTTGTGCGGTTTCGGGCTGGCGGGCTCTGCGTGAGCAGCACCTGCCAGACAGCACAACAGAACGAAGACGAAACGCAAAGACATCCTCAGCGGCCGGATGTGATGCTCAGCCCTTTGAGCAGGCTCAGGGCCTGGGCCAATTGGTAATCGTCATCCTGCGGCATGGCTTTGGGCTTGGCGCCGGAGCCGGTCGGTTTGTCCGCGCCGCCGTTGCCGTTGCCCAAGTGACCTTGCAGGTCGGCTTCCTTGAAGTAATCGCCGTCCGCCTCGTTGGTGATCTTGGCTTTGCGCACTTCGATGTCCGGGACGATGCCCTGCGCCTGAATCGAGCGGCCGTTCGGCGTGAAGTACAGCGCCGTGGTGATCTTCAGTGCACGGTCGTTGTTCAGCGGCAGCACGGTTTGTACCGAGCCTTTGCCGAAACTGGTGGTGCCCATGACCACCGCGCGTTTTTGATCCTGCAGGGCACCGGCGACGATTTCCGAGGCCGAGGCACTGCCACCGTTGATCAACACAACCATCGGCACCGCTTCGCTTTCGTCTTTGCCGGTGGCCGAGAAGCGCAGTTCGGAATTGGCGATCCGGCCTTTGGTGTAGACGATCAGACCTTTGGTGATGAAGTGGTCGACCACTTCCACCGCCGCCTGCAACACGCCGCCCGGGTTGTTGCGCAGGTCGAGAATGATGCCGTTGAGCTTCTTGCCGTTGTCCTTGCGCAGCTTGGCCAGGGCCTTGGAGACCTCTTCGCCGGTCTTGACCTGGAACTGGGTGATGCGGATGTACGCGTAGCCGGTTTCCAGCAGCTGCGCCTTGACGCTCTTCACCTGAATCACCGCACGGGCCAGAGTCACGTCGAATGGCGTGCCGCCGTCGCGTACCAAGGTCAGGGTGATTTTCTGGCCGATCTTGCCGCGCATCTTGTCCACGGCTTCGGTCATGGTCTGGCCGCGCGTTGGCGCACCATTGATCTTGACGATGAAGTCGCCGGCCTGAATACCGGCCTTCGACGCCGGGGTGTCATCGATTGGCGAGACCACTTTGATGAAACCGTCTTCGGCGCCGACTTCGATGCCCAGGCCGCCGAATTCACCGCTGGTGCTTTCCTGCAGCTCGGTGAAATCTTCAGGGCCAAGGTAGGCCGAGTGCGGATCAAGGTTGCTGAGCATGCCCTTGATCGCGTTTTCCAGCAGGGTCTTGTCGTCCACCGGCTCGACGTAAGCGGCTTTGATCCGGTCCATGACCTCGGCAAAGGTGCGCAACTCTTCCAGCGGCAACGGCGCCTTGGAGGTCGCGGCAGTGCCTGCCGGAGCGACGGCCGGGGCCGGTTGCGCGGCGAACGCCAGAGGCGCGCCGATCACCAGAGCGATCGTCAGGGCCAGCGAGGTAAGGCGGGACAAATGCAGCATGTCGAACGAACTCCTTAATTAGGCGGTGCGCTTATCCTTGCGCACGACACCATTGCGCCGGATCACTCGGGTGACCCTGCTGACGAATTGCGAAATACAGCGCTGATGTGTCCTGACCGCCACTATTACCGACAGTGGAGATGGACTCACCGGCTTTAACCACATCACCGGCCGACTTGAGCAGCGTCTGGTTGTGACCGTAAAGACTCAGAAAACCGTTACCGTGATCGAGGATCACCAGCAGACCGGCGCCACGCAACCAGTCGGCAAACACCACACGACCACCGTGTACCGCATGCACCTGGCTGCCAGCGGAGGCGCTGATCATCACGCCGTCCCACTTGGTCCGGGCATCGTCGCCACGGCTTTCGCCGAAGCGTGCCAGCAGTCGACCATCAACCGGCCATGGAAGTTTTCCCCGGGTTGCAGCAAAAGGGCCACCGAAGGTCTCGCCGCTGCTGGAGACCAGCACGCCGGGAGTGGATTTGACCGGTTTCCGTGGGGCGTCGCTGTTTTCAGCCTGCGCCTCACGCAAACGCTTTTTTTCCGCTTCCTGCTGGGCGATCAGCGCTTTCTGCCGCGCTTCTTCTGCCTCACGGGCCTGACGGGCCAAGGTTTCTTCAATGGTTTTAAGGACTTTAGACAGGTCTGCCTGATCCTGCTCGCGGGCGGCGAGTTTCTGGTCGCGGGCTTTCACGTCATCGTTGAGCTTGGCGAGGACCTGCTGACGTTCCTTGCGAACATTTTCCAGTTCGTCGCGCTGGGTATCGAGGCTGCTTTTCTGCACCAGCAACTGTGCCTGCTGGGCAGCAATGTCTTTTTCGACATTGGCCAGCTGGCGCAGGGTTTCGTTGAAGTTCTTCAACTGCTCCAGGCGGGCCTGGCTCAGGTAATCGTAATAGGTGAGGGTGCGGGCGAATTTCTCGGGATTCTGCTGGTTGAGCAGCAGCTTGAGGTATTCCTGCCGACCGTTCTGATAAGCCGCACGGGCCTGAATGGCGATCAGTCGCTGCTGTTCAGTGCGCGCGCTCTGGAGTTTTTTTTTCTCTGCATCGAGTCGCTGCAGCTCGGATTCGCTTTTCTGCAGTTCTTTCTGCAGCGCATCGACCTGTTTCTGCAGCTTGCCCAGCTCGGTTTCAGTGCCCTTGAGCTCTTTCTGTACGCCGGATTTTTCTTCCTGGACTTTGCTCAGCAGCTTTTTCAGCTCGGCAATGTCCTGACGCGTGGCGTCCAACTGCTGTTGGGTTTGCGCGCGCTCGTCAGCGAAGGCCGGTTGGAGCAGGCAGGTCAGAGCGAGGGCGATCAGGACGCGGAGCATAGAGGCGGGCGGCACCAGGGTAATGGACGGCCTAGTATGCCCGCCCGAGGCTGCAAAAAAAACGCCCAATTGGGGCTGTGTGATAACTGGCCTGAAAAACACCGCAAACCAATGCAGGAGTGAGCCTGCTCGCGATGGCTTACTGACATTCAACAGAGTAGTTGACTGTCAGATGGCTATCGCGAGCAGGCTCACTCCTACAGGGTTTTGCGGTGCTTTGACGATTAGGGTCAGACCAGAATCGAAGTGCCGGTCATTTCCGCCGGTTTTTCCAGGCCCAGCAGTTTCAGCATGGTCGGCGCCACGTCCGCCAGCACGCCGCCTTCACGGACTTTCAGGTCACGCTTGCCGACGTAAATGAACGGCACCGGCTCAGTGGTGTGCGCGGTGTGCGCCTGGCCAGTGGATTCGTCAGCCATTTGCTCAACGTTACCGTGGTCAGCAGTGATCAGCGCTTCGCCACCGACTTTTTCCAGTGCTTCAACAATGCGCCCCACGCAAGTGTCGAGGCATTCAACGGCCTTCACGGCTGCGTCAAACACGCCACTATGGCCAACCATGTCACCGTTGGCGTAGTTGACCACGATCACGTCGTAACGCTGGTTTTCGATGGCGTCGACGATGCGATCGGTAACCTCGGGTGCGCTCATTTCCGGCTGCAAGTCGTAAGTGGCGACTTTCGGCGACGGGATCAGGATGCGTTCTTCGCCCGGGAACGGTTCTTCACGACCGCCGGAGAAGAAGAAGGTCACGTGTGCGTACTTCTCGGTTTCAGCGATGCGCAGCTGGGTTTTGCCGTTCTTCGCCAGATAGTCGCCAAGGACGTTTTCCAGGCTGCCCGCCGCGAATGCCGACGGTGCCGGAATACTTGCCGCGTATTGGGTCAGCATGACGAAGCCAGCCAGTTTCGGCTGGCGTGCGCGTTCGAAATCCTTGAAGTCGTCTTCGACGAATACGCGAGTCAGCTCGCGGGCACGGTCGGCGCGGAAGTTCATGAACACCACTGCGTCGCCATCTTCGACTTTTACCGGCTCACCGATGGTAGTGGCTTTAACGAATTCGTCGCTCTCGCCGCGAGCGTAAGCAGCGTCCAGGCCTTCCTGCGCGGTGGCCGCGTTGAATTCGCTGTTGCCATCGACGATCAGGTTGTACGCCTGAGCGACACGATCCCAGCGATTGTCGCGGTCCATGGCGAAGTAGCGGCCGATGATGCTGGCGATGCGGCCCTTGCCGAGTGCCTGGAAGGTCGCGTCGAGCAACTCGATCGACGATGCAGCGCTTTTCGGCGGGGTGTCGCGGCCATCGAGGAAAGCGTGCAGGTAGATTTTTTCAGCGCCACGCTTGAAGGCCAGTTCGGCCATGGCGATCAAGTGATCCTGGTGGCTGTGCACGCCGCCATCGGACAACAGGCCCATGAGGTGCACGGCTTTACCGGCGGCCACGGCTTTATCCACAGCGGCGCAGATGGTCGGGTTCTCGAAGAATTCGCCGTCGCGGATCGACTTGGTCACGCGGGTGAAGTCCTGATACACCACGCGGCCGGCGCCGAGGTTCATGTGGCCGACTTCGGAGTTGCCCATCTGGCCGTCCGGCAGACCGACGTCCATGCCGCTGCCCGAGATCAAGCCGTTGGGCACGGTGGCCCACAGGCGATCAAGGACGGGCTTCTTCGCCGCAAAAACGGCATTGGATTCAGGGCTGTCGCTGTGACCGAAGCCGTCGAGAATCATCAGGACCAAAGGTTTAGGCGTAGTCGTCATGGAATCCACTCGTGGCTAATAAAGAAGAGGGCGATGGAAAAGGGAGTTGGAGTTTAAAGCTAAGTTCCGACCGCGTCACCGCCGGACGGGGTTTGGCCGACCATAGTGGCTGTGTATACTGGCCGACATTTTAACGCCCTGGAACCTCCTTCGATGGTTGCTCACCTGATTGAATTTGCCACTAACCACTACATTCTTGTCGGTATCTTCGTCGTACTGCTGGCTCTGCTGCTGGCGCACACGATGCAGGGCGGCGGTAAAAGCCTGAGCACCGGCGAGCTGACCGCGTTGGTCAACAAAGACGCAGGCGTGGTGGTGGACATCCGTCCGGCCAAGGATTTCGCTGCCGGCCACATCGTTGGCGCGATCAACATTCCCCAGGACAAACTGGCTGCGCGCGTCGCCGAGCTGGAAAAACACAAGGCCAAGACCATTATTCTGGTCGACGCCCTGGGCCAGACCGCCGGCACCCACGCTCGCGAGCTGATGAAATCCGGCTTCACCGCCGCCAAGCTGTCCGGCGGGATTTCCAGCTGGAAAGGCGACAACCTGCCGTTGGTGAAGTGATATGAGCGACGTCATCGTCTACTCCAGCGATTACTGCCCTTACTGCATGCGAGCCAAGCAATTGCTCGCGAACAAAGGTGTGGCCTTCGAAGAGATCAAGGTCGATGGCAAGCCGCAGATTCGTGCTGCCATGAGCCAGAAGGCCGGACGCACCTCCGTGCCGCAGATCTGGATCGGCGACAAGCACATCGGCGGTTGTGATGATTTGTATGCCCTGGAGCGCGCGGGCAAACTCGACGCGCTGCTCAAGGCCTGAACGGCTGCACCCACGTACAGCACTCCCTAAAAGACCCAAGATCGATAAGGATCTGAGATGACTGACCAACAGAACACTGCAGCCAGCGAAGAAGAAACCGCACCGCAATTCTCCTTGCAGCGCATCTACGTACGCGACCTGTCCTTCGAAGCCCCGAAAAGCCCGGCGATCTTCCGCCAGCAGTGGGATCCGGCAGTCGCGCTGGATCTGAACACTCGCCAGAAAGCGCTGGAAGGTGATTTCTACGAAGTCGTGCTGACCCTGTCCGTCACCGTGAAAAACGGTGAAGAAGTCGCCTTCATCGCTGAAGTGCAACAGGCCGGTATCTTCCTGATCAAGAACCTCGACGCGGCTTCGATGAGCCACACCCTGGGTGCGTTCTGCCCGAACATCCTGTTCCCGTACGCGCGCGAAACCCTGGACAGCCTGGTGACCCGCGGTTCGTTCCCGGCACTGATGCTGGCTCCGGTGAATTTCGATGCCCTGTACGCGCAAGAGCTGCAGCGCATGCAGGAAAGCGGCGAGACGCCAACCGTTCAGTAAGACGGTTTAGCAACACCCCATGTGGGAGCGAGCCTGCTCGCGATAGCGGTCTGTCAGACACATCAATGTTGACTGACACTCCGTAATCGCGAGCAGGCTCGCTCCCACATTTGTTTTGTAGTGTTATTTAAAGTCGTTCTGGCGCCAGGCTTCGTACACAGCGACGGCCACGGTGTTGGACAGGTTCAGGCTGCGGCAGCCTTCGCGCATCGGCAGGCGCAAGCGCTGGTCGGCAGGCAGGGCGTCGAGCACGTCCGCCGGCAGCCCACGGCTTTCCGGGCCGAACAGAAACGCATCCCCGGGTACGAATGCGGCATCATGGAACGGCCGCGAGCCCTTGGTGGTAAACGCGAACAGTCGCGGGTTGCCGAGGCTTTCCAGGCAACTGGCCAGGTCCGCATGACGTTGCAGCGTGGCATATTCGTGGTAGTCGAGACCGGCACGGCGCAAGCGCTTGTCGTCCATCTCGAAGCCCAACGGTTCGATCAAATGCAGGTGGCAGCCGCTGTTGGCGCACAGCCTGATAACGTTGCCGGTATTCGGCGGAATTTCTGGTTGAAAAAGGATGACGTGAAACATGCACGGCTCCGAAGGTAAAGATGAGCGGCATTCTACGCCGCCTGTGGACAACCGTTCGAAACTATTCCCGCGAGTCATCGGTTCGCTGGCGATTGTCGGCGTGATGATTGGCTTGATGATTGGTCGCCTGACCACGCCGGATCCGACGGTGTTGCAGCAGGTTGACGTGACTGACGGCGGGTTGGTGGTGTGGTTCAACAATGAGCCCAAGCTGCACGGCGAGATCATCGACGGCACGGTGGCGCTGTTGTTCCAGGCTGAAGGCCCTGCGCAGAAGGGCCAGTTCAAACTCAACGGCAAGGACGTGAACTGGCGTACGCGCAAAAGTGACGGTGGCTTGCTGCTGACGGTGCTGGCTGCGCGGCCGCTGCAGGGTGAGTGGACAGGCAGCGAGGCCGAGGACCGCTGGCGGCTGGAGATTCGACTGCAAACGGACTGATTGTAAAATTCCCGTCCTTCTCGTGCTCTCCTACATTTCGTGGCGTTGTTTCTCACTGCGCCAGTCTGCCTTTCCTATCTCCTTCAACACTTGCGCACGCTACCGTAGGCTCCTCTTTCAGATCGGCAGGATGCCGATCCCTTCGTCCCTTAGGCAAATGCGAAGGGCGACTTTTTCAAGGATGAAAAAACATGCCAGTAAAACCACCGCGCGGTGGCGGTACCCACGTGGATGTTCCCGGCAGCTCGAATCGATCGGTGGAAGTGGACACTTCGCTCCCCGGTCCCTCAGGCCGCAGAGGCGTCGACTCAGGTATTACTTTCGACAATCCGCATTCGCGCGCCGGCGCTACAGACATTGATGTCATCCATCCGGCTCCGGCCGTCGTCGTTCAGACGATTCCCGCTGAAACTCGTCTGCCAGCATCTCAGCCTTCGCTGGATCATTACGTAGTCAATGCCCGGGCGATACTTCCAGAAATCAACAGTGAAGGTTTAAGGGTTTTTAACAAGCGAACTTACGCTGATGTGGCCGGTGGCGACCTTGTTCTTGTCGCCGTGGATCCGCAAACGGGATTGCATCGAGCCCGACGCACAAGCGAGTTGCTTTTGGGGCCGGTGATGCTGCGCGATGCCGACAGCGGCATCTGGTACCAGCGTGAGGTCGTTGAGCCAGCCACTCGAGCGCAGATCAAACAGTATTTTCCGGATTCGACCGATCAACACGCAGATGACTTTATCGCCCGGTTCAGTGACAAGGATGTGGCGGATGTGGAGCTTAAACGTATTCAGCTCGGGCTACCGCAACTGGGCAGCGAACACGTCAGCATCCCGAACCACCAAAATCACGTACCCGAGTCCCATGAGATATCTGAGGCGTTTGGCATGTGGACCAGGCTACGCCAATTGTACAAGTGGCAAGGTGAGCCTGATCAGCGGGTCTATAACGATGGGCGGCTGTCGGGTTTCAAGCTGGATATCAATCTCACGCTATGGCCAGTCGATAAGTTGCTTTCATTGAAGTTCAACTCAGTCGTTTCTCTTACGTTAAGAGGTCATGCACCGCTGAACCCTGAGGTGTTTTTTGCGCAGTTTCCAAACATTGAAAGTCTGACGGTAACAAGCCAGTTAATCACCAGAAGATCCTTCGGCGCCTCTATATATGAGCGTGCTTACTCAAGATTCAATATGGATTCGCGCTTTACCGAGCAATTAGTGAAGCTCCCCCGTTTAAGAGAATTGAGCCTGCAGGATTGTGACTTACAGGATGATTTTTCGCTGAGGGGCATGACCAGATTGCAGGTGTTGAGGCTTGGTAGAATACAGGCGGCAAGGCTGAGTTATTATCCCGACGACTTGCGCGCTCAGTTGTTTCTTCAACACCCGAGCGTTGTTTTGCTAACGGATCCTGACATCTCCGGGATGACCGAGTTGCGCGTGTTGGACCTGACAGGAGCCGGAATACACCGAATCCCTATCGGGCTTGATGCCGACAGCGGGCCGTCAAGCCTGGAAATATTGAGGCTAGGCGACAATGCGCTTTCTGTCGCACCTTCACTCAAAGCAATGACTGCGTTGCAGGAGCTGGATCTTTCCAACATGAGGTTAGACAGATTTCCGGAGGGCATCACCCCTGAGATTCCGGGGAAGGTGTTGAATCTGGCGAACAATCGCATTACCTCGATCCCGGAATCCGTTGAACTCAGAGCAGGCTTTAATCTCATCGGCAATCCAATAACGGACCCGGCCTCACTCCGGCGGTTAATACGCGCACGGATAAAAACTGACTCCGATATTTGGCTGGGAGCGGAAAGTAATGATTCGTCGGCAAATCTTTGGTTGCAGCATGTGCCGGCAGGAGAAGTGCCTAAAAAACTGGAACTCTGGGACAGCGTTGGCCATCTTTCGGGCGGGCTCCGCAAACTGAGCCGCACGCCTGAGTTTCACGTTGAGTATCCGCTTCTGCAGCGGCGGGTCTGGTGGTTTCTCGAGGTCTACGTCAAAGCTGACGCCGGCGAAAAGGCACGGCTGACGGACATTCTGATCAATGAACCCAGCCCTGGGAAAATGCTGGACCGGCTTGAAGCAGAGATACGGGAAAATGATTCGGGGCGGCAAAACCAGCCCCTGCACCACTTACCCAAACGTCCGAAGCTTGATTAAAGCCGGGCTGAACGCCTCGGCGAGTGGTGTAAAAGCGGGAATCCCTGACCTGCCTGTATCAGGGTTCCCAAAACGGCTGGACTTCGCTGCGAGCGTCGGTCCGGTGTAAAGAGGGAACCCCCGGCCTGCCTGTACCAAGGATCCCAAAAGGGTGGGCTCGTCGCGTTGCGGTATGAGCCCGATGTAAAGAGGGGAATCCCCGGCCTGCCTGTACCAAGGTCCCCGAAACGGGTGGTGAAACGAATCACCTGTAAGAGGTATTGCAGGGGGCGTGCCAGGTTTTAATCTGCTGAAACAAAAAAGCTGGTCAGAAACGCGAAAGCCCCGTACATCGGGGCTTTTGTGTTGATGAAAAAAGGGTTTTCAGTGTTATTAGGGGGAAGTGTGGCGATGCGGCTGTGCGCGATCGCGGGTCATTGTGCATTGATGCGGTGCACGGCGGCCCCTCACCCTAACCCTCTCCCTGAGGGAGAGGGGACTGACCGAGTTGCCCGGTCAAGTTACGTCGACCTGAAATACCGAGCCGAGCTCAGGCCTTTTACATCACACTGCAATCGGCTCCCTTTCCCCCTCTCCCCCATGGGGGAGAGGGCTGGGGTGAGGGGGATGGATCCTGAGTACACAACCACTCTCAAGCGAACAAGGTTTAACCCTCATCCCCCTCATCATCATCCCCACCATCCACCTTCATTCCCAGTTCCTTGATCTTGCGCGTCAGGGTATTACGCCCCCAACCCAGCAAAACGGCAGCATCACGCCGACGTCCGGCGGTGTGTTTCAGCGCCGTCTCGATCATGATCCGCTCAAACGCTGGCACCGCGCTGTCGAGCAAACTCGACTGGCCACGCGCCAAGGCCTGGTCGGCCCATTGACGCAACGCCTGCTCCCAGTTGGTCACCGGTGCCGAATCCTGCGGCAGGTTCAGCAGTTCTGGCGGCAGGTCGCTGATGTGCACTTCGCGCCCGGACGCCATCACGGTGATCCAGCGGCAGGTGTTCTCCAGCTGACGCACGTTGCCGCCCCACGGCAGGTTCTTCAGATATTCCTCGGTCTCGCTTTTCAGCAGTTTCGGCTCGACCGCCAGTTCCTGCGCGGCGCGGCTGAGGAAGTGCTTGGCCAGGGTCGGGATGTCTTCGCGACGGTCCGACAGGCGCGGAATGTGGATGCGGATCACGTTGAGGCGATGGAACAAGTCCTCACGGAATTTGCCGGCATGGACGAGGGTTTCCAGATTCTGGTGCGTCGCCGCAATGATGCGCACGTCGACCTTGACCGGGACATGGCCGCCAACACGATAGAACTCGCCGTCGGCCAAGACCCGCAGCAGGCGCGTCTGGGTGTCGGCCGGCATGTCGCCGATTTCATCGAGGAACAGCGTGCCGCCGTCAGCCTGTTCAAAGCGCCCGCGACGCAGGTTCGCCGCACCGGTGAACGCGCCTTTTTCGTGGCCGAACAGCTCGGATTCCATCAGATCCTTGGGGATCGCCGCCATGTTCAGCGCGATGAACGGCGAGGCCGCGCGCGGGCTGTGGCGGTGCAGGGCATGGGCGACCAGTTCTTTACCGGTGCCGGATTCGCCGTTGATCAGCACGGTGATGTTGGAGTGGCTCAAGCGGCCGATGGCGCGAAACACTTCCTGCATCGCCGGCGCTTCACCGATGATTTCCGGGGTGCGGGTCAGTGCCGGCACGACTTCCAGGCCTTGCTGTTCTTGCGCGTGCTGATTGGCACGCTTGACCAGCGACACCGCTTCATCAACGTCGAACGGCTTCGGCAGGTACTCGAACGCGCCGCCCTGATACGAGGCGACAGCGCTGTCCAGATCGGAGTGAGCGGTCATGATGATGACCGGCAACCGTGGATGCTGCTCGCGAATCCGCGCCAGAAGGTCCAGACCACTGGCACCCGGCATGCGGATATCGGAAATGATCACGTCAGGCTGCTGACGGGCCAGGCGACTCATCACGCCATCAGCGCTGTCGAAGCTCTGGGTGGTCATGCCTTCCTGCTGCAAGGCTTTTTCCAGAACCCAACGGATAGAACGGTCGTCATCGACGATCCACACGGTTTCACTACGGCTCATGTCGATGTGGCTCCTTGTTCCAGTGGCAGAAAGATCGAGAAGGTGGTGTGGCCTGGATGGCTGTCACACTCGATCAGGCCCTGGTGCTGGCTGATGATGTTCTGGGTAATGGCCAGGCCGAGTCCGGTACCGTCCGGGCGTCCGCTGACCATGGGAAAGAAAATGGTTTCCTGAAGTTCCGCCGGGATCCCGGGGCCGTTGTCGATGATCTCGATCTTGGTCACCAGGCGATGGCGGATGTGGCCGATGGTGAACTGGCGCATGGCGCGGGTGCGCAGGCTGATGCGGCCAAGACGCAGCTCGTTCTGGCTGCTGATCGCCTGCATCGCGTTGCGCACGATGTTCAACACCGCCTGAATCATTTGCTCGCGGTCGATCAAGACGTCGGGAATACTTGGGTCGTAATCGCGCACCAAGGTGATGCAGCCCTGGCTTTCGGCTTCGACCAGTTGGCAGACGCGCTCGAGCACTTCGTGGACGTTGCACATGGCCAGCGACGGCAGCTTGTTCGAGCCGAGCATGCGGTCGACCAGATTGCGCAGGCGGTCGGCCTCTTCAATGATCACGTTGGTGTAATCGCGCAGGCTGTCTTCCGGCAGCTCGCGGGCCAGCAATTGCGCGGCGCCACGGATGCCTCCGAGCGGGTTCTTGATCTCGTGGGCAAGGCCGCGCACCAGCATCTTGCTGGTTTCCTGCTTGGACAGCTGCGCCTCTTCCTTGGTGATCCGCAGCAGGCGGTCACGCGGATGGACTTCCAGCAGGAGCATGGTCGCGCCGTTACTGAGGATCGGCGTCACCGCGTAATCAACGGTCAAGGTCTGGCCGGTGAGCGCGGTGAGCATGGCTTCGCGTTTGGTAAACGGATGCGCCTGTTCCACCGCCTGGCGCAGGGAATTCAGCGCCTCGGTGGATTCAGTGAACAGCTCGCTGATGAACTGGCCATGGCTGCGCTGCCCGCTGATGGCGAGCAGCATCTCCGCCGCCGGGTTCATGTACTCGAGGCGCAATTCGGCGTCGAGCAGGATAGTGGCGGTGGTCAGGTTGTCGAGCAGCAAACGGTGGATTGCGTCGCTAATGGTCATCGGAGCCTCTTTTGGGGGCGGAGCGTGCGCAACAAGCAAGCGTCGGTATCGGGAAAATGCAAAAACCAAACCAAGGCTCCGAAAAGAAGCGTTTAACCCTTGAAACAGCCGTTTGACGCTCGTTTGCGTGGCACAGGGCCAGCTCTCACGGGTAGTTTCGAACCAAAATGGGTTGGAATGTGAGTACGGTGCAGCCTATTGCACCAATATAGTGCGCAAAGCTGAGCGGCGTTAGAAGAAACGCAGGAAGGGGTTTTTCGGCTCGGGCGGTTTGTCTTTCAGCGGGCATTCCGGGCGTACGCCATAATCCTCCTTGGTGCAGGGTTTGACCTGACGCTTCTGCGCAAGCGAGATGCGCAGCATATGGAAGGGCTGGTTGGCCGTGCGTTCGACGGTACGGCCTTCGGTGTCAAGGATTTCCACGGAAAGGTTGTGGCTGCCACGATCGATATTGGTCAGCGGGAACACAGGACTGAGGCCGGGTTCGCCGGTGGCTTGGCCATCCAGCAGCAGGCGATAGCGGTGACCGCGTTGCAGGCCGGGTTCGCTGGTAACGCTGACGATGATTTCGCCAGCGCTGCTGCGAATGGTTGCATCGGGTTCAGGCACCAGAATGCGCAGCATGTCGTAGTGGAAGGGCGGTTGCTCCGGGGATTTTTTCGCGGTGGTGATCGGCGCGGCGGCGGTGGGGTTGGCCGGCATGCGGTTACTGGTGGCGATCGGCACTCGCTTGGCATTGCCGCGCGGTTGGTAGGTGTAGACGCGATTGCCTTGCACGTCGGTATAAGTGAAGACCTCGGCTGAGGCTTGCAGCGGCATCAGCGCCGACAGGACGAACAACCACGCGCGGATCATGGCTTGTGCACCCGCTGCACGCTAAGGGCGACGGGTGGGCTCTGCTGGATGATCGTCTGGCCGTCGATCACTTGCACCGCGAGCCGGTGTTCGCCGCGATCGACGTTCACCAGTTGCAGGATCGGCACGTTGCTCGGCTGACCGTAAGGCTCATCGTCCAATACCAGCCTTAATTGATGCGGCGCTTGCAGGCGCGGCTTGATCAGCACGTTGACGGTGAAGGTGCCGTTGTTAGCGCGCAGGGCCTCTTCGGTGGGCAGACCAGCGAGTTCAAGAATGTCGTAGGCGTTGCGCGCAGGCTCACGGTTGTCAGCTTCAGTCGCGGGTACTGTGCTAGGCGTTTGCGGTTCGACCCGGTTGAGCGGCGGCAACTCCATCGGCTTCGCTTGCACGCCGTCCGGCGAATGATCGCTGTACACCGTGTTGCCGTTGGCATCGGTGTATTTGTAGATCTGCGCGTCGGCGGGCAGGGCGATCAGCAGCAGAATGTAGAGAAAGGTGCGACCCATGAAATCGACCGGGATTGAAAGCGATGGGGTGCAGCATAGGCCAGACGCGGCGGTTGGCCCAACCCGGTAAACATCTGGTAACGCCCTCACCCTAACCCTCTCCCAGAGGGAGAGGGGATTGACCGTGTTTCTCTGACAAATTTCATCGACCTGAAATTGCCATGTGAACTCAGGTTCGGAAAAGCATGGAGATAAGTCCCCTCTCCCTCTGGGAGAGGGTTAGGGTGAGGGTTTTTTGATCTGCAATAAAAAAGGCCTCCCGAAGGAGGCCTCTTTCACTCACGCCACGTAAC
The DNA here is from genome assembly GCF_009834515.1 of Pseudomonas sp. R84. Lineage (NCBI taxonomy): Bacteria > Pseudomonadati > Pseudomonadota > Gammaproteobacteria > Pseudomonadales > Pseudomonadaceae > Pseudomonas > Pseudomonas sp. R84. The sequence continues at coordinate 426,414 of NZ_CP019426.1, forward strand.
GCGGCGCTACCGGATCAGCAGCTGTAGTACAGCTCATATTCCAGTGGGTGCACGAAGGTGCGAACCTTGATTTCTTCTTCCGATTTCAGCGCGATGTAAGCGTCGATGAAGTCGTCGGAGAACACGCCGCCCTTGGTCAGGAACGCACGGCCTTTATCCAGCTCTTCCAGAGCTTCTTTCAGGCTGCCGCAAACTTGTGGGATATCTTTCGCCTCTTCAGGCGGCAGGTCGTACAGGTTTTTGTCGGCAGCGTCGCCTGGGTGGATCTTGTTCTGGATACCGTCCAGACCAGCCATCAGCAGTGCTGCGAAGGCCAGGTACGGGTTGGCAGCCGGATCCGGGAAGCGGGCTTCGATACGGCGGGCTTTCGGGCTCGACACGTAAGGAATACGGATCGAAGCGGAGCGGTTGCGAGCCGAGTAGGCCAGCATCACTGGAGCTTCGAAGCCTGGCACCAGACGCTTGTAGGAGTTGGTCGCCGGGTTGGTGAAGCCGTTCAGGGCCTTACCGTGTTTGATGATGCCGCCGATGAAGTACAGAGCGGTATCGGACAGGCCGGCATAGCCTTCACCTGCGAAGGTGTTCTTGCCGTCTTTCCAGATCGACATGTGTACGTGCATGCCCGAACCGTTGTCGCCGTACAGTGGCTTCGGCATGAAGGTCGCGGTGCGGCCGTAAGCGTCAGCAACGTTGTGGACAACGTACTTCAGGGTTTGGGTTTCGTCGGCTTTCTTCACCAGGGTGTTGAACTTGACGCCGATTTCGTTCTGGCCGGCAGTCGCCACTTCGTGGTGGTGAACTTCGACGGTCAGGCCCATTTCTTCCAGTGCGTTGCACATGGAGGTACGGATTTCGTGGTCGTGATCGAACGGCGGAACCGGGAAGTAGCCACCTTTGACGCCTGGACGGTGACCCTTGTTGCCGCCTTCGATGTCCTGGTCGGACATCCACGAACCTTGCTCGGAGTAGATCTTGAACATCGAACCGGAGATGTCCGACTTGAATTTCACCGAGTCAAAGATGAAGAACTCTGGCTCTGGACCGGCGAACACAGTGTCACCGATACCGGTGGCTTTCAGGTGTTCTTCGGCGCGCTTGGCGATCGCACGTGGGTCGCGGTCGTAGCCTTGCATGCTCGAAGGTTCGATGATGTCGCACACCAGGATCAGGGTGGCGTCTTCGGTGAACGGGTCGAGAACGGCCGTTTCGTCAACCGGCATCAGGATCATGTCGGAGGCTTCGATGCCTTTCCAGCCAGCGATGGAGGAACCGTCGAACATCTTGCCGACTTCGAAGAAGTCTTCGTCCAAAGCATCGCGAGCCGGCATGGTCACGTGGTGCTGAGTACCTTTGGTGTCCGTGAAGCGCAGATCAATCCACTTGACGTCATGATCTTTGATGAGTTGAACCGTCTTCGACATATGTCCTCCGGGTGGCTTCGGGCTTGGTAGTGGATGCCCTTGAATTTGGTTGATGCCGGCGCGAATACTCTGCCAAGGCAACCTGCCTCACAAGGGAGCAAATTGCATGCCAGTGCCCCAGCATGGGTTTTTCGCCCCAAATTCACGCTTATTAAGGCTTCAAACGCCTGAATGATGAAAATATCGCCCTCTAATGTAGCGTCTTGATTCGAAAATGACCCGTTTTGGTGCGCACAAAACCTTCTGCACATTAACTGGTTAAACCTTGAGCAATTTCCGCTATAATCCGCGCCCCCCTTTTTCGGCTGGCCGTTCGCGCGCTGTTTTCATGAAACTAATCGTAAAAGTCTTCCCCGAGATCACCATCAAAAGCCGACCTGTCCGGACGAAATTCATCCGCCAGCTGGCCAAGAACATCCGCACCGTGCTCCGTGACCTGGACCCGGCCGTGGTGGTGAACGGTGTGTGGGACAATCTCGAGCTGGAAACCCGCGTTACCGACGCCAAAGCCTTGAAAGAGATGGGTGAGCGCCTGACCTGCATGCCGGGCATCGCGCACTTTCTGCAGATCGACGAGTACCCGCTGGGCGATTTCGACGACATTACCGAGAAGTGCAAACAGCACTACGGCGATGCATTGGCCGGGAAGATCTTTTCGGTGCGCTGCAAGCGTGCCGGCAAGCACACCTTCAGCTCGATGGACGTCGAAAAATACGTCGGCAGCAAGCTGCGCCGTGAGTGCGGTGCTGCTGGTATCGACCTGAAAGCGCCAGAAATCGAAGTCCGTATCGAAGTTCGCGACAAACGGTTGTTTGTGATCCACAGCCAGCACAACGGCATCGGCGGCTATCCGCTGGGTGCGTTGGAGCAGACGCTGGTATTGATGTCCGGCGGCTTTGACTCGACCGTTGCGGCCTACCAGATCATTCGTCGCGGCCTGATGACGCACTTCTGCTTCTTCAATCTGGGCGGTCGTGCCCATGAATTGGGCGTGATGGAAGTCGCGCATTTCATCTGGAAGAAGTACGGCAGCTCGCAACGCGTGCTATTTGTCAGTGTTCCGTTCGAAGAAGTTTTGGGCGAAATTCTTGGCAAAGTCGATAACAGTCATATGGGCGTCGTGTTGAAGCGTATGATGTTGCGCGCGGCTTCCAACATCGCCGACCGTCTGCAGATCGAGGCGCTGGTCACCGGCGAGGCGATCTCCCAGGTGTCGAGCCAGACACTGCCGAACCTGTCGGTGATCGACTGTGTGACCGACAAGCTGGTCCTGCGTCCGCTGATCGTGGCGCACAAGCAGGACATCATCGACACCGCCAACGAAATTGGCACCGCCGATTTCGCCCGGCACATGCCGGAATACTGCGGGGTCATTTCGGTCAACCCGAAGACCGCCGCCAAACGCGGTCGCGTTGAACACGAAGAGAAAGAATTCGACATGGCGGTCCTCGAGCGTGCGCTCGAAAACGCCAAACTGGTGCCGATCGATCGGGTGATCGACGAATTGGGCCAGGACGTACAGATTGAAGAAGTCAGCGAAGCACTGGCCGGCCAGATCGTGATCGACATCCGTCACCCGGATGCCGCCGAGGATGAGCCGCTGGAACTCGCTGGCGTAGAAGTACAGACGATGCCGTTCTACGCAGTGAACGCTCGTTTCAAGGAGCTGGATCCGACTCGCCAGTACCTGCTGTATTGCGACAAAGGCGTGATGAGTCGCCTGCATGCTCACCATTTGCTCAGTGAGGGGCATGCCAATGTGCGCGTTTATCGACCGAGCTAAGTGCCCGGGGCTGTTTGCCTGTGGCCTGCGTCACCGGCCCCCCGACACCGCCGTCAAGCTGTAACGGCCATGCCGGACACTACTGCTAATCGCTGCCAAGACTTGTCAGCAAACCGAATCCTCTGATCGAGATACACAAGTGATCGAAAATCTACGCAACATCGCCATCATTGCCCACGTTGACCATGGTAAAACCACCCTGGTAGACAAACTCCTGCGTCAATCCGGCACTCTGGAGCGCAACGAGCTCAACGACGAGCGCGTGATGGACTCCAACGACCAGGAAAAAGAGCGCGGTATTACCATTCTGGCGAAAAACACCGCCATCAACTGGAACGGCTACCACATCAACATCGTGGACACCCCGGGCCACGCCGACTTCGGCGGCGAAGTTGAACGTGTAATGTCGATGGTTGACTCCGTTCTGCTGCTGGTTGACGCTCAAGACGGCCCTATGCCGCAAACCCGTTTCGTGACCAAGAAGGCTTTCGAAGCCGGCCTGCGTCCAATCGTGGTGATCAACAAGGTTGACCGTCCAGGCGCGCGTCCGGACTGGGTTCTGGACCAGATCTTCGACCTGTTCGACAACCTCGGTGCTACCGAAGAACAACTGGACTTCCAGGTTGTCTACGCCTCGGCCCTGAACGGCATCGCCGGTCTGGATCACACCGCCATGGCTGAAGACATGACCCCGCTGTACCAAGCGGTAGTCGACCACGTTCCGCCTCCGGCTGTTGACCGTGACGGCGCGTTCCAGATGCAGATCTCCGCTCTGGACTACAACAGCTTCCTGGGTGTTATCGGCGTTGGCCGTATCGCTCGTGGCCGCGTCAAGCCGAACACCCCGGTTGTTGCGATCGGTGCCGACGGCAAGCGCCGTAACGGCCGTATCCTGAAACTGATGGGTCACCACGGTCTGCACCGCGTTGACGTTGAAGAAGCTGCAGCAGGCGATATCGTTTGCATCAGCGGTATGGACTCGCTGTTCATCTCCGACACCCTGTGCCACCCGGATACTGTCGAGGCGATGAAGCCTCTGACCGTTGACGAGCCAACCGTTTCGATGACCTTCCAGGTAAACGACTCGCCATTCTGCGGTAAAGAAGGCAAGTTCGTGACGTCCCGTAACATCAAGGACCGTCTGGACAAAGAGCTGCTGTACAACGTTGCCCTGCGCGTTGAAGAAGGCGACACCGCTGACAAGTTCAAGGTTTCCGGCCGTGGTGAGCTGCACCTCTCGGTACTGATCGAAACCATGCGTCGCGAAGGCTTCGAGCTGGCCCTGGGCCGTCCTGAAGTGATCATTCGTGAAGTTGACGGCGTCAAGCAAGAACCGTTTGAAAACGTAACCATCGACATCCCTGAAGAAGCTCAGGGCAAGGTCATGGAAGAGATGGGTCTGCGTAAAGGCGACCTGAGCAACATGGTTCCTGATGGCAAGGGCCGTGTTCGTCTGGAATACAACATCCCTGCTCGCGGTCTGATCGGTTTCCGTAACCAGTTCCTGACCCTGACCAACGGTGCTGGCATCCTGACCTCGATCTTCGATCGCTACGACACCGTGAAGTCGGGCCACATGTCCGGCCGTCAGAACGGCGTTCTGGTTTCGGTTGAAACCGGCAAGGCACTGACCTACTCGCTGGAAACCCTGCAGGCTCGTGGCAAGCTGTTCGTAGAACACGGCCAGGAGATCTACAACGGTCAAATCGTTGGTCAGAACAGCCGCGACAACGACCTGGGTGTAAACCCGACCAAAGGCAAGAAGCTCGACAACATGCGTGCTTCGGGTAAAGACGAAACCATCGCTCTGGTACCACCTGTTCGCTTCACCCTGGAACAGGCTCTGGAATACATCCAGGAAGACGAGCTGTGCGAAGTCACTCCTAAGTCCATCCGTCTTCGCAAGAAGATCCTAGACGAAAGCGAGCGTACCCGCGCTGCCAAGAAAGCCAAGAACTGAGTCATTAGTTCAGGCTGAATGAAAACGCCCCCGGTCGAGAGACCGGGGGCGTTTTTGTTTGTCTGGAGGAAATGCAGTTGGGTCTTGAAGATCAAGAGCCCCTCACCCTAGCCCTCTCCCAGAGGGAGAGGGGACTGACCGAGTTGTTCTTTGGCTTTGCATCGATCTGAGTAATCGAGTCGACCTCAGGTTTGGAAGCGACAGAGATCGGCTCCCTCTCCCTCGGGAGAGGGCTGGGGTGAGGGGCTGGGGGTTAACGGCTACCGAAGAACTCAGCGTCGTTCAGAAGCGCTCGATCGCGCGGAAATTCTGCTCGCGCACCACTTCCTTCGGCTTGTACGCGCAATACCCAGGACGCGGTCCGATCTTCGGGTGATTGCGGCAGGTATCCGGGCGCTTGTCATAAATGGTGCACAGGCGGCTCTTACGATCCAGGTAGTAGCAATCGTTGTTGCTCATGCGCTGGAGGGTAAAGATGCCGGACTTCTGATTGAAGCGTTCAACCAGGCCTTCCTTTTGCAGACGCTTGGCGATGTTTTTTGGCGGATCGCCGAGTTCGAACTCGTCGACCACACCGATGCGCACCAGATCCTTGATCTTCACCTCAACCGGCAGCGTGCAGCAGCTGGACACGCAGGAACCGCACATCGGGGCTGAGTATTTTGCCCACGTATCGAGACGATCGATCTCGGCGGCGGCAATCAAGTTGGGCTTCATCATCGGGAGTTACCAGGCGTGTGTGCATCAGGGCGCGCGATCATACCGGGACTGGTGGATTTTTGAACAACCTTTCGCCAGATTTTTTCTGCATACAGGCACATTGCCGGACAATTCGGCACGGCCCCTGCATTCATTAGCTCATCCGCCAAGGTAATGCCGGGCCATCTCACCGTCTCAGGAAATACTGCCGAACCAGAGCCTTCACCGTCGGTCAGACCGTCTAGGCTCAGACAATTCCCGCTCGCTCGAGGTCCTATCGATGACTCAAGAACCACTAGTTCGCGAAGCAGAGGTGGCCGCATTCCGCGACGCCGTCCTGACCAAGCTCACCTATGCGGTGGGCAAAGACCCCGATCACGCCTTCGACCATGACTGGTTCGAAGCCATCGCTTTGGCTGCGCGCGATCACATGGTCGAACACTGGATGGACCACACCCGGCAGATTTATCGCAAAGGCCAGAAGCGGGTGTATTACCTCTCGCTGGAGTTCCTCATCGGCCGCTTGCTCTACGACAGTCTGAGCAACCTTGGCCTGCTCGACGTCGCCCGTGAAGCGCTGACTGAACTCGGTGTCGATCTGGAGCGCATCCGCTTGCTGGAACCCGATGCGGCGCTCGGCAACGGCGGCCTCGGTCGTCTGGCCGCATGCTTTATGGAAAGCATGTCGACCCTCGGCATCGCTGGTCACGGCTACGGCATCCGTTATGAACACGGCTTGTTCCGCCAGGCCATCGTCGATGGTTGGCAGCAGGAGCAGACCGAGCACTGGCTGGATTTCGGCAACCCGTGGGAGTTTGAACGGCCGGAAGTCGTCTACTCCATCGGCTTCGGCGGCAGCGTTGAAACCGTCACCGACGTTTCCGGCAAATCCAAACAGGTCTGGTCGCCAGCAGAAACTGTTCGCGCCATTGCTTACGACACGCCGGTGGTTGGCTGGCGCGGGGCAAGCGTCAACACCTTGCGCCTGTGGCGTGCCCGCGCCATGGAAGATTTGCACCTGGAACGCTTCAACGCCGGTGACCACTTGGGCGCCGTCGCCGAGGTTGCTCGCGCCGAAAGTATCTCCCGCGTGCTTTACCCGGCGGACAGCACTGAAGCGGGGCAAGAGCTGCGCCTGCGCCAGGAATATTTCTTTGTCGCCGCGTCGCTGCAAGATCTGCTGCGCCGCCATCGCAACATGCACACCTCGGTGCTGACCCTGGGCGATCACGCGGCGATCCAGCTCAACGACACGCACCCTTCAATTGCTGTTGCCGAACTGATGCGCCAACTGGTCGACGTCTACGACGTGGCGTGGGACGCGGCGTGGCAAGTCACTGTCGACACGCTGTCGTACACCAACCACACGCTGCTGCCGGAAGCACTGGAAACCTGGCCGGTGGGTTTGATGGAACGCATGCTGCCACGGCACATGCAGATCATTTACCTGATCAACGCCCAGCACATCGATTCGCTGCGAGCCAAAGGCATTCACGATTTCGACGTGCTGCGCGCGGTGTCGCTGATCGAAGAAGACAACGGTCGCCGCGTGCGCATGGGTAACCTCGCGTTCCTCGGTTCGCACAGCGTTAACGGTGTGTCCGGACTGCACACGCAGTTGATGCGTAAAACCGTGTTCGCCGAACTGCACAAGCTCTATCCCGAGCGGATCAACAACAAAACCAACGGCATTACCTTCCGCCGCTGGTTGTATCAGGCCAACTCCGAACTGACTTCGATGCTGGTCGATGCGCTCGGCCCGGATTTGCTCGATAACCCTGAAGAGCGCCTGCTCGATCTAGAACCGTTCGCTGAAAAAGCCGCATTCCGCAAGGCCTTCGCCGAGCAACGCCTGCACAGCAAAAAAGCTTTGGCCTATCTGATTCACGAACGGCTGGGCATCGCGGTCAATCCGGCGGCGATGTTCGATGTGCAGGTCAAGCGGATCCATGAATACAAACGTCAGTTGCTCAACCTGCTGCACACCGTGGCGCTGTATCAGGCGATTCGCGCCGAGCCGGAAGTCGACTGGGTGCCACGGGTGAAGATCTTCGCCGGTAAAGCGGCGGCGAGTTATCACCAGGCCAAACTGATCATCAAGCTGACCAACGACATCGCCCGGGTGGTGAACAACGATCCGACGGTGCGCGGCTTGCTGAAAGTGGTGTTTCTGCCTAACTACAATGTCAGCCTGGCGGAAAGCATCATTCCGGCGGCGGACTTGTCCGAGCAGATTTCCACTGCCGGCTTCGAAGCGTCGGGCACCAGTAACATGAAGTTCGGCCTCAACGGCGCACTGACCATCGGCACGCTGGATGGCGCCAACGTGGAAATGTGCGAACGCATCGGTGCCGAGCACATGTTCATTTTCGGCCTCAGCGCTCAGCAGGTGGAGGCGCGCAAACAGAACCACGAGTTCAGCGCGTTGCCGGACATCGCCGCGTCGCATCGTTTGAACGATGTGCTGCAAGCGATTCGCAGCGGGGTGTTCTCGCCGGATGACACTTCGCGCTATACCGGGCTGATCGATTCGCTGGTGGATTACGACCGCTTCCTGGTCTGCGCCGACTTCGATTCCTATTGGGAAGCACAGAAACGCGTTGAGGCGCATTGGCACGATTCCAACAACTGGTGGCGTTCGGCGGTCCTCAATACGGCGCGGATGGGCTGGTTCTCCTCGGACCGGACGATTCGCGAGTACGCCACGGATATCTGGAAAGCACTGGAGTAACTTTCCACTCGGCTCGATATAATCGCGCGCCGGAAAAGATCGCAGCCTGCGGCAGCTCCTACAGAGGTGTTCACATAACCCTGTAGGAGCTTCCGCAGGCTGCGATCTTTTTGGGTCAGGCTGCGCTAATCTTCCCGGATTAGCCTTCGCGCTTAGGGATATCGACCATGCAATGGATGTTCATGTTGATCGGGCTGGTGCTCGGCTGGCTGCTCGACGAGTCGTTCAGTGATGCGCTATTAGGCGCGTTGCTGGGGCTGGCATTCGGGCAGACGATCCGCATCGCGCGGCTAGGCTCGCAGGCTATGGAGCAGCAACGTCAACTTGAGCAGGCGAAGGTCGCTTTGCAGGGCGTCGAACAGCGTCTGTTTCTGCTCGAAGGTGCACCGGTTCGTGCCGCGTCATCACCGAGTACGCCGCCCGTTACCGAGCCAATCGTAGAAACGGTCAAAGCCGCCGAACAAGCCCCGGCCCCTGAACTGGTCTGGGAGCTACCGCCCGAACTCGAACCGATTTCCGCCGTCGCCAGCGAGACCAGCCAACCGCTGCCCGCTGATGTGTGGCGCCTCGACGCCGTCACGCCCGAACCGTCAAAACCCGCCGAACCTCGTGGTCCGAACCTGATCGAACGCGGCATCAGTGCTGCGCGTAACTGGCTGTTCGGTGGCAACACCGTGCTGCGAGTCGGCGTGGTGTTGCTGTTCTTCGGTCTGGCGTTCCTGCTGCGCTACGCCACCGAAGGCATGGTCGTGCCGATCGAGTTGCGTTACGCCGGCGTCGCGGCGGCGGCGTTGGGCTTGCTCGCGCTGGGCTGGTGGCTGCGCCGGCGCAACAGTAATTACGCGTTGATGCTGCAAGGTACCGGGATCGCGGTGCTGTACCTGACGGTGTTTGCGGCGATGCGTCTGCATCCGTTGCTTGATCCATCGGCCGCGCTCGGCCTGCTGGTGGCGGTCACCGTTTTCTCGGCGATCCTCGCCATCACTCAGGATGCTTTAGGGTTGGCGGCTGCGGCGGCATTGGGCGGTTTCGCCGCGCCGATCCTGACCTCGACCGGCGCCGGCAACCACGTCGCGCTATTCAGTTATTTCGCGTTGCTCAACGCTGGCATTCTCGCCATCGCCTGGTTCAAGGCCTGGCGTCTGCTCAACCTGATCGGCTTCGTCGGCACCTTCGGCATCGGTTTCGCCTGGGGCTTGCGCTCTTATGCGCCGGAGCTGTTGTGGAGTACCGAGCCGTTCCTGATTCTGTTTTTCCTGATGTACCTCGCCATCGGTCTGTTGTTCGCGCGGCGCAAGTTGCTCGATATGCCAGATGCGCCGGCAGAGGGTGACCGTGAAGCGTTACTGCACTGGTCTGCGCGCAAGGGCGATTACGTCGACGGGACGATGCTGTTCGGCCCGCCGCTCATTGGCTTTGGTTTGCAGTTTGAGCTGGTGCAGCATCTGGAGTTTGCTGCTGCGTTCAGTGCGCTAGCGCTGGGCATGATCTACATGGCGCTGGCCAAGCTGTTAATGGGTGGACGCGCGGTGCTGCTGGGCGAAACCTGTCTGGCGCTCGGGGTGATTTTTGCCAGCCTGGCCATTCCGTTGGGGCTGGATGCGCGCTGGACCTCAGCGGCATGGGCGGTGGAAGGCGCGGGGATTTTCTGGCTCGGTCTGCGTCAGCATCGACCGTTCGCCCGGGCGTTTGCCTTGCTGCTGCAACTGGGTTCCGCGTTGGCCTTCCTCAGTCAGTTGGGCGTCGGCGAGAGCAGTTTGCTCGACGGTGCGCCGCTGGGCGCGTTGATGCTCGGCCTCGCGCTGCTGTTCAGTTTCTACCAATTGCGCAAGGCTTCGCCGGAACAGGCCGCGCCTTGGGAACGTCAAGGTTTGCCGGTGCTGGCGTGTCTGGGTTTGACGTTCCTCTATCTGCTCGCGCCACTGTTCTTCTTCGTCCAGGCCACGGCGATCAGTTGGGCGTTGGCCGGTTTGGTGACGCTGTTTGTCGGTCTGCGGATTCAGTCGCGTACGTTCCTGTTCAGCGCATTTGCCGTGCAGCTACTCGGTGGCGCGTTGTTCCTGCTGCGTCTGCAAGGTGCAGGGGAAGATTCCGCCGCAGTGTTCAGCGCCGGTTGGAGCGGCTTGCTCAGTGCGTCGTTGATTGGTCTGGCGTTGATCGCTGGCATGCTGTTGGCGGCTCGCGATGAAATGGTGCGCGGTGATGTGCGTCTGCTGCGCGGTTTGTCGGTGGTGCTGTTGGCCGGTCTGGTGCTGATCAATCTGGCAGTGCTGTTTGTGCTGCCGTGGCAGACCGCGAGTGCGGTGTGGGCAGCGAGTGGTTTGCTGATTATCTGGTTGAGCCTGTACCTCAAGCAACGCGTAAGTTTTGTCTTTGGTCTGCTGTTGCAGGTGATTGGCGGTGCGGCGTTTTTGCTGGCCGGCCCCAAGTTGCTTGGACCGTTGTCCAGCGAAGGTCTGAAGCCTTTGGCCGATGGCGGATTCTGGACGCCGCTGGTGTTGGGCCTGGCCGCGATGATCGGTGCGTGGCGCCTGCAACTGGGCAATCACGCCTCGGCATTCGATGCGTTGAGTTTGCAGCGGTTGTCCGAAGTATTGCTGGTGTGGGGCGCCGGCTGGTGGGCGTTGGCGTGGGTCAGCGAGGTGCTGCGTTTTGCTGCTCCGAATCTGCAAGGCACGTTGCTGCTGTTGGTTGCAGCCGTCAGCGTGGCGGTGTGGACGCTGCTGTCGTTGCGGTTGAAATGGCCGGCGCTGGGCTTGCTCTGTACCTTGCTGATTCCGGCAGCAGGTCTGGTGTTGCTCGCTGCCTGGCATTCGCGTTATCACCCAGCGGCCGATTTCGGTTGGCTGGCGTGGGCGGCGGTGTTTGCCGTGCACTTCTTCAGTCTGCGACGCTTGGCGCCGATGCTGCCGGCGCGCGCCTTGAGTGCGGCACATGTACTCGGCTGCTGGCTGCTGATCGGCGTGCTGGCGCTGGAGTTGCGCTACGGCCTGCTGCTGTTGTCCGAGCAATACAACGCTTGGCGCTGGCTCGGTTGGGCGATTCTGCCGAGCCTTTATCTGCTGCTGGCGGCAGTACCGCGCAGTTGGCCGTGGCCGGTGGCGGCATTCCCTCGCGAGTACCGTTTGTACGCCGCTGCGCCGCTGGCGGTGTTGATGCTCGCATGGTTCTGGCTGGCCAATGGTGTCAGCGATGGCAATGCCGAGCCGTTGCCGTACGTGCCGCTGCTCAATCCGCTGGAGTTGGGTCTGCTGTTCGCGCTGTTCGGTGTTTATGTCTGGTCGCGCAGTGCGGTTTCGCAGCTGTCGATTCGTCAGGACTACGCCGAATACGCGACGCAATTGATCGCCGGGGTTTCGCTGTTCGCCTTCTGCACGGCGCTGGTCACCCGCGCCGCGCACCATTGGGCGGGCATCCCGTTTGAGCTGGATACGCTGCTCGCCTCAATGTTGGTGCAGGCCGGATTGTCGATCGTCTGGACGCTGATGGCGCTCGGGCTGATGATCGGCGGGCATCTGCGTCATCGTCGCGAAGTGTGGCTGATCGGCGCGGCGTTGATTGCGCTGGTGGTGGCCAAACTGATTTTTGTCGAATTGAGCAACCGTGGTGGCCTCGCCCGGATCGTCTCGTTTATCGGCGTTGGCGTGTTACTGCTGGTGGTCGGTTATTTCGCACCGCTGCCGCCCAAACGCGCTGAAGCTGAGCCGGCGGCGGACAAACCGATCCCGGACACCGAAGGAGTTTCATCTTGAGTCGCATGCTGAATCTGGGTTGGTTGGCGTTGGGCGTGGTGATGGTGGCCGGTGCCCAGGAAAAACCGGCGGACTTCGCCACGCAGGTGCCGCTGTCAGTCACAGGCAATGGCCCTTGGTATCGCCTCGAGTTGCCGTTGAGCGTGCAATTGCAGGCACGCCAGACCGATCTCAGTGATCTGCGTGTGTTCAACGCCGCCGGCGAACCGCAGGCTTACGCCTTGGCACGCGAATCGGCACAGACCCGCGACGACGGTCAGTTGCACGAGGTGAAGTGGTTCCCGCTGTACAACGCCGCCGACGCCAGCGAGCGCGCGCCGAATGTGCGCGTGCAATCGACGACCAGCGGCACGCTGGTCGAAGTGCAACCGTCCAGCCAGTTGGAGGCGGGTGAAGAAGTGCTGCGTGGCTGGCTGCTCGATGCCAGCGCGATCAAGGCGCCGTTGCAGCAGTTGATCCTCGACTGGACCAGCGAGCGCGACGGCTTCCAGCGCTTCAGCATCGAAGCCAGCGACGACCTGCAACATTGGCAAGCCTGGGGCGAAGGGCAGGTGGCACGGCTGACCTTTTCCGATGAGCGCATCGAGCAGCATGAGGTGACGTTGCCGGGGCAATCGGCGCGCTATGTGCGGTTGCTGTGGGAATCGCCGAACTCGGCGCCGATCCTGACGGCGGCACAATTGAAAAGCAGTGATCCGCGCAATGTTCCGCTGCCGTTGGTCTGGTCGCAGGCATTGGCCGGCAGCAGTGCCAAGGTCGGCGAGTACACCTGGCAATTGCCGATGGGGCTGAATGTCGAGCGGGTGCAGGTCGAAATCAAACAACCGAACAGTCTGGCGCCGGTGACATTGGCGGGACGCCGCGAAAGCAGCTTGCCTTGGCAGGAGCTGAGCAGCGGGTTGCTCTATCGCCTGACCCAGAATGGTCAGGACGTGGTGCAGAACGAATTGCAGCTTTACGGGCAAACCGTGCAGCAGTTGAAGCTGACGGTGGATGAGCGTGGCGGTGGTCTGGGTGAGCAGGCGCCAAGCGTGAAGTACGCGGTGCGAGCGACGCAGGTGATTTTCCTCGCGCGCGGGGAGGGGCCGTACAGTCTGGCGTTGGGCAATCCGAGTGTGAAGACAGCGAATCTGCCGTTGGCGACGCTGATTCCGGATTTCAAACCGGAGAAACTGGCGGCGTTGAGTAAGGCTGCGGTTCAGGGAGAGGTGGTGGCTACGCAGACCTCCACGGCGACCACGGCGGCGGTGGCTGAGACCAACTGGAAAAAGATCGGGTTGTGGGCGGTGTTGTTATTGAGCGTGGTTTTCCTTGGGGCGATGGCGTTGAGCTTGTTGCGCAAGCCTCCAACTAACACCTGAGAATGGCTGGCGCTGCTCGCGAAAGCGGCGTTTCAGCCAATACATATTCCGAACTGATCAATTAACCCCCAGCCACACCCGTCCGATTTCGGACTACGCTAAATCCGCTACCTGAACTCTCCACCGACAATCACGTCTCATGCAGGCAATTACACCCCAACGCACGTTACCGGGCGTCTTCGCTCGCTACGTTTTCAGACTCCCTGTAAACTGCGCGGGTTTTTAGCCCCCCATTCCACCGGAGCCGTCCATGTCCCGCGTTACCCTGAGTCGCTATTTGATTGAGCAGACCCGCAGCAATAACACTCCTGCCGATCTGCGTTTCCTGATCGAAGTGGTGGCGCGTGCTTGCAAAGAAATCAGCCACGCCGTGTCCAAAGGCGCCCTGGGTGGTGTTCTGGGCAGCATGGGCACTGAAAACGTCCAAGGCGAAGTGCAAAAGAAGCTCGACGTGATCTCCAACGAGATCCTGCTCGAAGCCAACGAATGGGGCGGTCACCTGGCCGGCATGGCGTCCGAAGAAATGGACAATGCCTACCAGATCCCGGGCAAATACCCGAAAGGCGCGTACCTGCTGGTATTCGACCCACTGGACGGCTCGTCGAACATCGACATCAACGCTCCGGTCGGTACCATCTTCTCGGTACTGCGTTGCCCGAACGAATACCTGAGCCAGAACGAGCCGCTGAACGAGAAAGCGTTCCTGCAGCCAGGCACTCAGCAAGTTGCCGCCGGTTACGCGATCTACGGCCCGCAAACCATGCTGGTACTGACCCTGGGCGACGGCGTCAAAGGCTTCACCCTCGACCGCGAAATGGGCAGCTTCGTGCTGACCCACGAAGACATCACCATTCCTGAGTCGACCCAGGAATTCGCCATCAACATGTCCAACCAGCGTCACTGGGAAGCCCCGGTACAACGCTACGTCGGCGAGCTGCTGGCCGGTGAAGAAGGTCCGCTGAAAAAGAACTACAACATGCGTTGGGTCGCGGCGATGGTTGCCGACGTGCACCGCATCCTGACCCGTGGCGGTCTGTTCATGTACCCGCGCGACAGCCGTGAGCCATCTAAGCCAGGCAAACTGCGTCTGATGTACGAAGCCAACCCGATGTCGTTCCTGGTGGAACAAGCCGGCGGCGCGTCCACCGACGGTCACCAGCGCATCCTCGACATTCAGCCGGAAGGCCTGCACCAGCGCGTAGCGGTGTTCCTCGGTTCGAAAGAAGAAGTTGCTCGCGCTACGGCCTACCACAAGGAGTAAACCATGACCGCGCCCTGGCAGCCGTTGCTCGATTGGTGGTTCGGACAAGCCGAATCCCCCGACGAGATATCGGCTGACAAGGGCAAGTTGTGGTTCGGCAAGCGAGACAGCCAAGACCTCGAAGCGCGTGAGCGTTTCGGGGTCTTTGTCGATCAGGCCCTGGCCGGCGAATTGACCGAGTGGACGCAACGTCCCGAAGGTTGGCTGGCGGTGGTGTTACTGCTCGATCAACTGCCGCGAATGATCTTTCGCGACTCTCCCAAAGCTTTCTCCGGCGATCTGCGTGCGCAGAAGCTCGTTGCGCAAGGCATTGCTGCGGATTTCGATCGGCAGTTAAAACCGATTCAGCGTGTGTTCATTTATCTGGTGTTTGAGCACTGCGAGAATCTTGCGGTGCAGAACGAGGCGGTTTCCCGGTTTATCGAACTGGTGGCGGAACAGCCGGAAGCGCAACGGGCGGTGTTTGCTGACAATCTGGATTATGCCGAGCGGCATCAGAAGGTGATTGCGCGGTTTGGCCGGTTTCCGCATCGCAATGCGGTGTTGGGGCGGGAGTCTACGGCTGAGGAGTTGGTATTTCTCGATCAGCCTGGATCACGGTTCTAAATCAAGGATTGCCTCGTAGAAGCCGTTTCATCAACAGTGCCGGTAGGCTTTTTCGCGTATCGACAATGATATGGATGAAAACCGTTTTTTCTCGCACCTCATAAATAATCCGGTTCCTTCCCAAAACAATCTGGCGGTATTGGCCGAGATTGAGCTTCTCGATTTCTTCGGGGATTGATCCTGAATAAGGCAGATCTGCGAGGCCGAGAATCGCAGTCTTGAGATCGGCATAAGTGCTTTGCCAAATTTGAAATGAGAACTGTCTGACGAGGTAGGAGCGAAGTTCTTTGAGATCTGCTTGTGCGGACTGGAGAATAACGACCTTTAAACTCATTGGTGATCGGCCTTGTCCAAATCGGCAAAGACATCTTCAGCATCACTGAACTTGCCTTCCTCAATCTCCCGATTACCCATCGCCAACAGTTTCAACAAGGCCATCGTGCCTTCTTGCTCTTCAAAGCTTTTCACATCCATCACCACTAGCTTGGCTTCACCGTTTTGAGTGATTACCAGAGGCTCGCGGCTTTCTGTGATTGATTTGACGATTTCGGCTGTGTGACTTTTCAGGTAACTGATGGGTTTGATTTGCGATGAAAGCTTCATGGTTGAGCCCCGCTAAATTGAATGGGACTGAGTTTAGTCTTAATTCAGTCCAGCGTCAGTTCGAGCAGACGAGCGTGTTTCAATTCCAAATTCTTTCGTTGCTGATGCCGCCATCGCAGGCAAGTCCGCTCCCCCAGGATATCTGTGAACCATACAGAACCATTGTAGGGCCGAGCTTGCTCGCGAAGGCGCCAAAAGCAGCGCCGCTTAAATGCGGAAACTACCCACCAGTTGCTTCAACCGCGCCGCCTGCTGCTCCAGATCCGAACAAGCCCGCAACGTCGCCTGCAAGTTCTCCACACCTTCCTGATTCAGCGTATTGATCTCGTTGATATCGACATTGATCGACTCAACCACTGCCGTCTGCTCTTCAGTCGCAGTGGCCACCGACTGGTTCATCCCGTCGATCTCGCCGATACGCTGAGTCACGCTGCCCAGGCGCTCGCCTGCCTGGTTGGCGATGCCGACGCTGCTTTCGCTCTCACGCTGGCTCTCGGTCATGATGTTGACCGCCTGACGTGCGCCGACTTGCAGCTCTTCGATCATCTTCTGCACCTGCTGCGCCGAATCCTGGGTGCGGTGGGCTAGGTTGCGCACTTCGTCAGCGACCACGGCGAAACCACGACCGGCTTCACCGGCACGCGCCGCTTCGATCGCGGCGTTGAGCGCGAGCAGGTTGGTCTGCTGGGAAATGCTGGTGATCACTTCGAGAATCTGGCCGATGTTCACCGTGTTGCTGTTCAGGGTTTCGATGTTGCCGCAGGAATCGCTGATCTTCGCCGACAGCTGCTGCATGGCCTGGATGGTTTTATCCACAACCTGCTGACCGTCGACCGCAAGGCTGCGCGCGTCGCTGGAATGCTGCGAGGCGAGGGCGGCGTTCTGGGCGATTTCCTGCGCGGCGGCACCGAGCTGGTTGATCGCGGCGGCGACGCTGTTGGTGCGGCTGGCTTGCTGGTCGGAGTTGTACATCGACGAGTTCGATGCCGCGACCACGCGCAGGGCGACTTCGTTGACCTGGCCGGTGGCCGAAGACACTTCGCGGATCGAGGTGTGGATACGTTCGACGAAGCGGTTGAACGAGGTGCCCAGTGCGCCGAACTCGTCGTTGCCATGGATCACCAGACGTTTGGTCAAGTCGCCTTCACCTTCGGCGATGTCGTGCATCGCGCGGCCCATGGTCAGTAGCGGTTGCATCAGCACGCGGATGAGCATGCCGAGCAGGGCGATGATGATCACCACCGCGATGATCATGGCGATCAGTGCCGAGGTGCGGAATTCGCTGAGCATGGCGAACGCGGTGTCTTTATCGAGCACCAGCGCCACGTACCAGTCGGCCGACGGCACGCCGTTGACGCGGGTGAAGGAGATCAACTGAGTCTTGCCGTCGAACTCGACTTCTTTCAAGCCCGGGCTGACTTTCGGCGCGCCGTTCGGGTAGGCCTCGGCGAGAGTCTTGAGTACCAGTTTGCTGTCCGGGTGGATCAGGATCTTGCCCTCGCTGCTGACGATGAACGCGTGGCCGTGGCCGCCGAAGTTCAGCGAGTTGATGATCGCGCTGACGCTGGTCAGGTCGATGTCGGCACCGGCGACGCCAAGCATCTGGCCTTGGCGCTGCACTGGCGTGGCAACGGTGATCACCAGTTTGCCCGAGGACGCGGCGATGTACGGTTCGGTGACGATGGTCTGCTGTGCGCTGTTGGCCGCTTTGTACCAACCGCGTGCGCGCGGGTCGTAGTCCGGGGCGCGGTTGCCGGCTGGCACCGAAAACATCACGCCGTCGGCGCCACCGAAGTAGCTGAGCTGGAAATTGCCGGTATAGGCGGGCAGGTCAATGATGCGTTTCAGGCTGGCGGGAGCGTTACCGTCGACGGCGACTTGCTGCGACAACGATTGCAGCAACTGAATGCGGCTTTCCAGCCAGGTCTTGATGTTGCTGGTGGTCAGGCTGCCCAGCTCTTGCATCGAGGCTTCGGTGCTTGTGCTCAGGGCTTCGCGCTGTCGATAGTCGTTGAAGAAAATGAAACAGGCGAACGCAACGGCCACCACAAGGGCGGCAGCCAACAAGATCTTATGGCTGAATTTCATGTTTCTGGTCATCGAATGAACTACCGCGAAGGGGCTGGTCAAGAAAGGGCGGCAATTTGCCACACTCGGGGGCTTTGCGCTGCTCTTATTTCGACCGCGGCGCGCCAAAGATTAGGCGTCTTTGGCGAAAGGCGACGAAATGCTCAATAGCCCTACAAAGTGTCTGATTTATCGGCAAATGCCAGACGGGCGGGCTAATAAATAGCCGTTCGCCCACGGAACCAGATGAGGGTTTTCTCTTCTAAGCTTCTGGTTGGCACCATGCCATCCCCCCTCGTTCCAGGAGTTACACCATGTCGCTGCGATCTATCGCCCTTCTGACGTTTTGCGTGCTGCTGGCCGCATGCAGCAAGGTCAATCAGGAAAACTATTCGAAGCTCTCGGCCGGTATGGCCAAGGCCGAAGTCGAGACGCTGCTCGGCAAGCCCACCGATTGCTCGGGCGCGCTCGGCATGTCCAGTTGCACCTGGGGCGACAAGAACAGCTTTATCAGCGTGCAGTACGCCGGTGACAAAGTGCTGATGTTTTCCGGCCAAGGCCTGAAGTAAACCGGGGCTTCGCGCCCACGGAGAAGAAAAATGAAGCGGTTATTGCTGATCCTTTTTGCCGGCCTGGTACTGGCCGGCTGCGCCACTTCCGGCGTCGACCCGTTGGCGCCGAAAACCGTCAACAGCGTCAATCTCAAGCGCTATCAGGGCACCTGGTATGAACTGGCGCGCTTGCCGATGTATTTCCAGCGCAATTGCGCGCAGTCCGAAGCGCATTACACCCTCAAGCCTGACGGCAATGTCGCGGTGCTCAATCGCTGCCTGACGCCGGACTGGCAGTGGGAAGAGGCCAAGGGCACGGCCTATCCACAGGTGCCGGGCAAGACCGACAAGCTCTGGGTCGAATTCGATACCTGGTTCTCGCGGCTGATTCCGGGTGTGGCGAAAGGCGAATATTGGGTGTTGTACGTCAGCGATGACTACAAGACGGCCATCGTCGGCGACCCGAGTCGCAAGTACATGTGGTTGCTGTCGCGCACGCCGACCGTTAATGGTGTGGTGCGTGAAGAACTGCTGAGCAAGGCGCGTCAGCAGGGCTATGACACCACGCGCTTGATCTGGCGGGCGTCGGATCGGCAGATGGCCAAGACTTCAAACTAAAGAACACCACAAAACCAATGTAGGAGTGAGCCTGCTCGCGATAGCGTTGTGTCAGAGCACAAATAAGTGACTGACACGCTGCTATCGCGAGCAGGCTCACTCCTACATTGGGTTATGCGTCAGCCTAGGAGGTCACGCAGGACCTGGGTGAAGGCGCTAGCACTGTCTTCTTCGCCAGCATGTCGACCATCACGCACTACCCACTGACCATTGACCAGCACATCGCGCACCTGACGATCGCCGCCGGCAAACAACCAGCGATTCAAAATCCCGTCACCGCTCGCCGTCGCCAGATACGGATCGTTGCCATCGAGCACAATCCAGTCCGCACGCTTGCCAACCTCCAGCGCACCAATCGGCTGCCCCAACGCTTGCGCACCGCCATCCAGCGCCGCGTCATATAGCGTGCGCCCGACCATTGGCTGATCCGCGCCATACAAGCGATTACGTCGCTGATCACGCAGGCGCTGACCGTATTCCAGCCAACGCAATTCCTCCACGACGCTGAGCGAGACATGGCTGTCGGAACCGATGCCCATGCGTCCGCTCTGGGCGAGGAAATCCACCGCCGGGAAAATCCCGTCGCCCAGGTTCGCTTCGGTGGTAAGGCACAGGCCGGCGATGGCGCGACTTTTGGCCATCAGCGTGACTTCTTCAGGGTTGGCGTGAGTGGCGTGGACCAGGCACCAGCGCTGATCGACTTCGGCATTTTCATACAGCCATTGCAGCGGACGCCGACCGCTCCAGCTCAGGCAGTCGTCGACTTCCTTCTGCTGTTCGGCGATGTGGATGTGCACCGGACATTGTTTGTCGCTGGCGGCCAATACTTCGCTGATCTGCTGTGGCGTCACCGCGCGCAAGGAGTGGAAGCACAGGCCCAGCGATTGCGCCTTTTGCTGCGCCAGCATTGGCTGCAAGCGCGATTGCAGATTCAGGTAATTTTCGGTGCTGTTGATGAAGCGGCGCTGGCCGTCATTCGGCGTCTGCCCGCCAAAACCAGAGTGGCTGTAGAGCACCGGCAGCAGGGTCAGACCGATGCCGCTTTCACTCGCCGCCTGACTGATGCGCAACGCCAGCTCAGCGGGATCGGCATAAGGCTGACCATTGCTGTCGTGATGCACGTAATGAAATTCGGCCACCGATGTGTAACCGGCCTTGAGCATTTCGATGTACAGCTGCCGGGCAATCACGCCGAGCTGATCCGGGCTGATTTTTCCGACGAGCCGATACATCAGATCACGCCACGTCCAGAAACTGTCGTTCGGATTACCGGCCACTTCGGCCAGTCCCGCCATCGCGCGCTGGAAGGCGTGGGAGTGCAGATTGGGCATGCCCGGCAGCAATGGGCCGCTCAGCCGTTCGGCGCCATCTGCGGTGGAATCGGCCTGGATTTGGGTGAGCAGGCCATCGGCGCTGACTTCAAGACGTACATTGTTGGCCCATCCGTTAGGCAGCAGTGCGCGTTCGGCAAAGAAGGCGGACATGGTTCAGCACCCCATCGTGTGTTATTTGTATATACATATACAGACGTTTGCCTGCCCGGTAAACTCCGGCAAGCTAGCAACCTTCATCCAATGAACAGGGATCAACCGTGCCGACTCCGCCTCCAGTCTCCCCGTTGGCCGCGAACATGGGCGACAGTCCGGCGCCCTTGTACGCCCGCGTCAAACAGATGATTACCCAGCAGATCGACAGCGGAAACTGGCCGCCGCACTACCGTGTGCCGTCCGAGAGCGAGCTGGTCAATCAACTCGGCTTCAGCCGCATGACCATCAACCGCGCGCTGCGCGAGATGACTGCCGATGGCCTGTTGGTGCGCATGCAAGGTGTCGGCACGTTCGTCGCCGAACCGAAGAGCCAGTCTGCGTTGTTCGAAGTGCACAACATCGCCGACGAAATCGCCTCCCGTGGCCATCGCCACACCTGCCAGGTCATTACCCTCGAAGAAGAGGCCGCCGGTTCCGAGCGCGCACTGGCGCTGGACATGCGTGAAGGGCAAAAGGTGTTTCACTCGCTGATCGTGCATTACGAAAACGACATTCCGGTGCAAATCGAAGACCGTTTCGTCAACGCGCTGGTCGCCCCGGAATACCTCAAGCAGGACTTCACCCTGCAAACGCCTTACGCGTATCTCAATCAGGTGGCGCCGCTGACTGAGGGCGAGCACGTGGTTGAAGCGATCCTCGCCGAGTCTTCCGAGTGCAAGTTGCTGCAGATTGAAAAAGGCGAGCCGTGCTTGTTGATTCGTCGCCGCACGTGGTCGGGGCGTCAGCCGGTGACGGCTGCACGTTTGATTCATCCGGGTTCTCGTCATCGTCTGGAAGGGCGCTTTCATAAATGAGTCAGGTGAAGGTTTTACGCGCTGAAGGCTACCCGCGCATGCCGTGGAAAAACGGCGGCGGCAGCACTGAAGAAATCACCCGTGATGCCGGTGCAGGGTTGGATGGTTTCGGCTGGCGCCTGTCGATTGCCGACATCGCCGAGTCCGGCGGCTTCTCGACCTTCGCCGGTTACCAGCGAGTGATTACGGTATTGCAGGGTGACGGCATGACCCTATGCGTTGATGGCGACGATACGCGGCCGCTGTTACCGCTCGACCCGTTTGCCTTCAGCGGGGAAAGCCAGGTCTCGTGCACTTTACTTGGTGGCGCGATTCGCGACTTCAACCTTATCTACGCGCCGCAGCGGTACAGCGCGCGGTTGCAGTGGCTTGAAGGTGAACAGCGGCTTTTCAGCTCGGCGGGGACGGTGCTGGTGTTCAGTGTCAGTGAGTTGCTGGAAGTGCAGGTTGGTGACGCCGTTTCGCAACTCGGTCGCCATGATTGCCTGCAACTGGACGGTAACAAGGGCTTGGTTGAAGTGTCCGTTGATGCGGGTTGCTGTGTCATTGAGCTGACTGCCCGCTGATTGAAAAATCTTAAAAGATCGCAGCCTTCGGCAGCTCCTACAATGGGATTGATGTACGCCCTGTAGGAGCTGCCGAAGGCTGCGATCTTTGTTTTTTGGGTGTTCCCAACCCACGCACCAACTTGTTACCGAACGCCCCAGCGTGGCGCAAAACCTCGCTTTAGTAACAGTCCCTGACGCTCTCAATCAATATCCTCGAAAAATTTCATCAACGCCAGAACCCTTGATTCAGGCGCTCTCCAGCCCTGCCCGCGATTTTTCTTGAACACCCCTCCAACAAGTTGGCCGCTTGATTGCATATGCTTGTATGTACAAGTAAAGACGTATGCGTATGAGTCGCTCGAGACTCTCCGCAGCGTCCACTGATTCGCTTGTCGCGCATCGAAGCGCACAGGCTGCTTGCCCACTGCCAGGGTTGGTTTGAATTGATCGCTGAGGAGTCTTTTTCGTGACTGACAATAAGCCTACTAAGGTTCGTAACGTCGAAATCCGTGCATCGCGCGGCAACAAGCTGACCGCCAAGAGCTGGCTGACCGAAGCGCCGCTGCGCATGCTGATGAACAACCTCGACCCGGAAGTCGCCGAGAACCCGAAAGAACTGGTGGTTTACGGTGGTATCGGTCGCGCCGCGCGTAACTGGGAGTGCTACGACAAAATCGTCGAAAGCCTGACCAACCTGAATGACGACGAGACCCTGCTGGTGCAATCCGGCAAGCCGGTCGGCGTGTTCAAGACCCACAGCAACGCCCCGCGCGTACTGATCGCCAACTCCAACCTCGTTCCACACTGGGCGAGCTGGGAGCACTTCAACGAACTCGACGCCAAAGGCCTGGCCATGTACGGCCAGATGACCGCCGGCAGCTGGATCTACATCGGCAGCCAGGGCATCGTCCAAGGCACCTACGAAACCTTCGTCGAAGCGGGTCGCCAGCACTACAACGACAACCTCACCGGCAAGTGGGTCCTGACCGCCGGCCTCGGTGGCATGGGCGGCGCACAACCGCTGGCGGCAACCTTGGCCGGCGCCTGCTCGCTGAACATCGAATGCCAGCAAGTGAGCATCGATTTCCGCCTGAAAAGCCGTTACGTCGACGAGCAAGCCAAAGACCTCGACGACGCCCTGGCGCGCATCGACAAATACACCAAGGAAGGCAAGGCGATCTCCATCGCACTGCTGGGTAACGCCGCAGAAATCCTCCCGGAACTGATCAAGCGTGGTGTGCGCCCGGACATGGTCACCGACCAGACCAGCGCCCACGACCCGCTCAACGGCTACCTGCCCGCCGGCTGGACCTGGGACGAATACCGCGCCCGCGCCAAGACCGAACCGGCTGCTGTGATCAAAGCCGCCAAGCAGTCGATGGCCGTGCACGTGAAAGCCATGCTGGAATTCCAGAAGCAAGGTATTCCGACCTTCGACTACGGCAACAACATCCGTCAGATGGCCCAGGAAGAAGGCGTCGAAAACGCCTTCGATTTCCCGGGCTTCGTACCGGCCTACATCCGTCCGCTGTTCTGCCGTGGCATCGGCCCGTTCCGTTGGGCGGCGCTGTCGGGTGATCCGCAAGACATCTACAAAACCGACGCCAAGGTCAAAGAGCTGATCCCGGACGACGCGCATCTGCACAACTGGCTGGACATGGCCCGCGAGCGCATCAGCTTCCAGGGTCTGCCGGCACGTATCTGCTGGGTCGGCCTGGGCCTGCGCGCCAAGCTCGGCCTGGCGTTCAACGAAATGGTTCGTAGCGGCGAATTGTCCGCACCAATCGTGATCGGTCGCGACCACCTCGACTCCGGCTCGGTGGCCAGCCCGAACCGTGAAACCGAATCGATGCAGGACGGTTCCGACGCCGTGTCCGACTGGCCACTGCTCAACGCTCTGCTGAATACCGCGAGCGGCGCGACCTGGGTTTCCCTGCACCACGGCGGCGGCGTTGGCATGGGCTTCTCGCAGCACTCGGGCATGGTGATTGTTTGCGACGGTACGGACGAAGCGGCCGAGCGCATTGCGCGCGTGCTGCACAACGACCCGGCCACTGGCGTCATGCGTCATGCCGATGCCGGTTACCAGATCGCCATCGACTGCGCCAAGGAGCAGGGCCTGAACCTGCCGATGATTACCGGAAAGTAATGCTTTCCCCTGTAGGAGTGAGCCTGCTCGCGATAAGGCCGGCACATTCAGCAAATGTGCTGACTGACCCACCGCAATCGCGAGCAGGCTCACTCCTACAAAAGCAAAAGCCAAAAAAGAACAAAACCCGGAACAATCCACAGAGGTTGAATCATGGCTGTCAACACCGATCGTGCAGGCAACAAACCGTTGATCGAAAGGCGTTCGATCGACTACATCCCGGAAGCGGAAAGACACGGTCGTCTGTTTAGCCAGTTCACCCTGTGGATGGGGGCCAACCTGCAAATCACCGCAATCGTCACCGGGGCCTTGGCCGTGGTGCTGGGCGGTGATGTGTTCTGGTCATTGATTGGTCTGTTGATCGGTCAATTGCTCGGCGGTGGCGTGATGGCGCTGCATGCCGCGCAAGGGCCGAAACTCGGTCTGCCGCAGATGATCTCCAGCCGCGTGCAGTTTGGCGTCTATGGTGCGGCGATCCCTATCGTCTTGGTGTGCCTGATGTACCTGGGTTTTACCGCGACAGGCACGGTGCTTTCCGGTCAGGCGTTAGGCCAGCTATTCAATGTCAGCGACAGCGTCGGCATCCTGATTTTCGCTAGCGTTATCGTGCTGGTGACGGTGCTCGGTTATCGGGTGATCCACTGGATTGGTCGTGTCGCCAGCGTCATTGGCGTGATCGCTTTCGTCTTCCTGTTCTGGCGTCTGATGAGCCAGACCGACGTCGGCGCACTCCTGCAAATCCGTCATTTCAGCTGGAGCAGTTTCCTCCTCGCAGTGTCGCTCGCGGCCTCCTGGCAGATCGCATTCGGTCCTTACGTGGCTGACTATTCCCGTTACCTGCCGAGCAATACTTCGGCGGTAAAAACCTTCTTCGCCGCCGGTGCCGGTTCAGTGGTTGGCGCGCAAGTGGCGATGATCCTCGGCGTCTTTGCTGCGGCTTCGGCCAACGGCCAGTTCGCCGGTCATGAGGTGGCTTACATCGTCGGTCTGGGCGGCACCGGTGCCACCGCCGCGCTGCTGTACTTCAGCATTGCGTTCGGCAAGGTGACCATCTCGACGCTGAACTCCTACGGCAGCTTCATGTGCATCGCGACCATCATCAGTGGTTTCAAAGGCCATCTGACGGTGACCCGGATGCAGCGTCTGGTGTTTGTGCTGGTGATCGTTGGCGCAGCGACCCTGATTGCGCTGCTTGGTCAGCACTCGTTCCTCGGTGCGTTCAAGTCTTTCATCCTGTTCCTGCTCGCGTTCTTCACACCGTGGAGTGCGATCAACCTGGTGGATTACTACTGCATCACCCGTGAGCGTTACGACGTGCCGGCACTGGCCGATCCGAACGGACGCTACGGTCGCTGGAACCTGCTCGGTATCAGCGTCTATGTGTTCGGTGTGCTGGTGCAGCTGCCGTTCATCTCCACCAAGTTCTACACCGGCCCGCTGGTGGCTGCCCTCGGTGACGTGGATATTTCCTGGATCATCGGCCTGGTGCTGCCGGCCGTCGTCTACTACGTGTGCGCAAAAAAATGGCACAGCGCGGTGCCCGATCAACTGATTCTGCCGGTCGAGCAGAACAGCGTTGTACAACCTAAAACAAGCGGGGCCGGTCGCGCTGCGGCGCAGGCCTGATTTGGACGTGGACAGGGCTGGATGCCTCTTGACTGCCGTAAGCCAATTCATGATTAGGAGCGTCACAACAATGAAATCGAACAAGACCCTGCTGACCACATTGCTGTCCATGGGCCTGCTGGCCAGTGCCGGTGCGACCCAAGCTGCTGGCTGGTGCGAATCGGGCAAACCGGTGAAGTTCGCCGGGCTGAACTGGGAAAGCGGCATGCTGCTGACCGACGTGCTGCAAGTGGTGCTGGAGAAAGGTTACGACTGCAAGACCGACAGTCTGCCGGGCAACTCCATCACCATGGAAAACGCCCTGAGCAGCAACGATATTCAAGTGTTTGCCGAAGAGTGGGTCGGTCGCAGCGAGGTCTGGAACAAGGCCGAGAAGGCCGGCAAGGTTGTTGGTGTAGGCGCTCCGGTCGTCGGCGCGGTGGAAGGCTGGTACGTGCCGCGTTACGTGATCGAAGGCGACGCCAAGCGCAAGCTTGAGCCGAAAGCCCCGGACCTGAAAAACATCGCTGACCTGGGCAAGTACGCCGCCGTGTTCAAGGACGCTGAAGAGCCTTCCAAGGGCCGTTTCTACAACTGCCCGGCCGGCTGGACCTGCGAACTCGACAACAGCGAAATGCTGAAAAGCTACGGTCTGGAAAACAGCTACACCAACTTCCGTCCGGGCACTGGCCCGGCGCTGGATGCGGCGGTGTTGTCGAGCTACAAGCGTGGCGAGCCGATCCTGTTCTACTACTGGTCGCCAACCCCGCTGATGGGCCAGGTGGATCTGGTCAAACTCGAAGAAAAACCGGGCGTCGACAAGTCTGTGAGCATCAAGGTCGGCCTGTCGAAAACCTTCCACGACGAAGCTCCGGAACTGGTCGCCGTGCTGGAAAAGGTCAACCTGCCGATCGACCTGCTGAACCAGAACCTCGGTCGCATGGCCAAGGAACGTATCGAGTCGCCAAAACTGGCGAAAATCTTCCTCAAGGAACATCCTGAAGTCTGGCATGCGTGGGTCAGTGCAGACGCTGCCAGGAAAATCGACGCGGCGCTGTAGGTCGATACCTCCCGGTCAACCGTGAGGCTGGCCGGGAGATATGCCGTAAACGCTTGATTGAGATTTCTGATTGAGAGCCGCTTATGTTTCCCGAAAGCTTTACCTTTTCCATCGCCGACTGGGTCAACGGTTGGGTCGATTCGCTGGTCACCAACTACGGTGATGTATTCCGCCACATCTCCGACACCCTGCTCTGGGCCATCGTCAACCTCGAAGGCCTGCTGCGTGCGGCGCCATGGTGGTTGATGCTGGCCATCGTTGGTGTGGTTGCCTGGCACGCCACGCGCAAAGTCGTGACCACGGCGGTCATCGTCGGTCTGCTGTTCCTCGTCGGCGCCGTTGGCTTGTGGGACAAGCTTATGCAGACGCTGGCGCTGATGATGGTCGCGACGATCATTTCGGTGCTGATCGGCATCCCGCTGGGGATTCTCTCGGCGCGCAGCAATCGCCTGCGTTCGGTGCTGATGCCGCTGCTCGACATCATGCAGACCATGCCAAGTTTCGTGTACCTGATTCCGGTGCTGATGCTGTTCGGTCTGGGCAAGGTCCCGGCGATTTTCGCCACGGTGATCTACGCCGCGCCGCCGCTGATTCGCCTGACTGATCTGGGCATTCGCCAGGTCGACGGCGAGGTGATGGAAGCGATCAATGCTTTCGGCGCCAACCGCTGGCAGCAACTGTTCGGCGTGCAACTGCCACTGGCCCTGCCGAGCATCATGGCCGGGATCAACCAGACCACCATGATGGCCCTGTCGATGGTAGTGATCGCCTCGATGATCGGCGCCCGTGGCCTGGGTGAAGATGTGCTGGTGGGGATTCAGACCCTCAACGTTGGACGTGGTCTCGAGGCCGGTCTGGCGATCGTGATTCTCGCAGTGGTCATCGACCGCATTACTCAGGCGTACGGTCGGCCACGGCATGAGGTGAGCAAATGAGCAACGCAACCGTGAGCAAGATCGAAGTCAAAAACGTCTTCAAGATTTTCGGCAACCGCGCCAAGGATGCGCTGGCCATGGTCGGCCAGGGCAAGACCAAGGATCAGGTGCTGAGCGAGACCGGTTGCGTGGTCGGCGTGAACGATCTGTCGCTGAGCATCGGCACCGGCGAGATCTTCGTGATCATGGGCCTGTCGGGCTCGGGCAAGTCGACGCTGGTACGCCACTTCAATCGCCTGATCGATCCAACCAGCGGCGCGATCCTCGTCGACGGCGTCGACATCCTGCAATACGACATGGACGCCCTGCGCGAATTTCGCCGGCACAAGATCAGCATGGTGTTCCAGAGCTTCGGCCTGTTGCCGCACAAGACTGTGCTCGACAACGTCGCCTACGGCCTGAAGGTGCGTGGCGAGAGCAAGCAAATGTGCACGGAACGCGCGCTGCACTGGATTAACACCGTTGGCCTCAAAGGCTACGAAAACAAATACCCGCACCAGCTCTCCGGCGGCATGCGTCAGCGCGTCGGTCTGGCTCGGGCCTTGGCGGCGGATACCGACATCATCCTCATGGATGAGGCGTTCAGTGCGCTGGATCCGCTGATTCGTGCGGAGATGCAGGATCAGTTGCTGGAGCTGCAAAAGACGTTGCACAAGACCATCGTCTTCATTACCCACGACCTTGATGAGGCGGTGCGTATTGGTAACCGCATTGCGATTCTCAAGGATGGGAAGTTGATTCAGGTTGGTACGCCACGCGAGATTCTGCATTCGCCAGCGGATGAGTATGTCGACCGGTTTGTGCAGCGGCGGGCGGCGGTGGTTTAGGTAGATTTGTGTTGGCTGGGCTGGCCTCTTCGCGAGCAGGCTCGCTCCCACAGGGGACTGCATTCCAATGTGGGAGCGAGCCTGCTCGCGAAAGCGTCGGTAAAGCTGCATCAATGTTCGGATGAGGTTAATGATGTCCCAGGCTGAAAAAATCATTATCACCGGCGCCCCTCTGCGTTGGCAGGACGTGGTCGCCGTCGCCCGTCACGGCGCTCAACTCGAGCTGTCCAGCGACACCTGGGCGCGCATCGAAAACGCCCAAGCCATCGTCCAGCGCATCGTCGAAAGCGGCGAGCGCGCCTATGGCGTAAACACCGGCCTGGGCGGTTTGTCCAACGTTTCCCTGAAAGACGAACAACTCAGCCAGCTCTCGCGCAACACCCTGCTCAGCCATGCCTGCGGTGTCGGCCCGGTGCTTGCCGACGAGCAGACCCGCGCGATCATCTGCGCGGCGATCCACAACTACAGCCACGGCAAATCCGGCATCCACCGCCGCGTGGTTGAAGGCCTGCTGGCACTGCTCAATCGCGGCGTCACCCCGCAGGTTCCGTCGCAAGGCTCGGTCGGTTACCTGACCCACATGGCGCACATCGGCATCGCGTTGCTCGGCGTCGGTAATGTCCGCTATCGCGGGCAGATCACCTCGGCGCAACAGGTGCTGGCCGAAGAAGGCCTGCAACCAGTGCAACTCGGTGCGAAGGACGGTTTGTGCCTGGTCAACGGTACGCCGTGCATGACCGGCCTCAGCTGTCTGGCGATTGCCGACGCCACGCGGCTGGTGCAGTGGGCCGACGTTATCGGCGCGATGAGTTTCGAAGCCCAGCGCGGTCAGATCGATGCGTTCGATGCCGAGATCATCGCGCTGAAACCACATCCGGGCATGCAGCAAGTCGGCACAAATCTGCGCGCCTTGCTCGATGGCAGTGAAGTGATTGCGTCGAGCAAAGGCATCCGCACTCAGGATGCGCTGAGCATCCGCTCGATCCCGCAAGTGCACGGCGCCGCGCGTGATCAACTCGACCATGCGATCAAGCAGGTCGAAGCGGAACTCAACGGCTGCACCGACAACCCGCTGTTGCTCGGCACACCGGACAATTTCCGGGTGATGTCACAGGCCAACCCCCACGGCCAATCGGTGGCGATGGCGGCGGATTTGCTGGCAATTGCCATGGCCGAAATCGGTTCGATTGCCGAGCGTCGCCTCGATCGTCTGGTCAACCCGCACGTCAGCGGTCTGCCGGCGTTTCTGGTGGCCAATCCGGGGGTGAACTCGGGGATGATGATCGTTCAGTACGTCGCCGCATCGCTGTGTGCGGAAAACCGCCAATTGGCGCAACCGGCGGTGCTCGACAATTACATCACCTCGGGCCTGCAGGAGGACCATTTGAGCATGGGCACCAATGCCGCGCTGAAGCTGCATCGCGCGTTGGAAAACTGCACGCAGATCCTCGCCATCGAATACCTGCTGGCGGCGCAGGCGTTTGAATTTCTCAAGGAACAGCGCTTTGGCGCTGGCACCGATGTCGCTTGGCGACTGCTGCGCGAAAAAGTCCCGGCCTACGATCAGGATCGCTGGCTGGCGCCGGACATCGCTGCCGCTGCGAGCGTGTTGAAAAACCCGAATCTGCCGCACAACGTTTTACCGAATTTGCACTGACCAATACCCACGCCAGCGTGCCAAGGCGCGACTCCCCAAAAGGCGAGACGCGACGGACAACGGACATCTCCGGAGCGTCTGGCGAGTTAATAACAAACTCTCAAAAGGAGCACAAAATGACTGCGCTGAACCTGATTCCCGGCCAACTGAGCCTGGCCCAACTGCGTGACGTCTACCAGAACCCGGTCAAGCTGACTCTCGACAACAGCGCCTCGGCACAGATCGAAGCCAGCGTCGCTTGCGTCGAGCAGATCCTCGCCGAGAATCGCACCGCTTACGGCATCAACACCGGTTTCGGCCTGCTGGCCTCGACGCGCATTGCCAGCGAAGACCTGGAAAATCTGCAGCGCTCGCTGGTGTTGTCCCACGCCGCCGGTGTTGGCGTGCCGATCAGCGACGAGCTGGTGCGGCTGATCATGGTGCTCAAGGTCAACAGCCTCAGCCGTGGTTTCTCCGGCATTCGCCGTGTGGTGATTGATGCGCTGATCGCGCTGATCAATGCCGAGGTTTACCCGCACATTCCGCTGAAAGGTTCGGTGGGCGCGTCGGGCGACCTGGCGCCGTTGGCGCATATGTCGCTGGTGCTGCTGGGCGAGGGCAAGGCGCGCTACAAGGGTGAGTGGATGGAAGCTGTCGAGGCGCTGAAAGTGGCCGGCCTGACGCCGCTGACACTGGCGGCGAAAGAAGGTCTCGCGCTGCTCAACGGCACTCAGGTGTCCACCGCGTTCGCGCTGCGTGGTCTGTTTGAAGGTGAAGACTTGTTTGCCGGTGCGTTGGCGCTGGGCGGTCTGACGGTTGAAGCGGTATTGGGTTCGCGTTCGCCGTTCGATGCACGTATTCACGCCGCGCGTGGCCAGAAAGGTCAGATCGACGCCGCTGCGGCTTACCGCGATCTGCTCGGTGAGCGCAGCGAAGTCTCCGACTCGCACCAGAACTGCGAGAAGGTTCAGGACCCGTACTCGCTGCGCTGCCAGCCGCAAGTCATGGGCGCTTGCCTGACCCAGTTCCGTCAGGCCGCTGAGGTCTTGGCTGTCGAAGCCAATGCCGTTTCCGATAACCCGCTGGTCTTCGCTGCTGAAGGCGATGTGATTTCCGGCGGTAACTTCCACGCCGAACCGGTGGCCATGGCTGCTGACAACATGGCCCTGGCCATCGCTGAAATCGGCTCGCTGAGCGAACGCCGAATCTCTCTGATGATGGACAAGCACATGTCGCAGCTGCCGCCGTTCCTGGTGGCCAATGGCGGGGTGAACTCCGGTTTCATGATTGCTCAAGTGACGGCAGCGGCATTGGCTAGCGAGAACAAGGCGTTGTCGCATCCGCATTCGGTGGACAGCCTGCCGACTTCAGCCAACCAGGAAGACCACGTTTCCATGGCGCCTGCGGCTGGCAAGCGTTTGTGGGAAATGGCCGAAAACACGCGCGGGATTCTTGCGGTGGAGTGGCTGGCGGCGGTGCAAGGGCTGGATCTGCGTAACGGCCTGAAGACCTCGGCGAAGCTGGAGCAGGCGCGGGCTATTCTGCGTAAGGAAGTGCCGTTTTATGAGAAGGATCGGTTCTTTGCGCCGGACATTAACGCGGCGACTGAGCTGTTGGCTTCGCGGTGTTTGACTGGGTTGGTTTCGGCGAAGCTTTTGCCTAGTTTGTAAGTGTGTTTTCAGGGGGATGTTTGCAGTTGCTGAAATCGATCCCCCTCACCCCAACCCTCTCCCCCAGGGGGGAGAGGGGGAAGGGAGTATATCTTCATCGTTTTCGAAGCCTGAGGTCGGCTCAAGACGTTCAGGTCGATGTATCTCGACAGAACAACCCGGTCAGTCCCCTCTCCCTCCGGGAGAGGGCTAGGGTGAGGGGCTTTTCAGAGGCCACCCACCAAACCAACCCCCAACGGAGGCCAACAGTGAAAACCCTCTGGCAACACTGCCACGTGGCAACCATGGCGCAGGGCGTCTACTCGATCATCGAGGATGCGGCTATCGTAACGTCCGGTGCGCTCATTGAGTGGATCGGCCCGCGTAATCAACTGCCATCTGGCGAATACCCGGCGGTCAATGATCTGCAAGGCGCGTGGGTCACGCCCGGCCTGATCGACTGCCACACCCACACCGTGTTCGGTGGCAATCGCAGCGGCGAATTCGAAAAACGTCTGCAAGGCGTTAGCTATGCCGAAATCGCAGCCTCCGGCGGCGGCATCGCCAGCACCGTGCGTGCGACTCGCGAAGCTACCGAAGACGAGCTGTTCGCCAGCGCCGCGAAACGCCTGAAAAGCCTGATGCGCGACGGCGTGACCACGGTCGAAATGAAATCCGGCTACGGCCTCGATCTGGGCAACGAACGCAAAATCCTCCGCGTCATCCGTCGCCTGGAAAAAGAGCTGCCGATCAGCGTGCGCAGTACCTGTCTGGCTGCCCACGCGTTGCCGCCCGAATACAAGGATCGCGCCGACGACTACATCGATCTGGTCTGCGACGTGATGCTGCCGGCATTGGCAGCGGAAGATCTGATCGATGCCGTGGATGCCTTCTGCGAATACCTGGCGTTCTCGCCAGAACAGGTCGAGCGTGTCTTCATCGCCGCGCAAAACCTCGGTCTGCCGGTGAAACTGCATGCCGAACAACTGTCGTCGCTGCATGGCTCCAGCCTCGCCGCGCGCTATAAGGCGCTGTCCGCCGATCACCTGGAATTCATGGACGAAGCCGACGCCATCGCCATGGCCGAAGCAGACACCGTCGCGGTGCTGCTGCCGGGCGCGTTCTACTTTCTGCGCGAAACCCAGTTGCCGCCTATGGACGCCCTGCGCAAGCACAAGGTGAAGATCGCCATCGCCAGCGACCTCAACCCCGGCACTTCGCCGGCGCTGTCGTTGCGGCTGATGCTGAACATGGCCTGCACCTGTTTCCGCATGACCCCGGAAGAAGCCTTGGCCGGCGCGACCATTCACGCCGCGCAGGCACTGGGCATGGCCGACACCCACGGATCGCTGGAAGTCGGCAAGGTCGCGGATTTCGTTGCCTGGCACATCGATCGTCCGGCGGATCTGGCCTATTGGCTCGGCGGTGATCTGGACAAACGCGTCGTGCGTCACGGCGTCGAATCAAATCTGTAGGAGAGCGGTTGTGGATAAGGTTCTGAACTTCAAACAAGGCCGCGTGCCGTTGTTGGTCAGCATGCCGCATGCCGGGGTGCGGTTGACCCCAGCGGTGGAAGCCGGGTTGATCGCGGACGCGAAAAGCCTGCCGGACACCGACTGGCACATTCCGCAGTTGTACGACTTCGCCGAAGAACTGGGCGCGAGCACTCTGGCTGCCGAGTACTCGCGGTTCGTCATCGACCTGAATCGTCCGTCCGACGACAAACCGCTGTACGCCGGCGCCACCACCGGACTGTATCCGGCGACGCTGTTCGATGGCATTCCGTTGTTCCGCGAAGGGCACGAGCCGTCGCAAGAAGAGCGCGCGACTTATCTGGAGCAGATCTGGACGCCGTACCACCGCACGCTGCAAGAAGAGCTGGCACGACTGAAAGCCGAGTTCGGTTACGCGCTGCTGTTCGATGCGCACTCGATCCGTTCGATCATCCCGCATCTGTTCGACGGCAAACTGCCGGACTTCAACCTCGGCACCTTCAACGGCGCCAGTTGTGATCCGCAACTGGCCAGTCAGTTCGAAGCAATCTGCGCCGGCCACAGCCACTACAGCCACGTGCTCAACGGCCGCTTCAAGGGCGGCCACATCACCCGCCAATACGGCAACCCGGCCGAGAACATCCACGCGGTGCAACTGGAGTTGTGCCAGAGCACCTACATGGAAGAGTTCGAACCGTTCCGCTATCGCGCCGATCTGGCCGAGCCGACGCGGGTGGTGCTCAAAGAGTTGCTGCAGGGCTATCTGGCGTGGGCAAAGTCTCACTACACCGCATAACCCCTGTGGGAGCGAGCCTGCTCGCGAAGGCGTCCGGTCAGCCAACATCTACGTTGAATGACACACCGCATTCGCGAGCAGGCTCGCTCCCACAGGATGGTGTCCAGCCTGCGAAGTTTACGGCTGACAAACGGTGACTGCTCTGGAGCATGCTCATTGACGTAAATCGGGTTTATGATGCCCAACGGCAGAATAATAGAAGTCCCCCCAGGGATGACCACGACCCCTTACGGAGCGCGCAATGCAGACTTTGTTTCCGCAGATCAAACCTCACGCCCGGCACGATCTGGCTGTCGATGACACCCATACGCTGTATGTCGACGAAAGCGGTTCACCGGAGGGTTTGCCGGTTGTGTTCATCCACGGCGGCCCCGGCGCCGGTTGCGACGCGCAGAGCCGTCGCTATTTCGATCCGAACCTCTATCGCATTGTCACCTTCGACCAGCGCGGCTGCGGTCGCTCCACGCCGCACGCCAGCCTGGAAAACAACACGACGTGGGATCTGGTCGCTGACCTTGAGCGCATCCGCAAACACCTGGGCATCGACAAATGGGTGCTCTTTGGCGGTTCGTGGGGTTCGACCCTGGCGCTGGCTTACGCGCAAACCCACCCGGAGCGTGTTCACGGCTTGATCCTGCGCGGGATCTTTCTCTGCCGTCCGCAGGAAATCGAGTGGTTCTATCAGGCCGGTGCCAGTCGTCTGTTCCCTGATTACTGGCAGGACTACATCGCGCCGATTCCGCTGGACGAACGCGACGACCTGCTCAGCGCTTTCCACAAGCGTCTGACCGGTAACGACCAGATCGCCCAGATGCACGCGGCCAAAGCCTGGTCGACCTGGGAAGGGCGCACCGCGACCCTGCGGCCGAACCCGCTGGTGGTCGATAGGTTCTCCGAGCCGCAACGCGCGCTGTCGATTGCGCGGATCGAATGCCACTATTTCACCAACAATGCTTTCCTTGAGCCGAACCAGCTGATTCGCGACATGGGCAAGATTGCCCATCTGCCGGGCGTGATTATTCACGGCCGCTATGACGTGATCTGCCCGCTCGACAACGCCTGGGAACTGCATCAAGCCTGGCCGAACAGCGAACTGCAGGTAATCCGTGATGCCGGCCACGCAGCCTCGGAACCGGGCATCACCGATGCACTGGTGCGTGCTGCGGGCAACATGGCCCGGCGCCTGCTCGACCTGCCGCCCGAAGAAGCATGAAGGGCCTTTTACAGCGCGTTCGCGGTGCGCGCGTCGAGGTAGATGGAGAGGTAGTGGGCGCCGTTGATCACGGTTTGCTGGTGCTGGTGGCGGTCGAACCCGACGACACGCGTACCAGCGCCGACAAACTTCTGCATAAACTGCTTAACTATCGGGTATTCAGTGATGCGGAGGGCAAGATGAACTTGTCCCTCGCCGATGTCGGTGGCGGGTTGCTGCTGGTCTCGCAGTTCACCCTCGCGGCCGACACCAAAAGCGGGTTGCGCCCGAGCTTTTCGACGGCCGCGCCTCCAGCCTTGGGCGAGGAATTGTTCGACTATCTATTGAGCAGTGCGAAACAGGTGCATGGCACTGTGGCATCAGGTAGATTCGGCGCCGATATGCAGGTGCATTTGGTCAATGATGGCCCGGTTACCTTTTTGTTACAGACCTGAATGCGCTTGAAACACCTTTTTGGGAAATTTCGACTGTTTTTAGGGTGTTTTCGCGATAAATACTTTGTTACCCCTGATGCGTTGTCATGCGGGCTACTAGATAATCGCGCGCACTGGGATCAGCGTTCGCTGATCCATTTTCACTTAGGTAGAGACTTGTCCGGATCCGATTGGGGAATCATTTTGCCCCAGCGGAGTCGGAACAATGCTCGCCAACTTGGCAAGGGTGCTCTGGAAGCTCGGCTTTTCACTGCCGAAAGCCTCACAGGCACTTCATCTGGCCGTTGGTTTATTGATCTGTTTTCGGCGAGGGTTGCTCGTGATTGTTAGTCCCTGTAATGCAGCAAAAATGTCTGCCAAACGCATGCGAAGTGCCCTGGTAGCGGGTTCGGCGCTCCTGTGCCTGCTCAGCGCCGGTCAGCTTTGGGCGTTCAATCTTGACGATGTATCGGCCAAGGCCAAAGAGCTGGCCGGGCAGAAGTTCGAGGCCCCGCGCAGCAACCTGCCGAACGAATTCCGCGACATGAAATTCGCGGACTATCAGAAAATCCGCTTCCTCACCGAAAAGGCTGAGTGGGCTGATCAGAAGACTCCGTTCAAACTCTCTTTCTATCACCAGGGTATGCACTTCGATACACCGGTGAAAATCAACGAAATCACGGCGAACACCGTCGAAGAGATCAAATACGATCCGACGCGCTTCGATTTCGGCGACCTGAAATTCGATCCGAAAGCCACCGAACAACTGGGCTACGCCGGTTTCCGTGTGCTGTACCCGATCAACAAGGCTGACAAGCAAGACGAAATCATGACCATGCTCGGCGCGAGTTACTTCCGCGTTGTCGGCAAGGGCCACACCTACGGCCTCTCGGCGCGTGGTCTGGCGATTGATACCGCGCTGCCGTCGGGTGAAGAATTCCCGCGTTTCCGCGAGTTCTGGATTCAACAGCCGAAGCCGGGCGACAAGCACCTGGTGATCTTCGCCCTGCTGGATTCGCCGCGTGCCACCGGTGCCTATCGTCTGATCCTGCGTCCGGGCAGCGACACCATTGTCGATGTCAAGGCGCAGATGTTCCTGCGTGACAAGGTCGGCAAACTGGGCATCGCGCCGCTGACCAGCATGTTCCTGTTCGGCGCCAACCAGCCGTCGAAGGTCCTCAACTACCGTCGTGAACTGCACGACTCCAGCGGTCTGTCGATCCATGCCGGCAACGGTGAGTGGATCTGGCGTCCACTGAACAACCCGAAACACCTGGCCGTGAGCAACTTCAGCGTCGAGAACCCGCGTGGTTTCGGTCTGCTGCAACGTGGCCGCGACTTCAGCCACTATGAAGACCTCGACGATCGCTACGACAAGCGCCCAAGCGCCTGGATCGAGCCGAAGGGCGAGTGGGGCAAGGGCACCGTTGATCTGGTAGAAATCCCGACCGCCGACGAAACCAACGACAACATCGTTGCGTTCTGGAGCCCGGAAAAAATGCCGGAGCCGGGCCAACCACTGGACTTCGCGTACCGCATGCACTGGACCATGGACGAAGCGGCGATTCACGCGCCTGACAGCGCCTGGGTATCGCAGACTCTGCGTTCGACCGGTGACGTCAAGCAATCGAACCTGATTCGTCAGCCGGACGGCAGCGTTGCCTACCTGGTCGACTTCGAAGGTCCGTCGCTGGCCGCGCTGACCCCGGATGCCGATGTGCGCAGTCAGGTCAGTGTTGGTGACAACGCCGAACTGGTTGAGAACAGCGTGCGCTACAACCCGGAAACCAAAGGCTGGCGCTTGACCCTGCGGATGAAAATCAAGGACGCGAGCAAGTCGACCGAGATGCGTGCCGCTCTGGTTCAGCCAGTCGTGACCGCTGATCTGGCGAAATCGGTGCCGGCGTCCAACTCGTCCGTCGCCAAGGCCGACAAGGTTGCCGCCAAGCAACAAGAGAAAATCGACAAGGAAGCCAAGGCCGCCGAGGCCAAACAGGCCGACGCCAAGCCAGCCGCGGATGCCAAGGACAAGGCCAACAAAGACGCCAAGCAGCCAGTTGCTGCGGACGCGGCCCCAGCCACACCGGAATCGGCACCGACTGAAGAAGTCCTGACCGAGACCTGGAGCTATCAGTTGCCTGCCGATGAGTAACTCTCAAGTACAGCCAGAGACTCTGTCCGAGTATCTGGCGCATCTGCCGATGACCGACGAGCAGCGCGCGGAACTCGCGGGCTGCCAGTCGTTCAGCGAGTTGCATGAACGCCTGTCGTCCTCGACATTCGACGCCCCTGCCGAAGCCGCCCAGGCTTCGGTGGGCAAGCGCCTGACGCTGAGCACGGCTGAAGAGCTGGAAGAAGCGGAAATGCTGGTGCTCGACGCCAGCGGTCGGGTCAGCCTCAAGGCCACCCCACCGATCCGCCGTACCAAGGTGGTTCCGGAGCCGTGGCGCACCAATATTCTGGTGCGTGGCTGGCGCCGTATGACCGGTCGCACCAACCCGCCGCAGCCGCCGAAGGACGAAAACGTCCTGCCGGCCGCGCGCTGGCGCACCGTCGGTTCGATCCGTCGCTACATTCTGTTGCTGCTGATGCTCGGTCAGACCATCGTCGCCGGCTGGTACATGAAAGGCATCATGCCGTACCAGGGCTGGTCCTTCGTCGATCTGGAAGAAGTCCTGCATCAACCGTTGTTGCAAACCGCCACGCAAGTGCTGCCATATGCGCTGCAAACCAGCATCCTGATTCTGTTCGGGATTCTGTTCTGCTGGGTATCCGCCGGTTTCTGGACCGCATTGATGGGCTTCCTCGAGTTGCTCACCGGTCACGATAAATACCGTATCTCCGGCAAAAGCGCCGGCAACGAGCCGATTGCCAAAGACGCCCGTACCGCGCTGGTGATGCCGATCTGCAACGAAGACGTACCGCGCGTGTTCGCCGGTCTGCGCGCAACGTTCGAATCGGTCGCCGCCACCGGTGATCTGGATCGTTTCGACTTCTTCGTGCTCAGCGACAGTAACGACACCGATATCTGTGTCGCCGAGCAACAGGCCTGGCTGGATGTCTGCCGCGAAGCCAAAGGCTTCGGCAAGATCTTCTATCGTCGCCGTCGCCGTCGTGTGAAACGCAAGAGCGGCAATCTCGACGACTTCTGCCGTCGTTGGGGCGGTGACTATAAGTACATGGTCGTGCTCGACGCTGACTCGGTGATGAGCGGCGAGTGCCTGACCAGTCTGGTGCGCTTGATGGAAGCCACGCCGGACGCCGGGATCATCCAGACCGCGCCGCGTGCGTCGGGCATGGACACCCTGTATGCGCGCATGCAGCAATTTGCGACCCGCGTGTACGGCCCGCTGTTTACCGCCGGTCTGCACTTCTGGCAGCTGGGTGAATCCCACTATTGGGGTCACAACGCGATCATTCGCATGAAGCCGTTTATCGACCACTGCGCCTTGGCGCCGTTGCCGGGTAAAGGTGCGTTCTCCGGTGCGATTCTGTCTCACGACTTCGTTGAAGCCGCGTTGATGCGCCGTGCCGGTTGGGGCGTGTGGATTGCCTACGACTTGCCGGGCAGCTACGAAGAACTGCCGCCGAACCTGCTCGACGAACTCAAGCGTGACCGTCGCTGGTGCCACGGCAACCTGATGAACTTCCGCCTGTTCCTGGTCAAAGGCATGCACCCGGTGCACCGCGCGGTGTTCCTCACCGGCGTGATGTCGTACCTGTCGGCGCCGTTGTGGTTCTTCTTCCTGGTGCTGTCGACCGCGCTGCTGGCGGTGAACACGCTGATGGAGCCGCAGTACTTCCTTGAACCGCGTCAGCTCTATCCGCTGTGGCCACAATGGCACCCGGACAAGGCGATCGCGCTGTTCTCGACGACCATCGTGCTGCTGTTCCTGCCGAAACTGTTGAGCATCATCCTGATCTGGGCCAAGGGCGCGAAAGAGTTCGGCGGCAAGTTCAAGGTGACCCTGTCGATGCTGCTGGAGATGCTGTTCTCCATGCTGCTGGCGCCGGTGCGGATGATTTTCCACACCCGTTTCGTCCTTGCCGCGTTCCTCGGCTGGGCGGCGACCTGGAATTCCCCGCAGCGTGACGACGACTCGACGCCATGGAGCGAAGCGGTCAAACGCCACGGCCCGCAGACCCTGCTGGGCTTCTGCTGGGCGCTGCTGGTGATCTGGCTGAACCCGAGCTTCCTCTGGTGGCTGGTGCCGATCGTCGGTTCGCTGATGCTGTCGATCCCGGTATCGGTGATCTCCAGCCGTGTCGGTCTGGGCCTGAAGTCCCGTGACGAGAGCCTGTTCCTCATCCCTGAGGAATACAATCCGCCACAGGCGCTGCTGGCGACTGATCAGTACACCCACGAAAATCGTTACCACGCCCTCAACGACGGCTTCGTCCGCGCGGTGGTCGACCCACAGCAGAACGCTTTGGCGTGCTCGCTGGCGACCTCGCGTCACGGTCAGGCCGAGCCGATCGAGTGGCTGCGTCAGGAACGTGTGCGTCACGCGATCAAGGTCGGCCCGGCCGGGCTGAACAACCATGATCGGTTGCAATTACTGAGCGACCCTGTGGCGCTGGCGCGTCTGCATGAGCTGGTCTGGGCCGAAGGTCACGCCGAGTGGCTGGATGCATGGCGCGCTTCGGTGAAAGCCGATCCGCATGCGCCGTTGTTGCCGTTGAGACCGGTGAGCTTGCAGGCTCAGCCGGCCTGATGAGAGAACCCCGCTGATTCAGCGGGGTTTTTTTGTGGCGCCGAAAAGCCCCTCACCCTAGCCCTCTCCCAGAGGGAGAGGGGACTGACCGAGTTGGATGTTCGAGTTACACCGACCTGATCTTGCTTTACCGAATCCATAATCGACTCGATCTTTCAGGTCCGCGTATAGCTTGAGACACCTCGGTCGGCTCCCTCTCCCTCCGGGAGAGGGCTGGGGTGAGGGTCAGCTCGTGATTGTTAAACAAATCGTCCATTAAACCTTGTGCAAAAAAACGAGTGCGTTAGCATCCGTCCCCGAATTGGCGCACCCGGGCTTTTTTGCCCGTCACTGTTGGTTTTCGCGCCGCACACGCAATGGTTTTGGGGACTTGAAGATGAAGAAGTATCTGTCGATGCTGCTGGTCGGCGTCACGGCACTGGTTGCAGTCAATGCGGCGCAAGCCGGTGCAATCGATGACGCGGTCAAGCGCGGCACGTTGAAAGTCGGTATGGATCCGACCTACATGCCGTTCGAAATGACCAACAAGCGCGGCGAAATCATCGGCTTTGAAGTCGACATCCTCAAGGCCATGTCCAAGGCCATGGGCGTCAAGCTGGAGCTGGTTTCCACGGGTTACGACGGCATCATCCCGGCGCTGATGACCGACAAGTTCGACATGATCGGCAGCGGCATGACCCTGACTCAGGAACGCAACCTGCGCCTGAACTTCAGCGAACCGTTCATCGTTGTCGGCCAGACCCTGCTGATCCGCAAGGAGCTGGAAGGCACCATCAAGTCGTACAAAGACCTGAACACTGCCGACTACCGTATCACCTCCAAACTCGGCACCACCGGCGAAATGGTCGCCAAGAAGCTGATCTCCAAAGCCAAATACCACGGCTACGACAACGAGCAGGAAGCCGTGCTCGACGTGGTCAATGGTAAGGCTGACGCCTTCATCTACGACGCGCCTTACAACGTGGTCGCGGTGACCAAAGTCGGCGCCGGCAAACTGGTGTTCCTCGACAAGCCGTTCACCTACGAGCCTTTGGCGTTTGGTCTGAAGAAAGGTGATTACGACAGCCTCAACTTCATCAATAACTTCCTGCACCAGATCCACGAAGACGGCACCTACGATCGCATCCATGACAAGTGGTTCAAGAGCACCGAGTGGCTCAAGGACATGGAATAACGCTGGTCTGCCAGACCGCGTCGCCCCTTTCGCGAGCAGGCTCGCTCCCACATTGGAATGCATTTCAAATGTGGGAGCGAGCCTGGTCGCGAAGAGGGCCTTGTAAGCAACACCAATTCCGGAACCTGCAATGAAACAGAAAAAAGCCCAATGGCCCTGGCACGTCCTCACCGTGCTGGTGCTGGTCGGCCTCGCGGGCGCGTTGTATTACGCGACGTCGCTGATGTCCTACGAATGGCGCTGGAATCGCGTGCCGCAGTACTTCGCCTATCAGGCTGAAGAAACCCAGCGTGCCACGGACATTTCCACCGTCACCGAACTGGTGCGCAAGGGCAGCAGCGCGCAAGTCACTCTGCGCAATGACGCCGGTGACGAGCAGCACCTGACCGTCGACGAGAACAGCCTGCAATTCGCTCAGGGCGACGATGTGGCCGAAGGCGACGTCGTGGGCGTGACCCGGCATTGGGCGGCAGGACCGTTGTTGTGGGGCCTTTGGACCACGCTTTGGCTGTCAGTCGTTTCCGGTGTCCTGGGTTTGCTGATCGGTCTGGTCACTGGCCTGTGCCGGCTGTCGAACAACCCGACCCTGCGCGACCTCTCGACCATTTACGTCGAGCTGGTACGCGGCACGCCGCTGCTGGTGCAGATTTTCATTTTCTATTTCTTCATCGGCACGGTGATGAACCTGTCCCGCGAATTCGCCGGGATCGCCGCGCTGTCGCTGTTCACCGGTGCCTACGTGGCCGAGATCATCCGTTCCGGGGTGCAATCGATTGCCCGTGGCCAGAACGAAGCGGCGCGTTCGCTCGGTCTGAGTGCCGGTCAGTCGATGCGCCACGTGGTGCTGCCGCAAGCGCTGAAACGCGTGCTGCCGCCGCTGGCCGGGCAGTTCATCAGCCTGGTCAAGGACACCTCGCTGGTGTCGGTGATCGCCATCACCGAGCTGCTGAAAAGCGGCCGTGAAGTCATCACCACCTCGTTCTCGCCGTTCGAGATTCTGTTCTGCGTCGCCGGTCTGTACCTGTTGATCAACCTGCCGCTGTCGAAAATCGCCAGCCGACTTGAGCGGAGGCTCGCGCAAAGTGATTGAAGTCCGCGATCTGGTAAAAGTCTTCGACACCCGTGGGCAAGTGGTGCGCGCGGTGGATAACGTCAGTACCACGGTGGCCAAGGGCGAAGTGCTGGTGGTCATCGGCCCGTCCGGTTCCGGAAAGTCGACTTTCCTGCGTTGCCTCAATGGCCTGGAGGAATTCGATTCCGGCTCGGTGAGCATCGACGGTCTGCAACTGGCCGACCCGACAACCGACGTCAACGCCTACCGCCGCGAAGTCGGCATGGTCTTTCAGCACTTCAACCTGTTCCCGCACATGACCGTGCTGGAAAACCTCTGTCTGGCGCAGAAAGTCGTGCGCAAGCGCGGCAAGAAAGAGCGCGAGGCCAAGGCGATTGAGTTGCTGCAGAAGGTCGGTATTGCACAGAAGGCCAATGAGTTTCCGTCACGCCTGTCCGGCGGTCAGCAACAGCGCGTGGCGATCGCCCGGGCGCTGGCGATGGAGCCGAAGGTCATGTTGTTCGATGAGCCAACCTCGGCGCTCGACCCGGAAATGGTCGGCGAGGTGCTGGACGTGATGAAGAACCTGGCCGTGGAAGGCATGACCATGGTCTGCGTGACCCACGAGATGGGCTTTGCCCGGGAAGTGGCGGATCGGGTGTTATTTTTCGATCACGGCAAGCTGCTGGAAGATGCGGCGCCGGCGGAATTCTTTGATGCGCCGAAGGATCCGCGCGCGAAGGCTTTCTTACGTCAGGTCTTGTAATTTCAGCGTCTCTCAGGACGCCTTCGCGAGCAGGCTCGCTCCCACAGTTGACCGAGTAGTCCAGGCGGACGCGGTCCAATGTGGGAGCGAGCCTGCTCGCGAATGGCAT
This sequence comes from Pseudomonas sp. R84, assembly GCF_009834515.1. Classification (NCBI taxonomy): domain Bacteria; kingdom Pseudomonadati; phylum Pseudomonadota; class Gammaproteobacteria; order Pseudomonadales; family Pseudomonadaceae; genus Pseudomonas; species Pseudomonas sp. R84. Next base: position 470,307 of record NZ_CP019426.1, read on the forward strand.
CACCCCGGTCCACAGTGAACCGAGGCCGATGAATCACTTCAAACCTTGAATCGACCGACCAGCATCTGTAGATGCGTGCCCAAGCGCGCCAGCTCAACGCTGGAAGCCGCCGTCTCTTCGCTCGCCGCCGACGTCTGATCCGACACATCCCGCACATTCAGCACGCTACGGTTGATCTCTTCAGCCACCGCGCTCTGCTGCTCGGCCGCTGCCGCAATCTGTTGGTTCATCGCCTGAATCGCCGAAACTGTGCGGGTGATGCTTTCCAGCGAACCGCCCGCGCGACGGGTCAGCTCAACGCTGCTGTCAGTGAGGGTGCGGCTGTTGTCCATGATCGTTGCCACTTGCTGGGTGCCGTTTTGCAGACCGACGATCAGCTCTTCGATCTCTTCGGTGGACTTCTGCGTGCGCTGGGCGAGGCTGCGTACTTCATCGGCAACCACGGCAAACCCACGCCCGGCTTCACCGGCACGCGCAGCCTCGATGGCGGCGTTGAGGGCCAGCAGGTTGGTTTGCTGGGCCACGGATTTGATCACGTCGAGGACGCTGCCGATCTTGTCGCTTTCGCGTTTCAGTTCGCCCATGGCCTCGGTGGAGTGGCCGACTTCAACCGCCAGACGCTCGATCTGTGCGATCGCTTCGCCCACCACTTTGTCGCCTTCGCGAGCCTGTTGGTCAGCGGCGACGGCGGCTTCGGAAGCTTCTTCGGCGTTGCGCGCAACTTCTTGCACGGTGGCGGCCATTTCGTTCATGGCGGTGGCGACCTGATCGGTCTCGATTTTCTGATTATTGACCCCGGCACTGGTTTGTTCGGTCACCGCCGACAGCTCTTCAGCGGCGCTGGCGATCTGGGTGACGCCATCGCTGATCCCGCCCACCAGTTCACGCAAGCCTTGAGTCATGCTCTGCATCGAGCGTTGCAATTGGCCCAGTTCATCGCGACGCAGGGACACCAGATTGTGGGTCAGGTCGCCAGCGGCCACGCGCTCGGCGACTTTCAGGGTCTGGTTCAGCGGGATGATGATCTGCCGGGTGATCGCCCAAGCGGCCAGCAGACCGAATGCTACCGCCAGTGCGGTGGCGATCAGCAGCAGGTTTTTGGCACGCGCCGCGTCAGTGTCGCGAACCACGGTCTGCGATTCAGTGAGTTTCTTGCTCACAGCGATCAAAATGTCGCCCTGAGCAGACATGTTGGCCAGTGCTGCAGCGTTTTTTACTTGAGAATCACGGAATTGAGCCACGGCTGCACGGTAAGCCTTAAGCGAGTCGGTGGCTTGCTGCAGGTTGCCGATATGCTGATCCGGGACGCGGGACGGCAGGCTTACGAGGTTTTTCAGGGCATTGTCGATCGCGGTCAGGGCGGGTTGCTCGGCATCGGCCTTGCCGCTGTAGGTGTAACCGCGCACCTGATATCGCGCTTGCTGCAGCAGTTTGCTCAGTTCTATCACCGCGTTGTATTGCGCGATGCTGTCGCCTTGTAGCAGTGCGCTCTCGACCTCGCCGACCTTGGCCACGGCATTGTCGGCATTGGCGCCGAGCTTGCTGCGCGCGTCTTCACGCTGCACGGTGGCCTGCGTCATTTCACCGAAGGCACGCTTGTATTCAGCCACGGCAGCCAATTGTTGATCAACCATCGCCACATCGGACGGCTGCTCGATCATGCCGCGTGCCGATTGCAGACCGCTTTCGAGTTTGCTCAGGAATTCGTTGACCGTGCCCGGTCCCTGCTCGCCGCGACGCATGTCGTAGTCCATGCGCGCCAGGCGCAGGTCCTTGGTCAGCTCGTTGAGGCTGGAGATAAAGCCGAGTTTGTCACCACGGCTGATGATGCCGCTCATGCCGGTCCAGCCGGTGAAGGTGATCAACAGGGTCAGCAACAGCACCAGGCCGAAACCGATGCCCAGCTTGCGTTTGACGCTGACGTTTCCAAGACTCTCGGCTAACCAACGGTACATGCGACCACTCCCTTCGGACCACTAATTGGACTTATGGAGAGGGTATCGGCCGAATGATGGCAATCTGTAACACCACTTATCTGCTGCGCAGAATCAGAAGAGGCGTGCGAGCAGGGCGGTGACGGCGGTTTCGACGCGCAGGATGCGTTCGCCGAGTTGCACCGGTTGCAGGCCGGACTTGGCCAGCAGATCGATTTCGTAGGGAATCCAGCCGCCTTCGGGGCCGATGGCCAGGGTGACGGGTTCGCTGAGGGCGCGTGGGCACGGCGGGTAGTTGCCGGGATGGCCAACCAGTCCGAGAGTGCCTTCGGTAATCGCTGGCAGCCGATCCTCAACGAAAGGCTTGAAGCGCTTCTCGATGATGATCTCTGGCAGGACAGTGTCGCGCGCCTGTTCGAGGCCGAGGATCAGTTGCTCACGAATCGCCTCGGGTTCAAGAAACGGCGTCTGCCAGAAACTCTTCTCGACCCGATAGCTGTTGACCAGAATCACCTTCGACACGCCCATGGTCGCCACGGTCTGAAACACCCGGCGGAGCATCTTCGGACGCGGAAGGGCCAGCACCAGCGTCAGTGGCAGTTTGGCCGGTGGCGGCTGATCGAGGCTGACACGCAACTCCGCTTCACCCGCTTCCAGACGCAGCAATTCAGCCGAACCCATCAGCCCATCGATGCGCCCGACGCGCAGGCTGTCACCGACTTCCGAACGGTGAACTTCCTGCATATGGGTCAGGCGTCGATCACGCAGCACTACGCGGTCGGCCGCAATGAAGTCGGCCTCTTCGAGCAACAGCAGGTTCATGCCTGGGTCGCTGGCGGCTGGTCGTTGTGGTCGTCGGCCGGGTTCTCGTCCGGACGTTCGCGCTTGCTGATCAAACCACCGAACAGAATGCCGATTTCAAACAGCATCCACATCGGCACGGCCAGCAGGGTCTGCGAGAAGATGTCCGGTGGCGTCAGGATCATGCCGACCACGAAGCAGCCGATGATCACGTACGGGCGGATCTTTTTCAGGTAGGCCACGTCGACCACGCCGATCCACACCAGCAGCACCACGGCCACCGGGATCTCGAACGCCACGCCGAAGGCGAAAAACAGCGTCATGACGAAGTCGAGGTAACTGGCGATGTCGGTCATCATTTCCACGCCGGCCGGGGTGGCAGCGGCGAAGAATTTGAAGATCAGCGGGAACACGAAGTAATAGGCGAACGCCATGCCGGTGTAGAACAACAGAATGCTCGACACCAGCAGCGGCACCGCGATGCGCTTCTCATGCTTGTACAGGCCCGGCGCGATAAAGCCCCAGATCTGATGCAGGATCACCGGGATCGCGAGGAACAGCGAGACCATCATCGTCAGCTTCAGCGGCGTCAGGAACGGCGACGACACGTCGGTAGCGATCATCGTCGCGCCGACCGGCAGGTATTGGCGCAGCGGCGTCGAGACGAAGGTGTAGATCTGCTGGGTGAACGCAAACAGCCCGGCGAAGATGATGAAGATCGCCGCCACACAACGCAGCAGGCGGGTGCGCAACTCGGTGAGGTGCGAAACCAGCGGCATGTGCTGGTCGTTTTCGGGGAGATCGCTCATGGGGCTCGCGGCGGCAGAGTAGGGTCTTGAGGCGCTGGTGTGATCGGCGCGGCGGTTGGCGCAACGTGTTCAACAGATTGTTCCACAGCGGCTGGCGCCGGCTCTGTCGGTGCTACAACGGCAGCGGGTGCCGGTGCTGGCGTAACAGGCGCGGTCGGCGCATGAATTGTCTGCTGACCTACATGCTCAACCGGCGTCGGCTCTTGCTGAACCGGCGTGAAAATCTTCCGCGCCTCCTGCTCCAGCGACAGAATGTGCTCGTTGTGCAGTTGCCGACGGATCTCGTCGGCGCCGATTTCACGTTCAACTTCCTGTTTGATCGCGTTGAAGCTGCGCTTCAGCCGGCCGACCCACAGGCCTGCGGTGCGTGCAGCGCCCGGCAGACGCTCGGGGCCCAGCACCAGCAGGGCGACGAGGCCGACGAGCAGCAGTTCAGAGAAGCTGATACCAAACATTAGTCAGTGCTCACACGTCTTTGCGGATCGGCTCTTCGACTTTCTGCGCCTGCACGTCAATGGTGTGCGGCGGGTTGGCCTGAGCGGTGGCTTGCGGCTGCACCGGTGGCACTGGCTGCGCAGGCGTCACGGTTGGATCAGCGGCCGGTTTTTCATCGTCGTTCATGGCTTTGCGGAAGCCCTTGATCGATTCGCCAACGTCGGTGCCGAGGTTTTTCAGTTTCTTGGTGCCGAACACCAGCACCACGACAACCAGAATGACGATCCAGTGTTTCCAGTCAAAAATGCCCATGTTGCTGTTCCTCTCTAAAAATTGTTCAGGCGGACGGACGCGAGGCTTTCTCGACGTGTCCGGACAGGCCGAAGCGACGATCCAGTTCATCCAGCACGGCCTGCGGATGCTGCCCCAGTTGAGCAAGCATGACCATGCTGTGGAACCACAGGTCGGCGGTTTCGTAGATCACGTCGCTGCAGTCGCCGCTGATGGCGGCGTCCTTGGCGGCAATAATGGTTTCGACCGACTCTTCGCCGACTTTCTCCAGAATCTTGTTCAAACCCTTGTGATACAGACTAGCCACATACGAGCTGTCGGCGGCTGCGCCTTTGCGCTCTTCAAGTACCTGAGCGAGGCGGGTCAGGGTGTCACTCATGTTTGTGTCCTGCGGAATAGATAGCGTGCGGATCTTTCAGAACCGGGTCGACGGTTTTCCAGTCGCCGTTTTCGAAGACACGGTAAAAGCAGCTTTGACGGCCGGTATGGCAAGCGATGTCGCCGATCTGTTCAACCATCAGGATGATCACGTCGGCGTCACAGTCCAGACGCATTTCATGCAGCGTCTGTACATGGCCGGACTCTTCGCCCTTGCGCCACAGCTTGCCACGGGAACGTGACCAGTAGATTGCACGGTTTTCCGCAGCGGTCAGTTCGAGCGCTTCGCGGTTCATCCAAGCCATCATCAGTACGCGTCCGGTCTTGTGATCCTGGGCAATCGCCGGCACCAGGCCATCAGCGTCCCATTTGATCTCGTCCAGCCAGTTTTTCATCTTCAATTCCCGAAACGCAGCTACAAGCTTTGAGCTCCAAGCTGCAAGTAAGAGCAGATTGCGGTGTTCCAGTATCGTCAGGCTTGCAGCTCGCAGCTTATAACTTGCAGCTGATTCGTGCTATCGGCGAACGACCAGATACAAGCCGACGGCCACCATGATTCCGGCCGGCCAATGCCCCAATTCGTGCAGCGGGCCACCGATGGCGAGGATTACCCCGCCGGCCAGATGCGCGCAACCGAGCAGGCGCAGGAACCAGTCGTCCTTGCGTTTATGCCATGGCGGCGGTGGGTCGTAGGCGTGCGGTTGCGACATGCGTTCGAGCAGATCACGAGCCATGTTGGCCAAATGCGGCAGCTGTTCAAACTGGCTCTGCACGTTGCCCAGCAAGGCTTTCGGGCTGACGCGCTCGCGCATCCAGCGTTCGAGAAATGGCTGCGCGGTGTTCCACAGGTCCAGATCCGGATACAGCTGACGGCCAAGACCTTCGATGTTCAGCAGGGTCTTTTGCAGCAGCACCAGTTGCGGCTGCACTTCCATGTTGAAGCGCCGCGCGGTCTGGAACAGGCGCATCAGCACCTGGCCAAATGAAATATCTTTTAACGGTTTTTCGAAGATCGGTTCGCACACGGTGCGGATCGCCGCTTCGAATTCGTTGAGTTTGGTTTCTGCCGGCACCCAACCCGAATCGATGTGCAACTGCGCCACGCGACGGTAGTCACGCTTGAAGAAGGCGAACAGATTGCGCGCCAGATAATCCTGGTCTTCCGGGGTCAGGCTGCCGACGATGCCGCAGTCGATCGCGATGTACTGCGGGCTCCACGGATTGACGGTGCTGACGAAGATGTTGCCTGGGTGCATGTCGGCATGGAAAAAGCTGTCGCGGAATACTTGGGTGAAGAAGATCTCCACGCCACGTTCGGCGAGCATTTTCATGTCGGTGCGCTGGTCGGCGAGGGTTGCCAGATCGGTGACCTGAATGCCGTAGATGCGTTCCATCACCAGCACTTTCGGCCGGCACCAGTCCCAATAGACTTGCGGTACATACAGCAGCGGCGAGCCTTCGAAGTTGCGCTTCAACTGGCTGGCGTTGGCCGCCTCGCGAAGCAGATCGAGTTCGTCGTAGATGGTTTTTTCGTAGTCCTGCACCACGTCGACCGGGTGCAGCAGACGCGCGTCGGCAGACAGTTTTTCAGCCGCGCGGGCAAGGATGAACAGCCACGCCAGATCCTGCGCGATGATCGGCTTCAGACCCGGGCGGATGACCTTGACCACGACTTCTTCGCCGGTTTTCAGCTGCGCGGCATGCACCTGCGCCACCGAAGCCGAGGCCAACGGTTCGACGTCAAAACGGCTGAACACGTCGCTGATCTTCTTGCCCAGTTGCTCCTCGATCAGCTTGATCGACAGCTGCGAATCGAACGGCGGCACGCGATCCTGCAAGCGCATCAGCTCATCGGCGATGTCTTCCGGCAGCAGGTCGCGGCGGGTCGAAAGAATCTGCCCGAACTTGATGAAAATCGGCCCGAGGTCCTGCAGCGCCAGGCGCAAACGCGCGCCCCGGCTCAGGTCCAGCGGCTTGCGCGGGAACCAGCGCCACGGCAGCACATAGCGCAGCGCCAGGAGAAACCAGGGCAGCGGCAGATCGAACAGCAGGTCATCGAGGCGGTAGCGGATCACGACAGACTGGATGCGCAGCAGACGGCGGACGGCGAGCAGCTTCATGCGTTATCGCTTGGGTCGAGGGATCGGGAAAGGCGCTCGAAACGCGCCTCGAGACGTTCCAGATCAAGTTTGATCCGGTCCAGTTCGCTAAACCGCGCTTCGGCTTCGCGCTGCCCGACGAGGGTGCGCGATTCTTCGGCGAGGTATTCGGCGAGGTTCTGGTTAAGGCTGGCAAATCCTTGTTGATACCAGCGCGCGCGGCTGCGCAGATGGCCACCGACCAGTTGCGTGGCGACCGGGCCGAGCCAGCGCGAGAGTTCGTACTCCCAGTCCAGCTCAAGATCCTGCAGCACACCGGCCAGTTCCAGCAGCACGCCGCTGTCGCCATCGAGTTCGACTTCCGGGGCGTGCAGCACCGCAGTCTTGTCTTTGCTCACGGCCAGTTTGATCAGGCTCGAGGCCGGCGCACGCAGGGTGCAGTCGACAGCGGTTTCCCAATGGGACGCCAGCATCAAACCTTCGTCGCTCGGCAGAATGAACAGTTGCAGCGCCGGGCTGCGGCAGTCGACGGCAATCACCTTGCCGGTCAAATGCGCCAGCCGTGGCAACGCCGTGCTGTCGAGACGCAGCACCCGGTTGAGGCCGAGTTCAACGCTGGCGAGCAGCCCGGTGAGCAACATCAGGGCTTGATGCCACGGTGCAGGGCGACGATGCCTGCGGTCATGTTGTGATAGGTCACGCGGTCGAAACCGGCGTCGACCATCATCGACTTCAGGGTTTCCTGATTCGGGTGCATGCGGATCGATTCGGCCAGATAGCGATAGCTTTCCGAGTCGTTGGTGATCAGCTTGCCCATCAGCGGCATGAAGGCGAACGAATAGGCATCGTAGGCTTTCGACATCAGCGCGTTGGTCGGCTTGGAGAATTCCAGCACCAACAAACGACCGCCGGGCTTGAGCACGCGCAGCATTGAGCGCAGGGCGTCTTCTTTGTGCGTCACGTTGCGCAGGCCGAAGGCGATGGTCACGCAATCGAAATGGTTGTCCGGGAACGGCAGTTTTTCTGCGTCCGCCTGAACGAATTCGACGTTGCCGGCAACACCCAGATCGAGCAGACGGTCACGACCGACCTTGAGCATCGATTCGTTGATGTCAGCCAATACCACCTGACCGGTCGGGCCGACCAGGTGCGAGAATTTTTTGGTCAGATCACCGGTACCGCCGGCGATGTCCAGCACGCGGTTACCGCTGCGCACGCCCGACAGTTCGATCGCAAAACGCTTCCACAGACGGTGCATGCCGCCCGACAGAAGGTCGTTCATCAGGTCGTACTTGGCGGCTACCGAGTGGAAAACCTCAGCGACTTTTTCCGCTTTCTGGCTTTCCGGAACGTTTTTGAAGCCGAAGTGAGTGGTGGGTTCGGCATCGCTGCCTTTGCGCTGATCAGTCATATCGCTGTCACCAAAAGAGAATGCGCGACATTCTAATCCCCAAGCCATGCTTTGTCTTGGAATGGCTAAAGGTAAGATGGGCAACCCTCGGGACGATTTGCCGCAGCGGCGGTCAAGATTTACCGACACATCTTTTTCGCCCCATTCAAAAAGCAGGAGTCAATCAATGGCCAAAATCACTGTTGAGCGTGCCCACAATCTGGGTAAGGAAGCTGCCCGCGAGAAGGCCGACAAGCTGGCGCAAAAACTCTCCGAGCAATATGGCCTGGAGCCGCAATGGTCCGGCGACACCCTGAACCTCAAGCGCTCGGGCGTGAAAGGCGCGGTGCATGTGGCGGACGATTCGATCAAGGTCGACGTTGAGCTGGGCCTGATGATGTCGGCCATGAGCGGCATGATCAAAGCCGAAATCGAAAAAGCCCTCGACAAAGCTTTGGTTTGAACATCAAAAGATCGCAACCTTCGGCAGCTCCTACAGACGTACACATTCCCCTGTAGGAGCTGCCGAAGGCTGCGATCTTTTCATTCAGGCACCACCGATTCATGTCAGTTGTTAGGGTGCCGTTTCTAATTTTTCTGCCTACTTTGTGCCTGAGCCCGACACTTTCCCGGGCAGTTCCTCAAACCTTCTGCGCGTGGGGTGCACCATGGCCAAAGTTATTTTGAAGAAAAAAATCGACGTTTCGACTTCTGCTCTGAGCGACGTCAAATCCTATGCCCGCAAGATCTGGCTGGCAGGCCTGGGTGCCTACGCCAAGGTCGGCCAAGAGGGCAGCGACTACTTTCAAGAGTTGATCAAAGCTGGTCAAGCTGTTGAAAAGAAAGGCAAAAAAGCCGTCACCGAAAAACTCGAAGCGGCCAACGCCGAGATCGATGAAGCCAAGAGCGAAGTGAGTTCTTTCAAAGGTCGTGTCGAAGTTCAGCTCGACAAGGTCGAGAAGGCGTTCGACTCCCGCGTAGCAAGCGCCTTGAATCGTATCGGCATTCCGTCTAAACATGACGTTGAGACACTCTCTGCTAAGCTCGATGAGCTGACGGCATTGCTCGAACGCGTCGCGCGTAAATCTTAAGGAGAACGGGATGGCTGGTAAAAAGAACACCGATAAAGAAGGCAGCTCGTGGATCGGGAAAGTCGAAGACTACTCCCGCAAAATCTGGCTGGCTGGTTTAGGCGTGTACTCGAAGATCGACACTGACGGCAGCAAGCTCTTCGATACATTGGTCAAAGACGGCGAGAAAGCCGAGAAGCTCACCAAGTCCGCAGTCGGCAAAAAAGTCGATGCCGCCAAGGACTCCGCTTCTTCGGCCAAGTCGCGCATCAGCGGCGTGAAAGATCGCGCACTGGGCAAGTGGGACGAGCTGGAAGGGGCTTTCGACAAGCGCCTGAACAGCGCGATTTCGCGCCTCGGTGTACCGAGCCGCAATGAAGTCAAAGCACTCAACAGCAAGGTCGACACACTGACCAAACAGATCGAGAAACTCACCGGTCTGAAAGCCCAGCCTGTGGCGGCGAAAACCGCTGCGGCAAAACCGGCAGCGAAAACGGCTGCGGCCAAACCAGCGGCCAAGTCTGCTGCCAAGCCACTGGCCAAAGCGGCAGCTAAACCCGCGGCAAAAGCCGCGGCTAAACCGGCTGCGAAAACCGCTGCCGCCAAGCCCGCAGCCAAAGCTGCAGCCAAACCGGTTGCCGCCAAAGCCGCTGCCAAAACTGCAGCAAAACCTGCGGCCAAAACTGCAGCGAAACCAGCCGCCAAGCCAGCAGCGAAAACCGCTGCGGCCAAACCAGCTGCCAAGCCTGCGGCCAAACCGGCAGCAGCGAAGAAACCGGCAGTGAAAAAACCGGCCGCGCCGAAAGCCGCAGCGCCGAAGCCAGCAGCACCTGCTGCAGCCAGGCCGGCCACTCCGGCAGCCCCGGTGAGCGCGTCGAACTCCGCCGCGGCACCGACTCCGGCGGCTACCCCGACTGTTGCATCGACCCCGTCGACGCCAACCAGTCAGTCCTGATTCTTCAGGGCAAAACAAAACGCCCGGCCTGTGAAGGTCGGGCGTTTTTGTTTGTGCTTTTTAAAAGCTTACCCTCACCCCAGCCCTCTCCCGGAGGGAGAGGGAGCCGACCGCAATGTCTTGCGTCATGCATCGACCTGAAAAACCGAGTCGATTATGGATTCAACAGAGAAATTTCAGGTCGGCGTAGCTCATCAGCATCCCCGGATCAGTCCCCTCTCCCTCCGGGCGGTCCGACGTTTCGGGAGGGTTAGGGGGAGGGGTTTTTGATTCAGTCGTGATCTTCAAGGTACTGCAGGGCCATGCGTTCGGTGGCGACCTTAACCGGCGGCAGCAAGTGCGGCGCTACCAGCATCATGATCTGGTACACGACCAATCTCACCTCACCCTCCCGATCCAGAATCCGCTGATAATCCAGCGAAAACAGCAGCGTCATGGTGATCTGCTCCACCAACTGCCCCAACGCCTGCGTATCACTGACCAACTGCCCTCCAGCCTTCAACCGCGCCAGCAACGACGCTAGGGTGCGCTTCAACGCATTGAGCAGATGTCGAATGCCCTTGGCCAGTTTTGGCAGTCGTCCGGCGAGGTTCGACAGGTCCTGAAACAGAAAGCGATACTGCGCCAGCCGCTCGACGATCAAATGCAGAAACAGCCAGTAATCCTCAGGTGCCAGTTCCACATCCGCTGGCGGATCGAGCAGTGGCGCCAGTTCATTCTGGAAGCGTTCGAACAACCCGAGAATCAGCGGTTCCTTGCCGTGGAAGTGGTAGTAGAGATTGCCCGGGCTGATCCCCATTTCGTTGGCCACCTCCATGGTGGAAACGTTCGGCTCGCCCTTTTCGTTGAACAGTTGCAAAGCACATTCGAGAATCCGGTCGCGGGTTTTCATCCAGTCTTCTTAGAAAAGTTCGGTTAAGCGTCAGCGCACACGCACGTAAGTACCGGGCGCTGCCTCCATCGGTGGATAGTTCGGATTGCCGAGGGTGAACGAGGTTTCGTGCTGGGCGCCGGAGCGCTGTTGAATCCATTCCAGCCACTGCGGCCACCAACTGCCGTCGACGTGCTTGCCGTCGTAGTACCAGGCGCGCGGGTCGCTGCTCATCTTGCCGTTCTCGACGTACGCGGCTTTCGGGTTGCTTGGCGGGTTGAGAATGCTCTGCACATGGCCGCTGTTGGACAGCAAGAAACGCCGCTCGCCACCGAGCAGCAGGGTCGAGCGATACACCGCATCCCACGGTGTGATGTGGTCGTTCATGCCGGCGACGCTGAAGCTGTCGACGGTGACTTTCTGCAGATCGATCGGCGTGCCACAGACCTCAAGTCCACCCGGATGGGTCAGCGGGTTGTGCTTGAAGAAGTCCAGCAAGTCGCCGTGAAACGCGGCGGGCAGACGGGTGTTGTCGTTGTTCCAGTAGAGGATGTCGAAGGCCGGCGGCTCTTTGCCCAGCAGGTAGTTGTTGACGAAGTAGCTCCAGATCAGATCGTTGGGGCGCATCCAAGCGAAGACCTTGGCCATGTCGCGACCTTCGAGCACGCCTTTCTGATAGGAGCGACGCTTGGCCGCTTCGAGGGTTTGCTCATCGGCAAACAGCGTAGCCGAGGTTTCGATTTCGCTGTCGAGCAGGCTGACCAGATACGTCGCGCTGGAAACCCTTCGCAGCTGCCGCTTGGCCTGCAAATGCCCTTGCAGCGCGGCGATGGTCAGCCCGCCAGCGCAGGCGCCCATCAGGTTGACCTCGCGGGCGCCGGTGATCGCCCGGCAGATGTTCATCGCTTCTTCCACAGCCTCGACGTAGGTCGACAGGCCCCATTCGCGATGGCGCACATCCGGGTTGCGCCAACTGATCATGAACGTCTGCAAACCGTTTTTCAGGGCGTACTGGACGAAGCTGTTGTGCGGGCTCAGGTCGAAAATGTAGTACTTGTTGATTTGCGGCGGCACCACCAGCAGCGGCTTGGCGTACTGCTTTTCGCTCATCGGTTTGTACTGGATCAGTTCCAGCATCTCGTTGCGAAACACCACCGAGCCGGTGGTGGTGGCGACGGTTTTGCCGACCTCGAAAGCCTGTTTGGTCACCTGACGTGGCAAGCCGTCGTTGTGCAGCAGGTCATCGAACAAATGACTGAGACCGCGCACCAGGCTGTGCCCACCGGAGTTGAACAGCTCCTTGACCGCCAGTGGATTGAGCAGGGTGTTCGACGGCGCCACGGCGTCGTTGAGCAGGGTGAAGGCGAAGTGCGCACGAGCGCGATCGTCCGGGCTCATGTTGCTTTCATCGATCCAGCTTTTGACCTGCTTCTGCCAGGCCAGATAGGCCTGCAGGCTACGCCGGTAAAACGGGTTGAGGCTCCACGCCGGATCGGCGAAGCGGCTGTCGTTCGGATTGGTCGGGTGCAGAGTTTCGCCGAGCAGCACGCGGCCCAATTGGCCGCCGAGTTTCAAGGCATGCTTCGCACTGTGGATCGGGTTACGCAGGCCATGGGCTGCCACATTGCGCAAGGTCGAAATCAAATCCCGCCCACGCAGGCCGGTGATCGCACTTTGTGCGTTGATGAACACGGCGGGGCTGGGCACTACGCCCGTCGCTGGTTTGTCGCGCATGACTCAACACTCCTTCGTCTTCAGGCCAAAAACAAACTCACCGAACCAGAACACCATAGACGCTGTTGCGGGTTGTTGCCTGCGCGGCGTCCTGCCGCGCACTCTTTGCCAAAGGCCTGCATAAAGCCTGCCGCCGGGTTTAACCGCCGAGCGGTGTCGGATGCGGATGCATCACCGCGCGCTGACGTTCCTCCTGGAGGAATTTCATGATGATCGGCGCCACCGCTTCGGCGCGGGTAATCAGGAACAGATGACCGTCGTCGATGATGTGCAGTTGGGCGTTGGGAATGCGCCAGGCGAGCATGCGCATGTTGATCAGCGGGATCAGCGGATCGTCATCGCCGGCCAGCACCAGCGTCGGCTGATGGATCTTGTGCAGCCAGTGAATGCTGGTCCAGCCCAAGCCGGCGAACAGTTGCCAGTAGTAACCGAGCTTGCCCGCCGAACGCACTTTCGCGGCGTGGCTGGCCGCGAGCGTCGGGTCGCGACGGAACGAGCCGCCGTAGATCAGCGGGGCGATGCGGATCACATGGGACGGCTGGATGTAGCGCCGGGGACTGGCCATCATCCACAGCACTTTCGGTTTGCCCGGCACCATCACCGCACCGGCAGCGGTCGCCGCCAGCACCAGTTTCTTGCAGCGCTCGGGGTAGTCGTAGGCGAACTGCTGCGCGAGCGCGCCGCCCCACGACACGCCAATGACGTTGACCTGACCGTAGTCGAGGTAATCGAGCATGCGCGAGGTCAGCTTGGCCAGACCGGGAAAGCGATACGGCCGGTTCGGCGTCGAGGAACCGCCGACACCGGGCACGTCGAAGGCGATCACTTCCAGATCTGGATCCAGTGCCGCGACAAACGGAAACACCAGCTCCAGGTTGGCGCCGATGCCGTTGAAAATCAGCAAGGGCGTCAAGTGAGGCTTGCCGGGGCGTACCGCCGTGCGGAGGGTCTGGCCATCCAGATCGACGGTACGGAATATGAACGGTTGCGGCATGCGTCAGGCCCTGTGGATTTCAAGTACACCCCGCCCCCTGTGTAGGAGCTGCCGAAGGCTGCGATCTGTTGATCTTGATTTTAAAAACAGAATCAAAAGATCGCAGCCTGCGGCAGCTCCTACATTGGGCCGGGTGTGTCAGTTACCGCTCGTGAACGTAAGTGCCCGGCGAGGCTTCACCCGCCGGATACGCTTTATTGCCCAGTTTCAGCGGGGCCTTTTTCAGGTTGCCCGAGCGCTCGGCCTGCCACGTCTGCCAGTACAGCCACCAGGAGTCGGTGTGCTTGGTCGAGTTCTCTTGCCATTCATCGGCATTGGCAGCCACTTCTTCGCTGGTCATGTAGCGCGATTTCGGATTGCCCGGCGGGTTCAGGATGCTCTGGATATGCCCACTGCTCGACAGCACGAATTCCACTTTGCCGCCGAACAACTGCGCCGACTTGTAGCAGGACTTCCACGGCGTGATGTGGTCGTTGGTGCCGGCCAGCGAGAAGATATCGGCCGTGACCTGCTTGAGGTCGATCGGCGTGCCGCACACTTCCAGTGCATTCGGGCGGATCAGTGGGTTGTTTTTGAACATCTCGATCAGGTCGCCGTGGAACGCAGCGGGCAACCGGGTGGTGTCGTTGTTCCAGAACAGGATGTCGAACACCGGCGGCTCATTGCCGAGCAGGTAGTTGTTGACCCAGTAGTTCCAGATAAGGTCGTTGGGACGCATCCAGGCGAAGACCTTGGCCATGTCTTTGCCTTCGAGCACGCCGGCCTGGTACGAATGGCGCTTGGCGGTCTCCAGAGTCTGCTCGTCGACGAACAGGGCGACGTCGCTGTCCAGCGTCGTGTCGAGCACGCTGACCAGCAGCGTGAGGGCATTGACCTTCTTCTCGCCGATCGCCGCGTAATGGCCGAGCAGGGCGGTGCAGGTGATGCCGCCGGAGCAGGCGCCGAGCATGTTCACGTCTTTGCTGCCGGTAATCGCGGTGACCACGTCGACGGCTTCTTTCAGCGCGTCGATATAGGTCGACAGGCCCCACTCGCGCTGTGCTTTGGTCGGGTTGCGCCAGCTGACGATAAACGTCTGCACGTTATTGCGCAGGCAGAAGCGCGCCAGACTCTTGTCCGGGCTCAAATCGAATACGTAGAACTTGTTGATCTGCGGCGGCACCACCAGCAAAGGGCGCTCGTGGACTTGCTCGGTGATCGGCTTGTACTGGATCAGCTCCAGCACGTCGTTGCGAAACACCACCGCGCCTTCGGTGACGCCGAGGCTCTTGCCGACTTCAAACGCGCCCATGTTGACCTGGCTCGGCATGCCGCCGTTGTGCACCAGATCCTTGGCCAGATGCGAGAGACCGTCGAGCAGGCTTTTGCCGCCGGTTTCGAAGAAGCGTTTCACGGCGGCCGGGTTGGCGGCGGTGTTGGTCGGGGCCATGGCTTCGGTCATCAGGTTGATGACAAAGTGGCCGCGGGCAATGTCTTTGGGTGACAGGCTGCTGTCATCGATCCAGGCATGGAGTTCCTTGCGCCACGCCAGGTAAGTTTGCAGATAACGTTTGTAGAGCGGGTTCTGGCTCCACGCAGGATCAGCGAAGCGACGGTCATCGCCAGCCGGTTGCAGTTCGGATTTTCCAAACAACACGTTCTTCAGTTCGAGGCCGAAATGGGTGACGTGCTTGACGCTATGGATCGGTTGTCTGATGGCCTGTTTCAGCACCATACGAGCAGAGGCCAGCAGATCCTTTCCGCGTAGCCCAACGACGGGATTAAGCCCCAGGGTGTTTTCCGAGGCTTGGTACTTCAGGTCATCGTTATTCTTGTTACTCATCTACGACGCTCCATTGTCCTGAGACGAGTACCCGGTTTTCTGTGCAGTTCCACAGCCAATGCCAGGTACTACTGCTCGGGTGACCGTTAATTCTGCATAGCTGCTTTACAGTCGTAGAGCACTGCAGGGAACTTGCCAGCTCCATTGGTTACCCGAGTTTAATTTTTTTCGCAAGCGGGCCGATCCTCGGCCACACAGCGGAGCATTCAAACAGATGAATTTAGAAAATGCCCTCTAATGAGCGCAAGGCTCGGGCTAGAGCATCAGCTTGACGATCGACTCGTTCGGGTCGCGGGTTTTTCCGGCGGCTTTGAGCTCGGCCAGATAATCGGCCCAGAGTGCGTCATAACGTCGCCCCAGCTCGTAGAGATAATCCCAGGTGAACAAGCCGCTGTCGTGACCGTCGTCGAAGGTCAGTTTCAGTGCGTAGTGACCGGCCGGTTGCAGCTTGCTCAGACCGACGTTGATCTTGCCGAATTGCAGGATCGGTTTGCCGTGGCCCTGGACCTCGGCGGAGGGCGAATGCACGCGCAGGAATTCGGCGGGCAGGGTGTATTCCTCGCCGGACGCGTAGGTGAGCGTCAGGGTTTTCGAGGCTTTGTGCAGTTTGATGTCGGTAGGAATCATAAAAACAGCCTTGAGCTGCAAGCAACAAGCTGCAAGCTTAACTCAGCTTGCCGCTTGTAGCTCGGAGCTTGCCGCTTTACAGAATATAACGGGACAGGTCTTCGTTCTTCGCCAATTCGCCGAGGTGGCTGTTGACGTATTCGGCGTCGATCAGAATCGGCTTCTCATCGTGGGTGCTGGCCAGATCGCCGGCACTGAACGACACCTCTTCGAGCAAACGCTCAAGCAGCGTGTGCAGACGACGGGCACCGATGTTCTCGGTCTTCTCGTTGACCTGCCAGGCGATCTCCGCCAGACGCTTGATGCCTTCCGGCTGGAACTGGATGTTCAGGCCTTCGGTTTTCAGCAGCGCGCAGTATTGCTCGGTGAGCGAAGCGTGCGGTTCGCTGAGGATGCGCTCGAAGTCCGACGGGCTCAGGGCTTTGAGTTCGACGCGGATCGGCAGGCGACCTTGCAGCTCAGGCACCAGATCGCTCGGCTTGCTCAGGTGGAACGCACCGGACGCGATGAACAGGATGTGGTCAGTCTTGACCATGCCCAGTTTGGTGTTGACGGTGCAGCCTTCGATCAGCGGTAGCAGGTCGCGCTGTACGCCTTCACGGGAGACATCGGCGCCGCCGACATTGCCACGTTTGGCGACTTTGTCGATCTCGTCGATGAACACGATGCCGTGCTGCTCAACCGCTTCCAGCGCTTTGGCCTTCAGCTCTTCTTCATTGACCAGACGCCCGGCTTCTTCGTCGCGCACCAGTTTCAGCGCTTCTTTGACCTTGAGCTTGCGCGCCTTCTTCTTGCCCTTGCCCATGTTGGCGAACAGCGACTGCAACTGGTTGGTCATCTCTTCCATGCCAGGCGGCGTGGCGATTTCGATGCCGGCAACTTCGGCGACTTCGATCTCGATTTCCTTGTCGTCCAGCTGACCTTCGCGCAGGCGCTTGCGGAACAGCTGACGAGTGTTGGAATCGCTGCTCGGCGCTTCTTCATTGCTGAAGCCCATGCGCGCCGGCGGCAGCAGTGCGTCGAGGATACGATCCTCGGCAGCATCTTCAGCGCGATGGCGAACGCGGGTCATTTCCTGCTCGCGGAGCATCTTGATCGCAGCGTCGGCCAGATCACGGATGATCGACTCGACGTCGCGGCCAACGTAGCCGACTTCGGTGAACTTGGTCGCTTCGACCTTGATGAACGGCGCGTTGGCCAGTTTCGCCAGACGACGGGCGATTTCGGTTTTACCGACACCGGTCGGGCCGATCATCAGGATGTTCTTCGGGGTCACTTCAACGCGCAGCTCTTCAGGCAGCTGCATGCGGCGCCAGCGGTTGCGCAGGGCAATCGCGACGGCGCGCTTGGCATCGTCCTGGCCGATGATGTGGCGGTTGAGTTCGTGGACGATTTCGCGGGGAGTCATGGACATAGTAGTTGACGGTCCTCAAGCAGAAACAAGCCGTGGCACAGGGCCGCGTCAGGCTTATTCAGCGAGATCCTGCTCCTCAATGGTCTGAGTGTGGTTGGTGAATACACAGATGTCGCCAGCGATACCGAGGGCGGTCTCGACGATTTCACGGGCCGACAGGTCGGTCTTTTTCAACAGCGCGCTGGCGGCGGCTTGCGCATAGGCGCCACCGGAACCCATGGCGATCAGGCCGTCTTCGGGTTCGACCACGTCACCGTTGCCGGTGATGATCAGCGAGGCGTCTTTGTTGGCAACCGCGAGCATGGCTTCGAGGCGGCTCAGGGAGCGGTCGGTGCGCCATTCTTTGGCGAGTTCGACAGCGGCGCGCACCAGGTGGCCCTGATGTTTTTCAAGCTGGCCTTCGAAACGTTCGAAGAGGGTAAAGGCGTCGGCGGTGGCACCGGCAAAACCGGCGATGACCTGGCCGTGGTACAGGCGACGGACTTTTTTCGCGTTGCCTTTCATCACGGTATTGCCGAGAGAAACCTGGCCGTCGCCGCCCATGACGACTTTGCCGTGACGGCGGACTGAAACGATGGTGGTCAAGGGAAGAGTCTCCACACAGCGGGGCGAAAGTGCCTTATGCCCATTCATATGGGGGTGCTGGAGAGGATTTCAACCGGGGAGGGTGCGCAGGGACGAACGGCGGGTGTTTGATCGGGGGGATCTAGTGCTTGATAAGACGCCTTCGCGAGCAGGCTCGCTCCCACAGGGACTGCGTTATTCCTGTGGGAGCGAGCCTGCTCGCGAATGAACGATGACGCGGTACTACTGGTGGAATCAGCGGCTCTGGCGTTGTTGTAACAACAGGTTGCTGAAGCCGGCGCCGGCCAGTTGTTTCTGCGCGGTGGTCAGTTGTTCGCGGTTGCTGAACGGGCCGACCAGTACGCGGTACCAGGTTTCATCCTTCACTGTGCCGGACTCAACCGCCACCGCCTGACCGAGCAGAATGATCTGCGCGCGGACCTTGTCGGCATCGGTTTCCTTGCGGAACGAGCCGGCCTGCAGGAAGAACTTGGTCACCGGCGCCGCTTTGCTCACTGGTGGCGCTGGCGGTGGGGTAATCCCGGCCAGGGCTGCCTGCGCGCGCGCGGTGTCGATCTTCGCCGCTTCCGCCGGGGTCACCGGCGTGGTCGGGATGGCCGGCACTTGTGGCGTCGGCAAGGTCTTCTCCGGCACGGCGTCCGGCGGCACGATCACCTCCGATTCCGGCAGCAGGGTGTAGAAGTCGTACTTCGGCTTGACCGGTTGCGTCGGGCTCGGCGGGGTCTTGTTGGCCTCGGCAATCTTCGACGCTTTCTGCTGTTGTGCCTGCTCGACCTTCTCACGCTTGACCGTGTCGCTGCCCTTGCCCGGCTCCAGCTTCATCAGGAACACGATGAACGCGCCGACTGTCAGGCCGATGGCCATCCACAGCCAGCCCGGAATCGGTTGCTTCGCAGGAGCTTGGTAACGGCTGGCGCCACGTTTGGGTGCAGGTTTTTTCTTGGCAGCCAACTTACATACGCTCCAGAGTTTCCAGACCCAACAGCTCCAGGCCTTGCTTGAGGGTGCGACCGGTCAGCGCGGCCAGACGCAGACGGCTCTGCATCTGGGCCGGGGTGTCGGCGGCGAGGATCGGGCAGTTCTCATAGAAGCTGGAGAACAGACCGGCAACGTCGTACAGATAAGTACAGAGAATGTGCGGCGTGCCTTTGTCGGACACGTTATTCAGCACTTCACCGAACTGCGCCAGTTTTGCCGCCAGCTCTTGTTCGTGCGCCGCTTCCAATACTATCTGGCCATCGACTTCGCTGAAGTCCTTGCCGAGTTTGCGGAACACACCGGCGACGCGGGTGTAGGCGTACAGCAGGTAAGGCGCAGTGTTGCCTTCGAAATTCAGCATCAGGTCGAAGTTGAAGCTGTAGTCGCTGGTGCGGTGCTTCGACAGGTCGGCGTATTTCACCGCGCCGATGCCGACGACTTTGGCGATGTTGCGTAGTTCGTCTTCGGCCAGCTCCGGGTTCTTCTCTTTCACCAGGCTGTAGGCGCGTTCCTGCGCTTCGGTCAGCAGATCGATCAGCTTCACGGTGCCGCCGTCACGGGTCTTGAACGGACGGCCGTCGGCGCCGTTCATGGTGCCGAAGCCCATGTGCTCCATTTCCATCGGATGGGTGACGAAACCGGCCTTGCGCGCCACGGCAAACACTTGCTGGAAGTGCAGGGCCTGACGCTGATCGACAAAGTACAGCGCGCGATCGGCTTTCAGTTTGCCGCTGCGATAGCGCACGGCTGCCAGGTCAGTGGTGGCGTACAGGTAACCGCCATCAGCCTTGACGATGATCACCGGCAGCGGGTCGCCGTCGGCGTTCTTGAACTCGTCGAGGAACACGCATTGGGCGCCGTTGCTCTCGACCAGCATGCCTGCGGCTTTCAGATCGTTGACCACGTTGATCAGGTCGTCGTTGTAGGCGCTTTCGCCCATCACGTCGGCCATGGTCAGTTTGACGTTGAGCAGTTCGTAGATCTTCTGGCAGTGCGACAGCGAGATGTCCTTGAACTTGGTCCACAGCGCCAGGCACTCGGCATCACCGGCCTGCAGCTTGACCACCAGGCCACGGGCGCGGTCGGCGAATTCTTCGGATTCATCGAAACGTTGTTTGGCGGCGCGGTAGAAGTTTTCCAGATCCGACAGCTCGTCGCTGGTGATCGGGTTTTCCTGCAGATACGCCATCAGCATGCCGAACTGGGTGCCCCAGTCGCCGACGTGGTTCTGACGGATCACTTCGTCGCCAAGGAACTCAAGGACGCGGGCCACGCCGTCGCCGATGATCGTCGAGCGCAAATGGCCGACGTGCATTTCTTTCGCCAGGTTCGGTGCCGACAGGTCGACCACGGTGCGCTGCGCAGGGCCGGCCTTGCGTACGCCAACATGGGCATCAGCCAAGGCAGCGTCGAGACGCGAGGCCAAAGCCTGGGTGTTCTGGAAGAAGTTGATGAAGCCCGGGCCAGCGATTTCGGCTTTGGTGACGTTCTCGTCAGCCGGCAGTGCGGCGATGATTTTTTCCGCCAGATCGCGCGGTTTCATGCCCGCAGGCTTGGCCAGCATCATGGCAATGTTGCTGGCGAAATCACCGTGGGTCTTGTCCCGGGCGTTCTCCACCTGAATCGCCGGCGACAGGCCTTCAGGCAACACACCTTCGTTGACGAGTTGGGTGAGGGCTTGTTGGATCAGCTGGCGAATGGTGTCTTTCATGGTCTTCTCTTTCGACCGCAAGCGCGGCGGGCGCATCGATGCGCGGGTGGAAAAACTGGGCATTATCCGTTGCGAAGACGGGCTTGCCAACCTTAGCAGGCAGCTTATGGATATGTGGTGACATTCAGATCAAAAGATCGCAGCCTTCGGCAGTTCCTACACGGTGATACGCATTTTCCTGTAGGAGCTGCCGAAGGCTGCGATCTTTTGAATTTCAATACAAATCGACGGGATCGACATCCAGCGACCAGCGCACCGCGCGCCCACTCGGCATCTGCTCCAGCACCAGCAACCAACTCGCCAGCAACCGATGCAGCGGCGCCCGCGCCGTCGCCTGCAACAACAACTGCGCGCGATAACGGCCAGCACGGCGCTCCATCGGCGCAGGCACTGGCCCGAGCAATTCGATCCCGCTCAGATTCTGCTCAGCCAGCAAGCGCTCGGCTTCGCTGCACGCCTCATCGAGAAAGCCTTCTGCTTGCCCCGGCTTGTGCGCTTCGGCACGCAACAATGCCAGATGCGCAAACGGCGGCAACCCGGCAGCCCGGCGCTCGCTCAAGGCCTGTTCGGCAAAGGCGAAATAGCCCTGTTCGGTGAGCTGCACCAATAATGGATGGTCGGCGAGGTGCGTCTGAATGATCACCTTGCCCGGTTCTTCTGCTCGCCCGGCACGCCCGGCCACCTGCACGATCAGCTGCGCCATGCGCTCGCTGGCGCGGAAGTCGCCGGAGAACAAACCGCCGTCGGCATCGAGGATCGACACCAGCGTCACTCGTGGAAAGTGGTGCCCTTTCGCCAACATTTGCGTGCCGACCAGAATGCACGGCTGCCCCTTCTGAATCGTCGCGAACAATTGATTCATCGCGTCCTTGCGCGATGTGCTGTCGCGGTCAACGCGCAGCACCGGATAGTCCGGAAAAAGAATCGCCAGGCGTTCTTCGGCGCGCTCGGTGCCGGCGCCCACGGGCCGCAAATCAACCTTGTTGCACTTCGGGCACTGGCGCGGCGTGCGCTCGACATAGCCACAATGGTGGCAACGTAATTCGCCGTAGCGCTGGTGCACGGTCATCCGCGCATCGCAGCGCGAACACTCGGACATCCAGCCGCAATCGTGGCACAGCAACGTCGGTGCAAAACCGCGACGGTTGAGGAACACCAAAACCTGTTGCCCGTTTGCCAGTGTCTGACCGATAGCTTGCTGCATCGGCCCGGAAATACCGCTGTCCAGTGGGCGGCTTTTTACATCCAGGCGCAGGAAGCGTGGTTGCTTGGCGCCGCCGGCACGTTCATTCAGGCGTAGGAGACCGTAACGGCCGGTGTAGGCGTTGTGCAGACTTTCCAGCGATGGGGTGGCTGAACCCAGCACGATCGGGATGTTTTCCTGGCGGGCACGTACCAGCGCCAGATCGCGGGCGTGGTAGCGCAAACCTTCCTGCTGTTTATAAGAGCCGTCGTGCTCTTCGTCGATGATGATCAGCCCGGGATTCTTCATCGGCGTAAACAGCGCCGATCGGGTACCGATAATAATGTCGGCCTCGCCATCCCGGGCGGCGAGCCAGGCGTCGAGGCGCTCGCGGTCATTGACTGCCGAGTGCAGCAGGGCGATCCGCGCGTTGAAACGCTGCTCGAAGCGCGCCAGGGTCTGCGGGCCGAGGTTGATCTCCGGGATCAGCACCAGCGCCTGCTTGCCGGCTTCGAGGGTTTCGCGGATCAGTTGCAAATAGACTTCGGTCTTGCCGCTGCCGGTAACCCCGGCCAGCAGGAACGCGTGATAACTGTCGAAACCGGCGCGGATCGCCTCATAGGCAGCGCGCTGTTCGGCGTTGAGCGGCAATTCCGGCTGAGCGAGCCAGTGTTCGTGACGCGCGCCCGGGGCATGGCGGCGTATTTCCACTTGCACCAGATTTTTCGCCAGCAACAGATCGAGGCTGTCCTTGCTCAGCATCAGTTTGCTCAGCAACTGATGGGCGACGCCGTGTGGGTGCTGGGCCAGCGTCGCCAGTGCTTCACGCTGACGCGGCGCGCGGGCAACGCGCGGATCATCAAGGCTGGCGCCGGGGGTGATCGACCAGAAACGCTCCTGGCGGGCTTCGGCCAGCTCACCCTGACGCAGCAGGACTGGCAGTGCCCAGTTCAGGGTGTCACCTAGGCTGTGCTGATAATACTGCGAGGTCCACAGGCACAACTTGAAGAGTGCCGGTGGCAGCGGCGGCGTGGCATCGAGCAGGGCCAGCGCCGGTTTGAGTTTCTCCACCGGCACTTCGCTGGTGTCCGTGACCTCGACCAGAATGCCAATCATCTCGCGCCGGCCGAACGGCACCCGCAGGCGCATGCCCGGCTGCAATTGTTCGCGCAGCACGCCGGCCGGCGCCCGATAGTCGAACAGGCGGCGCAAGGGCGAAGGCAAGGCGAGGCGCAAGATGGCGTCGGGCACGCGGGGGGATCTCTATCAACAGGCGATTAAAAGGACTGCGTACATAACCTGTGGGAGCGAGCCTGCTCGCGAAAGCGGTGTGTCAGGCGGCTAATATGCTGGCTGATAGATCGTCTTCGCGAGCAGGCTCGCTCCCACAGGGACAGCGCAATGGGCCGGGAGCCTAGCAGACGGTCGGTCTCGGTGACAGCTTGCGTGTTTGAAAAGGTCTGGTAGAATCCGCGGCCTAATTACGTGCGGTATTCAACAATAGTGTTGGATGGCGGCACGCTAGCTGAGGAAGACACCATGAAAGCTGATATCCACCCGAATTACCCAGTCATCGCTGTTACCTGCAGCTGTGGCAACAAGTTCGAAACCCGTTCGACTTTCGGCAAAGCTCTGCCAATCGACGTGTGCAACGAATGCCACCCGTTCTACACCGGTAAGCAGAAGACTCTGGACACCGGTGGTCGCGTTCAGAAGTTCGCAGACCGTTTCGGTGCTTTCGGCAAGAAACCTGCTGCTGCAGAGTAAGGTTGAAGGGCCCGGTGGGCTTTTCCTCATTGCTGAAAAAGGCGTCCCTTGCGGGCGCCTTTTTTGTGTCCGCGTTTTGGCTGTCCGGCGCGCACGCTTTCTGTCCGACGCCTGCGCAGCTGACCAGCGTCACGGTGCAGCGCGTGGTCGATGGTGACACGCTGCGCCTGAGCGACGGTCGCAGCGTGCGGATGATCGGCCTCAACACGCCTGAGCTGGGCAAACAGGGCCGCGGCGATGAACCCTTCGCGGTGGCGGCACGCAAACGCCTGCAAGCGCTGGTCGATGCCAGCGGCGGACGTGTCGGTTTGCGCCCCGGCAAGCAAGCCAAAGACCATTACGGGCGTACGCTTGCGCATATTTACAGCGCCAGCGGCGCCAATCTCGAAGCGCAGATGCTCGCCGATGGCCTCGGTTTCCAGGTCGCCGTTGCGCCGAATGTCGATCTTGTTACCTGTCAGCAAGCCGCCGAACGCAGTGCGCGAAAGGCCGGGCTGGGCCTCTGGCGGCAGTCTCCTGTACTGAAAGCGGAGCAGATCCAGCGCTCGGGTTTTGCTGTGGTCAGTGGGCGTGTGAGCAAGGTTCAGCGCAATCGCGGGGGAATCTGGATCGAGTTGCAGGACGCGCTTGTATTGCGCGTTGCACCCAATCTGGTCGGACAATTCGACAATACCCGGTTGCAGGCGCTGAAAGGCAAGCAGATCGAGGCTCGCGGCTGGATCGTTGATCGCTCGCGGCGCGGCGGATTGCAATCCGGTCAGTCGCGTTGGCTACTTCCGCTGACCGATCCATCGATGTTGCAAACGCCGCGCTGAAGAAAAAATTGTAGACATTTTTTATGTCGATTGTGAACAGTCTAGCCCTTGTGCGCCGTGGCTCTTGGCCCAAAGTCGTAGGGCAGGGCGCTTGACAGGGGTGACCGCTCAGTCTTGTGGGGACTTTGCGAGGCGCGTATCCTCGCTGACCAGTCTGTCCAACAGTAAAAAGCGGAATGCCAAAATGTCTGATCTGAAAACTGCCGCTCTCGAATATCATGCCAATCCTCGTCCAGGGAAGCTGAGTGTCGAGCTCACCAAGGCCACTGCTACCGCTCGCGACTTGTCGCTGGCGTACAGCCCCGGCGTAGCTGAACCAGTGCGTGAGATCGCCCGCGATCCCGAACTGGCCTACAAATACACCGGCAAGGGCAACCTGGTTGCAGTCATTTCCGATGGCACCGCGATTCTCGGTCTGGGCAACCTCGGCCCATTGGCTTCCAAGCCAGTGATGGAAGGTAAAGGCGTACTGTTCAAGCGCTTCGCCGGCATCGACGTTTTCGACATCGAAGTCGACTCCGAAAGCCCGCAAGCCTTCATCGACACGGTAAAACGCATCTCCATCACCTTCGGTGGCATCAACCTGGAAGACATCAAGGCGCCAGAGTGCTTTGAGATCGAACGTGCTCTGATCGAGCAGTGCGACATTCCGGTATTCCACGATGACCAGCACGGCACCGCGATCGTGACCGCTGCGGGCATGATCAACGCCCTGGAAATCGCCGGCAAAACCCTGCCAGACGCCAAGATCGTCTGCCTGGGCGCCGGCGCTGCCGCCATCTCCTGCATGAAACTGCTGGTGAGCATGGGCGCACGCATCGAAAACATCTTCATGGTTGACCGTACCGGCGTGATCCACTCCGGCCGTGACGACCTGAACCAGTACAAAGCAGTATTCGCTCACGCCACCGACAAGCGCAGCCTGGCTGACGCACTGGCAGGCGCTGACGTGTTCGTCGGTCTGTCCGGTCCGAACCTGCTGAGCGCTGAAGGCCTGCTGTCGATGGCGGCCAACCCGATCGTGTTCGCTTGCTCGAACCCGGATCCGGAAATCTCCCCGGAACTGGCGCACGCCACCCGTAGCGACGTGATCATGGCGACCGGCCGTTCGGACTACCCGAACCAGGTCAACAACGTACTGGGCTTCCCGTTCATCTTCCGTGGTGCCCTGGACGTTCGCGCCAAGCGCATCAACGAAGAAATGAAAGTGGCTGCTGCCAACGCCCTGCGTGAACTGGCCAAGCTGCCGGTTCCACAGGACGTGTGCGATGCCTACGGTGGCGCGCCGCTGGAATTCGGCCGTGAGTACATCATTCCGAAGCCAATGGACAAGCGCCTGATCACCCTGATCTCCGACGCTGTAGCCAAGGCCGCGATCGAGACTGGTGTGGCGACCCTGCCGTATCCGAAGAACTACCCGCTGAAAAGCGTGGATGACGTGTTCAACGGCTAAGTCGTTGTAGCGCTTCAACCGAAAGCCCCGGCTCGTGAGAGTCGGGGCTTTTTATTGCCTGAAGATCAAGAGCCCCCTCACCCTAACCCTCTCCCGGAGGGAGAGGGGACTAACCGAGTCGTCTGGGGTTATATGCCGACCTGAAAGAGTGGTGTCGATTATGGATTCGGCACAGCACGTTCAGGTCGGCATCCCTCACCAGCATCCCCCAATCAGTTCCCTCTCCCTCCGGGAGAGGGCTAGGGTGAGGGGCTGTTGATCTTCAGCCATAAAAAAGCCCCGCACTTCAATCGAAGGCGGGGCTTTTCAATGCCGCTGGATCAGAACAAATCGATCGGCGCCTGCTCATCCGCCGGCAACGGGCTGCCCGGCGCCGTACCATTGCCCAGTTCATTCACCGACGGCGGCGTGTCTTCGGACTTGAATAGCTCGAAGTACGCGCCCGGCGTGCTCGGCGTCGCCGCACGGCCACTGACCGGATCCACACGCAAGCTCAGCAAACCTTCCGGCTCAGGCTGCACGTGCGGCGGCTTGTCCTTGAGCGCAGCCGACATGTAGTTCATCCAGATCGGCAGCGCCACGGTGCCGCCGAACTCACGACGGCCGAGGCTTTCCGGCTGGTCGAAACCGGTCCAGACCGTGGTCACGTAATCGGCGTTGTAACCAGAGAACCAGGCATCTTTCGATTCGTTGGTGGTACCGGTTTTACCGGCGATATCGCTGCGGCCCATGGCCAATGCGCGACGGCCGGTGCCGAGCTTGATCACGTCCTGCAACATGCTGTTGAGGATATACGTGGTGCGGCCGTCGACAATTCGTTCAGCCACGGCCGGCGCTTGCGGTACCGCTGCGTTGCCTGGCGCTTCACCCGCAACCGGTGCGGCGTTGACCGTAAAGGATTCGGTATTCGGTGCCGCGATACCGTCCGTCGCCGAACCACCCTGAGGCACAGTCGGCGGGTTGGCGACGAACAGCGTGTCGCCGTTACGGCTTTCGATCTTGTCGATGATGTACGGGGTGATCTTGTAGCCGCCGTTGGCGAACGTACTCCAACCGGTGGCAATCTCCATCGGTGTCAGCGTTGCGGTGCCCAGCGCCAGCGACAGGTTTGGGGGCAGGTCCTGCTTGTTGAAGCCGAAGCGGGTGATGTAGTCGATGGTCTTGCCCACGCCCATCGCCTGCAGCAAGCGGATCGATACGAGGTTACGCGACTTGTAAAGCGCTTCACGCAAGCGGATCGGGCCGAGGAAGGTGTTGGTGTCGTTCTTCGGACGCCAGACCTTGTCCAGGTACTCGTCGACGAACACGATCGGTGCGTCGTTGACCAGCGTGGCAGCGGTGTAGCCGCTGTCCAGCGCAGCGCTGTAGACGAACGGCTTGAAGCTCGAACCCGGCTGACGCTTGGCCTGCATCGCGCGGTTATAGTTGCTCTGTTCGAAGGCGAAACCGCCGACCAGCGAGCGAATCGCACCGTTCTGCGGATCCAGCGACACCAGCGCACCTTGCGCTTGTGGAATCTGGCTGAATTTCAGCGAATTGTCTTTCTGACGCTGCACGCGAACCAGATCACCGACCGCCGCGACATCCGACGGCTGGCGCGGATTGGCGCCCATGCTGTTGGTGTTGAGGAACGGTCGTGCCCATTTCATGGTGTCCCAGGCGACGTGTTCTTCGCCGGTGCGGGTCAGCACTTGCAGACCGTTCTTGTCGACCTGAGTGACGATGGCCGGTTCGAGGCTGCTGATGGTGCGTTGTTTGGTCAGCTCACTGGCCCAGGCTTCGCGAGTCTTGCCCGGCAGGCGCGACTCGGGGCCGCGGTAGCCATGGCGCTGGTCGTAGGTCATCAAGCCTTCGTGCAGCGCGGTGTTGGCCATTTCCTGCAGGTTGCTCGGCACCGTGGTGGTGACGCGGAAACCTTCGGTGTAAGCATCGCTGCCATAACGGCCGACCATTTCGGCACGGGCCATTTCGGCAATGTACGGCGCGTTCACTTCCGGGGTCGGCACGTGATAGCTGGCGTTCAGCGGTTCGTTGATCGCGGCGGTGTAATCCGCTTCGGTGATCTTGCCGAGCTTGTACATGCGCCCGAGGATCCAGTCGCGACGCTCTTTACTGCGCGCCGGGTTGGCCAACGGGTTGAAGCGCGACGGCGCTTTCGGCAGGCCGGCGATCATTGCCATCTGCGCCAGGCTGACATCACGGATCGACTTGCCGTAATACACCTGCGCCGCCGCCTCGATGCCATAGGCACGGTTACCCAGATAGATCTTGTTGACGTACAGCTCAAGGATCTCGTCCTTGGTCAGTTGTCGTTCGATCTGCAGGGCCAGCAGAATTTCGGTGGTTTTGCGCGAGAAGCTGCGTTCGCTGGTCAGGAAGAAGTTCTTCGCCACCTGCATGGTGATCGTGCTGCCGCCGGACTGAATGTGCCCGCTTTTGACCAGTTGGGTCGCCGCACGCATCAGGCTGCTCGGATCGACGCCATAGTGGTTGGCGAAATTGTCGTCT
Organism: Pseudomonas sp. R84; assembly: GCF_009834515.1. Lineage (NCBI taxonomy): Bacteria > Pseudomonadati > Pseudomonadota > Gammaproteobacteria > Pseudomonadales > Pseudomonadaceae > Pseudomonas > Pseudomonas sp. R84. Next base: position 498,931 of record NZ_CP019426.1, read on the forward strand.
TCAGCACTTAGTAACGCATTAATGAAATTGGGCGGAATGTCGGCGAAACGGATCGGTGTGCGGCGCATTTCGCCAAATTCGGCGATCAACTTGTTGTCGCTACTGTAGACCCGCAATGGAATCTGCAACTGAATGCTTCGCAGAGCCTCCACAGAAGGCAAACCCGGACTAAGGTAAAGAAACGCGCCGCTGAGACCTAAAAGCAGTCCGCAGAAAACGGCGACGATGGACCAACCGAAAAATTTCAGCAGACGAATCAAGGCTTTTGGACATCCAGTGCAAAGAATGAATTTGGCGACGGGGTTCCGGCTACACACAGAACCATCCGCGCAGGCAGTAAAAAGCGGAAAAAAACGCTGGGCATTATAAGCACTTTTCTGCTGGGGGCGTCATTTGCGCTTCTGTCAAGACGGGGTGAAGGAACGCAATGCGTATTACAGAGTCCGTAACTCACGGAAAGTCATAGGGAATTGGTAGTGCTGGGACTCTTCAATAAAAAGACCAATACGTTACTGGGGATCGACATCAGCTCTACGTCAGTGAAGCTGCTGGAACTGAGCCGTCAGGGTGATCGCTACCGGGTCGAGGCGTACGCGGTAGAGCCATTGCCGGTCAACGCCGTGGTCGAAAAGAACATCGCCGAGCTTGAAGGCGTCGGCCAGGCCCTGAGCCGGGTGCTGGTCAAGGCGCGCACCGGGCTCAAAAGCGTGGCGGTCGCGGTGGCCGGTTCCGCCGTGATCACCAAAGTCATCGAAATGGACGCCGGGCTGACCGACGACGAACTGGAAAACCAGCTCAAGATCGAAGCCGACCAATACATTCCCTATCCGCTGGACGAAGTCGCCATCGATTTCGAAGTCCAGGGCGTTTCGCCGCGCAACCCTGAACGAGTCAACGTGCTGCTGGCAGCTTGTCGCAAGGAAAACGTCGAAGTCCGTGAAGCGGCGCTGGCACTCGCCGGGCTGACTGCGCGGGTCGTTGATGTCGAAGCCTATGCGCTGGAGCGCTCTTTCGGGTTGCTCGCCACGCAACTGGCGGCCACGCAAGAGCGGCTCACTGTCGCCGTCGTCGATATCGGCGCGACCATGACCACCCTTAGCGTCTTGCACAACGGCAAGATCATCTACACCCGCGAACAATTGTTTGGCGGTCGGCAATTGACCGAGGAGATCCAGCGGCGTTATGGCCTCACCCTCGAGCAGGCGGGGCTGGCGAAAAAACAGGGCGGCCTGCCCGATGATTACATCAGCGAGGTCTTGCAGCCGTTTCGAGAGGCGCTGGTCCAGCAGGTTTCGCGCTCGCTGCAGTTCTTCTTCGCTTCCGGGCAATACAACGCGGTCGACCACATTCTGCTGGCTGGCGGCACGGCGTCGGTATCCGGGCTGGATCGGCTGATCGAGCAGCGCCTGAACACGCCAACGCAAGTGGCCAACCCGTTTGCCAACATGGCCTTGAGCAGCAAGGTCAACGCCGGGGCGCTGGCCAGTGACGCGCCGGCCCTGATGATCGCCTGCGGGCTCGCGCTCAGGAGTTTCGACTGATGGCGCGGATCAACCTCCTGCCCTGGCGCGAAGAGCGCCGTGAAGAACGGCGCAAACACTTCCTGCTGGCCTTGATCGGTGTTGTCGTCGGCTCGGTCGGTGCGGTGCTGATTGCCGATCAGGTCATCAGTGCGGCCATTGAGCGGCAAGTGGCGCGCAACGACTACATCGGCAAGCAGATCGCCGTGGTCGACGAACGGATCAGACAGATCAGCGATCTCAAGGCGCGCCGTCAGCAACTGGTCGAACGCATGCGCATCATCCAGGACTTGCAGGGCAACCGGCAGATCAGCGGGCGGATCTTCGATCAACTGGCACGTTCGCTGCCGGACGGGGTGTATTTCACCGACGTGAAGATGGTTGGCAAGACTCTGTCGATCAGCGGTGCTGCAGAATCGAACAACCGGGTCTCCGAGCTGATGCGTAATCTGGATGCCTCCGACTGGTTCGACGCGCCGAGCCTCAATGAGGTGAAAGCGACGACCGCAGGCCAGGTGGATGAGGCCAACACCTTTGAACTGACCGTTCGGCAGACCCAGCCCAAGACCTTGGAGGACGAGCAATGAAGCCGTCCGAATGGCTGGAAAGTCTGCGCGATATCGATTTCAACGACCTCGATACGAGCAACATCGGCTCGTGGCCGGCGGCAGTGAAAGCCATCGCCGGGGCGCTGTTGATGGTGCTGGTATTGGCGTTTGGCTATAACTTTTTCATCAGTGATATGGAGAACCAGCTGGAGGCCAAGCGCGAGGAAGAGGCCGCGCTCAAGGAGCAGTTCGCCAGCAAGGCTCGCCTGTCAGCCAATCTTGAGTTGTACACCCAGCAAATGAAGGAGATGGAAAACACCTTCGGCGTGTTGTTGCGGCAATTGCCCAGTGACACCGAAGTGCCGGGTTTGCTCGAGGACATCACCCGCACTGGCCTGGGCAGTGGTCTGGAGTTTGAAGAGATCAAACTGCTGCCGGAGGTCACTCAGCAGTTCTACATAGAGCTGCCGATTCAGATCACCGTCACCGGCGCCTATCACGACCTCGCGACCTTCGTCAGCGGCGTGGCCGGCCTGCCGCGCATCGTTACCCTGCATGACTTCGAACTGGCGCCTGCAGATAAAGAAGGCGGGCCGAAGTTACGCATGAGCATCCTTGCCAAGACCTACCGGTACAACGACAAGGGGCTGCAGAAATGAGCCCGATTCGTTGTATCGCGTTGTCGATGACGCTGCTTGCGTTGAACGGTTGTGGTGGCAGCGATGACTTCAGTGACCTCGACGCCTACCTGAATGAAGTGCGCCTGCGCCCGGCAGGCAAGATTGAACCAACCCCGACATTCCGGTCTTACCCAACATTCACTTACAGCGCGGCCAACCTGCGCAGTCCGTTCTCGCGACAGGTGCGCGTTGATCTGGCCGGGCAGAAACACGGGTCACGCAACGTCAAACCCGACCCCAACCGGGTCAAGCAATACCTCGAAGGTTTCAACATCGAGCAGTTCGAGATGGTCGGCACGATTGCCAATGCTTCCGGCTCCTTCGCGCTGCTGCGCGGTGCTGGCGGCGTGCATCGGTTGAAAGTCGGCGATTACCTGGGGCGCAACGACGGACGTATCGTCGCCATCAGTGCCACCCAGGTCGATGTGGTCGAAATCGTTCCCGACGGCGAAGGCGCCTGGCTGGAGCGTCCGCGCACCATTCCTTTGAAAGAGCACTCATAGTGGAAGTCGAACAATGAACAGGATTTTCTCCACCCTCGGTTTTTCGCTATGGATAGCGCTGATGTCGCCGATGGTACTCGCGGCCAATCTGAAGACGCTGGATGTGGCAGCGTTGCCGGGTGATCGCGTCGAGCTGAAGTTGTCGTTCGACGGCCCGCCGCCGCAACCCAAGGGCTACACCACTGAATCGCCGGCGCGGATCGCCCTGGATCTGCCCGGTGTCGCCAGTCAGTTGGCCAGCAAGAATCTTGATCTGGGCAGTGGCAATGCGCGCACGGCCACGGTGGTCGAGGCCAAGGATCGGACTCGGTTGATCGTCAGCCTCACGCAACTGGCGCCTTACAACACGCGGGTCGAAGGCAATAACCTGTTCGTGGTGGTCGGTCAGGGCGCACCGGCAGCGGCGCCGCGTCCTGCTGCCGTTGCACCTCGTGCTACTGCTAAAGCGGTTGCGCCCGCCAAGGCCTTTGTGCCGAAAAACCGGGCGATTCGCGGTGTGGACTTCCAGCGCGGTACGGCAGGTGAAGGCAATGTCGTCATCGACCTGTCCGACCCGACCATTGCCCCGGATATCCAGGAGCATGACGGCAAGATCATCCTCAGCTTTGCCCGCACGCAGTTGCCGGACAAGCTGCGGGTGCGCCTTGACGTCAAGGATTTCGCCACCCCGGTGCAGTTCGTCAATGCCGGAGTGACCGCTGATCGCACGGTTATTACCGTTGAACCCAGTGGTACTTACGAGTACTCGACCTTCCAGACCGACAACAAACTGACCGTCAGCGTCCGCCCTATGACGGTCGATGACCTGCAAAAGCGCAACGCCGATCGTCAGGCTTACGTCGGCGAAAAGCTTTCGCTGAATTTCCAGGACATTGATGTGCGCTCGGTGCTGCAACTGATCGCCGACTTCACCAACCTCAACCTTGTCGCCAGCGACACGGTGCAGGGTGGCATCACTTTGCGCCTGCAAAACGTGCCGTGGGATCAGGCGCTGGATCTGGTGCTGAAAACCAAAGGTCTGGATAAACGCAAGATCGGCAACGTGCTGCTGGTGGCTCCCGCCGATGAAATCGCTGCCCGCGAGCGCCAGGAACTGGAGTCGCAGAAGCAGATTGCCGAGCTGGCGCCGTTGCGCCGTGAACTGCTGCAAGTGAACTACGCGAAGGCGGCGGACATCGCCAAGCTGTTCCAGTCGGTGACCAGTGCCGAGGCTAAAATCGATGAGCGCGGTTCGATTACCGTCGATGAGCGAACCAACAACATCATTGCCTACCAGACTCAGGATCGTCTCGACGAACTGCGGCGGATCGTGGCGCAGCTGGATATTCCGGTGCGTCAGGTGATGATCGAGGCGCGGATCGTCGAGGCTAACGTCGATTACGACAAAAGCCTGGGCGTACGCTGGGGCGGGTCGATCCAGAACAAGGGTAACTGGAACACTTCGGGCGTCAGTAATGGCTCATCGACCACCATCGGCACACCAGGCAGCACCAGCACCAACTCGCCGTTCGTCGACATGGGGACCGTGGGTAATACCTCGGGGATCGGCATTGCCTTCATCACTGACAATGTCTTGCTCGATCTCGAGCTGACAGCGATGGAGAAAACCGGCAACGGTGAAATCGTCTCGCAGCCGAAAGTGGTCACCTCCGACAAGGAAACCGCAAAAATCCTCAAAGGCACCGAGATTCCTTATCAGGAAGCCAGCTCAAGCGGCGCGACGTCGGTGTCGTTCAAGGAGGCCTCGCTGTCACTGGAAGTCACCCCGCAGATCACCCCCGACAACCGCATCATCATGGAGGTCAAGGTCACCAAGGACGAACCGGATTACCTGAACAAAGTGCAGGATGTGCCGCCGATCAAGAAAAACGAGGTCAACGCCAAGGTGCTGGTCAACGACGGCGAAACCATCGTGATTGGCGGTGTTTTCTCAAATACTCAAAGCAAGGTCGTAGATAAGGTGCCATTTCTTGGCGATGTGCCGTATCTTGGCCGCCTTTTCCGGCGTGATGTGGTTTCGGAGAAAAAATCCGAGCTGCTGGTATTTCTCACACCACGTATCATGAATAACCAGGCGATTGCTGTGAGTCGTTGATTCTGTGCGAAATTTGATTCTTGTAGGACCGATGGGTGCTGGTAAAAGCACCATCGGCCGGTTACTGGCCAAAGAGCTGCGCCTGCCGTTCAAAGATTCCGACAAGGAAATTGAGCTGCGCACGGGCGCCAATATCCCGTGGATCTTCGACAAGGAAGGCGAACCCGGCTTTCGTGACCGTGAGCAGGCGATGATCGCCGAGCTGTGCGCGTTCGATGGCGTGGTGTTGGCGACCGGCGGTGGTGCAGTCATGCGCGATGCCAATCGCAAAGCCCTGCATGAGGGCGGGCGAGTGGTGTATCTGCACGCCTCCGTCGAGCAGCAGGTCGGCCGCACTTCGCGTGACCGCAATCGACCGTTGCTGCGCACTGCCAATCCGGAGAAAACCCTGCGCGACCTGCTGGCGATTCGTGATCCGCTCTATCGGGAAATCGCCGATCTGGTGGTGGAAACCGACGAACGGCCGCCACGCATGGTCGTACTCGATATTCTCGATCGTCTGGCGCAGTTGCCTCCCCGTTAAAGCATCGCTCGAAATGCGCTATCCTCGGCGTCCTGTCACAGCCCGCCGAGGTTGTGGCGGATGGCGTGCGAGCGGCGTCATACCCGCTATAGGCCGCAGATAACCAATAATTCAGGGCAGGACGCCTGCTTCCATCTTCACTGTGGGGACACATGCAGACACTCAAGGTCGATCTAGGCGAGCGCAGCTACCCGATTCATATTGGCGAAGGTTTGTTGGATCAGCCCGAGTTGCTGGCACCGCATATTCATGGGCGGCAGGTGGCAATCATCTCCAACGAGACCGTTGCGCCGCTCTATCTCGAACGTCTGACTCGCAGCCTGGCGCAGTACTCGGTGATCTCCGTGGTGCTGCCGGACGGCGAAGCCTTCAAGAACTGGGAAACCCTGCAACTGATCTTCGACGGTCTGCTGACCGCCCGTCATGATCGCCGCACCACAGTGATCGCCCTCGGCGGCGGTGTGATCGGCGACATGGCCGGTTTCGCCGCTGCCTGTTACCAGCGCGGCGTCGACTTCATCCAGATTCCCACCACATTGCTGTCCCAGGTCGATTCGTCGGTGGGCGGCAAGACCGGCATCAACCATCCGCTGGGCAAGAACATGGTCGGCGCGTTCTATCAGCCGAACGTGGTGCTGATCGATACGGCGTCCCTGAAAACCCTGCCAGAGCGCGAGCTGTCCGCCGGTCTGGCCGAAGTCATCAAGTACGGTCTGATCTGCGATGAGCCGTTCCTGACCTGGCTCGAAGACAACGTCGATGCCCTGCGGGCGCTGGATCAGAAAGCCCTGACTTACGCGATCGAGCGCTCTTGCGCAGCCAAGGCTGCGGTGGTCGGTGCCGATGAGAAGGAAACCGGGGTGCGCGCCACGCTCAACCTCGGCCACACCTTCGGCCACGCCATCGAGACCCACATGGGCTATGGTGTCTGGTTGCACGGGGAAGCGGTCGCGGCTGGCACCGTGATGGCGCTGGAGATGTCCGCGCGGCTCGGCTGGATCAGCGAGCAGGAGCGTGATCGCGGTATTCGTCTGTTCCAGCGCGCTGGCCTGCCGGTGGTGCCGCCAACTGAAATGACCGAAGCCGATTTTCTTCAACACATGGCAATCGACAAAAAAGTGATCGACGGTCGTCTGCGCCTGGTGCTGCTGCGCCGGATGGGCGAAGCGGTAGTGACCGACGATTATCCGAAAGAGGTTCTACAGGCCACGCTGGGAGCGGATTACCGCGCCCTGGCTCAGCTTAAAGGTTAATAAGATTCCGATGACTAGTTTGCATGCCGACGAGGCGTTTCTCGGCCATTTCCAGTTAAGTCACGACCCGTTCGCGCCACGCGTTCCGGGTTTCAAGTTCTTCCCGGCCCAGCGCAAGCCGGTGCTGGGTCAACTGCATCACTTGGCGCGTTACAGCCAGTTGTTGTTGGTGGTCACTGGTCCTCAGGGTAGCGGCAAGACTTTGCTGCGTCAGGCCTTGGTCGCCAGCACCAACAAGCAATCGGTGCAGAGCGTGGTGGTTTCCGCCCGTGGCGCCGGCGATGCAGCCGGTGTGCTGCGCCAAGTGGCGCAGGCGCTGAACGTTGCTCAGGCCGAAGTGGGCGCGATTCTGGATCAGGTGGTGCAACTTGCGCTGACCGGCCAGGAAGTCTATCTACTGGTAGATGACGCCGAGCAGCTCGACGAATCCGCTCTGGAAGCGCTGATGGCGTTGGGTGCCGGCGCACCGGAAGGTCGCCCGCACGTGTTCCTGTTCGGCGAGTCGTCGCTGATCGCTCAGCTCGAGGCTTTGCACCTTGAGGAAGAGCGGTTCCACGTCATCGAATTGCAGCCGTACACCGAAGAAGAGACCCGCGAGTATCTCGACCAACGGCTCGAAGGTGCAGGCCGGGGTGTCGAACTTTTCACCGCGGATCAGATCTCTGATATTCACGAAAGTGCCGAGGGTTGGCCGGGCAATATCAACCAGGTCGCTCGCGATGCTCTGATCGAAGTCATGATTGCCAGCCGCTCAGCGGTCAAGCGTCCAAGTATGGGGTTCAACATGCCGAAGAAACACGTATTGGCGATTTCCGCCGTCGTTGTGGTCGCGGTCGCCGCCGCCTGGCTGATGCCGGGTCGCAACAAGGCGCCGACCACCGGTGCACCGGCCAATGAACAGGCACAGTTGCCATTGGGCCAGGGCGCAGCCAATGGCGGCGCGCCGAACGTCGAGTTCGCCGGTAATACACAGCCGATGCCGTTGCCGCTGGTCGGCAACTCTCAGCCAGTGATGCGCGGCCCGCTGGCCGAAGCGGCCGGTGGCATTACCGAAGGCGACGATGGTGTGCCGCTGGAAGGTTCCAGCGATACCCCGCCGACCGTCACCACTTCCGCACCGCCTGCGGGCGTTCCGGCCGGTCCTGCACCGACTCCGGTTCCATTGCCAGCCGCCAAGCCGACGCCGGCGCCGACGCAAGTTGCCACCGCCAAGCCTGCTCCGGCCGCGCCAGTCGCCAAACCTGCTCCAGCGCCAGCCAAGCCAGCCGCTGCTGCCAAACCGGCCGAGAAGCCGGTGACCGTCGCCAAGGCTGCCGGTGGCAGCTGGTACGCGGGTCAGCCGACCGGCAACTACGTGGTACAGATCCTCGGCACCAGCTCTGAAGCCACTGCGCAAAACTTCGTCAAAGAGCAGGGCGGCGAGTACCGTTATTTCAAGAAAGTGCTCAACGGCAAACCTCTCTATGTGATCACCTACGGCAACTTTGCCAATCGTGATGCAGCCGTTTCTGCCATCAAGGCCTTGCCAGCGAAGGTTCAGGCTGGTAAACCTTGGCCTCGCACTGTCGCCAGCGTCCAACAGGAACTGGCAACAACTCGCTGAAGATTCGGCGGCCTTACCCAGGCCGCCTCTCCAAGCACCTCAAAATTTCTACGAGTGCGCGCTTCCTTCCAGGTCGCGTGCCTTGTGGTGTCTGCGTCACAGTAGTCTTTGAGTCGTTGCGGTCAAAATTAAAAAAGTTTTGACTAGCACAGCAGATCGCTTTAAACCTTTCACAAATGCGACATGAATTTGCGACATTTCGTCGTCAAATTTGTGAGCCTCTGTGCCGCTGTGTACAATGACCACCCTTTTGCCCCTGCTAAGCTGGCGTACGTTCGGCGCGGGATGCAAGTGGTTGAATTGAAAAGAAATTTGCCTCGAAAAGAGGCAGCCTGGTGAGAAAGTGTCTATGAAAGCAGGTCTGTACCAACCAGATGAATTCAAGGATAACTGCGGTTTCGGCCTGATAGCCCATATGCAGGGCGAGCCCAGTCATACCCTTTTGCAAACGGCCATCGAGGCCCTGACCTGCATGACCCACCGCGGTGGGATTAATGCCGACGGCAAGACCGGTGACGGTTGCGGTCTGCTGATTCAAAAACCTGACGCGTTCCTGCGAGCCATTGCCCAGGAAACCTTCAGCGTCGAACTGCCCAAGCAATATGCAGTGGGCATGGTCTTCTTCAACCAGGATCCGGCCAAGGCCGAAGCCGCTCGCGAAAACATGAATCGCGAGATCCTCGCTGAAGGCCTGCAACTGATCGGCTGGCGCAAAGTGCCAATCGACACCAGCGTCCTCGGCCGCCTCGCTCTTGAGCGCCTGCCGCAGATCGAGCAGGTGTACATCGGCGGTGAAGGCCTGAGCGATCAGGACATGGCCGTGAAGCTGTTCAGTGCACGTCGTCGTTCGTCGGTGGCCAACGCCGTCGACTCCGACCACTACATCTGCAGCTTTTCGCACAAGACCATCATCTATAAAGGCCTGATGATGCCGGCCGACCTGGCTGCGTTTTATCCGGACCTGAGCGACGAGCGCCTGCAAACCGCGATCTGCGTGTTCCACCAGCGCTTCTCCACCAACACCCTGCCGAAATGGCCGCTGGCCCAGCCATTCCGCTTCCTCGCCCACAACGGCGAGATCAACACCATCACCGGTAACCGCAACTGGGCACAGGCCCGTCGGACCAAGTTCAGCAACGATCTGATGGATCTGGAAGAGCTCGGCCCGCTGGTCAACCGTGTCGGTTCCGACTCTTCGAGCATGGACAACATGCTCGAGCTGATGGTCACCGGTGGCATCGACCTGTTCCGTGGCGTGCGGATGATCATTCCGCCGGCGTGGCAGAACGTCGAAACCATGGACCCGGATCTGCGTGCGTTCTACGAGTACAACTCGATGCACATGGAGCCGTGGGACGGCCCGGCCGGCGTGGTCATGACCGACGGTCGTTACGCGGTGTGCCTGCTCGACCGTAACGGTCTGCGCCCGGCGCGCTGGGTCACCACCACCAACGGTTTCATCACCCTCGCCTCGGAAATCGGCGTGTGGGATTACAAGCCGGAAGACGTGATTGCCAAAGGTCGTGTCGGCCCTGGCCAGATCTTCGCCGTGGACACCGAAACCGGGCAGATCCTCGACACCGATGCGATCGACAACCGTCTGAAGTCCCGTCATCCGTACAAGCAATGGCTGCGCAAGAACGCCCTGCGCATTCAGGCGACCATGGAAGACAACGACCACGGTTCGGCTTTTTACGACGTCGATCAGCTCAAGCAATACATGAAGATGTATCAGGTCACGTTCGAAGAGCGCGATCAGGTCCTGCGTCCACTCGGCGAGCAAGGCTACGAAGCCGTGGGCTCGATGGGCGACGACACGCCGATGGCCGTGCTGTCGCAACGTGTGCGCACGCCGTACGACTATTTCCGCCAGCAGTTCGCGCAGGTCACCAACCCGCCGATCGACCCGCTGCGTGAAGCGATCGTGATGTCGCTGGAAATCTGCCTCGGTGCCGAGCGCAACATTTTCCAGGAATCGCCGGAACACGCTTCGCGCGTGATCCTTAGCTCGCCAGTGATCTCGCCGGCCAAGTGGCGTTCGCTGATGAACCTCGACCGCCCGGGCTTCGAGCGGCAGATCATCGACCTCAACTACGATGAAAGCGTTGGCCTTGAAGCGGCGATCCGCAATGTCGCCGATCAGGCTGAAGAAGCCGTGCGCGCCGGTCGTACTCAGATCGTCCTGAGCGACCGTCATATCGCCCCGGGCAAACTGCCGATCCACGCATCCCTGGCGACCGGTGCCGTGCACCACCGCCTGACCGAAAAAGGCCTGCGTTGCGATTCCAACATCCTCGTTGAAACCGCGACCGCCCGTGACCCGCATCACTTCGCGGTGCTGATCGGTTTCGGCGCCTCGGCGGTTTATCCGTTCCTGGCCTACGAAGTGCTGGGCGACCTGATCCGTACCGGTGAAGTGCTGGGCGACCTCTATGAGGTGTTCAAGAACTACCGCAAAGGCATCACCAAAGGTCTGCTGAAGATCCTGTCGAAGATGGGTATCTCGACCATTGCTTCGTATCGTGGTGCGCAGCTGTTCGAGGCCATCGGCCTGTCCGAAGAAGTTTGCGACCTGAGCTTCCGTGGCGTGCCGAGCCGCATCAAGGGTGCGCGTTTCGTCGACATCGAAGCCGAGCAGAAAGCACTGGCCAGCGAAGCCTGGAGTCCGCGCAAGCCGATCCAGCAGGGCGGTCTGCTGAAGTTCGTCCACGGTGGCGAATATCACGCCTACAACCCGGACGTGGTCAACACCCTGCAAGCCGCTGTGCAGCAGGGCGACTACGCCAAGTTCAAGGAATACACCTCGCTGGTGGACAACCGTCCGGTGTCGATGATCCGCGACCTGTTCAAGGTCAAGACCCTCGACACGCCGCTGGACATCAGTGAAATCGAGCCGCTGGAATCGGTGCTCAAGCGCTTCGACTCCGCCGGTATCTCGCTGGGCGCACTGTCGCCGGAAGCTCACGAAGCCCTGGCCGAAGCCATGAACCGCCTCGGTGCGCGTTCGAACTCCGGCGAAGGTGGTGAAGATCCGGCGCGTTACGGCACCATCAAGAGCTCGAAAATCAAGCAGGTTGCGACTGGCCGTTTCGGGGTAACTCCGGAATACCTGGTCAACGCCGAAGTGCTGCAGATCAAGGTCGCCCAAGGCGCCAAGCCGGGCGAGGGCGGGCAACTGCCGGGCGGTAAGGTCAACGGTTTGATCGCCAAGCTGCGTTACGCAGTGCCAGGCGTGACCCTTATTTCGCCACCGCCGCACCACGATATCTATTCGATCGAAGACTTGTCGCAGCTGATTTTTGACTTGAAACAGGTCAACCCGAAAGCGCTGGTTTCGGTGAAGCTGGTGGCTGAAGCGGGCGTCGGCACCATCGCCGCCGGTGTGGCCAAGGCCTATGCGGACTTGATCACCATCTCCGGCTACGACGGTGGCACCGGTGCTTCGCCACTGACTTCGATCAAATACGCGGGCGCACCGTGGGAACTCGGCCTCGCCGAAACCCACCAGACCCTGCGCGGTAACGACCTGCGTGGCAAAGTCCGGGTGCAGACCGACGGCGGCCTGAAAACCGGCCTCGACGTGATCAAGGCTGCAATTCTTGGCGCTGAAAGCTTCGGCTTCGGTACCGCGCCGATGATCGCGCTGGGCTGCAAATACCTGCGTATCTGCCACCTGAACAACTGCGCCACCGGCGTTGCGACTCAGAACGAGAAGCTGCGCAAGGATCACTACATCGGTACCGTCGACATGGTGGTGAACTTCTTCACCTACGTCGCCGAAGAAACCCGTGAGTGGTTGGCCAAGCTCGGCGTACGCTCCCTCGAAGAGCTGATCGGTCGTACCGATCTGCTGGAAATCCTCGAAGGCCAGACCGCCAAGCAAAATCACCTGGACCTGACGCCGCTGTTGGGCAGCGATCACATCCCGGCGGACAAACCACAGTTCTGTGGCGTTGAGCGCAACCCGCCGTTCGACCAGGGCCTGCTGGCCGAGAAAATGGTCGAGATGGCCTCGTCGGCGATCAACGACATGAGCGGCGCCGAGTTCGATCTGGACATCTGCAACTGCGACCGTTCGATCGGCGCGCGGATCTCCGGCGAAATCGCGCGCAAGCACGGCAACCAGGGCATGGCGAAAGCGCCGATCACCTTCCGCTTCAAGGGCACTGCCGGTCAGAGCTTCGGTGTGTGGAACGCCGGCGGTCTGAACATGTACCTCGAAGGCGACGCCAACGACTACGTCGGCAAAGGCATGACCGGTGGCAAGCTGACCATCGTGCCGCCGAAGGGCAGCGTTTACAAAACTCAGGAAAGCGCCATCATCGGCAACACCTGCCTGTACGGCGCCACGGGCGGCAAGCTGTTCGCCGCCGGCACCGCAGGCGAGCGTTTCGCCGTGCGTAACTCCGGTGCCCACACGGTTGTGGAAGGCACTGGCGATCACTGCTGTGAGTACATGACCGGTGGTTTCGTCTGCGTTCTGGGCAAGACCGGTTACAACTTCGGCTCTGGCATGACCGGTGGTTTCGCCTACGTGCTCGATCAGGACAACACCTTCGTTGACCGGGTCAACCACGAACTGGTGGAAATCCAGCGGATCAGCGGCGAGGCGATGGAAGCCTATCGCAGCCACCTGCAAAACGTGCTGAACGAGTACGTCGCGGAAACCGACAGCGAGTGGGGTCGTGAACTCGCCGAAAACCTCGATGACTACTTGCGCCGTTTCTGGCTGGTCAAACCGAAGGCGGCGAGTTTGAAATCTCTGCTCTCCAGTACTCGTGCGAGTCCGCAATAACGGCGCAGCTGCAAGCCACTGGCTTCAAGCAGCAAGCTGGAGCCAGTGCGCGCTGTAACGGACTAATGTGATTTTCTTGCAGCTTGAAGCTTGTAGCTTGGAGCTGTCGTGTAAGAGGTTTTGAAGATGGCCGAACGTCTCAGTAACGACTTTCAATTCATCGATGTCGGGCGCAAAGATCCGAAGAAGAAACTGTTGCGTCAACGCAAGAAAGAGTTCGTCGAAATCTACGAACCGTTCAAACCCCAGCAGTCGGCCGATCAGGCCCACCGCTGTCTGGGTTGCGGCAACCCGTATTGCGAATGGAAGTGCCCGGTGCACAACTTCATTCCCAACTGGTTGAAGCTGGTGGCCGAGGGCAACATCCTCCAGGCCGCCGAACTGTCGCACCAGACCAACACCCTGCCGGAAGTCTGCGGTCGGGTCTGTCCGCAGGATCGTCTGTGCGAGGGTGCCTGCACCCTTAACGACGGCTTCGGCGCGGTGACCATCGGTTCGGTCGAGAAGTACATCACCGACACCGCGTTCGCGATGGGCTGGCGCCCGGACATGTCCAAGGTCAAACCGACCGGCAAGCGTGTCGCGATCATCGGCGCGGGCCCGGCGGGCCTGGGTTGTGCCGACGTGCTGGTACGCGGCGGCGTGACCCCGGTGGTGTTCGACAAGAACCCGGAAATCGGTGGCTTGCTGACCTTCGGCATCCCCGAGTTCAAGCTTGAGAAGACCGTGCTGAGCAATCGCCGCGAAGTCTTCACCGGCATGGGCATCGAGTTCCGTCTGAATACCGAAGTCGGCAAAGACGTGACCATGGAACAACTGCTCGCCGAATACGATGCGGTGTTCATGGGCATGGGCACCTACACCTACATGAAGGGCGGTTTTGCCGGTGAGGATCTGCCGGGCGTGTATGACGCGCTGGACTTCCTGATCGCCAACGTCAATCGCAACCTGGGCTTTGAAAAGTCGCCGGAAGATTTCGTCGACATGAAAGGCAAGAAGGTTGTGGTGCTGGGCGGCGGCGACACGGCGATGGACTGCAACCGTACCTCGATCCGTCAGGGTGCCAAATCGGTGACCTGCGCTTATCGTCGTGACGAAGCGAACATGCCCGGCTCGCGCAAAGAGGTGAAGAACGCCAAGGAAGAAGGCGTGAAATTCCTCTACAACCGCCAGCCGATCGCCATCGTCGGTGAAGACAAGGTTGAAGGTGTGAAAGTGGTCGAGACCCGTCTCGGCGAACCGGACGCCCGTGGCCGTCGCAGCCCTGAGCCGATCCCGGGCTCCGAAGAGATCATCCCGGCTGACGCCGTGGTCATCGCTTTCGGCTTCCGCCCGAGCCCGGCGCCGTGGTTCGAACAGTTCGAAATCCAGACCGACAGCCAGGGCCGCGTTGTCGCGCCTGAGCAAGGTCAGTACAAGCACCAGACCAGCAACCCGAAAATCTTCGCCGGTGGCGACATGGTGCGCGGTTCCGACCTGGTGGTGACGGCGATCTTCGAAGGCCGCAACGCCGCCGAAGGGATCCTCGATTACCTGGGCGTCTGATTACATTTCAATCTGAAATGCGATCAAAAATGTGGGAGCGAGCTTGCTCGCGAAAGCGGTCTATCAGCCAACTGCAATGTTGGATGTGCCGGCCCTTTCGCGAGCAAGCTCGCTCCCACAGTTGTTTCCTGGTGCTGCAAAATCAGCATTCCAGCGCAATAAATTGACCCGATAGACAAAAGGCTGACCTGCATCCGTGCCTTTTGCGTCGCGCTCTGAGAAAATGCCCGCACTTTTTTTCCGGATGCCGACATGACTGCCCTGAAGAACGACCGTTTCCTCCGCGCCCTGCTCAAGCAACCCGTAGACGTCACCCCTGTGTGGATGATGCGCCAGGCCGGCCGCTACCTGCCGGAATACCGCGCCAGCCGCGCCCAGGCCGGTGATTTCATGAGCCTGTGCATGAATCCGGAATTCGCCTGCGAAGTCACGATGCAACCGCTCGACCGTTATCCACAACTGGACGCGGCGATTCTGTTTTCCGACATCCTCACCATCCCCGATGCCATGGGCCAAGGCTTGTATTTCGAGACCGGTGAAGGTCCCCGCTTCAAGAAAGTCGTCAGCACCCTCGCTGATATCGAAGCCTTGCCGATCCCGGATCCGCACAAAGACCTCGGCTATGTGATGGACGCTGTCAGCACCATCCGTCGCGAGCTGAACGGCCGTGTGCCGTTGATCGGTTTCTCCGGCAGCCCGTGGACCTTGGCGACCTACATGGTTGAAGGCGGCTCGTCGAAAGACTTCCGCAAGACCAAAGCGATGCTCTACGACAACCCGCAAGCCATGCACCTGCTGCTGGATAAACTGGCGCAGTCGGTGACCTCGTACCTCAACGGCCAGATCATGGCCGGCGCGCAAGCGGTGCAGATCTTCGACACCTGGGGCGGCAACCTGTCGGCGGCGGCGTATCAGGAGTTCTCGCTGGCCTACATGAAGAAAATCGTCAGCGGCCTGATCCGCGAAAACGATGGACGCAAAGTGCCGGTGATCCTCTTCACCAAAAACGGTGGCCTGTGGCTGGAAAGCATCGCCGACGCCGGCGCCGACGCACTGGGCCTGGACTGGACTTGCGACATCGGTAACGCCCGCGCCCGCGTTGGCGACAAGGTTGCCCTGCAAGGCAACATGGACCCGACCGTGCTCTACGCCAAACCGGAAGCGATCCGCACTGAAGTCGGACGCATTCTGGCCAGCTACGGCAAGGGCAGCGGCCACGTGTTCAACCTCGGCCATGGCATCACGCCTGAGGTTGATCCGGAGCACGCCGGTGCGTTCCTGCGTGCGGTGCATGAGCTGTCGGCGCAGTATCACGAGTGATCGCCACACCATAAAAAACGCCCGGCTAGATGCCGGGCGTTTTTGTTGGCACGATTCAATGTCGGACACAGATCCACTGTGGGAGCGAGCCTGCTCGCGAAAGCGGTGGATCAGCAAACTTTGCATCAACTGACAAAACGCCTTCGCGAGCAGGCTCGCTCCCACCTGGGTCCTGTGTCAGGCTTTGACGCCCTGCAGCGGCGGCAACTTCGCCAGCTTCAATGCGACCAGCAGCGCGATCAGCAACAGCGCACCAATAAACAGGCCTATGCCATTCCACCCGCCCAAATGCCAGAACACCCCACCCGCCGTGCCGGCAATGCTCGACCCGGCGTAATAACTGAACAGGTACAACGATGACGCCTGACCCTTGGCCTTGGTCGCCCGCCGCCCGATCCAGCTGCTCGCCACCGAGTGCGCGCCAAAGAAGCCAAAGGTGAAAATCAACATGCCGACAATCACCAGCGGCAGCGGCGTAAACATTGTCAACGCAAGACCCGCAAACATCAGCGCAATGGTCGCCCACAGCACTTTGCGTCGCCCCAGTTTGTCCGCCAGCGAACCAATCTTCGCCGAGCTGTAGATCCCCGACAGATACACCACCGACAACAATCCAACAAACACCTGATCAAGGTTGTACGGCGCGGCCAGCAAGCGATAACCGATGTAGTTGAACAGCGTGACAAACGCGCCCATCAACACGAATGCCTCCAGAAACAGCAACGGCAGACCGGCATCGCGAAAGTGCATGGTGAAGCCGTCAAGCAAGCTGCGCGGATGCAGCGAACGTGAGCGGAAGTTGCGCGATTCGGGCAGGATCTTCCAGAAAACCGCTGCGGCAATCATCGCCAGACCACCGATCACCAGCATCGCCGTGTGCCAGCTGACGAAGTCGATCAACACGCCGGTGATCAAACGTCCGCTCATCCCGCCAATCGCATTTCCGCCAATGTACAAACCCATCGCCAGACCAATGTGTTGCGGATGGATCTCTTCGCTCAGATAAGTCATCGCTACCGCCGCCAGCCCGCTCAGCGACAGCCCGATCAGCGCACGCATGATCAGCACGCCTTCCCAGCTCGGCATCATTGCACTGGCCATGGTGCACAGCGCTGCCGCGAACAGCGCGGTCACCATCACCGGTTTGCGCCCGACCCGATCAGAAATCGGCCCGGTGATCAGCAGGCCGATGGCGAGCATGCCGGTGGCCACCGAGAGAATCAGGCTGCTCTGCGCCGCGTTGATTCCATACTCGTGGGACAGCAGCGGCATCATCGGCTGCACGCAATACAGCAGGGCAAACGTCGCGAAGCCGCCGCTGAACAGCGCCAGCACCGTGCGCATGAACATCGGCGTGCCTTTTTCGATGTAGATCTCTTGCAGCTCGGCGACGACATCGTCCGCCGCAGCAGGCGGGACTTCATGGGCTAGGGGCGCGACAGCAGTTTTCACTTCAGACCTCGGAGGGCACGGCCAGGCAGGCAATGAAAAAATCATATAGCTGGCTAATGTTTCTATCCAATATATTGTTCGACCTGTTTGATAGCTTTAACGACCTAATGGGGTTTCCATGGAATTGCGTCATCTGCGCTACTTCATCGCCGTTGCCGAAGAGCTGCATTTTGGCCGTGCCGCACAAGTGCTGGGGATTTCTCAGCCGCCACTGAGTCAGCAGATTCAGGCGCTGGAGCAAGAGGTTGGCGCGCGGTTGTTCGAACGGACCAATCGTCGGGTTGAGTTGAGTGAGGCGGGGCGATTGTTTCTGGAAGAGGCGCGGCTGGTGCTGGCGCAGGTTGATAAAGCGGCGGACGTCGCCCGACGTGCGCAACTCGGTGAACTGGGCGAGTTGAAGATTGGTTTCACCTCGTCGGCACCGTTCAACTCGACCATTCCCCAAGCGATCTTTGCCTTTCGCCAGCGTTTTCCGGCGGTGCACCTCAACCTTCGTGAGATGAGCAGCACGCAGGTCGCCGAGGGCCTGGTGGATGAGTCGATCGAGGTCGGCATCATGCGCCCGCTTGGGTTGCCGGATTCGCTCAGCGTGGTGGAGTTGATGCGTGAGCCGCTGGTCGCCGTGCTCGGTTCCAAGCATCCACTGGCCCAGGGATCGGAGGAGGGCTTGTTCCTCTCGGCGCTGGCGCTGGAGCCGTTCGTGTTCTTTCCGCGCAGTTACGGCAGCGGGCTGTATGCGCAATTGCTGAGCCTGGCGCGCGATGCCGGGTTCAGCCCGCACTTCGCTCAAGAGGCGGGGGAGGCGATGACCATCATCGGTCTGGTCGCAGCGGGGTTGGGGGTTTCGGTGCTGCCGGCGTCCTATCAGCGGATGCGCATCGATGGCGTGGTCTACCGACCGTTGCTCGATCCGGAAGCGGTGTCGGCGGTGTGGCTGGTGCAGCGCAAGGATCAGAAATCGCCAATGGCCAAGGCGTTCGTAGATTTGCTCACGCGCAAAGTCGAGTCCGCTTAAAAGATCGCAGCCTTCGGCAACTCCTACAGGGAAACGCGAATTCCATTGTAGGAGCTGCCGAAGGCTGCGATCTTTTGATCTTGCCGTTAGGGCAACCGCACCAAATCCCCCTTCAACGCCACCCGCGTGACAAAAATCCCTGCCCGGCATTCATACGTATTCAAATCCTTGCGCACATGCTGGTCGTAATAGCTGACGATATTGACCACCGCATTCGCCCCGACCCGTTTGGCATCGGCCTGCAACTTGATCAGATTCGACTGCAACACCCACTCGCAAGAGTTGTGGTCACTCTTGTTGAAGCCATTGGTCTTCAAATCACTGACCACCCCGCTGCGCAATAACTGCTGAGTCCCCTGCGGTCCATTGCCGAGCAGATAGAACTTCACACTGCCATCCAGCCGTCCGGCGCGAATCGCGTCCGACAGCACGGTTTCGAAGGGCATGTACATCAAGTTGGTGGCGTGGCTGGCGCTGGGCAGTAGCGCGAAAAGCGCAGCGGCGATCAGGGCTTTCACTTGCATGGTCATCTCCTTGACGGTGAAAGAGAACCGCGAGTGCAGGGCTGATAGGCTCGCCGTTCCATCAGGCGCGGTGCGACGGCCTGTCCGGACGAGTGTAGAGCTGAAATGAGCAGGGCGCCGAATGGCGCCCTTTGTCGTTTCTGCAATCCCATCAATCCACGTGCGCCAAGTCCCCGCGCAGCGCCACGCTCGACACCACCAGCCCGGCACGGCACTGGAATTTCTCAGTGTCCTTGTACAGATCACGCTGGTCGACGCTGGCGATGTTGATCACCGCGTTGGCGTCGGCTTTTTTTGCGGCGTTCTGCAGAGTCGCCAGGGCCGATTGCAGGGCCCAGAAGCAGGCGTCTTCGTTGGATTTGTTCGAGCCGTTGGTTTTGCGGCTGCTGCTCACGGTGTCGAGTTTGCGCACTTGCTTGGGCAGGGTTTCGCCAGCCAGGTAGAACTTCACGCTGCCGTCGAGCAGGCCGGCGTCGGTGGCGCGTTTGACGCCTTCACGGAAGCTCAGGTAGGTCGGCTCGTCGGCGCCTTGTTTGACGATGCCCAGGTCGTTGACGAACTCGATGTCCGGGTTGATCGACAGCTCTTTGAGCACGTTGTCGCGCAGGCGGTTGACCCAGCGGTTGTAGTTGCCGTGGATCTTGCCGTCCTTGGCATCAAGGCCGTAGCTGCTGCGGTAGTCGATTTCGAACGAAGTCGGCGTGAACGGAATATCGACTTCGGCGTGATGGCGACCGCGTACGGTGATCGCCGCTTTGATCATGCCCGGACGTACCGATTGCACGACCCACTGGCGGTCGTTGAGCGCAGTGACGATCGCGCGGCTCATCTGTTGCTGGGTGAAACCGAGGTTGGGCGAGAACTCTTCCTTGGCGTTGTAAACCGGTTTGCTGGTGCAGCCGCCGAGCACAAAAAACAGTGCCAACAGAGCGGCGATGCGGTGAAACTGAGTCATTCCCTTCACTCCAAAGGTGTTGCGGTCAGTGCCAGCGGCGGAAAATCAACGAGGTGTTGACGCCACCAAAAGCGAAATTGTTGTTCATCACGTAGTCGTGATGCATCTGGCGGAACTCACCGCGCAGGTAATCGAGTTTGCCGCAGTGCGGATCGACCTCGTCGAGGTTGAAGGTGTGCACGTACAGGTCGCGATTCATCATCTCGATGCTGAACCACGACTCCAGCGCGCCGCAGGCGCCGAGGGTGTGGCCGAGGAAGCTCTTCTGCGAGCTGATCGGCATGCGTTCGCCAAACAAACTGCTGGTCGCCAGTGTTTCGGCAATGTCGCCCTGTTCTGTAGCCGTGCCGTGGCCATTTACATAACCGATGGCGTCCGGCGTGAGGCCGGCGTCTTCCAGCGCCAGTTCCATGGCGCGGCGCATGGTCACTTGTTCCGGGCGCGTGGTGTGCTGGCCGTCGGCGTTGCTGCCGAAGCCGACGATCTCGGCGTGGATGTGCGCACCGCGAGCGAGGGCGTGTTCCAGCTCTTCGAGCACGAGCATGCCGCCACCTTCACCGATCACCAGACCATCGCGGCCCTTGTCGTACGGGCGTGGACTGGTCTGTGGCGCATCGTTTTTCAGGCTGGTGGCGTAGAGCGCATCGAAGACCATGGCCTCGGTCGGGCACAGCTCTTCGGCGCCACCGGCGAGCATCAAGGGCAGGCGGCCGAACTTGATCGCCTCGTAGGCGTAACCGATGCCTTGGCTGCCGCTGGTGCAGGCGCTGGACGTCGGGATCAAACGACCGGTGAGGCCAAAGAAGATGCTGATGTTGGCGGCGGTGGTGTGCGGCATCATCCGCACGTAGGAGTTGGCGTTTAGGCCTTCGGCGACCGAGTTGAGCAGCATGTTGCCGAACGCTTTGATCTCATCGGTGCTGCCAGTGGACGAGCCGCACGCGACGCCCATGCGGCCGTCCTTGATCGACTCGTCACCGAGCAAACCGGCGTCCGCCAGGGCTTTTTCCGCCGCACCGACCGCCAGCCGCGACACTCGGCCCATGCTGCGCAATTGCTTGCGCGTCCAGTGCGCGGGCACTGCAAAATCATCGATCGGCCCGGCCAGGCGCGTGTTGAGTTCGCTGAAACGATCCCACTCGTCCATCCGGCGAATGCCGCTGCGGTTAGCCGCGAAGTTGCCGGCGATGGTCTGCCAGTCGCTGCCCAGCGAGGTAATGCCGGCCATGCCGGTGACGACGACGCGCTTCATCAGCACAAGCCTCCGTTGACCGCCAGAACCTGACGGGTGATGTACGAGGCTTCCGCCGACATCAGGAAATTCACCGCACTGGCGACCTCTTCCGGGGTGCCCATGCGTTGTGCGGGGATCATTTTCATCAATTCTTCCACCGGCACGTTTTCGTCGAGCATCGCCGTGTCGATCAGGCCCGGCGCGACGCAGTTAACCGTGATTTTGCGCTTGCCCAGCTCGATCGCCAACGCCTTTGCCGCGCCGATCACCCCGGCCTTGGAGGCGCTGTAGTTGACTTGGCCACGGTTGCCGATCAGCCCCGACACCGAGGTGATGCAGACAATGCGACCCGCGGCGCGACGGCGGATCATCGGCATCATCACCGGGTGCAGAACGTTGTAGAAACCGTCGAGGTTGGTGCGTAAAACTACGTCCCAATCGTCGTCGCTCAGCGCTGGGAACGCACCGTCACGGGTCAGGCCGGCATTCAACACAACACCGTAATAGGCGCCATGGGTTTCGACGTCGGTTTCCAGAATGGTTTTGCAGGTCTCGCGGTCGGCGACGTCGAATTGCAGGATCCGCGCCTTGCGGCCCAGCGCTTCGACTTCAGCCTGAACGGCTTGTGCTTCGGCCATGCCGCTGCGGCAATGCAGGACGATATCGTGCCCGGCCTGCGCCAGACGCAAGGCAATGGCGCGGCCGATGCCACGGCTGGAGCCGGTGACCAGTACGGATTCAGTCATGGTTCGACTCCTGTGTCTGTTGCAGATATTGAGTGACCTGAGGCGGACGGAACACGTTCAGGCGTGCGCTGGCGTGAATGCCGGCGCCGTGTATATGACATTCAAATACGCCCATGCCGTTGTCGTCTTCCAGCGAGCGCAGACCATGAATGGTCAGATCGCTACCGGCGGGAAAGGCTTCGACGTTGCATTCGAACCTGCGCGTGCCGAGCAGGAAACCCAGCTCCACCGGATTGCCTTTGAGTCGCGCGTGGCAACCGGCAAACGCGGCGACGCTCTGTGCCATCAGTTCGACGCCGACCCACGCCGGCAGGCTGCCGTCGGGCAGGCTGAACAAGCCTTCGGGCTTGACCGTGAGGCGGGTGAAGATCTGCTCCTCGTCAAAGCTGAGGATGCTGTCGATCAGAATCATGTCGCCCGCATGGGGCAGCAGTTCGGCGAGCGGCCAGGCCGTCATGGGGCGTCTCCGATAATCAGGCTGACGTTATTGCCGCCGAAGGCAAACGAGTTGCTCATCAGGTAGCGGGGTGCAATGGACGTCAGGCGTTCGCTCGCGGTCACCCAGTTCAGCAGTGGCAACGCGGGATCGGCCTGAGCATCCCAGACGTGTGGCGGCAAGGCGTGGTCGGGGTTTTCGGCGCTCAGGCTCAGCCAGCAGAACGCTGCTTCCAGCGCACCGGCCGCACCGAGGGTGTGGCCGGTCATCGGTTTGGTCGAGGAACAGGCGACGCCTTCGGGAAACAGGATGGCAACCGCCAGGCTTTCCATGGCGTCGTTGTGCTGGGTGGCGGTGCCGTGCAGGTTCAGGTAGTTGATCTGCGTTGCCTGCAGGAGCGCGCGGTTCAAGGCCTTCTGCATCGCTTGCAGGGCGCCGCGCCCGGTCGGTTCAGGGGCGGAAATGTGATGGGCGTCGGAACTGGCGCCGGCGCCGAGCAAGGCAATGGCCGGGCCGTCGCCCTGTTGTTTGCTCATCACGAACAGCACCGCCGCTTCGCCGATATTGATGCCGCTGCGGTTGGCCGAGAACGGATTGCAGCGCTCGTCGGACATCGCTTCGAGTGACGAGAAACCGTTGAGAGTCAGTTTGCACAGGCTGTCGACGCCACCACACAGCACCACGTCGCACAGGCCCAGATCGAGCAAACGCTGAGCGCTCATCAGTGCCCGGGCGCTGGAGGTGCACGCCGTGGAAATCACATAGGCCGGGCCGCTCAGTTGCAGCCAGTCGGCGAGAAAATTGGCCGGGGCGCCGAGTTCCTGTTGCCGATAATCGTATTCTGCCGGGAACTGCTGTTCGCGAATGTAGTGCGCCAGACCACGGCTGGCCTCGTCGATGCCCGAAGTGCTGGTGCCGAGCACCACGCCAATGCGCTCGCGGCCAAAGGTCTGGATCGCTTGATCGATGTCATCGCGAATCTGCAATGCCGCTTCCAGCAACAGCTGATTATTGCGACTGCGCTGATCGGCGAGTTCTGCCGGGATCGGCGCCAGTTCGCCGTGGACGGCGGCCACCGGCAACTCACGCTCCGCCACCCAGCCGGACTCTCGGCGCATGCCCGAGCAGTCGCCGGCGAACAGGTTGCGGGCGATTTCCGACTTGTCGCGACCGAGGGCGCAAATCACCCCGAGGGCATTCAGGTAAGCGGTCATGGCGTCGGTTCACCCAGCGGAGAAACGCGATAGTGCGGGCCTTGAGGCAGGTTCAATTCGAAGCTCAACGGTTGTGCATAACGGATGTCCCAGCGCGCCGGCAGGGCGCGTTGCTGGCCCTGCTGCAGTGCGGCGGGGTAATTGCGCAGCAGCTCGCCGGACGGGGTCAGGGCGAACAACAGCGCGGCAAACAGCTCTCGGGCTTCGGGGTTCGGCGGCAGCAGCCCATCGGCCTGCCAATGGCCGTCGATCAGTTGCTGCCGCGCTTGGGGAATGCCCAGCGGGTCCATCATCGACCAGCGAATGCCCGGGCCTTCGCGCTGGATCACCAGCAGCCAGTCCTGGCGTTGTTCGGCTTGTTGGCGTTCGATGTGCAGTTGCAAGGGCAGCGGTAAAGTCGGGTTGCTCGCCGGTAGCGGCGCCTGGCTGGCGCAGGCACTCAACAGAAGCATCACGCCGACCACAAAAAGTCGCCACACCGCGGACACTGTGGGAGCGAGCCTGCTCGCGAAGACGCCGGCACATTCAACAAAGAGGCTGGCTGACACACCGCTTTCGCGAGCAGGCTCGCTCCCACAGGTTATGTGTCGCATCAACGATCACCTTCAAGCGGCTTGCGCGCGACAACGTTCACCAACGTCTCTTCGCGCTCACCAAACGGCTTCGGCTTGCGCAACCCAAACCGTTCCAGCAAGCCAAAATCCTTCGACCGGCTCCACCACAAATACGGGTAGGAAACATTGCCCTCGCCAAATTCGAAACCCTGCTCGCTAATCATCTGCAGATACTGCGCTGCACTCTTCTGCACGTGCATCGGATGGCGGAACAGCCAGCGGATCACCCACGTATCAATGTATGCCTCGGTGGACTCGGCGAACAGCAGATAGCCACCCGGTTTCAGCACCCGATAAAACTCGGCCAGGGCCTTTTCCTGCTCGACCAGATGATGAAAAGTCTGGTGGCAGAACAGCAGGTCAACGCTGGCGTCTGCCACATTGAGTGTCGCGCAATCGCTGCCGATCAGTTCCACGTCCAGATCCAGACGCGTCGCTTCTGCGCCGCTCAATTCAAGGCTGTGCGGGTCAGCATCTACGCCGATCAAACGCTGTGGCGCAAAGGTCTGGCGCAGATGACCGAACGACTTGCCCTGACCACAACCGGCATCCAGCAACACCGGATGTTCCGGCAGCGTTTCACTGAACAAGCCGCGTAAATCATTGATCGCCACGCGCAACACATGGTGCTGCCAGGTGTGGCTGCGCAGAAACCAGAAACCGAAGCGGGTTTCCTCGACGTAGCTGTCGCTCAAGTAGTTCATGTGGCGTCCTTTGCACAGAGTTCGGAAATCATCTTCAAGCGGCGGCGCGCTTCGCTGACGAACGGGTTGCGTTCGTCCCAGGCGTACCCGGCGAGGATCGAGCAGATCATCCGGCGAATTTCCGCCTGGCTGTCTTCATAGAAAATCACGTCCTGAAAGGTGCCGGCGTACCAACCCTCGACGTAGCAGCGAAAGGTGTCGACGCCGCGCTTGAGCGGTTCGGCGAATTCGCTTTGCCAGTCGACGGTTTCGCCCTGCAACTGACGGTGCAAAACCGCTGCCGCCATGCTCGCCGAACGCATGGCGATGGTCACACCGGAGGAGAACACCGGGTCGAGAAATTCCGCCGCGTTACCGAGCAAGGCAAAGCCAGGCCCGTGCAGGGTTTTCACATTGGCGGCGTAACCGCCGAGCGTGCGCGCCGGGGTGTCCCAGACAGCGTTGTTCAATACGCCGGCAAGACTTGGCGTCTCGGCAATGAAACTGCGCAGGCAGGCATCCAGATCGCTGTCGCGGTCGTTGAAGTGTTCCTCGGCCGCGACAACGCCCACCGAGCAGCGGCCGTTGCTGAACGGGATCGTCCAGAACCAGATATCGCGGTGCTCTGGATGAGTGGTGACGAGAATTTTTTCGCGATCAAATGCCGGGTTGTCGATGTGATCTTCGACGTGGGTGAACACCGCCTGACGCACCGGGAAATTCGACGGTGCTTCCAGGTCCAGCAGTCGCGACAACACGCGGCCGTAGCCGCTGGCATCGAGGACGAAATCCGCTTCGACGCGGTACTCACTGCCGTCCTCGCGGCGCACATCCAGCTGCGGTTTCGTCCGCTCGAAATCGACGCTGACGATGGCATCGCCGTAGCGGATTTCCGAGCCCTGCAATGCCGCTTGATCAGCCAGCAGTTTGTCGAAGTCGGCACGCTGCACCTGGAACGTGGTCGGTTTGCCGCCGGAAAAGGTCTCGCTGAAATCGAAGGCGCTGTAACGCTCACCCCAAGCGAATGCGGCGCCGGTCTTGCGCTGGAAGCCGGCGGCATTGACGGCGTCGAGCATGCCGGCCTCTTCGACGAAATCCAGGCAATGGCTGAGCAGGCTTTCGCCGATGGAAAAGCGTGGGAAGTGCTGGCGCTCGAGCACCAGCACATCGTGGCCCTTGCGCTTGAGCAGCGCGGCGGCGATGGCGCCTGAAGGGCCGGCGCCGATGATCACGACCTGACGGGATTCCATTTCAACGATTGGCACGTGAACTCCGGGGCAGAGGATGTTGCAGATTCAAAGGCGCGCGATGCAGGCCGATCAGGGCCGGTAGCAGCGTCGCGATCAGGCCCATCAGCATCAGCGCGAAGTACAGCGCCGGGGTGATGAGCTGTTGTTGCAAGAGCAGATTGAGAAAGACGATTTCGCTGAGGCCACGAATGTTCAGCAGCACGCTTTCGCGCCAGCGGCTGGCGCCTTCGAACGAAGCGCCGGCCCAGCCGAGACCGAGCCAGTTGCCGAGCAGTTTACTGGCAATCGGCAACAGCAGCAGCGCCGCCCATTGCACCACGCCGAGGCTGGCGAGGGCGCTGTGCACGTCGATCTGGACGATGCCGAACGTGAGGATCAGCGGGATTGCCAGCCACGTCTGCAAACGGCTCATCCAGCGCGCCGGGAACGGTAGCACCAGCGGCACTTTCAGCGCGGCCATGCACAGCAGGTAGCCGATACCGAAGATCAACGCGTTGAGTTTGTAATGCTCGGCCATCACCAGCAGCGCAAAGAAACCGAGGCTGTAAGTCAGCGGCCGACGCACACGCAACAGATTTAATAGCAGTGGCACACAGGCGAAACCCAGCGGCAGCAACAGACTGCTCAGATGCAGACTGCCCTGGGCGAGGCCGAACAGCGTCCAGCAGGTCAGATCAATGAGGATCGCGGTTTGCACCAGACGCCGGGTGGCGGCGGGCGGGTAATCGATGTGTCGCAGATACAGGTACAGCACCGGGATCGCAGTGATCGCGAATACTAGTCCTAAGGCCAGCGAGTTGAGCCACGGTTGCGTTGGCAGTAGCCAGTAAGCCGCCGCCAAGCCGCAAGTGAACGGCACGGCAAAACTCGGCACGGCGATTTTCACGCTCTGCCGATCGAGTTTCAGATCAATCACATCACTGAAAATATGCCCGAGCAGCAGGGCAAAGCTCAGGCTGTAGAGGTTTTTCAGCCAGTCTGGAGCGATCAGTTCGGCGCCGCTGAGCTGCCAGCCCGGTTCGATCCAGAAGTACATCAGCAGCGGCAAGCCGAAGCTGGCCAGGAGCAACTGACTGACAATCGGAATCAGGCCAAAGTGGCGGCCAACACGAGTGGCCACGGCGAACAAGGCCATGGCCAGCAGCCAGAAAACGACGATCATCATGCCGCTGGCTCCGCGACTGTCGCGGTGTGTTCGTGGCGTCCGGCCCACGGCGCCAGCATGAAGCTGAAGGCCAGACCGAGGCTCACCGACAGGCCGAAATTGCTCACCGCCGGCGTGCTGGAAACCGCCAGCAAACCAAACGATAGCCACGTCGTCACAGCGGCCAGCAAGGTGCCGAGCAGGCTCACCGCTGCGCCACCGACTTGTTCACGCATGAGAATCGCGTAGTCGACGCTGATTGCGGTCACCAGCAGCAGGCCGAACAGGCTGAACAGGGTCAGTGGCTGACCAAGCCAGCCAAGACTGGCGAGGCTGCACAGCGCGGCGAGCAACGGCAGGGCGACGATGCGCAGCGCACCGCCGAGACCGAACGGCAACATCAGCACCAGCACGATCAACGCGCAGGAAGCGAGTTTCAGTTCAGCGGCGCTGATCTGCGTCGCGGCGAAAACCTCGTTCAACTCACCGAGGCGATTGACCAGCATTACCCCCGGCAAGTCCAGCGCTTGCACGCGCAGCAGCGCCGGGTTGTTAAAACCTTGCAGGCTGGTCATCGCCGCCACGCCGTCTTCGCTCGGGCCGAGCCAAAGCATGCGATAAGGCTCGCCAAGTGGACCGGCCAATGCCGCGTCGATGTCTTCAGCGGGCACGGTCTGCAGCTGTTGCAGTTCTGCTTGCAGGGCGGCGAGCGGTACACCGAGGTCGAGCAATGGCTGCCAGTATTGCGGCAGTTTGTTCAACGCCTCGCGCACCTGTTCTTGCTGGTTCGGTGGGCTGACCAGTTGATCGAGGGCCAGATAGCCTTGCAGCTTGTCGAGGTTGACCAGTTGCTGCAGACGCTCGCTCAGTGCGGCCTGCCGTTCGAGCAATTGCTGCTGATTGTCGGCGCGCACGAGGAAGAACTGGCTGGTGGGCTGATAGCCGGTGATGCGCGCGATGGCCTGCGCTTCGTCGGTCAGATGTTGCGGAGCGCCGACCCATTGGCGGATGTCATTCTTGCTTTGCAACTGAACCAGACCGCCCACGCAGAAGGCGATCAGCAGCGCCAGCAACACCGGTGTGCGCACGCGTTCGAGAAGTTTTTCGCGCAGATTGACCAGGCGCTGGGCCAGATGCAACGGCCATTGTGCGGGCCGCAGTTCGACGTTGCTCAGTAGCGCTGGCAGCAGGCAGACGGCCGACAAATACGCACCGAGCAATCCTGCGGCAGAGAACACGGCGATTTGCGTCAGCGCCGGGAACGGCGTCCATGCCAGCGCCAGATAACCGATGGCGCTGGTGATCAGGCTCAGGGTCAGCCCCGACAAGGTCAAGCGCAAGGCTGGCCAACTGCGCCACGGCTTCAGGCTCCAGCTCTTCGAGAGATAATGCAGCGGATAATCCACGGCCACGCCGATCAGGCTGGAACCTAGCACCAGTGTCATCACATGCATATGGCCAAACAGCGCCACACACGCCACCGCACCGAACAACATGCCGACCAGCACTGGCACAAATGCCAGCAACACGCGCCAGCGACGGAAAGCGAGCAACAGCAGCAACAGAATGCCGACAGTGGCGCCGCCGCCAACCCAGGTCATTTCACGAGTCGCTTGCTGCTGACCGTTGGCCGCGTACAGCAAGCCGCTGGCGGCGAGCAGTTGCACATCGGATTTCGCGGCCTGCTCGCGACTGTGTTGCAGCAGTGCGGCGACTTGCAGCGGCAAGTTCATGTCGAAGGCGTTGCCGGTGGTGCGCGCTCGCAGCAGCACCCAGCTCTTGCCGTCGGCATCGGCAATCAACGCGCCGCTGCCGATGTCCAGTTGCACCGAACCGTGCTGCGGCTGGCTGTTCTGAATGCGCCCGGTCAGGCCCAGCCAGTCGTCCTGACTTGGCACCAGACTGAAACCACTGAACGGATCGAACAGGGCCTGCACGCGTTGCTGAATGAAGGCGTCGGGGTGTTCGATCAGCAGTTGCCGGTCATCCGCCGAGAGCATCGCCAGCCGCCCTTGCAGCAGTTGCGTGCGCAGGGCCGGCAGATCCGCTTGCAGGTTCCACTGCACTTTTTCGAACAACCCGCTGGCTTGCCATTGCTCACCCAGGGTCTGCGCCATGGTGACGGCTTGCTGGCGATCGGTGTGGCCGACCAGAACCAGCATTTCGCGGTTGAGCGGTTCCTGCATGCGTTGTTCGGCGCGCAGTTCGAGAGCGTCAGGGTCAGTGCCGGGTACCAGCTCCATCAAATTCGCCGACAGCGGCGCACCGTCACGCCACTGCCAACCGGCCAGCGCGACGACGGCCAGCAGCAGGATCAGAAACAGCCAGGGCAGCCTGCGTTCACTCGGCAAAGTCATGTTGCTCCGCGTCGCTCAACGGTTGACTGGCGATGCTGTCCTGCATGCGCAGCACAGTGCTGTCGCCTTGGGTTTCCAGCAGTTCGATGGTCTGCACCAGCGCGCCGCCGTCGATGTTGATCTGGTTGAACACTTGCTTGAGCAGCAGCGAGCGCGGCGTCAGGGTGAGTTTCCACTGTTGTGCATCACCGCTCAGGGCCAGTTCGAAGTCGCGTTGCAGGCCACTGCTGTCGCCTTGCAGCACGGCGAGGAACAAGCGGTTCTGTTCAGCCCCTGCGCTCTTGTTCGGCAGCAATTGCCAGCCGTTATCGTCGCGGCGGGCGATGCCTTTGGCGCTGATGCGGTAATCCTGCTGCAGCGGGGTTTTCAGCAGCCAGAGCAGGCCGTGGTTTTTCGCCAGAACGAAATGGCCCTTGCTGATCAGCGGCTGCGGTAATGCACGCAGGTGTTTTTCCTGGATGAACTGGCCGTGGATCACGTCCGGTTTCGCCAGTTGTTCGCTGAGCTGTTGCAGATCGAAGGCGTTGGCCAGCGCCGACAGCGTCAGCAGCGTCAGCAGCGCCAACACGCTCAGGCTTTTAACAAATACATTCATCGCAGCATCCTTTCCACGGCATTGGTGAAGACCCTCGGCGAAGCCAGCTGCATCTCGCGACTGCTCACCTCAACGGCGACCTGCACCGAGCTGGCGCGGGTCAGGCGTTCGCCGCTGTGCAGGTCGGTGATCAGGTAATTGATCTTCAGCCGGTTTTCCCACTCGACCAGACTGGCGCGTACGTTCAGGCGTTGACCGAACACTGCACCGCGCACGTAGCGCAATTGCAGGTCGATGATCGGCCAGGCGTAACCCGACTCGAGCATCTGCGTGTAGTTGTGGCCGATCTTGTCCAGCAGTGCGCAACGCGCGACTTCCAGATACTTGACGTAATGGCCGTGCCAGACGACGTGCATGGTGTCGACGTCGAAAAACGGCACGAGGATTTCGGTGTCGGCGTGAAGCACTCCGGCGCTACGCATGCAGCCTCCAGTGTTGCGCGGCGATGTGTTGCAGGCAGAGGCGCAATTCGCCTTCCAGTGCGCGGTCTTCGATAACTGGCGGGAAGTCCTTGGCGAGTTCTTCGTGCATTGCCGCCAGTGACGGTGGCAGCGGTCGGGCATCCTCCGCTTGAGCACGCAGCCACACGCCTTGGTTGGCGGCGAGCAATGTCGCGGCGGCGACCTGTTCGGTCAGTTCCAGCACACGGATCGCATCGCGGGCGGCGATGGTGCCCATGCTCACTTTGTCCTGGTTGTGGCACTCGGTGGAGCGCGAGAACACGCTGGCCGGCATGGTGTTTTTCAATGCTTCGGCGGTCCAGGCGCTGGTGCCGATCTGCACGGCTTTGAAGCCATGGTTGATCATCGCGCGATCCGCCGGGGCGCCGGAGAGGTTGCTCGGCAGACCGTGGTTGTAGCGCTCATCCACCAGCAAGGCGAGCTGCCGATCGAGCAGGTCAGCAACGTTGGCCACGAGGTTTTTCAGGCTGTCCATGGCGAACGCGATATGGCCGCCGTAGAAGTGCCCGCCGTGCAACACGCGCTCGGCTTCGGCGTCGATGATCGGGTTGTCATTGGCGCTGTTCAGTTCGGTTTCGATGAACGAACGCAGCCAGTTCAGGCTGTCGGCCAACACGCCAAGCACATGCGGGGCGCAACGCAGCGAATAGCGATCCTGCAATCGATGCAGTGGCGCGGTCGGTGCGTCGATCGCCAGATCCTTGCGCAGCCACGCGGCGACCTGCATTTGCCCCGGATGCGGTTTGGCGGCGAACAGGCGTTCGTCGAAGTGCTCCGGGTTGCCTTGCAGCGCGACCACATTGAGCGCGGTGATGCGCGTGGCCAGTTGCAGCAGATAGTCGGCGCGGGCGAAAGCCAGGCAGGCGAGGCCGGTCATCACCGCAGTGCCGTTCATCAGCGCCAAGGCTTCTTTCGGGCGCAGCACCAAAGGCGTCCAGCCCAGTTCGCGATGCACGTCGGCCGCCTGACGGCGTTCGCCACGGAACATCACTTCACGCTCGCCGGACAGTGTTGCGGCGACGTAAGACAACGGCGTCAGATCGCCGCTGGCGCCCACCGAGCCTTCTTCAGGAATCAGCGGCAGGATGTCGTATTCGAGAAACGCGTGCAGACGCTCCAGCAGCTCCACGCGTACCCCGGAAACGCCGTGGCACAACGACTGCAAACGTGCCGCGAGCACCGCGCGAATGGCTTGCGCATCAAGCAGCTTGCCCAACCCGCAACCGTGGAAGGTGTAGAGATGACGCGGCAACGCTTCGACGTGATGCAACGGCACCGCGACCACGCAGGAATCGCCGTAACCGGTGGTGACGCCGTAGATCACGCCTTCCTTGTCCAGCAGCGAATCAAGGAACCGCGCGCCTTTGGCGATGCGCTCGCGGTAGTCGGCGTCGCTCTGCAACTGCACGGGCGCCTGACGATTGGCCAGGGCCAGCACGTCTTCGATGCGCAATGGGCGTTCGCCGAAGGTTACCGGCTCATGGGTTGGCGTCGTCATCGGTCTTCCAGAAAGGGTAAAAGTTGAACCATTGTTGCGGCGCTTCGAGGCAATAGTGACTCAGGCGCTGCGCATAGCGGGTGGCCCACTGATGAATGACCTGCTCGCGCTCACTGCGCTTCCATACCACGGCATCGGCGAAGGGCTCGAGGGTCAGGCGATAGTGACCGTCCGGCTGCTTGAGGCACATCAGCAGATTGACCGGGCATTTCAGCAAACCGGCGAGCAGCCACGGGCCTTGCGGGAACGGCGCCGGGTGGCCGAGAAAGTCTACGGTGACACTGCGCCCGCCGTGCAGCGGCACGCGGTCGCCGGCAATCGCCAGCCACTCGCCGCGCTCCAGCCGTTCGTGCAGTTGCAGCATGATCACCGGGTCGAGCTCGCTGACCTGAATCAGGCGCAGATTGGTCGCCCCGGCTTCACCGAGCAGGCGGTTGAATTGCTCGGCGTGTTTGGTGTGCACCAGCACGTTCATAGTGACCTTTTCGCCGATCTCCGCCAGTGCGCGACAGACTTCGAGATTGCCCAGGTGAGCGCCGACCAGCAGTTGCCCGCGACTGCCGCGCAACTGGTTGCGCAGCAGCGCCGGGTCGATGATTTCGATCTGTTCGATACGGAGCTTGCCATTCCATACGTCGAGCTTGTCGAGCATGGAATCGGCGAAGGCCATGAACTGGCCGAACACTCGCCAATGCGTCGGGCGCAACGCGTCGCGCTGGCTCCATGCGGCCAGGCGCTGCTGGTATTGCCAGGCACTGCGCCGTGCGGTGCGGCCGAACAGGAAAAAGTACAGGACGATGCCGTAGAGCAACGGGCTGAGCAGGCGTCGACCAAGGACCTTGGCGGCGAACGCGGTGAATTTCATCAGCAGGAAACTGCCGCGTTCTTCGCGGTCGGCCCAGTGCTTCTTGTCGGTCTCGCTGGTCATGTTCGCCACCGCCGCCAGAGGATCACCGGGAAGCGCAGCAACATGCCAAGAAACAGCCGCGTGTGCATGCTGGAAATCAGTGCGTTGTCGTGGAACAGACGGAAGTGCGACACACCGTCCAGCGGGTAGTGCACGCTGGTTTGCAGCCAGCGCATCGGCTGATTGCGCCACGACAGGCGTACAAGAATGTCCGAATCGAAATCCATGCGCTTGCCGACTTTCGCCGAATCGATCACCGCCAGCGTCGGGGCCAGCGGATAGACGCGAAACCCGCACATCGAATCGCGGATCTGCAGTGACAGCGTGTTGATCCAGACCATCACGTGGGTCAGGTAGCGCGCGTACAAACGGCCTTTCGGCACACTCTCGTCGAACAGCGGATAACCGCAGATCATCGCCTCGGGATGGGCACGGGATTCCTCGACGAAACGCGCCACGTCGTGCAAGTCGTGCTGACCGTCGGCATCGACCTGCAGCGCATGGCTGAAACCCAATAGTGAGGCTTCGCGCAAACCGGTCATCACCGCACCGCCCTTGCCCTGATTCGCGGTCAGGCGCACCAGATGCACGTTGTCGCGCTCGGCCAGTGCGTCGAGAACCCTGGCACAGGATGGCGTGCTGGCGTCGTCCACCAGAATGCACGGCAGGCCTTGCGCGAGCAGGGCGTCGACCACCGTGGTGATCGCGGTTTCGTGGTTATAAACCGGGATCACCGCGCAAGGGTTATGCATAGCAGTTCTCCATTGGAAAACCGCGATCCCTGTAGGAGTGAGCCTGCTCGCGATTGAGTGCGCAGCACTCACCAAGGTCAATCATGCTCTACACCCAAAAGAATCCGCCCACTGGAGCAGGTTGCCGTGTCATTACGGTAAGCGAAATACAATTTGCGGCGCTCAGGATCAAAGCGCAGGTGCAACTGGATTTCATCACCGGGGCGCACCAGTTGCTGGAACTTCAGCACTTCCATCCCGGCAAACGGGCCGGTCAGATTCAGCAACTGCCGCCCAAGGTTCAGCGCCCATTCCACCTGCACCACACCGGGCAATACTGGAGCTTTGGGAAAGTGACCACTGAAATAAGCCAGATCCGGCGGCACGCTCAGTTGCAGACTCCATTCACCCTCGGTCTCGACCTGCGACAGCACTTCCGGCGATTTCGGTCGCGGCGCCATCAACAGCGCTTCAACGTCGGCCTGCGGCAGCTTGCCTTGGCTGTTCAACGGCAATTGCCGCACCAGTCGCCAGCGGCGGGGCAGGGCCAGGGCTTCGCAGTGTTGGTGCAAATGCTGGCGCAGGGTTTCAGTCAGGCTGCGACGGCCGTGCTCACGCAAGGCAAACAGGCCATCCTCGCTAAGCACCAGCAACACACCGAGGGAAGCACGGTTTTCCTGGACCACGCCCAAGCGCGCTTCGGCGACCCATTCGTGGGCAACCAAGGCTTGTTCGAGCATGGGCAGAGAGATGCGTTTTTCTTCCAGTTTGACGATCCGGTCCAGCCGCCCGAGCAGTTCGAAGCGGCCATCGGCGGCGATGCGCGCAGCGTCAGCGGTGTGTTCGACGTGCCCGGCGGGCAGGTAAGGTGAAGCGATCAGCAGGGCGCCTTCGCTGTCTTGGCTCAATTCAACACCGGCAAACGGTTGCCACAGTTGTTCGCCCTGACGCCAGGCAATGCCACCGGTTTCCGAGCTACCGAGGATTTCCGTCGGCCATTGTTGCAAGCGTTGTTGCAGACTCTGCGCGGCTTCAAAGGGCAACGCGCCGCCGGAGGAAAACACCCGGCGCACGGCGCTCAGGGCCGGCCAGTCAAGGTTGTCGCCCATGCGTTTGAGCAGCGCCGGACTGGCAATCCAGGCGAAGGCCGGATGTTCGCGGCTGGCACGCTGCAAGTCTTCGGGAAACGCCAGTTGTTTACGCGCAAACGGGCGCCCGGCACACAGCGGCCACAGCACGCGAAACAGCAAACCGTAAATATGCTGGGTGGCGACGCTGCCGATGATGCAGGCCTCACCGAGATCGGCGCCCCACAGTTGCTCCAGCGCTTCGACTTCATTGGCCAGTTGGCGCAGGGTTTTGTCGATGCGCTTGGGCTCGCCGCTGGAGCCGGACGTGCACAGGCTCAGACGGCACTGGTCGAGATCCAGCTCGGCGCCGGGCAACGGCGGCTGATGAAAGTCGCTCAGCTGCGCGTCATCGGCGTGATCCGTCAGCCACTGATCGACTTCAGCCGACCAGCGCTGGCGGGTTTGTGCTTGCAGATCCGAGGGCAGCAGCACACTGACGCCGGCACGCCATGCGCCCAGCAAAGCGATGGCCAGTTCTGCGGCATCTTCCAGGTGCACAGCCAGGCGCTTCACGCCTTGCGCTTGCAGACCGGCGGCAACGCTCAGCGCCTGCTCGCACAGTTGCGCGTGATCGAGGGCCGGTGCGTGGCTGACAGCCCGCGCCGGCGCAGCCTTGAGCAACAGCTGCTCAAGCTTTATCCAGTTCATGTACGGCCTCTTACCCGTTGTCGTATCAGCCATTCAATGGCAAACATCAGGCCGATCAATCCATAGGAGATCAGGCCGGTGTACAACATCCACCAATTCAGCGGCGCCCACAGTGTCAGCAGGGCGGCGCACAAACCGTTGCAGAAGAAAAACACGCTCCAGGCCACCGTGACCTTGCGCGTATAGTGGATCGCGATGTCCGGCAGCTCTGGTTCACGCAAGCGCGCCAGCCGCTCGACCATCGGCGGGCCGTATTTCAGGCTAAGGCTGAACAGCACCAGCATGAAGCCGCTGATCAGCACCGGGTACCAGCGCAGCAACAGCGGACTGTCGAACAGCGCCAGCAACAGGCAGAAGACGATCGCCACACAGGCCATCCACAGGCTGCCGGGCTTGCGCTCGCCGGTCAGCGCCCGCGCCAGCCACAGGCTGCCCAGCAGCAGGCCGAACTGCCATGGAGCAAAGTGCTCCATGCCGAAATACACCGCAAAGGGGTACAGCAGACCGGCCAGCAGCAGGCCGAGGCCGATCAGTCGGCTCATGCGGCCGGTTGAACCAGGCGGTAGACCGCCTCGACCACGTCACCGACAGTGCGCACCGATTTGAACTCTTCGGCGGCGATTTTCTTGCCGGTCTGGCGCTTGATGTGATCGATCAGATCGACCGCATCGATGCTGTCGATTTCCAGATCCTGATACAGGTTGGACTCCAGGCTCACACGGGCCGGATCCAGTTCGAACAGCTCGACCAAGGCATCGCGCAGGGTGTTGAAAATATCGTCACGAGTTTGCATGGTCCGGTCTCAAGCTGCCTGTTTTGCCGTGACGAATGCCGCAAGGCTGGCCACGTTGGTGAAATGGTTACGGGTGTCTTTGGCGTCGGCGTCGATCTTGATGCCGTATTTTTTCTGGATCGCCAGACCCAGTTCCAGCGCGTCGACGGAATCCAGGCCCAGGCCTTCGCCGAACAGCGTCTGCTCGTCGCCGATGTCGTCGACACTGATGTCTTCGAGGCCGAGAGCATCGATGATCAGTAGTTTGATATCACGATTCAGATCGCTCATCTTCGGCGAGCTCCTTAATAAAGTAGGTGTGCAAATAATCGTTGAGCTTGCGCGAGGCTTGCGGGGCTGGCCCTTGCGCGGCGAAAGTCTGTGGGTCTATATCGGCCCCGACGCGAAAACTGAAGTGCACGCGGCGGCTGGGGATCCGATACCAGGGTTCGGCTTTGGTCAGCGTGGTCGGGTTGACCTTGATGATCACCGGCGTGACTATTTTCGCACCGCGCAGGGCAATCGCTGCCGCCCCGCGATGAAAGGCCGGCGCCTGACCTGGCTGGGTGCGCGTGCCTTCCGGAAAGATGATCAGGGTCTGGCCGTTTTGCAGGGACTGGGCAGCGGCATCGAGCATGTCCATGCTGCCGTCGTTACTGATGTATTCGGTGCTGCGCAGCGGGCCACGGGTGAAGGGGTTTTCCCACAGGGTTTTCTTGACCACGCAATTGGCTTGGCGCACCAGTCCGATCAGGAACACTACGTCGATCAACGACGGGTGGTTGGCGATGATCATCTGCCCGGGACGGCCAAGACGTTCGGCCCCTTGAATGTCATACGTCAACACGCCGGTACGGGCCATGAAGCGCACGAAAAACCAGAACAGCCGACTGACGGTCTGCCGCGCGCGCTGCCGATGTTTCAGCGCATCACCCGGCAGGCATCCGAGTAACGGAAACACCAGTACGCGCAGGCACAGTCCCCCCAGCCCGAACAGGGCGAAGCTTGCGGCGGTAGCCAGCAGGCGCCAGTAATAGGCGTCGCGGTTTTTTTCGGTCACGGGTTGCGTTGCCAGGTCCATACACGATTTTTCCAGGCATGTTGGCAAAGGGGTTGCTGGCCAAGCAGGGTTCGCAGCAGAGTGAGCGCGTGGGGCCAGTGCGCTTTTGACCGTGTTTCTGTGGTGCTGTTCAGGGTCAGCCGCCAGTCGGTACCGGGGGTGAGCAAAAGGCCGAGCGCGTACGGAAACGGCACGTCGTCGATCCACGCTGAATACGCTTCGGGCGGTTGTTCTTCTGTGATCACCAGCAGCACCGCCGGGGCGCCCTCATTGAGCAGGGCTGCGGCTTCGAGCATGCCGTGTTCGAGGCCGTCGCCGGCAGCGGCGAGGGCGGTCATTTCGCTGGTCTCGCCGCGCATGATCGACCACAGGCCGATAATCGCGTTGTGCACCGACAAGCTGAACTGCGTCGGCGACAGGGGCTGTTCGTTGGCCAGATCGGTGAGGATCTCGTAGGTACGCGGGGTTTCGCCGTGACGCGAAACGAACACCAGCGGCAGATCCTCCCGTCCGTCGGCGAGGGGCCAGCCAACGCTGAACGCCATGCGTGCCAGTCGGCTGAGGCGGCGGCGTTGCATGGCCGGCAAAAACGACACATCGGGCGCGGCATCGCTGCTCTGGAGTACCACCGGTTGTCGGCTCCAGGCCTGCCAGGCGTCCACGCTGTCGAGCCCGGGAGCCCACGCGCGCCATTGGGCGATGTTGAAGTTGATCACGGACATTCATCCCGCCCCTGCGGGCATTCGTTGACGCGTTGAGTGGCCAGAGCCGCAGCAGGCTTGACGTGGCGCATGGCGCCGGGTGGCGCGCATTATCCCGGTGCGACGGGTGTGTAGCAAATGCTGGTTACATTTTGCGCAACGAAATGTACCGAGTGGTTCGCAAGAAAACTGTCACTTGGCCATTATCCAGATCGTGAGCGGCTTGT
This sequence comes from Pseudomonas sp. R84, assembly GCF_009834515.1. Classification (NCBI taxonomy): domain Bacteria; kingdom Pseudomonadati; phylum Pseudomonadota; class Gammaproteobacteria; order Pseudomonadales; family Pseudomonadaceae; genus Pseudomonas; species Pseudomonas sp. R84. The sequence goes on from NZ_CP019426.1 coordinate 537,670, forward strand.
CTGTCGGGCATCTCGGCGATCAATGGCGGCGATTGCCCTATCTGTCCGCGGATATTTGCACCTGACTTTGTAGTCCGTGTCCGTGAAGGTAGCGAAGCGAGGTCGAGCGCATCTACACTCGGTCATTCTTTGATACACGGAGGTTTGGTCATGCGGCGCGTGGTGTTCAATCAGAAAGGTGGCGTAGGCAAGTCCAGCATTGCCTGCAATCTGGCGGCGGTCAGCGCCAGCGAGGGTTATCGCACGCTGTTGGTGGACCTTGATGCCCAGGCCAACTCCACTCAATATCTGACCGGGCTGACTGGCAACGACATCCCGATGGGCATTGCCGACTTCTTCAAGCAGACGCTGTCCTCGGGGCCGTTCTCGAAGAAGAATCAGGCGGATATTTACGAAACGCCGTTCGACAACCTGCACATCATCACCGCGACGGCCGAGCTGGCCGATTTGCAGCCCAAACTTGAGGCCAAGCACAAGATCAACAAGCTGCGTAAGTTGCTCGATGAGTTGTCTGAAGATTACGACCGCATCTACCTCGATACGCCGCCAGCGCTGAATTTCTATGCGGTTTCGGCGCTGATTGCCGCTGATCGTGTGCTGATTCCCTTCGATTGCGACAGTTTCTCCCGTCAGGCCTTGTACGGCCTGATCGCGGAAATCGAAGAGCTGAAAGATGACCATAACGAAGGACTGGAAGTCGAAGGCATCGTAGTCAACCAGTTCCAGGCCCGGGCGAGCCTGCCACAGCAGATTCTTGATGAGTTGATTGCCGAAGGCTTGCCGGTTCTGCCGGTGTATCTGACCAGTTCGGTGCGCATGCGCGAATCGCACCAGGCCAGCATGCCGCTGATCCACCTCGACCCGCGCCATAAGCTGACCCAGCAATTCGTCGAACTGCACAACTTGCTCGAAGATCACTGATCTCCTGAGCTACGCAGATCCCCTGTAGGAGTGAGCCTGCTCGCGATAGCGTCCTGTCAGCCAACACTTGAGTGACTGAAAGGAAGCTATCGCGAGCAGGCTCACTCCTACATTGTTTGGCGGTGTGTCAGATCCCTTGGCTACGCAGCCACGCCATCAATTGCGGCAACGGCAACGCGCCACTCTGCCGCGCCACTTCCTTTCCGTTCTTGAAAAGAATCAGACTCGGAATCGAGCGAATCCCCAACTGCGCCGACAACTGCTGATTCGCTTCACTATCAAGCTTGGCCAAGCGGCACTTGCCCGCCAGCTGCGCCGCCGCCTGCTCGAACACCGGCGCAAATGACTTGCACGGCCCACACCATTCCGCCCAGACATCAACCAACAGCGGTAAATCCCCCTTGATCTGGCTGGCGTAGTCGCCTTGCTTGAGTTCGAACGGTTTGCTCGACAGCACGGCGGATTTGCAGCGTCCGCACTTGGGCTGGTCCGCGAGGCGCTCGGCAGGGATGCGGTTGAGGCCGTTGCAGGAGGGGCAGGGGATGAGGAGTGGGGTGGTCATGAGCGAAATCCGGAATTGAGCTGATAACACCTAGTTGGAGACGTTTGCTCATATTTTCAATCGTGCAGGCTCTCGCGTTGTGCCTAGGCTGAAGACGCAGCAGGCCAATCCATTGGTCTGCCTAGTTTTATCGCAACTTGCGATATTTTTGGTTTGTGATTAACTCCCCATAGCAGAATGCGATAAGGATGTTGCATGCATGTGTTCAGTGAAAAACCCATTCGACAGGCCAAGGAGCAATGGCCACAAGCAGCAAGTGCTCTGGCGCAGTGGTTTCGTTTGGCGAGCAGAATTTATCCAAAGGATTTTTCAGCGATGAAATCGATATTTCCTGCGACCGACAAGGTTGGCGAGTTTCATGTCTTCGATATCGGTGACAATAAATTGAGACTGATTGCTTTTGTCAGTTATCGCTCTCAGAGACTCTACATAAAGCATGTGATGGATCACCGCGAATATGACCGCGGTAAATGGAAGGAGGGTAGGGTATGAATGCTTTGATTAAAACGGTTGTCGAGCACTGGGAATTTGTCTCTCCAGTGGTTCGGAAACCGAAAAACGAAGACGACTACGATGCTTTGGTATTGGCAGTCGACGAACTGCTGGAAATTACCGGCGATGATGAGTCGCACCCGTTGATGAGCTTGGTCGACATCATCGGTGACTGGATCGAAGAATGGGATCACACCCATCACCCCATGGCCCAGGCAAGTGGCGAAGAGGTTCTCGGTTACATGATGCGTGAGCACGGCCTGACTCAGAGCGACTTGCCGGGTGTTGGTACTCAGTCGGTTGTTTCGGAGATTTTGAACGGCAAGCGCAAGCTTAACTTGCGCCAGATTCGTTGGTTGGCAGAGCGCTTCAATGTGCCAATCGATGTGTTTACCTGATGCTGGTTCAAGACGAACAACTGATCTCCAAATGCTTGCCCCACTCCGGCGGCCGCTCGGCATAACCGTCCATCCCCGGCTGCTTTTCAAACGGTTTGCTCAGCACCGCGTGCAGCCGGCGTACTTCTGAGTAATCCCCTTGCTCAGCCGCATCGATGGCTTTTTGCGCCAGGTAATTGCGCAGGATGTATTGCGGATTGACCGCATGCATCCGCGCTTGGCGCTGCGTTTGATCAGCATCGCCATCGCGGGCAACCCGGGCGACGTAGCGTTCACCCCAGGCATCAAAACCCTTGATGTTGACGAAGTCATCACGCAACCGGGCGACGGCCTGTTCGGCCGACTTTTCACCGAGTCGGCGGAAGAACAGCGTGTAGTCGACGCCGCTGTTCTGCATCAGTTGCAGTAGGTCTTCCAGCAGCTTCTGGTCTTCGTCTTCAGCGGTAGTGAAGCCGAGGCGGCGGCGCATCAGGTCGAGGTAGTGCGCCTGGAACAATGGCAAATACAAGCCGAGGGTTTCGCGCAGGGCTTCAACACTGATGAACGGCGTCAACGCTTGAGCCAATGCACTGAGGTTCCACTGGCCAACCGGCACCTGATTGCTGAACGAGTAGCGGCCCTGATCATCGGAGTGGTTGCAGATGAAGTTGGTGTCGAAATCATCGAGGAAGGCAAACGGGCCGAAGTCGAAGGTGATGCCAAGGATCGACATGTTGTCGGTGTTCATCACGCCGTGACAGAAGCCATAGGCCTGCCACTTGGCAATCAGTTCGGCGTTGCGTTCGACGATTTCGCGGAACATCGCCAGATACGGTTCCGGCTGTTCCAGACATTCGGGAAAGTGCATCGCCAATACGTGTTCGCCCAGCTGCTTTTGCTGCTCGGGACGCTTGGTGTAATAGAAGTATTCGAAGTGGCCGAAGCGGATGTGGCTCGGCGCCAGACGCAGCACCATCGCTGCGCGTTCCTGCTTTTCACGCCAGACCGGGGTGTCGGAGCCGATCACACAAGCCGCGCGCGACGAAGGAATGTTCAACGCGTACAACGCTTCGGAAGCAAGGAATTCACGGATCGACGAACGCAGCACCGCACGGCCATCACCCATACGCGAAAACGGCGTCTGCCCGGCGCCCTTGAGGTGCAAGTCCCAATGCTCGCCGGCAGTGTTGTAGACCTCGCCGAGCAGCAAGCCCCGACCGTCACCAAGTTGCGGCGTGTAGCCACCGAACTGATGCCCGGAGTAGACCATCGCCCGTGGTTCGGCATCGGCCCACAGCTTGTGGCCGCCGAACAGTTCAGCAAACTCTTGGGTTTCGGCGGTCGCCGGGTCGAGATCAAGCAGGGCCAGCGCCGCCGGGCTCGCGACGACCAGGCGCTGATGGTCGATCGGCTCGGGCAGCACATGGGCGGAGAACGCATCGCCCAGGCGGGCGAAGCGATTATCGAAGGTCAGTTCGTCGAGGGCTTTCAAGGGCCGGCTCCAGCAGAATGTCCGAGCATTCTGCTGGGTATAGGCCGGTTAGTCGAGTTTGGCCGGCGGCGGCTCTTGCAGCGGTTTCTGATCGTCGGCGACCGGCACGATGGTTTTCGTTTCCGGTTCGATCGGCACCATCTTGTATTCCTGACCGTGCAGGTTCTTCAGGTAAACCTCCATCTGGCGGAACGAGATGTTGATGTGCTGCTTCTTGAACTCGCGGTTGATGAAGCGGTTGACCTCATCGAGTACCGGGTTACGGTCACCGAGGTCGCGCACGTGCATGCGCAATTCGTGGTCGAGGGTGCTTTCGCCGAAGTTGAGGAAGTACACGTGCGGCTCGGGTTCCTTGAGCACGCGCGGGTTCTCGCGGGCAGCCTTGAGCAGCAGTTCCTTGACCAGATCCAGGTCCGAGCCGTAATCGACGCCGAGTTTCAGCGTGACGCGGGTGATGGTGTCGGTCAGCGACCAGTTGATCAGTTGCCCGGTGATGAACGTCTTGTTCGGGACAATGATGTCCTTGCGGTCGAAGTCGGTAATGGTCGTGGCGCGGATGCGGATCTTGCTCACCGTGCCCGACAGGTTGCCGATGGTGATGGTGTCACCGATCCGTACCGGGCGTTCGAAGAGGATCATGATGCCGGAGATGAAGTTCGCAAAGATCTCCTGCATGCCGAAACCGAGGCCGACCGACAGCGCCGCCACCAGCCATTGCAACTTGTCCCAACTCACGCCGAGGGTCGACAGGGTCGAGACGAAGCCGACGCCAGCGATCACGTACGACAGCAACGTCGTGGTCGCGTAGGCACTGCCCTGAGCCAGATTGAGCTTGGACAGCACAAACACTTCGAGCAGGCCGGGCAAGTTGCGCGCGAGGGCGAAGGTGATGCCGATGATGATCAGCGCGCCGAGCATGTCGCCGATGCTGATCGGCACCATGCTCATGTTGGCGCCGGTGCCGCTGGTGTATTCGTAGAGGGTGATGTTGTCGAGGTAGGAGAACACCGAAATCAGGTCCGACCAGACCCAGTAAAGCGCGGCAATGAAACCGCCGAGCAGGGCCAGACGGATCAGGCGCAGGGACTGCTCGTTGACCTTTTCGATGTCCAGCGTCGGCTCTTCGATCACCGCTTCGCCGTCGCCAGCCTCTTTTGCGGCCTGACGTTTGGCCAGGGCGCGTTGATAGGCCAGGCGTCGCGCGGCAACGCTCAGGCCACGGACGAAAGTCGCTTCGATCACCAGCCAGAACATCAGCAGGTACAGGGTGTTGATCAAGCGGTCGCTGAGTTTCAGCGCGGTGTAGTAGTAGCCGAAGCACACCGCCACGAACAACGCGATCGGCAGCAGGGTGAACATCACACCGACGGCCTTGCGGAACAACGAGGTGTTCTCGTGGGCCGGGCTGCTGATCAGTAGACGGCTGAGCAGCCATGCCATCAAGGCGTAGCAAGTCAGCACCACCGGCATGCCGAGCACATCATCGGCCAGGGCCGCCGGTTGCAATTCGGCGACGGCAACAATGGTCACCAGCGCCATGACCACCAGACCCAGTCGACGGATCCAGCCTTGCAGGAATTCAACCTGAGGTTTCTCCCAACGGAAGTGCAGTTCCGCCACGCCGCCCGGCGCCAGAATCCGGTAAGCGGTGTAGAACACCAGCCACGCCTGACCCATTTGCAGCAAAGCCGCGCCCATGTTGGCGTTCTGTCCGCGCGCGTCGATCTGCAACGCCAGACCACACAAGGCCAGGCCCAACGCGACCGGCATCGCCAACAGAATATTGATCAGAATCGCCTGCGGCGTGTGCCACTGGCTGTCACGCTTGAAGTGGCCGATGTCCTGGTGAACTTTGTTCAGCCGCGCGTACAGATTTTTGCGCCGCCACAGCAGTGCGCCGATCAACAGTGCCAGCGGCAGGAACAGCAACGGACGCTGAGTCAGGCCGTCGGTCAGCTCGCTGAGGCTGGAGGCCCACGGCAGGGTGTCGACCTGGCGTTTCAGGCGCTCCGGCACCGCGCGCATCCATTCCAGATCCAGCGGCTTGTTGCTCGGAATCCAGAACATCTGCTCATCGAGCGTCGCACGCAGCCCCTGCGCGGTGCTCAGCAGTTGTTTCTGATTGAGTTGCAGGGTGATCGACTCGTTGAGCATGGCGCTCAGTTCGCGATTCAGTCGCTCCAGCAGGTCGGCGCGGGTGTTGGCCAGCTCCAGCAGGTTTTTGCGCAATTGCGGGGTGACCTGCTCCGGCGGCTGAGTGGCCAGCAAATTGTCGACATAGGCGGCGGGATTGCTCAGTTGCTCACGCTGCTGGCTGACGTCGAATTGCCACAAGCGAATGTCGGCGATCTGATCCGCCAGGTCGCGGTCGACCTTGAGTCGCGGAAGGGCTTGTTTCTGTTTGTAGAGAATCTTCGACAGCAGCAGGCTGCCCTTGAGCACGCTGATCTGCTCGTCCAGCGCTGAATCGCTTTGGGTCAGGCTGTCGAGCTGTTGTTTGGTCTGCAGATTCTGCTGGGTGACTTCGTTGAGGCGGTCAGTGCTTTTCAGCAGGTAGTCGGAGAGTTTGAGGTTGGCCGTGCTTTCGATGGCCAGCAGACTGCTGCTACCGGCCTTCTGCGCTTCGATCGACTGCTGGGTCACGGTTTCCTGCGACTGCGCCAGACGCTTCTGGTTGATCAGGGTTTGCAGTTCCTGGATCTCGCGGTCGAGGCGGTCGGACTTCTCCGAGAGCAAGTCATGCTGAGCGTTGCCCAGATCCTGCAACTGGCTGTTGCCGGCCAGCTCCTGACGGCGCAACGGAATCAGCGCATTCAGCGCCGCCAGTTCGGCGTTCAACTGGTCGCGCTGCTCGGCGGTGACGGTTTTACCCGCGTCCTTGCCGGACTTGAGGATGTTGTTGATCTGCTGGATGCGCGTCTGGCTGGCGGAAATCTCTGCCTGAGCACGCTCGGGGCGCGTCTGTGCGGTGATGATCAGGCTGTTGGCGTCGGCGAGGGCTTTTTGCAGGTCACTTTGCTGAGTCGAGCGATCGGTGAGGATTTGCTCCAGTTGCTGAATCGACTCTTTGGGAAAACGCTGTGCCACCGGCACCACGGCCGTAGCCTTGAGGCGCGTCAGTTCGCGGGTGCTTTCAATCGTCTGCTTGGGCGCGCTCGCCAGTTGCTGCTTGAGATCGATCAGTTTCTGCTCGTAATCACGCTGGTTGTTCAGCTGATTGAGCGTGTTCTGCAGGACGGTCTGCAGGGTCTTCTTATCGGCATCCGGCAGTTTGCTGTCGGCCAGTTTGTCGAGACTGGCCTGCACGGCGTCGCTGGACGGTGGTTCGGCGGCGTACAGCGGGCCGACAGTAAGACTCAGGCCCAGCAGGGCCGCGGCGAAAAAGGAGCGCAGGGTAGGCATAGAGACCGGTCAAGCAAGTGAGAGTGGACGCAGTTTAGAGGAAGAGTCCGGGGCCCGGGCGACTTCCTTCGGGGAATCTGACGCCCACTTTGCCGATCTTGTTCCCGTCCATGACCGCAACCGTCCAGTGGGTGTTGTTCCACTCCACCTGGTCACCGACGATCGGCGCACCGCCGACTTTCTGTGCAATGAAGGCGCCCAGGGTCATGTCTGGATCGATGCCTTCGGCCGGCAACCCGTAGAGCGCCGCAACCGCTTTAAGCTGGGCGTCTCCTTCCAGCACGAAATCACCGAAGAAGCGCAGATCGAGACCCCGTTGCGGCGCTTGGCTGAAGAGTTTTCCGAGGGCGCCGAGGTTATGTTCATGGCCGATAACGCACAGCAAATCATCGACTTCCAGCACCGTACTACCCGACGGATGGAGCAGTTGCTGGCCACGAAACAGGGCCGCGATACGTGTGCCTTCGGGCATTTTCAGTTCGCGCAGGGGCGAACCGATGCACCATTTTTCCGCGCCGAGCTTGTAAACGAACAACTCCCACTCGCTGGTGACGTGGACTTCCAGCGCCGCGCGGGAAATCGGCGCAGGCTCCGGCGGTACGGTCACCTTCAACAGCTTGGCCACCCACGGCAGGCTCGTGCCCTGCACCAGCAGCGACACCAGCACGATGAAGAACGCGAGATTGAAATACAGCTGCGCATTCGGCAGCCCGGCCATCAGCGGGAACACCGCGAGAATGATCGGTACCGCGCCGCGCAGGCCTACCCAGGAAATAAACGCTTTCTCGCGGCCATGGAAGGCCTTGAACGGCAGAAGGCCGACCATCACCGACAGCGGCCGCGCAAACAGAATCATCCACAGTGCCAGACCGAGAGCGGGCAGGGCTATCGGCAGCAAGTCGTGCGGGGTCACGAGCAGCCCCAAGACCAGGAACATGCCGATCTGCGCCAGCCATGCCATGCCGTCGAGCATGTGCAGAATGCCGTGGCGACTGCGCACCGGACGGTTACCAATCACCAGACCGCACAGATAAACCGCGAGGAAGCCGCTGCCGTGCAAGGCGTTGGTCAGGGCGAACACCACCAGACCGCCGGCAATCACCAGAATCGGATACAGACCGGCCGCCAGATTGATGCGGTTGACCAGTTGCAGCATCAGCCAGCCACCGCCGAGACCGATCACACCACCGATGCCGAACTCGCGGATCAGGTGGGTCAACAGGCTCCAGTGCAGACCGGTCTGGCCGCTGGCGAGCATGTCGATCAGAGTGACAGTGAGAAACACCGCCATCGGGTCGTTGCTGCCGGATTCGATTTCCAGACTGGCGGTGACCCGTTCGTTCAAGCCTTTGCCGCCGAGCAGTGAAAACACCGCTGCGGCATCCGTTGAACCGACGATGGCGCCGATCAGCAGGCCTTGGATCAGGTTCAGATCGAACAGCCACGCGGCAGCCATGCCGGTCAGCCCGGTGGTGATCAACACGCCGACCGTGGCCAGCGACAGCGCCGGCCACAAGGCCACGCGGAAACTCGACACCCGCGTACGCAAGCCGCCGTCGAGAAGGATCACCGCCAGGGCGAGGTTGCCGACCAGATAGGCCGTCGGGTAGTTATCGAAAATGATCCCGCCGCCATCGACCCCGGCGGCCATGCCGACCGCAAGAATAATGACCAGAATCGGAATGCCGAGACGGGAGGAGAGGGAGCTGACGAGAATGCTTGCGCCTACCAGCAACGCGCCGATCAAGAACAGGCTGTTGATGGTCGTCGCATTCAAAGGCAGTACTCCAGAAGCGTAAATACGGGCACAAACTGACCATGCAGTCTGCGTGCCAGCGATTCTAACCTGTTGAAATGTGATGCTGTCAAAAAGCTTTTTCAGCGGAGCATCAGGATTTGTGTTCGGCGGGCGATTGCTGCCCTCACCCTAGCCCTCTCCCGGAGGGAGAGGGGATCGACCGCGGTGTTTGTGCGAGGTACGCCGACCTGAAATATCGCGCCGAACTGAAAATCTGAAAGGCCCCCGATCTGCTCCCTTTCCCCCTCTCCCTCTGGGAGAGGGCTGGGGTGAGGGCGCTTTTGATCTTGATCTACTGAATCACAGGCTGAACCGCCCAACCATGTTGTTCAGGTCCAGCGCCAGACGCGACAGCTCATTGCTCGCCGCACTGGTCTGATTCGCGCCGGTCGCCGATTGCACCGACAAATCACGAATATTCACCAGATTGCGATCCACTTCCCGCGCCACTTGCGCCTGCTCTTCGGCGGCGCTGGCGATCACCAGGTTGCGCTCGTTGATTTCGACGATGGCGGTGTTGATGGTGTCCAGCGACATGCCGGCACCACGGGCGATGTTCAGGGTCGACTCGGCGCGCTCGGTGCTGTTGCGCATCGAATCCACGGCGTGTTCGGTGCCGCTCTGAATGCTGCCGATCATCCGCTCGATTTCGCTGGTCGACTGCTGGGTACGGTGCGCCAGGGCACGGACTTCATCTGCCACCACCGCAAAACCACGACCGGCCTCACCGGCACGTGCCGCTTCAATCGCTGCGTTCAGTGCCAGCAGGTTGGTCTGATCGGCCAGACCACGAATCACGTCTAGCACTTTACCGATATCACGGGATTCATTCGCCAGATCCCCGATCAGCGAAGCGGTGCTCTGCACATCAGCGCTCATGCGTTCGATCGCGCTGACGGTTTCCTGCACCAGATCACGGCCGTCGCCGGCAGACGTGGTGGCGTTTTTCGAAGCTTCCGAAGTGCTCACGGCGTTGCGCGCGACTTCTTCCACGGCGCTGGTCATTTCATTGACCGCAGTGGCCGCCTGTTCGATTTCATTGTTCTGCTGAGTCAGGCCGCGCGCGCTTTCGTCGGTGACGCTGTTCAGTTCTTCAGCCGCCGAAGCCAATTGAGTGGCCGAGCCGGAAATACGCTGCAGGGTGTCACGCAGCTTCGATTGCATCTTGGCCATGGCCGCGAGCAGACGTCCTGCCTCGTCTTCACCGTCAACGTGGATCGGTTGAGTCAGGTTGCCTTCGGCGATGGTTTCCGCAGCGTCCAATGCTTTGGAGATCGGCTTGGTAATGCTGACGGTCAGCAGCCAGGCGAAGAGGAAGGTCAGGCCAGTGGCGATCACCAACAACGTGACCACAAGGTTGAAAGACATCGAAAACTGATCGCTCGCGCCCTTATCCGTGTCGGCGATTTGCTGGGTGTTGATCTCCAGCAGGCGCGCCAGGGCGGTGTTCACCGCTTCCGAGTTGCTTAGCAAGTCCGAGTTGAGCATCTGCCTCAGTTCATCGATCTGATTGTTGCGCGACAGAGTTTTCATCCGGTCTTCGAGCTGGCGGTACTGCGCGAGCAACTGCACGTATTGATCGTAAGCCGCACGTTCTTGCGGGCCGTCGATCAACGGTTCGTAGGCGCGCTGGGCGTCGGCGATCTGCTTGTTGCGCAACTCGAACAGTTCGACAGTCTTTTGTTGAACGTCCGGTTCACGGTTGATCAGCAACCGATACGACAAAACGCGCAGGCGCAGAGTGAGTTGGGTGAATTCGTCGAGAGCCTTGATGGAAGGCACGCTGGCCGTCGCAATGTCTTCGCCTGCTGCGCGGATTTTGCTCATCTGATTCAGGGCGAACACGCCGAGAATCAGCATCAGGCCGCCGATCAGGGCGAAGCCGGTAAACGCCCGTGGGGCGATATTCATATTGCGGAGGGACATGGGCGGATACCAAGAGAGGGCCGCTTCCATGCGGGCTGAGACTGCGATATGGATGACTTATCGGTCATACGACTAAAGTCTTGAGGCACTGTGCGTATTTGTCGCAGAAGGGCTGGGGCGACGAAGTGCAGGAACCAGATCGGCAGATCACAGTCTTTAAAACTCGCAGGAACGATCCGCCACCAGGAAAATCAAGGCCTTGCGCCGGTTTAACCCTGGCATCCGTGGTGACTTTTCTTTATCGTACGCGCCCTTTGAAAAACGCTTGGAAGATCAAAATGTTGGAAGCATCCCTCAGCCAATTGGAACAGCTCGTCAGCGACCTGGTGCAACAGAACCAGAGCCTTGCGCAGACCAACCAGACCTTGTCCACGGAACTGGCCCAGGCCAAGGATGAAAACGAAAGCCTGCAACTGAACCTGATGGAGCAGGAAGAAAAGCACGGCGCCACCGCAGCCCGCATTCAAGCCCTGGTTGATCGCGTCAACGCAGGTCCTGTCAGCGCATGAACCACCACACAGCAGGGGTAAAAGTCGTCTCCATTCTCGGGGAGGACTATTCGATCAAGGCACCGGCCGGGGAAGAACAGACCCTGCTGGACGCGGCCATGATGCTCAAGGCAGCGCTGGATGACACCAAGCGCAAATACCCGACATTGATCGGTGACCGCTTGCTGGTGCTCGCGGCGATGAATCTGTGCTCGCAGCAGATTGAAATGAAGAAGCAGCACAAAGAAGAACTCGACCGTTACCAAGAGCAAGTCAGCGCCACGGTCGACACTATCGCCAAGACCATCAATCAGGGTTGATCGGGTTGCGCACAACCAAAGAATAGATTATCGATCGGGTTGTATACAATCGGCACGGCTGTTGCATTGTTTCGGCCACTTATTCTTTGGGGGTGCTCCATGCAGTTGTGGCGACGCAGTATTCAATGGCAGCTGATTCTCAGCATGGGCACCGCCCTGCTGGTCAGTATCCTGATCGTGGTTGGCATTTATACCCTGGTGGTCAACCGCCTCGCCCAGAGCTATCTGGTCGAGCAAGCGCTGCCATCGAGCATCGAAGCGACGCGCAACGATATCGAACGCATCCTTGTGCAACCGCTGACGGCGGCCAAAGATATCGCCAGCAATACGATGGTCCGCGACTGGCTCGCCTCAGGCGAAGACAGCAGCAAAACGGCGGGCTTCGCGCAGTATCTGGAAGGCATCCGCGCCGAACATAAAGCCTTTACCGCTTTGATCATCGGCACCGAATCCAATCATTACATCACCGAAAAAGGCCTGGATCGCACCCTCAGTCGTTCCAAACCGGCCGACGCGTGGTTCTATTCCTTCCTCGACAGCAATCAGCCGCGCACCCTCAATATCGACAACGACGGCGCCACCGGAGAATTGGCGCTGTTCATCGATCTGAAAGTCGAGCAGGCCGGTAAAGTGGTCGGCGTAGCCGGGCTTGGTTTGAGCATGAAAGAGCTGTCGGAGCTGATTCACAACTTCAGCTTTGGTCAGCGCGGCAAGGTCTATCTCGTGCGCTCCGACGGTTTGATCCAAGTGCATCCCGAAGCGCAGTTCAGCGGCAAACGCACCTTGAGCGAGCAGATTGGCGCCAATGCGGCGCAATCCGTCATGGGCCAGAAAACGGCGATCAGCAGCAGCTTCCAGAGGGATGGCGAAGACTTCCTCGCCTTCAGCCTGCCTCTGCGTGATCTGGGCTGGACCTTGGTGGCCGAAGTGCCGCAGTTGCAGATCTATGCCGAGGCCCGCAAGGCGATGTGGATGAGTGGCGGCATCGGTCTGGCGGTAGCGCTGGTGTGTCTCGCGTTGGTGGTGTGGCTGGCGCAAGGGCTGGTGCGGCCGATTCGTCAGGTAACAGCCGCGCTCGTAGCAATCGGTAGCGGCGGTGGAGATTTGACCCAGCGGTTAGATTCCAGCCGCGCCGATGAGCTGGGCGACCTCGCCCGCGGCTTCAACCGTTTCCTCGATAGCCAGCGCGGCATGATCGGCGAAGTGCTGACCACCAGCGAACGTCTGCGCACGGCTGTGGGGCAAGTGGCGAAAGTGGTGGAGAACACCGCTGAGCGTTCCGGCCGCCAGCAGGAAATGACCGACATGGTCGCAACTGCGGTTCACGAGATGGGCCTGACCGTGCAGGAGATTGCGCAGAACGCTGGTAACGCGGCACTCGCTTCGCAAACCGCGCGGGATGAAGCGATGCAGGCGCGGGAAGTGGTGGGCGGCTCGATCAAGCATATTGAAAGCATGTCGGATGAGATTGGCGTAGCGGCGGGTGCGGTCGGTGAGCTGGCACATCAAGTGGCCTCGATCGACTCTGTATTAGCAGTGATTCGTGGCGTGTCCGAGCAGACCAACCTGCTGGCACTTAATGCCGCCATCGAAGCGGCGCGCGCCGGGGACATGGGGCGCGGCTTTGCAGTTGTTGCCGATGAAGTACGCACCTTGGCGCGCCGCACTCAGGCATCCACCGATGAAATCCAGCAGATGATCGGCAGCCTCAAGCAAGGCGCGGAAAACGCCGTGTCGTCGATGCGCACCGGCCAGGCGGCAACCGGCACCGGGGTTGAGTCGAGCCAGCGCACTGGGGCTTCGTTGACGGCGATTACCGGTCAGGTCGAGCGCATCAGTGACATGAACCATCAAGTGGCGACGGCGACGGAAGAGCAGTCGGCGGTGACGGAAGAGATCAATCGCAATGTGCAGGGGATTTCCGATCTGGCGCGGGCGACGGCGGGGGAGGTCAGGGCTTGTCGTGAGGATTGTCAGATGTTGCAGAGGTTGGCGGATGATCTGGCGCGGCAGATGGGTGGGTTTCGCTTAAGTTAAACATATGGTTGTCCTATGCCGACGCACTGCAAAAGCGCGTCGGCTCTGGCTTGAGCAATGTGTTCAAAACAGCAGAATTTCCCGCCCATAAAAATCGATTTTGCCGATTGTCGTTAAATAAAACACTCGTTTCTCCTGGACAGTCCACACCTGCGAGCCTTCGTGATACTTGTCCCCAGTCGCGATCGTTCTGAACATATCGTAACTATCGAAATCCCTGACAGTGGCATAGATGTACTCGGAAGTAATTACCATGGCCTGGTAGAGGTCCTTGCCCTTTTTGATATAACGCTTTTCTGATACACGCGCTGCATTCGGTTCTTTCACCACGTCATTGAATCGTGCCGAGAAAATAAACTGTTCTTCGTTAAGAATGATGTAGGGATCAATCTCCAATGGTGCTGACTGGTCGCTCAAATCAGCCCCGCCATACACTACCGAGCGCCAATCACTGCCGACCTGGCGTGAAAACTCTTTGTAGGCAACACGATTATTTGTGTCATATCGGTCTTCTGCCGAAATGACCTGGAACATTTCTGCCGCTGTCGTTTCGAAGCCGGGCACAGCTTTATCAGGTGACGTTGTGATGCTGACAATTGATCTCTCATTAGAGAGATGCTGGTGATTCTTGCTGATGACGATGGACTCTTCTGAGTCCGTGTGCGTCCATTCAGTGCCGTTTCGCGTGCCAAACTGCGAAATTGAGGCGAGAACGCAATCGTCCCGCGTTACCAGTCCGGCAAGTTTGATGGTTTTTGCGGCCGCTTTGCTGTTCATGGCGTTCGCTCTTTTGTAGGGTAAGAAGAGGACGTTAAGTCCGAACTTGCCGGGCAAACTGCAAACTACATGTCAGGCGAATACAGCCTATCGCGCAGGGCTCATTTCCACACCTGTCAAACATGACAGGTGTGGAGCGCGTGATAATGTGTTTTGTCTGGGTAATGGCGCTGAAATCAGAACCATGCATCCTGCATTGCCAGGCACGTATCATCCCGCACCTCCAGCAATGCCAGTTCATGGTGGCAGCCCGGCACTTCCCACGTCAGGAAATACCGCGCCGCCTGCAGCTTGCCTTTATAGAAGTCAGCATCCACCACATTCCCCTTCGCTAACCCTTCTTCTGCACGAATCGCCTGTTCCAGCCAACGCCAGCCAATCATCGTGTGGCCGAACACCTTCAGGTACAACGCCGAGTTAGCCAGGCTGCTGTTGACCTTGCCCTGTGCCAGATCAGTCAATAAACCGATGGTCACCGTTTGCAGGCGTGCCACCAGTTTTTCCAGTGGTTCACGCAGTGCGGTCAGCGATTCATACGCCGTCGCGCGTTCAGCGGTGTTGGCGATCAGTCGAATCAGTTGCTTGAGCCCCGCGCCACCATTCTGTGCCAGTTTGCGTCCGAGCAAGTCCAGCGACTGAATGCCGTGGGTGCCTTCGTGAATTGGATTCAAGCGGTTGTCGCGGTAATACTGCTCGACCGGGTACTCGCGGGTGTAACCGTGGCCGCCAAGAATCTGGATCGCCAGTTCGTTGGCCTTGAGGCAGAACTCCGATGGCCAGGATTTGACGATCGGCGTTAGCAGATCCAGCAACTCATGGGCCTGTTTACGCTCGGTTTCAGACTCAAGCGTCGTGGTGTCATCGAAAAGCCGCGCTGCATACAGGCCAAGGTCAAACGCCCCTTCGACGTAGGATTTCTGCGTCAAGAGCATGCGTCTGACGTCCGCGTGCTGAATGATCGCCACCGGCGCGGTGGTCGGGTCCTTGCTATCCGCTACCCGGCCTTGCGGACGTTCGCGAGCGTATTCCAGCGAATACAGATACCCGGCATAACCGAGCATCACTGCGCCCATGCCGACGCCGATCCGCGCTTCGTTCATCATCTGGAACATGTAGCTCAGACCGCGATGCGGCTCGCCTACCAGATAGCCGACGCACTCACCGTTATCGCCGAAATTCAGCGCCGTCGAGGTGGTGCCGCGCCAGCCCATCTTGTGGAACAGCCCCGCCAGCAGCACGTCATTGCGTGGGCCGAGGCTGCCGTCATCGTTGACCAGAAACTTCGGCACGATAAACAGCGAAATGCCTTTGACGCCCGCAGGCGCGTCGGGCAGCTTGGCCAGGACCATGTGCACGATGTTTTCCGACAGCGAGTGATCGCCGCCGGAGATGAAGATCTTGTTGCCCTTGAGGCGATAAGTGCCGTCGGACGCCGGCTCGGCGCGCGTACGAATATCCGACAGGGACGAACCGGCATGGGGTTCGGTCAAGGCCATGGTGCCGAAAAAGCGGCCATCGATCATTGGCTGCAGGAAGCGCTGTTTCTGCTCGTCGGTGCCAAAGCTCTCGATCAGATTTGCCGCGCCCATGGTCAGGAACGGGTAGGACGTCGAAGCCGCGTTGGCCGACTGGAAATGCGCGAAGCAGGCTTGCGAAAGTAATGTAGGAAGTTGCATGCCGCCGGCGTCGAAACTTCTCGCGGCGTTGAGGAATCCAGCCTCGAGGAAGGCATCCACAGCCGGTTTCACCTCAGGAATCAGAATCGCCTGACCGTCTTCGTAGCGCGGTTCGTTCTCGTCGCCCTTGCGGTTGTGCGGCGCGAAGTACTTCTCGGCGATGTTGCGCGCGGTGCCGATGGCGGCGTCGAAGGTCTCGCGGTTGTGCTCGGCAAAGCGCTCACGCCGGGTCAGGCCCTCGGCATCAAGGACCTCGTACAGCTCGAAAGCCAGATTGCGGGAACTGAGCAGCGTCTCGGACATGGCGGCTTACCTGAAATTGGGGTTGGGCCGAGTCTAAGGCGGGGGAATAGTGGCTGAACAGGATGATTGATAAGCGTGATGTTGGAGCCGCGCGCCGACTTAACAGGCGCTCGAGAACAACTGTGGGAGCGAGCCTGCTCGCGAAAGCGGTGGGTCAGGCAACATTGATGTCGACTGACACTCCGTCTTCGCGAGCAGGCTCGCTCCCACAGGGGAAATGCATTCCAGGCGACCATTGCCGTCGCCTGGACTTACAGCGGTTTAGCCGATTGTCATCAAGCTGGCATTACCACCCGCCGCAGCAGTGTTAACGCTCAACGCGCGCTCGATCACCAGACGCTCCAGCGCAATGTTGGTCTCGCCCTGGGACAAGCCCTGAACCCCAACGATCGCGCCGGCACGCTTGGCAATCTGCTGGCAAACGCCGCGCAACTGGTCGGAATGGCCGTGATGCAGAACCGCATCGAACACCACCTCATCCTTGTTCCAGTCAGCAACCAGCTTGATCCGCGCCTGAATCTCCTTCGGCAGACGTGCGAACAATGCTTTGCTGATGTCGGACTCTGGCCATACCGCCGAACCGCCTACCGCGAGCACCGCCGCCAGTTGCGTCAGCAGATCACCTTCAACCTCCGCCAGGCACAGGACGTGCTCGCGCGGCAGAATCGCATAGCTGTTCTTCTCGCCAGTCGGGCCGGCCAGTACGCGGGTGATGCCGCTCTGCGATTGCGCAGCGTACTGCACGCACAGAGTGCTCAGGTCGGCGTATTTGTTGCTTTCAGCCCAGGCTTTCAGCGCGTTCAGTGGTTTGCTCATGGCATCGCGCAGACGAACATCCGGGGCCACGGCAGCATCACCGCGAGCGAAGGATTGTTCGATGGCGTCAGTAGGACGGGTCGCCAGCAAACGGTACAGATACAGCGGGCCACCGGCTTTCGGGCCAGTGCCCGAGAGGCCTTCGCCGCCGAATGGCTGCACGCCAACCACGGCACCAACGATGTTGCGGTTAACGTAGACGTTGCCGGCGTTGACGTTGTCGATCACCTTGGCGATGGTCTCGTCGATACGCGTGTGCACGCCCAGCGTCAGGCCATAACCGGAAGCGTTGATCTGAGCGATCAGTTGATCGATCTCTTTACGCTTGTAGCGCACCACGTGCAGCACCGGGCCGAAGATCTCGCGTTGCAGCTCGTCGAAGCTTTCCAGCTCGATCAGGGTCGGCATGACGAAGGTGCCGCGTTTGACTTCTTCGGTGTCAGCGATCGCCACTTGGTAGACGTTGCGACCTTTGTCGCGCATGCCTTGGATGTGCTTGTCGATGCCAGCTTTGGCTTCGGCGTCGATCACCGGGCCGATGTCCACGGACAGACGCTCCGGGTTGCCGAGACGGCTTTCCGCCATCGCACCTTTGAGCATTTCGATGACGCGATCGGCGGAATCTTCCTGCAGGCACAATACGCGCAGCGCCGAGCAACGCTGACCGGCGCTGTCGAAAGCTGAGGACACCACGTCGATGACGACTTGCTCGGTTAGAGCCGAGGAGTCGACGATCATCGCGTTCTGGCCACCGGTTTCGGCGATCAGCGGAATCGGACGGCCCTGGCTGTCGAGGCGGCCAGCGATGTTGCGTTGCAGCAGACGCGCGACTTCGGTGGAACCGGTGAACATCACGCCTTTGACGCGCTCATCGCCGACCAGACCGGCGCCGACGGTTTCACCGCGACCCGGTAGCAGTTGCAGCACGCCTTCCGGGATCCCGGCTTCAAGCAGCAAACGCACGGCTTGAGCCGCCACCAGCGGAGTTTGCTCGGCAGGCTTGGCCAATACCGGGTTACCGGCAGCCAATGCCGCAGCGACTTGACCGCTGAAGATCGCCAGCGGGAAGTTCCACGGGCTGATGCACACCACCGGACCCAGTGGGCGGTGGGCGTCGTTACTGAAATCGTTGCGCGCCTGCACTGCGTAGTAACGCAGGAAATCGACTGCTTCGCGGACTTCGGCGATGGCGTTGGCGTAGGTCTTGCCGGCTTCGCGAGCCAGCAGGCCCATCAGCGGCTGGATCTCGCCTTCCATCAAATCAGCGGCACGTTCCAGAATCGCTGCGCGTTCGGCGGGCGGGGTGGCCTGCCAGATCGGCGCAGCGTTCAGCGCGCATTGAATGGCGTTGTCGACGTCTTCGACGGTAGCTTCCTGAACATGACCGACCACATCGCGGTGATCCGACGGGTTCAGCACCGCTGCCGGCGTTTCAGTGCTGGAAGCGCAACCGAGCATCGGCGCGGCTTTCCAGTCGTTGTGGGCAGTGGCCAGCAAAGCGCAGGACAGCGAAGCCAGACGATGTTCGTTGGCCATGTCGATGCCGCTGGAGTTGGCTCGCTCGGCGCCGTACAGGTCACGCGGCAGCGGAATGCGCGGGTGCGGCAGGCCGAATCCACCTTCCACGGTCGCCATCTGCTCGATCTGCGCCACCGGATCGGCCACCAGTTCCTGAATCGAAATCGACTGGTCGGCGATGCGGTTGACGAATGAGGTGTTCGCACCGTTTTCCAGCAAGCGACGTACGAGGTACGCCAGCAGCGTTTCGTGGGTACCGACCGGTGCGTACACGCGGCACGGACGGTTTAGCTTGCCTTCGGAAACTTTGCCTACAACTTGTTCGTAAAGCGGTTCGCCCATGCCGTGCAGGCACTGGAATTCGTACTGGCCGGGGTAATAGTTCTGACCGGCAATGTGGTAAATCGCCGACAGGGTGTGGGCGTTGTGCGTGGCGAACTGCGGGTAGATGACTTCCGGAACCGACAGCAGTTTGCGTGCGCAAGCGATGTAGGAAACATCGGTGTACACCTTGCGGGTGTAGACCGGATAGCCTTCCAGGCCTTCGACCTGGGCGCGCTTGATTTCGCTGTCCCAGTACGCGCCTTTCACCAGGCGGATCATCAGGCGATGACGGCTGCGGCGAGCTAGATCGATCACGTAGTCGATCACGTACGGGCAACGCTTCTGGTAAGCCTGGATCACGAAACCGATGCCGTTCCAGCCGGTCAGCTGCGGCTCGAAGCACAGGCGCTCAAGCAGATCCAGCGACAGTTCGAGACGGTCGGCTTCTTCGGCGTCGATGTTCAGGCCGATGTCGTATTGCTTGGCCAGCAGGGTCAGCGACAGCAGGCGCGGGTACAGCTCGTCCATCACACGCTCGTACTGTGCACGGCTGTAACGCGGGTGCAGCGCCGACAGCTTGATCGAGATGCCCGGGCCTTCATAAATCCCACGACCGTGCGAGGCTTTGCCGATCGAGTGGATGGCTTGTTCGTACGACGCCAGGTACTTCTGCGCGTCGTGTTCGGTCAGCGCCGCTTCACCGAGCATGTCGTAGGAATAACGGAAACCCTTGGCTTCGAACTTGCTCGCGTTGGCCAGCGCTTCGGCGATGGTTTCGCCGGTAACGAACTGCTCGCCCATCAGGCGCATGGCCATGTCGACGCCCTTGCGGATCATCGGCTCGCCGCTCTTACCGATGATGCGGCTCAGCGAAGAGGTCAGGCCCGCTTCGTTGTGCGTCGAGACCAGTTTGCCGGTCAGCAGCAGGCCCCAGGTCGCGGCATTGACGAACAGCGACGGGCTGTTGCCCAAATGCGGGTGCCAGTTACCGGTGCTGATCTTGTCGCGGATCAGTGCATCGCGAGTGCCTTTGTCCGGGATACGCAGCAGCGCTTCGGCCAGGCACATCAGCGCTACGCCTTCCTGGGACGACAGGGAAAACTCCTGCAGCAGACCCTGAACAATGCCTGCACGACCGCCGGCACTTTTCTGGTTGCGCAGTTTTTCCGCGATGGCTGCGGCGAGTTTGTTGGTGGCTTCAGCCATTGGCGCTGGCAGGCGAGCCTGCTCGATCAGCATCGGCACGACTTCCGGCTCTGGGCGACGGTAAGCGGCAGTGATCGAAGCGCGCAGAACGGATTGCGGCAGGATGCTTTCGGCGAATTCGAGGAAGCATTGGTGGGCGTGATCGGTGTGGACTTCGCCCGCCTCATCGGCGTCCTTGGCGGTCAAACCGTTCAGCTCGGTCAGGGTTGCACCACCCTCGAGTTTTTCCAGGTAATTGAAAATTGCCTGCTTGATCAGCCAGTGCGGCGTGCGATCAATCGAGGTTGCGGCGGCCTTCAGGCGTTCGCGGGTCGGGTCATCGAGTTTGACCCCAAGGGTGGTGGTAGCCATATTTTTATCCTCATGGTTGCCACAGTTGCGTGGCATCAGCTGGCGGCAAGATTAGCCGTGCGCCGAAAGAGGTGCAACCGGGTGCAACCCTTTTTTTGTCGGAATAATAGGCAGCTCGTCAGGAATTATTTTCTGGTACGAAAGTGCTGCTCACGCTTGGTGCTTTTGCTTCTAGCAAAGGGCCATGACTGCGACAAAAGGGAGCAAAAACGGGGTGATTGTCGATAATTCCGACTAGGTGCAACTAATTCTCACGAAACTGGTTGCACCTTATTTGATTTGTTGCATAGCATTCGCGCCCTAGGTGCAACCGGGAATAACCCGGTGTACCGGCTGATGGCTTTCCTGGGGAAACATCAGTCCTAAATGCGCGGGATCCCGGATCGTCTGCCAAACGTCGTCGTTTGCGTGCGGTTCACCACCGCCGCTACATAAAAACAAAGCCAGGGCGTAACTCAATGAGCGTAAGCAATCCAACCCTGATCACGTTCGTGATCTACATCGCAGCAATGGTGCTGATCGGCTTGATGGCCTATCGCTCCACCAACAACCTTTCTGACTATATTCTTGGCGGTCGCAGCCTCGGCAGCGTCGTCACCGCGCTGTCTGCCGGTGCCTCCGACATGAGCGGCTGGTTGCTGATGGGCCTGCCAGGCGCCATCTACATGTCCGGTCTGTCCGAAAGCTGGATCGCCATCGGTCTGATCATCGGTGCCTACCTGAACTGGCTGTTCGTTGCCGGCCGTCTGCGCGTGCAGACCGAGCACAACGGCGACGCCCTGACCCTGCCGGACTACTTCGCCAGCCGATTTGAAGACAAAAGCGGCCTGCTGCGGATCATCTCGGCGATCGTGATTCTGGTGTTCTTCACCATCTACTGCGCTTCCGGCATTGTGGCCGGTGCCCGTCTGTTCGAAAGCACCTTCGGCATGTCCTACGAGACGGCGCTGTGGGCCGGTGCTGCGGCGACGATTGCCTACACCTTTATCGGTGGTTTCCTGGCCGTGAGCTGGACCGACACCGTACAAGCCACGCTGATGATTTTTGCGCTGATCCTTACGCCGATCATTGTTCTGCTGGCCACCGGCGGCGTCGACACCACGTTCCTGGCCATCGAAGCGCAAGATCCAAGCAACTTCAACATGCTTAAAGGCACCACTTTTATCGGCATTATCTCGCTGATGGGCTGGGGTCTGGGCTACTTCGGTCAGCCGCACATCCTCGCGCGTTTCATGGCCGCGGATTCGGTGAAATCGATCGCCAAGGCGCGTCGCATTTCCATGACCTGGATGATCCTGTGCCTGGGCGGCACCGTGGCCGTGGGCTTCTTCGGCATCGCCTACTTCTCGGCACACCCGGAAGTGGCCGGTCCCGTGACCGAGAACCACGAGCGTGTGTTCATCGAACTGGCCAAGATCCTCTTCAACCCTTGGATTGCCGGTGTTTTGCTGTCGGCCATTCTGGCTGCGGTGATGAGCACCCTGAGCTGCCAGTTGCTGGTGTGCTCAAGCGCCCTGACCGAAGACTTCTACAAAACCTTCCTGCGTAAATCCGCCTCCCAGGTTGAACTGGTCTGGGTCGGCCGCGCCATGGTGCTGTTGGTTGCACTGATCGCGATCGCCTTGGCCGCCAACCCGGAAAACCGCGTACTGGGCCTGGTGTCCTACGCTTGGGCCGGCTTTGGTGCTGCGTTCGGTCCGGTTGTACTGATCTCGGTGATCTGGAAAGGTATGACCCGCGACGGCGCACTGGCCGGTATTCTGGTCGGCGCGATCACCGTGGTGGTCTGGAAGCATTTCGAACTGCTGGGTCTTTACGAAATCATCCCGGGCTTCATCTTCGCCAGCCTGGCCATCTACATCGTCAGCAAGATGGGCGAGCCGACCAGAGGCATGGTGCAGCGCTTCGAAGCGGCGGAAAAAGATTTCCACCTGAACAAGTGATTGTTCTGAGCTGAGGCTCACCCGAAAACGGCCCGTTTCCTACAGGATACGGGCCGTTTTTTTGTGCCTGTGATTTCTTGCCGACGCTGAAGAAACCTGTGGGAGCTGGCTTGCCAGCGATGAGGGCGGCACATTCAGAACATTCAGTAACTGACACATCGCTATCGCTGGCAAGCCAGCTCCCACAGGGTTCTATGGATGACTTGAGGGATTTGTCTGTAGTTGAAAGCGCCGCTTTTTGCAGGGTTTTTCGTCAATGAAGGTAGGGCAAATCTGATTTTCTCGTCACCCATTCATCCCCCGTTGCCCCTCATGCAGAATCGCCCGCCCTCACACTGCAGAGAGACATCGGATGTTCGCGCCTGCCAATCAACCGCGTTTCACGTTGACCCTCGAAGGCGCCCAACATGACCTCAAAGTCCTTGAGTTCACGGGCAAGGAAGCCATCAGTCAACCCTTTCGTTTCGAGCTGGAACTGGTCAGTGAACGACCGGATCTGGATCTCGAAAGCCTGCTGCATTGTCAGGCGTTTCTGAATCTGGATGCTCAGGGTTCCGGTATCCACGGTCAGATTTATCAGGTCGGGCAGGGCGATTCGGGGAAACGTCTGACGCGCTATCACTTAAGCCTCGTGCCACGTCTGACGTATCTGGGACACCGCATCAATCAGCGGATTTTCCAGCATCAGAGCGTGCCGCAAATTGTTGCGCAGGTGCTTAAGGACCACGCGATCCTTCGTGATGCTTTCGATTTTCGGTTAGGCAGTGAATACCCGGTTCGTGAGTATTGCGTGCAGTACGCCGAGAGCGATCTGGCGTTTATTCAGCGCCTGTGTGCCGAGGTGGGCATTCATTACCACTTTCAGCACAGCCCGCAAGGTCACCTATTGGTGTTCGGCGATGACCAGACCGTGTTCCCGCGTCTGGCCGAGCCGACGGTTTATCTGCCGGGCAGCGGCATGTCCGCTGGTGCGCCGGCGATTCAGCGTTTCAATGTTCGCGTGGAAACCCGCACCAGCGTGGTCACACGGCGTGATTACAATTTCATCAAGCCGCGACTGCAGTTGCAAAGTCGTGTCGACGCTGAGCAGCGCCCGGTGCTGGAGGACTATCACTTCCCTGGCCAATTCAATGATCGGGAGACCGGCAAGCATCTCGCCCAGCGCGCACTTGAGCGACATATCGCCGATTATCGTCAGGCCGAAGGCATCAGCGACGAATCCGCACTGGTTTGCGGACATTTCCTGCAACTGAGCGAGCATCCGCGCGACGGCTGGAATGACCTGTGGCTGTTGACCGCCGTTGAACACCACGGCCGTCAGCCGCAAGTACTGGAAGAATCGGTGACCAGCGATGGCGAGGGATTTCAGGGTTACCGTAATACCTTTCTCGCCACGCCGTGGGACGTGTTTTTCCGCCCGGCGCTGGGGCCGGAAAAACCACGCATGCCTGGTTATCAACCAGCGGTTGTGACCGGGCCGAAAGATACCGAAATCCACTGCGACGAGTACGGCCGGGTCAAGGTGCAACTGGCTTGGGATCGCGACGGTGAATTGAATGAGCATTCCAGTTGCTGGCTGCGCGTTGCCACTAATTGGGCGCACGACCGTTACGGCAGTGTGTTGATTCCGCGAGTCGGTATGGAAGTGCTGGTCGGTTTCATCGATGCCGACGCCGACAAACCTTTGGTCGTGGGCTGCCTGCCCAATGCCGCGACGCCGATTCCGCTGGATCTGCCGGCGGACAAGACTCGTAGCATTTTCCGCAGTCAGAGCAGCCCCGGCGGCGGTGGCTACAACGAACTGCGCATAGAGGATAAGAAAGGCGCTGAGGAAATCTATCTGCGCGCCCAGCGTAACTGGACGCAGCATGTGTTGAACGATCAACAGGTGCAGGTTGATAACCAGCGCAGCATCGTCGTCACCGGCACCGCGCGGCATGAGTTGAAGGCTGATGAACAGCGCATCACCCACGGTCAGCGCCAGACCGAAGTGAGGCAGGACGATCATCTGAGCGTGACCGGCGACCGTCATGTTCGCGTGAGTAATCAAGCGATCAGCGCCAGTGGGCAATTCCACGTCAGCGCTGGTCAGCAAGTGGTCATCGACGGCGGCGCGAGTGCGACGATTCAGGCTGGCGGGCAATGGATCAACATCGGCCCGGGTGGCATTTTCAGCAGCGTGCCGATTGTCGTGGGCGGCGCAGCGATGGCGGCGATGAGTGCCGCGCCGGTTGTACCGGGATTGCTGGAGAAACTCGCCGCCGCGCCGGCTGCCATGCTCACCGCTGCACAAATCATGAGTTTCAAGGGTGATGCGCCATTCTGCGAAGAGTGCGAGCGTTGCAAGGACGGTCTCTGTGCAGCCTGATTTTCTTTTGCCTGCCGATTGGTTGGCGCGCGAACCTTTGCAAGCATCCGAGCAATTGTTCGCGGTGTTCAGCAATGCCAGCGAGGCGAAGCCGCTTGAGGGTTGGCCAGACACGGCGAGCCCGATCTGGGCCGAGACGATCTATGCCGAGTGGGATGCGGTGATGCCTTACGTGGGAATTGTCGCCACCGACAGTGAGTTTCTGCATTGGGTTGCAACCAACGAGTCGCAGGATTGGGGGTGGCTGGCGGTGTCTGCGGCGAGTCTTGAAGAGGTGTTGGCGCACTTTCGCAGCCTCACCCAAGTGCTGTTGCCTGACGGCAAAACGGTGTTTTTTCGTTTCTGGGATGGGCGGTTTCTGTTGCCGATTCTTCAGGCCGATGAGGTGGATGCGGCGCAACTGTTTCCGCTGATCGGGCGTTGCTTGATCAATGGGCAGGCGCTGGATATCGGTGGCAGGGCGCAGGTTTCGGGGCGGATATTTCCTTGGTGGCAGGTGCCGGAATCGGTGCTGGCGCAGCAGGGCAATGACGTTCGAACAGCCAATGCGTTGCAGTGGTTGAGCGAAGAGTGTCCGGCAGTCTTCGAGGCCTTTCCCGAGGCGGTTTTGCGTTGCAAGGTCAGGCGGTTTTTTCAGGTTTCAATGTCGGAAGAATCGTCGCAATCGGTGTTGCTGGCGTTTTTGCTGGCAGAGTCGGAATGAGTTTTCGGGGCGAAGGTCTCGGACGATTCCTTCGAGTTGCGGCGGTTTTCATGAACTGGTGGGCGGTGGGTTGCAGGGATAGTCTTTTCGTTGTCACTGCGAGAGTGGTGACAGGGTGTAGGAGCCCTCTACCTGTGGTGCATCAGCGCTGTTGTTTGAATTGCGGCACGTAACTTGTGTGAGCAATGTCGTCAGCGGCGGCTGTGTGCGGGACACGCTTCGGCGTGGCCGAATTCCATGGGTCGGTTTCCTACTCCCGCGCACGGCTGCCACCCAATCCCGTAGGAAGGAATGCGGCAGTTCACTTTTACACTCTATGGAAGATAGAAATGACGACAATACGAACGGCTCCACCCTACGAAAAAATCATTCCCCATCCCGACAACCGCTTCATGGCCCTGACCGGCAATTGCAGCGACATGCCCACCCTGTTCATCGACACCCACGTGCCCCTCGACATCCTTATGGACGCCGCCAACCACCGCCTGCGCGCGGTGATCCAGGTCCTGGAAAACATGTGCATGCGCGGCTCGGTCGAATGCGACTCCGTCATCCTCAGCGATTTCGCCCAGCTCTGCGTGATTCCTCTGCGTGACGGCTGCGATGTGCTCGATGTCATCGGCAGGCGCCTGCGCGCCGCGCCATAAAAGCAAAGCCCCTCACCCTAACCCTCTCCCAGAGGGAGAGGGGACTGACCGAGTTGTCTGGGTGATGTACGCCGACCTGCGACTTCAGTGGTGAATTTGGCTTGGCCAAGCCTGGATGGAGTTGTTGTTTCAGGGGGCGGACCGAGTTGTCTGGGCGATGTGCGCCGACTTCCGCGCTGATCTTCGCTTGGCCAAGCCTGAGATCCCGCTGATCTTTCAGGTCGATGTAACTCGCAAGATCACTCGGTCAGTCCCCTCTCCCTCCGGGAGAGGGCTAGGGTGAGGGCAGGCTTTTGTCCGCTCGGCTGCGAACCCCTGACTTGCCGCCCGGTAAAAGGTAAACTTTGCGCCCTTCGCAGGAGCAGCCATGAATTATCGTCACGCCTTCCATGCCGGCAATCATGCCGATGTGTTCAAACACCTGACCTTGACCCGCCTCATCGCCCTGATGTCGCGCAAGGAGCAGCCGTTTGCCTATCTCGACACGCACGCCGGCATCGGCCTGTATGACTTGCAGGGCGATCAGGCCAACCGTACCGGTGAGTACCTGGAAGGCATCGCGCGCTTGTGGGATCAGCCGGATCTGCCGGCGCTGACCGCCGACTACATGAAGGTGTTGCACGAGATGAACCCGGATGGCCAGCTGCGCTACTACCCGGGTTCGCCGGAGCTGGCGCGGCGCCTGACCCGCCCGCAGGATCGGGTGATGCTCAACGAGAAGCACCCGGAAGACGGCGTGCTGCTCAAGGACAACATGGCCGGTGATCGTCGGGTCAAAGTTCATCTCGGCGAGGGCTGGCACGTTGCACGAGCGATGCTGCCGGTGCAGGAGAAACGCGCAGTGATGTTGATTGATCCGCCGTTCGAGCAGCTCGACGAGATGCAGCGTTGCGCGGCGTCGTTGAAAGAGGCGATTGGCCGGATGCGTCAAACCGTGGCGGCGATCTGGTATCCGGTGAAGGACCAGCGTGCGCTGCGCCGTTTCTATCAGGATCTGGCTGGCACCGGTGCGCCGAAGTTGTTGCGCGTGGAATTGCTGGTGCACCCGCTGGATACGCCGAACAGCCTGAACGGCTCGGGCATGGCGATTGCCAATCCGCCGTGGGGGCTGGAGGAAGAATTGCGTGAGTTGTTGCCGTGGTTATCGAAGAAGCTTGGGCAGACTCAGGGCGGGTGGCAGATGGATTGGTTGATTGCCGAGAGCTGATCAACGGCAAGATCAAAAGATCGCAGCCTGCGGCAGCTCCTACACGGTTCGGCGGCGTCCACCAATGTGCGGACGATCACTGGTCTCCTGTAGGAGCTGCCGAAGGCTGCGATCTTTTGCTTTCAGGATTTAATTGCCTGCCAGGCTCGCTGGCATGCACACGCCGGTGCCGCCAATCCCGCAGTAACCCTCTGGATTCTTCGCCAGATACTGCTGGTGATACGCCTCGGCGAAGTACACGGTCGGCGCCTGTTCGATCTCAGTGCTGATTTCCCCCAGACCTGCCTTCGACAGCTCGGCCTGATAGGTCGCCTTGCTTTTCAGCGCCGCATCCAGATGCTCAGGCGAGGTCGCGTAGATCACCGAGCGGTACTGCGTACCGATGTCGTTGCCCTGACGCATGCCCTGTGTCGGGTTGTGCAGTTCCCAGAACATCGTCAGCAGCTCTTCGTAGCTGACTTTGGCCTTGTCATACACCACCAGCACCACTTCAGCGTGGCCGGTCAGGCCCGAGCAGACTTCTTCGTAGGTCGGATTCGGCGTGAAACCGCCGGCGTAACCGACGACCGTGCTGACCACGCCTTCACGCTGCCAGAAGCGCCGCTCGGCGCCCCAGAAGCAACCCAGACCGAAAATTGCAAAATCGACGTCCTGGAAAAACGGGCCAAGCAGCGGGGTTTCTTCGAAAACGAAGTGCTTTTCAGGCAGGGTCATCGCGGTTTCGCGGCCGGGCAGAGCTTGTTCTTTAGTCGGGAGCACGTTTTTGTTCACCAGAATTTCCGAGCGCAGAACCATGATCGTTCCTCTCAGTCAGGTTGGATGTAAAAAGTCAGACCGCCAGTGTGCCCAATGATGCCCGGTTAATCACTACCCAAAATGTGCTGGTACTCGCACAACATTGTAGGAGTGAGCCTGCTCGCGATAGCGGTGGGTCAGTCAGAGGGTTTGTTGCTGACACACCGCTATCGCGAGCAGGCTCACTCCTACAAGGGATTTGCGGTGTTTATAGGCACAACGGGCCGCGCGGGTAGCGCTTCAGCGCCTGGATCAGTTCGCCGCCCGGGATCGGCCGGTCGAACAGGTAACCCTGGCCGACGTCGCAACGGTGGCGACGCAGGAACGCCAGTTGTTCGGCGGTCTCGATGCCTTCGGCCACGACCTTGAGTTTCAGGTTGTGCGCCATGGCGATCACCGCCGAGGTGATTTCCATGTCGTCCTGGTTGTCGGGGATTTCATGGATGAAGCTGCGATCGATCTTGATGATGTCGATCGGGAATTTCTTCAAATAGCTCAGCGACGAGTAACCGGTGCCGAAGTCGTCCATGGCCAGCGTCAGCCCGAGGCGTTTGAGCTGGTCGAGTTGCAAGTGCGTGTCTTCGGTGGCTTCCAGCAGCAG
Organism: Pseudomonas sp. R84; assembly: GCF_009834515.1. Lineage (NCBI taxonomy): Bacteria > Pseudomonadati > Pseudomonadota > Gammaproteobacteria > Pseudomonadales > Pseudomonadaceae > Pseudomonas > Pseudomonas sp. R84. The sequence continues at coordinate 566,720 of NZ_CP019426.1, forward strand.
GCCTTCGGTCAGCTCCAGTTCGAGCAGATAGGCCGGCAGCGCTTCTTCCTTGAGGATGTTGGCGATGGAGGCAACCAGATCCGGGTCGGAAAACTGTTTCGGCGACAGGTTGATCGCCACTTGCAGATTGCCCATCCCCGCAGCGGTCAGCGCTTTGCTCATACGGCAGGCCTGGCGGGCGATCCACTTGCCGATCGGAATGATCAGCCCCGTCTCTTCGGCGACGCTGATGAACTGGTCCGGACGGATCATGCCGCGTTCCGGGTGGTTCCAGCGCAACAGCGCTTCCATGCCCAGCAGGCGCCCGCTGCGCAGGCACAGCTTGGGCTGGTAGAACACGTCCAGCTCGTTCTGAGTCAGAGCGCGGCGCAGGTTGTTTTCAACGAACAGTTTGTAACTGGCCTCGGCGTTCAGCGCCTCGGTAAAGACTTGCACCTGATGTTTGCCGTTGGCCTTGGCTTTGTGCAGCGCCAGACCGGCGTTACGCATCAGCGTTTGCGGGTCGCGACCGTGAAGTGGCGCGCACGCAAGGCCGACCGAGCCGGTAACGCTGATCAACTGGTTGTCAACGAACATCGGTTTATCCAGCGTCGCCAGCAACTGGTTGGCGATCTGCTGGCCGGTCGCCAGATCGGTATCGTCGAGCAACACGGCAAACTCGTTACTGGCGAACCGCGCGAGGCTGCCGCTCGGGCTGAGGCTGTTGCGCAGACGCCGGGCCAGACTGATCAGCAGTTTGTCGCCGGTCTGGTGACCGAGGCTGTCGTTGATCCGCTTGAAGTTGTCGATGTCCACCAGCAACAGGCTGATCGGCGTATCGCTGTCGCGGGCGAAGCGTTCGTCGAGATTGCGGATAAACGCCGGGCGATTGCCGAGGTTGGTCAGGTTGTCGGTGTACGCCAGACGCTCGATGCGCTGCTGCGCCAGTTTGGTCTGGGTGATGTCTTCGTAGATGCCGATGTAGTGCGTCAGCTCGCGGTTGTCGCCATAGACCTTGGAGATCGACAACTGGCCCCAGTACGGTTCGAGATTCTTGCGGCGGCTTTTGAATTCGCCCTGCCAGCTGTTGCTTTTGGCCAGCGCCGAGGGCGCGTCGAACAACAGTTCACTGAGGTTTTCCAGCGCCGGCAGCTCGGACAGACGCTGGCCGTGGACTTCCTCGGTGGTGTACTGGGTGATCGCGGTAAAACTTGGATTGACGTACTCGACCACGCCGTCGCAATTGACCAGCAAAAACGCGTTGGCGCTTTGCTCGACTGCACGCTGGAACAGGTGCAGGGCGCTGGTGGCGGTGCGGCGGTTGTGGTTGTTGATGACTTGCGCGAACTGATCGGCCAGCTCGCCGGCAAAAGCGATTTCGTCGGACTGCCAGGCGCGGGTGACGCCGGTCTGCTCCAGGCACAGCACGCCGACCACTTGGCCATCGACGCGAATACTCGCATCGAGCATCGCGTTGACGTCGCGCGGGCGCAGGGCTTCGGCCATCTCCCGGGTGCGCGGGTCGCGCATCGCGTTGTGCGCATCAATGGCGCGACTGCCGTGCAGGGCCTCCATGTAATCGGGGAAGCTGCTGATGTCGATCACGTCCGGGAGGATGTATTCCTGGGTCGCGCGGTGGTACGCGGAAATCGGCACCAGCTGCTGGCCTTCGAGGTTCCACAGGCTGGCGCAGTCGATTTCATAGATATCGCAGGCGCAGCGGGTGATCAGTTCGGCGGCTTCCTGCAGCGAGTTGTGCGTGCTGTAACGCTGACGAGCGAGCAACAGAATCAAGTCCTGCTGGGCGCGTACGCGCTCCAGGTGCTGCAGTTGTTCCTGCTGGGCGCGCTGGTTGAGTTCCAGGGCGATCTGCAGGCGGGAATTCTGGGTTTCGAGGTCAACGGAGGGCAGTGGCGGCGCTTCGTCGAAGACATGATCGACCGCCAGCAGATAGCCACGCAGCAGATGACGATTGTGTTGTTTGTAGGCTTCGCCCAGTTCCAGGATATTCAGCGCGCCGGCCGCGGTGTGCAGGGTGTATCGCACCAGATAATGCGGGCTGGCGGTCAGCTGTTGCTGGATCGCGTCGTGCAGTTGATAACGCGCTTCGGGTTCCATCAGGCTGGCGTAGGGTGAGCCGACCAGCGCGCAAAGCTCGACGGCCGGCTGACCGAACTGGCGTTCGCAGTTGGGATCGAGAAACAGCATGGCCCAACTGGCTTCATTCAAGCGCTCGAAACGCAGCATGCCGAGCCGCGAGGGCACAGGCAACTGCGTCACTACCTCGGCCGCCATACGGCTGGCGGCATCGGGTTGGCTCTTCATGAAGGGAACTCGCTTGGAAATATGCTGAACGCGCCGGGCTCGCGCCCTCTTTACTGTTGCCTGCGGCAAGGTTGCATCATTGCGGCACCGACTGACAAGAGAGATGAAGGCCAAGTGCTATAAGAATATGTCGGCTGCACTGAACATTTCTCCAGCCTATGGTTGAAAAGAGCCAAAGATCGCAGCCTGCGCCAGTGTCTACAGGGGAATGCGCCCTCTGCAGGAGCTGCCGAAGGCTGCGATCTTCAAGGCTTAGCGCAGTTTTATGGCGATCGACTGCAGCTGTTTGCCATCGCGGTCGTGGTAATTGACCTGAATCTGCCCGGCCTCGACCACCATGTGGGCGAAATTGTCTTCGCTGACCACCGTGCTGGTCAGCTCATGTCGATAATCGCCGGCCGCCGTACGCACCAGCGGCTGATCGAGAATGAACGTGGACGCTTTGGCATATGGCAGCAGTTTGCTGTTGCACAGCGGTGAGGACACCACGGTGTGGACTTCGAAATCCGGGTCTTCACTGTGACTCAAGCGAGCCGTCAGCGAGCCATGCACGTCCCCCGAAATGAACACGACATTCTTGATTCGCCGGGTGCGGATGGTTTCCAGCAAGCGCAAGCGTTGTTCGGGGAAGGCTTTCCAGGCGTCATCGCCGTGAAGTTTTCGATCCGGATAGAACATCACGCTGGTGACCACGAACTTGACCCGCGCCGTGCTGTTGCTCAGCCATTTGAGCAGCGCCTGTTCCTGTGCCTCGTCGAGGATGCGTCGATCATCGGCGGACAAGTTGCGGCGGGTGCGACTGTCAGTGACAAACCATTCGATATCGCCGTCGCTGAATTGATACCAGTAATGCTCAAGTGATGAGTGATCTATTTCACCGTTAGTTGTCAGCGGATGTACCGGGCTGTGACTGGCCTGATACAGTTCATAAGCCGCCATTGCATTGCGGTATAAGTCGGCGTCGGACTTGCTCGCATTGGCGGGCCAGTTGTCTTCGATTTCGTGATCATCGAGAATCATGTAAGTCGAAGTGCCGGACATCAAACGTTTGATATTCGGTTGGGAAAACGCAGCGCGGTATTTACTGAGGATGTCTTTGTATTCGCGGTCCGGTGCGATCAAGTTCAAGTCATCCACATAAATTTGATCGCCAGTCATCAATACCGCACTGATCGGTGGCTGAATGCCTTCGATGATCTGATTGATGGATGCAAAGATCCGGTCGCCCAATTGTGGCAGGGAGGCGATGCCGGCGGTCATGCGCAGGTATCGGCAGGAGCCGATGATATACGCTCTGGCCTGCAGGGGCTTGCTGGACCGAGTGCGCAGGCGATAGATCTCGCGCGGCCATTGCAGCGGCAGTTCGGCGACGCTGTCCGGCGTGTGCACCGGATTCATCGGACTGAACCAGCCGGCCTGATATTCATATTCGGTATCTTCGCTCAAGTTATTGAGGGCGAAAACTTTCGACATGTCACGCAGCTCACTCAGCTGCGCGAAGTTGCCGGTAGACCATTGTTCTGTGCCGGATGGGCGGTAACGTATTCCGGCAAATACCAATGCATTGTTCTGTCGATCGCCACGCATGAATATGCGTGCATGACGAGTTGTAACGTGGCCGACAATCGGGCCGATAGTTGGTTTTAACATGTCGAATCCATTCGAATGAATTTGAATAAACAGGAAGGTTTTTTAAGTTTGCTTAGTTGTTTTTGCTGTGCCTAGGTTAGTTGTGTATCGAATAAAAAAGATCGGGGCCAAGTCGACCAGGGTTGTGGCCGAAATCAGCACGGCTTGTGGGAAAAAGACGAGAAGAGAGTTTTTTCAGGCAAAAAAAAGCCCCGCCAAACTGACGGGGTTGAGGTACGAGCGTGTGGCGCTCGAAAGGGTGCAGCAATCGGCCCTCCGTTGCCGGAGGGCCGATCGAGTTACAGCAGGATCGTGCGGATGTCCGCCAGCAGGCTGCCCAGACGCTGGGTGAAGCGTGCGGCAGCGGCGCCGTTGATCACACGGTGATCGTAGGACAGCGACAGCGGCAGCATCAGTTTCGGCTGGAAGGCTTTGCCGTCCCAGACTGGCTGGATGGTTGCCTTGGAAACACCGAGGATCGCCACTTCCGGCGCGTTGACGATCGGCGTGAAGCCGGTGCCGCCAATGTGGCCGAGGCTGGAAATGGTGAAGCAGGCGCCTTGCATGTCGTCAGCGGTAAGCTTCTTGTCGCGGGCCTTGGCGGCCAGCGCAGCGGCTTCGGCTGCCAGTTGCAGCAGGCTCTTCTGGTCGACGTTCTTGATGACCGGTACCAGCAGGCCATCCGGGGTGTCGACGGCGAAGCCGATGTTCACGTATTTCTTGCGGATGATCGCCTTGCCGCTTGGTGCCAGCGAACTGTTGAAGTCCGGCAGTTCCTTGAGCATGTGCGCGCAGGACTTGAGCAGCAGCGGCAGGATGGTCAGCTTGACGCCAGCCTTCTCTGCAACGGCTTTCTGCGCGACGCGGAACGCTTCCAGCTCGGTGATATCGGCCGAATCGAACTGAGTCACGTGCGGGATGTTCAGCCAGCTGCGGTGCAGGCTCGACGCGCCGATCTGCATCAGGCGAGTCATCGGCACTTCTTCGATTTCGCCGAAACGGCTGAAGTCGACGACCGGAATCGGCGGGATGCCCGCGCCACCGGTTGCGCCAGCAGCAGCGGCCGGTGCTTCCTTGGCCTTCTGCATCATCGCTTTGACGTAAACCTGCACGTCTTCTTTCAAGATACGACCGTGCGGGCCGCTGGCGCCGACAGCGTTGAGCTCGACGCCGAACTCGCGGGCCAGTTGACGCACGGCAGGGCCGGCGTGAACTTTCGCGCCCGGTTTCGCTGGCGTAGCAGCCGGTGCGGCGGCTGGAGCGGCAGCAGGTGCAGCGGCAGCCGGAGCAGCAGCGGCAGGTGCCGGAGCGCTCGGAGCAGCAGCTGGAGCCGGGGCAGCAGCAGGGGCTGCGCCTTTGACTTTCAGCTTCAGAATCAGGTCGCCGGTACCGACTTCGTCATCCAGCTTGATGGAAACGCTTTCCACCACGCCAGCGGCAGGCGATGGAATTTCCATGCTCGCCTTATCGGATTCCAGGGTGATCAGCGACTGGTCGGCTTCAACGCTGTCGCCAGCCTTGACCAACACTTCGATGATCTTGGCTTTGCCAGCCGAACCGATGTCCGGAACGTGGATGTCCTGAACGCTGTCGGCAACCGGAGCTGCTGGCGCGGCTGCCGGAGCAGGCGCAGCGGCAGCGGCCGGAGCAGCAGCCTGAGCCGGAGCGGCAGCCGCAGGGGCCGCAGCACCCGCCACTTCCAGATCCAGAATCAGGTCGCCAGTGCCGACTTCGTCGTTGAGCTTGACGCTGATGGCCTTGACCACGCCAGCGGCAGGCGACGGGATTTCCATGCTCGCCTTGTCGGATTCCAGGGTGATCAGCGATTGATCAGCCTCGACTTTGTCGCCGACCTTGACCTGGATCTCGATGATCTGCGCCTTGCCCGACGAACCGATGTCCGGCACGTGCACTTGCTGAACCGAAGCGGCAGCAGGGGCAGCAGCTGGCGCGGCAGCAGCAGGAGCGGCAGCCGGTTTGGCCTCCGCTTTTGCAGCTGGCGCAGCAGCCGGAGCAGGGGCCGCTTCAGCGGCGCCCTCGACTTCCAGCTCAAGCAGTTCGTCGCCTTCTTTCAGACGGTCGCCCAGCTTTACTTTCAGGCTCTTGATGACGCCGGCTTTCGGGGCCGGCACTTCCATGCTGGCCTTGTCCGATTCCAGGGTCAGGATGCTCTGGTCGGCTTCGATACGGTCGCCGACCTTCACAAACAGTTCAATTACTTCACCTTCACCGCTGCCGATGTCAGGTACGCGAATGAGTTCGCTCACAAAATGTCTCCTCAGCAGTCCAGTGGGTTGCGTTTTTCCGGGTCGATGCCGAACTTGACGATGGCCTCAGCCACGACTTTAGGTTCGATATCACCGCGGTCAGCCAGTGCTTCCAGGGCTGCCAACACCACGAAATGACGGTCAACTTCGAAGAAATGACGCAGTTTCTTGCGGCTGTCGCTGCGGCCGAAACCGTCGGTGCCGAGGACTTTGAATTCCTTGGACGGTACCCACTGACGGATCTGCTCGGCGAACAGCTTCATGTAGTCGGTAGAGGCGATGACCGGACCCTTACGGCCGTTCAGGCACTCTTCGACGTAGCTCAGCTTAGGCTTTTGGCCCGGCTTCAGACGGTTGCTGCGCTCGACAGCGAGGCCGTCGCGACGCAGTTCGTTGAAGCTGGTAACGCTCCACACGTCAGCGCCGACGTTGAACTCTTCACGCAGAATCTTCGCCGCTTCACGGACTTCACGCAGGATGGTGCCGGAGCCCATCAGCTGGACGTGGTGCGCCGCATCGCGAGTGTCTTCTTCGAGCAGGTACATGCCTTTCTTGATGCCTTCTTCGGCACCGGCCGGCATGGCTGGCTGCTGGTACGACTCGTTCATCACGGTGATGTAGTAGAAGATGTCCTGTTGCTCTTCGGTCATCTTCTTCATGCCGTCCTGAATGATCACCGCCAGCTCGTAGCCGTAGGTTGGATCGTAGGTGCGGCAGTTCGGGATGGTTGCAGCCAACAGGTGGCTGTGACCGTCTTCGTGTTGCAGGCCTTCACCGTTCAGGGTGGTCCGGCCGGCGGTGCCGCCGATCAGGAAGCCACGGGTACGGCTGTCGCCGGCAGCCCAGGCCAGGTCGCCAATACGCTGGAAGCCGAACATCGAGTAGAAGATGTAGAACGGCAGCATCGGCTGGTTGTGGCTGGAGTACGAAGTACCGGCGGCGATGAACGAGCTCATGGCGCCTGCTTCGTTGATGCCTTCTTCAAGGATCTGACCTTTCTGGTCTTCCTTGTAGAACATCACCTGGTCTTTATCGACTGGCTCGTAGAGCTGGCCGACGGACGAGTAGATACCGAGCTGACGGAACATACCTTCCATACCGAAGGTACGGGCTTCGTCCGGGATGATCGGAACGATGCGCGGGCCGATTTCCTTGTCCTTGACCAGTTGCGCGAGGATCCGCACGAAAGCCATGGTGGTGGAAATTTCACGGTCGCCGGAACCGTCAAGGATGGCCTTGAGGGTGTCCAGGTCCGGCGTCGGCACGCTGAAGCTTTGTGCGCGGCGCTGAGGCACGAAACCGCCCAGTGCAGTGCGACGCTCGCTGAGGTAGCGGGCTTCGGCGCTGTTTGGCTCTGGCTTGAAGAACGGCAGGTTCTCCAGCTCTTCGTCCTTGACCGGGATGTCGAAACGATCGCGGAACAACTTCAGGCTGTCGACGTCGACTTTCTTGGTGTTGTGCGCAGTGTTTTTCGCTTCGCCGGCACCGGTGCCATAACCCTTGATGGTCTTGGCGAGGATGACGGTTGGTTGTTCTTTGTGGTTGACCGCTTCGTGGTAAGCCGCATAGACCTTGTACGGGTCGTGGCCGCCACGGTTGAGTTTCCAGATCTCGTCGTCGGACAGATCAGCAACCATCGCCTTGAGTTCTGGCGTGTTGAAGAAGTGTTCACGGACGAACGCGCCGTCTTTGGCTTTGTAGTTCTGGTACTCGCCGTCGATGACTTCGTCCATGCGACGTTGCAGGATACCGTCGACGTCTTTGGCCAGCAGTGGGTCCCAGAAACGGCCCCAGATGACTTTGGTCACGTTCCACTGAGCACCGCGGAACACGCCTTCGAGTTCCTGGATGATCTTGCCGTTGCCGCGAACCGGGCCGTCGAGGCGCTGCAGGTTGCAGTTGATGACGAAGATCAGGTTGTCCAGCTTCTCGCGGCCGGCCAGGGAGATTGCGCCCAGGGATTCCGGCTCGTCGCACTCGCCGTCGCCCAGGAAGCACCAGACTTTCTGTTTGCCCGGCTGGATGAAGCCGCGGTGTTCCAGGTACTTCATGAAACGTGCCTGGTAGATCGCTTGAATCGGACCCAGACCCATCGATACGGTCGGGAACTGCCAGAAGTCAGGCATCAGCCAAGGGTGCGGATAGGACGACAGGCCCTGACCGTCGACTTCCTGGCGGAAGTTGTTCATCTGGTCTTCGGTGATGCGGCCTTCCATGAACGCACGGGCGTAAACGCCTGGCGAGGTGTGGCCCTGGAAGTAGATCAGGTCGCCGCCGTGTTCGTCGGTCGGGGCCTGGAAGAAGTAGTTGAAGCCGATGTCATACAGGGTCGCACTGGAAGCGAAGCTGGAGATGTGACCACCCAGGTCAGAATCTTTCAGGTTCGTACGCATTACCATGGCCATCGCGTTCCAGCGCACCAGCGAGCGAATGCGGCGTTCCATGAACAGGTCGCCAGGCATGCGTGCTTCGTGGGTTACCGGGATGGTGTTGCGGTAAGGCGTGGTGATGGCGTAAGGGAGCTGCGAGCCACTGCGGGTCGCGAGTTCGCCCATACGGGTCATCAGATAGTGAGCACGGTCTTCGCCTTCTTTGTCGAGAACCGATTCCAGGGCGTCCAGCCATTCCTGGGTTTCGACGGGATCGAGGTCTTGCATGGCTTGCTCCAGGGCGGAAAGGCTTCCAGAATCGGTTGCCTGAGTTTGCGACTGGCCTTGTGGGCAGACGATTTAAAATTCTTGGATTGCCGATAGGTTGTTCCGGCGGCGTGTAGTTTTACTACAAATCATCCGGCATTTCAGCCTTTCGAATGTATAGACGAGTAGTAAAACTACAGAAGAATGGCTTGTGGCCTCCGGCTGCGTTGTGAGAATAATCGTTAAGGTTGGTCTTTTGCCATCCGAAAAAGGTGAAACTTTGATGTTCGCTGCCAAAGAGAAAGAAATTTCAGCTATTTCTAACTTTTGTTCGACAGTCCTCCGGGTAGCGGGTTTTCACCAATCACTACAAGCGGCCATTTACACGCCGATCAAGGATAGACCATGACCCTGCCCGTGCTTGCCGAACTGCCCGCCATTCTCCTGCCGTTGGTCACTCGATCCGAGCAGTCGTTCCGTACGGCCGTCGCCACGCTGGAGGACGATCACGGCTTCGCGAGCTGGACGCCAGAGCGCTGGGCGCAGTTCGCCCGCGTCACCGCTGCCAGCGAATTCGTCATTGAACAGAGCGTTCGTGACCCTTTGATGTTGCTTGCGCTGGCGCAGTCTGGCGAACTCGACCGGGCTTTCGCGCCGGGTGAATTGTGTGCGCAGATTGCCGCCGCGGTGAACGCTGCCCAGACTGAAGATGAACTCGGTCGCGCCCTGCGTCGTCAGCGCGCTCGCCATCAAGTGCGGATCATCTGGCGCGATCTCACCCGTCAGGCAGATCTGGTGCAAACCTGCCGCGATCTCTCGGACATGGCCGACGCCACCATCGACCAGGCTTATCAATGGTTGTACAGCCGCCATTGCGAACAGTTCGGTACGCCGACCGGCCGCCGCAGCGGTGAGCCGCAGCAAATGGTCATCCTCGGCATGGGCAAGCTCGGCGCCGTCGAGTTGAACCTGTCTTCGGATATCGATCTGATCTTCGCCTACCCCGAGGGCGGTGAAACGGTGGGCGTGAAGCGCTCGCTGGATAATCAGGAATTTTTCATTCGCCTCGGCCAGCGCCTGATCAAGGCGCTGGATCCGATGACCGTTGACGGCTTTGTATTTCGCGTCGACATGCGCCTGCGTCCGTACGGTTCGTCCGGCGCGCTGGTGCTGAGCTTCAACGCGCTGGAGCAGTATTACCAGGATCAGGGCCGTGACTGGGAACGCTACGCGATGATCAAGGCGCGGGTGGTCGCTGGCGATCAGGTCGCGGGCGCGCAGTTGCTCGACATGCTGCGGCCGTTCGTTTATCGGCGTTATCTGGACTTCTCGGCAATCGAAGCGCTGCGCACCATGAAGCAGCTGATCCAGCAGGAAGTGCGGCGCAAGGGCATGGCCGACAACATCAAGCTGGGCTCCGGCGGGATTCGTGAGGTCGAGTTTATTGCTCAGGCCTTTCAGCTGATCCACGGTGGCCGCGACTTGAGCCTGCAGCAGCGTCCTCTATTAAAGGTATTGAGCACGCTGGAGGGGCAGGGCTATCTGCCGCCGGCAGTGATCAGCGAGTTGCGCGAGGGCTACGAGTTTCTGCGCTACACCGAACACGCGATTCAGGCGATTGCCGACCGCCAGACCCAGATGCTGCCGGATGGCGCACAGGATCAGGCGCGCATTGCCTTCATGCTCGGTTTCGCCGACTGGGACGCCTTCCACGAAAAACTGATGTTCTGGCGTGGCCGCGTCGCCTGGCACTTCGCCCAGGTGATTGCCGATCCCGACGAGGAAGAAGGCACCGAAAGCGAAGTGATGGTCGGCGGTGAATGGCTGCCGCTGTGGGAAGAGGCGCAGGACGAAGAGGCGGCGTGCCGGCAGTTGGAGGAGGGCGGTTTTGCCGATGCCAGCAAAGCTCTGAAGGCGCTGGCCGGATTGCGCAGCAGTCCGCAGTTGCGCGCGATGCAGCGGCTGGGGCGTGAGCGTCTTGATGCGTTTATTCCGCGCCTGTTGGCGCAGGCCGTCGAGCATGCCAATCCGGATCTGGTGCTTGAGCGGGTGTTGCCGCTGGTCGAAGCGGTCGCTCGGCGTTCGGCTTATCTGGTCTTGCTGACGGAAAACCCCGGTGCGCTGCGACGCTTGCTGACGCTGTGCGCGGCGAGCCCGTGGATCGCAGAGCAGATCACGCGCTTCCCGCTGCTGATGGATGAATTGCTTAACGAAGGGCGTTTGTTCAAACCGCCCTTGGCGCCGGAACTGGCGGCTGAATTGCGCGAGCGGCTGACGCGGATTCCCGAAGATGACCTCGAACAACAAATGGAAGCCTTGCGCCATTTCAAACTGGCGCACCGCTTGCGCGTCGCCGCCTCGGAAATTGCCGGCAGCCTGCCGCTGATGAAAGTCAGCGATTACCTGACCTGGCTGGCCGAGGCGATTCTCGAGCAAGTGCTGGCCCTGGCCTGGCGCCAGACTGTGGCCAAGTACGGCACGCCACTGCGTACCGACGGCACCTTGTGCGATCCCGGTTTCATCATTGTCGGTTATGGCAAAGTCGGCGGCCTGGAACTGGGGCATGGTTCGGATCTGGATCTGGTGTTTATCCATGACGGCGATCCGCAGGCGGAAACCGACGGACCGAAGTCGATCGATGGCGCGCAGTTCTTCACGCGGCTCGGGCAACGGATCATTCACCTGCTAACGGCGCAGACCAACTCCGGTCAGCTCTATGAAGTGGACATGCGTCTGCGGCCATCCGGGGCCTCGGGGCTGTTGGTCAGCTCGCTGGGTGCGTTTGCCCGCTATCAGGAAAATGAAGCCTGGACGTGGGAACATCAGGCCTTGGTGCGTGCGCGAGTGCTGGTCGGCAGTCAGGATGTCGGTCACGCGTTCGAGAAGGTTCGCGCCCAGGTGCTGGGCAAGGCACGTGATCTGGCGAAGTTGCAACAGGAAGTCAGCGAGATGCGCGCGAAGATGCGCGATAACCTCGGCACCAAGAGCACCGCAGCTGGTACGGCAGCAAATGCCTTCGATGCCACTGCGCCGTTCGACCTCAAGCAGGACGCCGGTGGTATCGTCGATATTGAATTTATGGTGCAATACGCGGCTCTGGCGTGGTCGCAAAGCCACCCGCCACTGCTGCGCTGGACCGATAACATCCGCATTCTGGAAGAGCTGGAGCACGAAGGGCTGATGCCTGCCGAAGATGCCAGCCTGCTGCGCGAGGCCTATAAAGCCTACCGCTCCGCCGCCCACCGGCAGGCCTTGCAGAAGGACGCCGGGGTGATTGCAGGAGACCAGTTTGTTGAAGAGCGGCGACAGGTTTTGCGGATATGGAAAGAGATGGGGCTAAGCTGATAGCGCGCCGATGAAGGCAATGAGATTCAAAAGGTGGGAGCGAGCCTGCTCGCGATAGCGGAGTGACAGTCGACAGTCATGTTGAAGGTAATGACCCATCGCCAGCAATGCCGCTCCCACAGTGATTATCGAGGCGGGGAGGCGTAAATGCCTCCCCGGTTCGTTTATGGAAACCACATGAATATTCTGATCGTTGGGCCCAGTTGGGTCGGTGACATGGTGATGGCGCAGACACTGTTTCAGTGTCTCAAGCAGCGCCACCCGCAATGCGAAATCGACGTGCTGGCCCCCGAGTGGAGCCGGCCGATCCTTGAACGCATGCCTGAAGTGCGCAAGGCCTTGAGCTTTCCGCTCGGTCACGGCGCGCTGGAATTGGCAACGCGTCGGCGCATCGGTAAGTCCCTGCGCGGCCAGTACGACCAGGCGATCCTACTGCCCAACTCATTGAAGTCGGCGCTGGTGCCGTTTTTCGCCGGCATCCCGAAGCGCACCGGCTGGCGTGGTGAGTTCCGCTACGGCTTGCTCAATGATGTGCGCGCCCTCGATAAACAACGCTATCCACTGATGATCGAGCGTTTCATGGCGTTGGCCTATGAAGCGAGTGCCGAGCTGCCGAAACCCTATCCACGTCCGAGTCTGCAAATCGACCCGGTGACCCGCGACGCCGCACTGGCCAAGTTTGGCCTGACGCTCGACCGCCCAGTGTTGGCCTTGTGCCCCGGCGCCGAGTTCGGCGAATCGAAGCGCTGGCCGTCCGAGCACTACGCGAAAGTCGCCGAAGCATGTATCCGCGAAGGCTGGCAGGTGTGGTTGTTCGGTTCGAAAAACGATCACTCGGTCGGTGAAGACATTCGCGCACGGCTGATCCCGGGCCTGCGAGAAGAATCGGTCAACCTCAGCGGCGGCACGTCGCTGGCTGAAGCCATCGACCTGATGTCCTGTGCCGACTCGGTGGTCTCCAACGATTCCGGTCTGATGCACGTCGCCGCTGCGCTGAACCGCCCATTGGTGGCAGTCTACGGCTCGACCTCGCCGGGCTTCACCCCGCCGTTGGCCGAACACGTCGAAGTGGTGCGTCTGGGCCTCGATTGCAGCCCGTGCTTCGACCGTACCTGCCGCTTCGGCCATTACAACTGCCTGCGCCAGCTGATGCCGGACGCGGTCAACGATGCCTTGCAGAAGTTGCAGGGCTCTGTGGTCGAGGTTCATTAAGTTGCGGGTACTGCTGATCAAGACTTCATCGCTGGGCGACGTGATTCATGCGTTGCCGGCGCTGACCGACGCCGCCCGGGCCATCCCCGGGATCAAATTCGACTGGGTCGTCGAGGAAGGCTTCGCCGAGATTCCGACCTGGCACCCGGCCGTTGGCAAAGTGATTCCGGTGGCGATCCGCCGCTGGCGCAAGAACATCTGGAAGACCATCACCAGCGGTGAGTGGAAACGCTTCAAGCAAAGCGTGCGCGCGAATAAATACGATTTGGTGATCGACGCCCAAGGCCTGCTGAAAAGTGCCTGGCTGACCCGTTACGTCAAAGCGCCGGTGGCGGGCCTCGATAAAGGTTCGGCCCGCGAACCGATGGCGTCGCGGTTCTACGATCGCAAGTTGGCCGTGGCCCGTGGTCAGCACGCTGTCGAGCGTGTGCGGCAGTTGTTCGCCATCGCCCTCGGTTACGACTTGCCCAAAGGTTTGGGCGACTACGGCCTCAACGTCGAACGTCTGGTCGAGTTACCGCGCAAAAATGCTTTTGTGGTGTTCCTGCACGGCACCACGTGGGACACCAAACACTGGCCGGAAAGCTACTGGCGCGAACTGACCGAACGCGTCGGTTACCTCGGCGTCGGCGTCAAGTTGCCGTGGGGCAACCCGCAGGAAAAGGCTCGTGCCGAACGCATCGCTGCCGGTTTCAAGCACGCCGAAGTGCTGCCGAAGCTGAATCTGGCCGGCGTCGGCAAAGTCCTTGCCGGTGCGCAAGCGTGCGTCGCGGTGGACACCGGTCTCGGCCATTTGGCCGCTGCACTGGACGTGCCGACCATCTCGCTGTTCGGCCCGACCAACCCGGGCCTGACCGGCGCCTACGGCAAACTGCAGATTCACCTGGCCAGCGACTTCCCGTGCGCGCCGTGCCTGCAAAAGAAATGTACCTATCAACCGACCGCGCAAGATGCCCGTCAGTTTGACCTGAAGCGTGAACAGCCTCTGTGCTTCACGCGTCTGAACCCCGAGCGTGTCGCCAGCCGACTGAGCACGTTGTTAATGGCTGAGGAGCTGCGCTGATGCAATTGGCATTCGTCCTGTACAAATATTTCCCGTTCGGTGGCTTGCAGCGCGACTTCATGCGCATCGCCCTCGAATGCCAGAAGCGCGGTCATCAGATTCGCGTTTATACGCTGATCTGGGAAGGCGACGTGCCGCCCGGCTTCGAAGTACTGGTGGCGCCGGTCAAGGCGTTCTTCAACCACCGTCGCAACGAAAAACTCAGCGCGTGGATGGCAGCGGACCTGGCCAAGCGCCCGGTCGATCGCCTGATCGGGTTCAACAAGATGCCGGGGCTGGACGTCTACTACGCCGCCGATGGCTGCTTCGAAGACAAGGCGCAGAACTTGCGCAATTCGCTGTACCGCCGCTGGGGCCGTTATCGCCACTTTGCCGAGTACGAGCGCGCAGTGTTCGCCAAGGATGCGAAGACCGAAGTGCTGATGATTTCCGAAGTGCAGCAGCCGCTGTTCATCAAACATTACGACACGCCGCTTGAGCGTTTCCATCTGCTGCCGCCAGGCATCGCCCAGGATCGTCGCCGCCCGGCGGATGCCGATGAGATTCGCGCCGGTTTCCGTGCTGAATTCAATCTGAAGGACGACGAGCTGCTGCTGGTGCAGATCGGCTCCGGGTTCAAGACCAAGGGCGTTGATCGCAGCCTGAAAGCGCTGGCGGCATTGCCCGCTGAGCTGAAGACGCGTACCCGGCTGTTTGTAATCGGCCAGGATGACCCCAAATTGTTCCAGATGCAGAGCGCGACTTTGGGTCTGGGCGATAACGTTACGTTCCTCAAGGGGCGCAGCGATATCCCGCGTTTCCTGCTCGGCGCCGACCTGTTGATCCACCCGGCGTACAACGAGAACACCGGTACGGTGTTGCTGGAAGCGCTGGTCGCCGGTTTGCCGGTGCTGGTCAGCGCGGTCTGCGGTTACGCCCATTACATTGCCGAGGCAGACGCCGGGCGAGTGCTGGACGAGCCATTCGATCAGGCACAGCTGACGCAATACCTGACCGACATGTTGAATGACGACGCTGCACGGGCGGCCTGGAGCCGCAATGGTCTGGCCTTCGCCGACACGGCCGACCTCTACAGCATGCCGCAGCACGCGGCGGATGTGATTCTGGCGGAGCACGCTTAATGAAGTTGATGCTGGCTGAACCGTTCAAAAGCCTTTGGGCCGGACGCGACCCGTTCGCCGAAGTCGAAGGCTTGCAGGGCGAGGTATACCGCGAGCTGGAAGCACGCCGGACACTGCGCACGGAAGTCGACGGTAACGGATTCTTCGTGAAGATCCACCGTGGCATTGGTTGGGGCGAGATCTTCAAGAACCTGCTGACCGCCAAGCTGCCGGTACTCGGCGCAGGTCAGGAGTGGACAGCCATTCAGCGTCTGCAGGAAGTCGGCGTGCCGACCATGACCGCCGTCGCTTACGGCGAGAAGGGCAGCAATCCGGCGGATCAGCACTCGTTCATCGTCACCGAAGAGCTGGCGCCGACCATCAGCCTCGAAGACTTCAGCATCGACTGGGGCAAGCAGCCGCCCGAGCCGAAACTCAAGCGCGCGCTGATTGCCGAAGTCGCGCGCATGACTGGCATGATGCATCGCGCCGGCGTCAACCATCGCGACTGCTACATCTGCCATTTCCTGCTGCACACCGATAAACCGGTGACGCCGCAAGACTTCAAACTCTCGGTGATCGACCTGCACCGCGCCCAGACTCGCGCGAAGATTACTCAGCGCTGGCGCAACAAGGATCTGGCCGCACTGTACTTTTCCGCGCTGGACATCGGCCTGACCCGCCGCGACAAGCTGCGCTTTCTCAAGGGCTATTTCCAGCAGCCGCTGCGCCAGATCCTGGCGCAAGAAGCGCCGCTGCTGAACTGGCTGGAAGGCAAAGCCAATAAACTCTACGCACGCAAGCAGCGTTACGGGGATGCGCTCTGATGGCGGGTTGGACTCTCGAGCCGCAATACGGCGAGCTCGCCGAAGACTTCGGCAGCCTCGAAGCGGTATTTGCGTTGCAGGGCGAACGCCTGACCCGTGACCCGCTGTCGGAAGTGATTCGCGTGCAGCGCAACGGCGTCAACTATTACGTCAAACGCTATGTCGGCGCCGGTAAAGGTCTACGCCGCTACCTCGGCAAGCCGCGGGTAAAGATGGAATGGCAGAACCTCAAGCGCTTCGCCAAGTGGGGCATTCCCACCGCTGAAGTGGTCGCTTGGGGGCTGGAACGACGTGGCGCGGCGTATGACCGTGGCGCGATGATCACCCGCGAACTGCCGCACACCGAAGACCTCTCGGCGCTCGCCGAGCGCAAGGATCCGAAGCTCAAGGATCGCGTCTGGGTCGACGCTGTCAGTCGGCAACTGGCCGGTTATACCCGGACGATGCATGATCACCGATTTACCCATAACGATCTGAAATGGCGCAACCTGTTGATCGATGACCAGGCGCGTATATTTCTGATCGATTGCCCTAACGGCGAGTTCTGGCGCGGCTTCTGGCTCAAGTATCGGATCACCAAGGATCTGGCCTGTCTCGATAAACTCGCCAAATACCACCTGTCCAATACCCAACGCCTGCGCTTCTATAAGCAATACCGCCAGTGCGATCGGCTTGATAGCGCCGACAAGAAACGGATTCGGCACGTGGTGAGATTTTTCGAGGGACGCGAATGACTGATTTTCTCGCCGCTGAAGACCGCGCGCTGCTTGAGCGCCATGGTCTCGGCAGTTTCGACGCATTGTGGGCCAAGCAGCTTGAAGCTGTGGATGAACCCAATACCGCCCGTGGTGGCTGGAGTAGCGTCTTCCGTCTGGACCTGGAAGGGCAGGGCTATTACCTCAAGCGCCAGAGCAATTACCTGACGCGCACTTTGCACGCGCCTTTCGGTGAACCCAGTTTTGCCCGTGAGTTTCGCAATATCAGTCGCTATCGCAAGCTCGGCATACCCGCGCTGCAGGCGGCGTTCTTCGGTGAACGCAAGGTCAATGGCGAAGTTCGCGCGATCCTGCTGACCCGCGCTCTGGACGGCTGGAGCGATCTGGAATCGCTGTTGCAGCGTTGGGCGCAGCTCAGTGCCGCGCAACAGTCGGCCATCCTCAAGGCTTGCGGATTGCTGGCTCGACATCTGCACGGTGTGCGTCAGGTGCACGGCTGCTTCTATCCCAAACATATTTTTCTGCGAGCCAGCGGTGACGGGTATCAGGCGCAATTGATCGACCTGGAAAAAACCCGTCCTTTATTGTTCGGCATGCGTGACCGGATCAAGGATCTGGAGCCGCTGCAACGCCGCGCGCCGGAATGGAACGAGGCGCAACTGCGTGAATTGCTCGCGGCTTATCTCGATCAGCCCACCGATAGCTCGCTGCTCGACAGCTGGCTGGCCCGGCTGACCGCGCGCCGCAGTCACAAGGAGACGCGCTGATGCAATTGTCCGAGCTGGCCGGTGTCGGGCGAACCCCGCAACTGCCGCTGACCGTGACCCTGGCCGATGCCGCCGGAAATGCGGATCTGCAATTGCTTAGTTTGCTGCGGGTTCTGCCAGGGCAACGCTACGTCGGCGCCGGTGTCTGGCGTGGCCGTCCGGTACTGGCCAAATTGCTGGTCGGCGGCAAGGCTGCCCGGCATTTTCAGCGTGAGCTGGAAGGCGTGCGCTTGTTGGCCGCGCAAGGCATGACGACACCGTTGTTGCTGGCCGACGGTTTGAACAGTGACGAAGGTGGCTGGCTGCTGTTCGATTTCCTTGAAGGCGCCGAAAGCCTTGGCGATGCCTGGGCAAAGGTCGAGTCGCTGCCGTTGCTCGCAGATGAACAGTCGGCGGTATTGGCCGAGGCGCTCGGCGCCATTGGCCAATTGCACGGCAAAGGCCTCTGGCAGGAGGATCTGCACCTGGATAATCTGCTGCGTCACGGCGGCCAGTTGTACTTGATTGACGGCGCCGGAGTATGCGCAGAGACCGCTGGTCAGCCGTTGTCGCGACAAAAAGTCCTGGAAAATCTCGGGGTATTTTTCGCCCAGTTACCCAAGGCGCTTGAGCCGTTCACTGAAGAATTGCTGGTGTATTACCTGTTGAGCAACAGCGAGCACGCGCTCCCGCTGGAAGCCTTGCAGAAACAGATCGACAAAGTACGCCGGTGGCGTCTGAAAGACTTTCTGCTCAAGGTCGGTCGCGAGTGCACGCTGTTCAGTGTGCAGCGTGGAGCGTTCGGTCTGCGCGCAATTCGTCGTGAAGAAGAGCCGGCCATGCTGCCGGTGCTTGCGCAGGCGGATGCGCTGCTTGATCAGGGCCATATGTACAAGACCGGTGGTGCGGCGAGCGTCGGCAAGGTTCAGGCCGGTGTGCGCACTCTGGTGATCAAACGCTACAACATCAAGGGCTTTGCGCATTGGCTCAAGCGTTTCTGGCGTCCGAGTCGCGCCTGGCATTCGTGGCGTGAAGGCAATCGCCTGGCGTTCCTCGGCATCGCTACGCCCAAGCCGCTGGCGGTGCTGGAGAAGCGCTTTTTTTGGCTGCGCAGCCGTGCGTATCTGGTGACCGAGTTCCTGCCGGGGCCGGATATCATCGAGCGCTTTGCGCCCTATGTTGAAAGTGGCGAAGCACCGGAGGCAGAATTGCAGGCGCTGGACCTGTTGTTCGCGCGATTGATTGACGAGCGCATCAGCCATGGCGACTTCAAGGGGCACAACCTGTTCTGGCAGCAGGATCGCTGGGCACTGATCGATCTGGATTCGATGTGTCAGCATGGAACTATCGGCAGTTTCGCGCCGGCCTATGCCCGTGACCGTGCGCGATTCATGCGTAACTGGCCTGAAAGCAGCGCGCTGTATCAGATTATTGATCATCGTTTGCCCAAGGACATTTCCAGCGCGGCCTGAGTCAAACCACTACAGCAGTGGAGGACAAGATTCAGCGACTTGTCCTACAGCCTCTCCAGAAGCCATGAACTGTGCCCCGTTCAGCCCCGATGCTAATTTGCCCAACGACCTTGGAGGGCGAATTTTAATGATCAGACAGGCTGTAACAGTGAGTGCATTTTCATGGGTTCTGGCCGGCTGTGGCAGCGTCATGACCGTATTGCAGGACGATGCCGACGTCGCCCGGGACATGCGCAAACAAAACACCTACTGCCAATCGATTCCGCGGATTTACAGCGGGCTGGCATTCGATTTCTGCGTGCTTAACGCGCCCCCTGATCCCAGCGGATTTCTGGTGCCGTTCGTGCTGCTGGATCTGCCATTGTCCGGTGTATTCGATACAGTAGCGTTGCCTTATACGGTTTTTCGTCAGGTCACCGACGGCAACCTCGGTATTTACTGGCGCAAGGGCGGTTATTGAGGTACAGGGCAAGGTTTCTCCAATCCATTCACCCTGGGGCAATCGCGCAGGGTAATTCCCCTCTCGTTTACGCTATAATCCCGCCCTTTAGCTGTCACTCGCCCTGTGCGAGGGCACATCAATTTTCAAGGCGCATCGCGCCTGCACGCAGACTAAAGAGGCTAGACCCCTGTGGCATTGACGATTCTTGGCCTGTCCGGCGCCCTTAGCCATGATCCTTCAGCGGCCTTGTACATCGACGGCAAGCTGGTGGCGGCGGCTGAAGAAGAGCGCTTCGTACGCGATAAACATGCAAAGAACCGCATGCCCTACGAATCGGCGAAGTTCTGTCTGGAACAGGCCGGCATCAAGCCGTCCGATGTTGACGTGGTCGCGATTCCATTTGCCCCGATCAGCCTGTTCGGCAAGGCGCGCTGGCACTACGCCAAGCGTTATTGGTATGCGCCGGACCGCGCGCTTGATGCGATCCTGATGGGCAATCGCCGTTACAAGCGCTATCGCAACAAGATTGTCTGGTGCCTGGAACAACTGGGTTTCGATCCGAAAAAAATCAAGATCGAGCCGGTCGAGCACCACCTGGCTCACGCCTCCAGCGCCTACCACTGCTCGGGTTTCAAAGAAAAAACCGCGATCCTCGGTATTGACGGCAAGGGCGAGTACGCCACAACCTTTTTCGGCTATGGCGAAAACGGCAAGATCCACAAGATCAAGGAATTCTTCGATCCTGACTCCCTCGGCGGCCTGTATGGCGCGATCACCGAGTTCCTCGGTTTCGAGATGCTTGATGGTGAGTTCAAGGTCATGGGCATGGCGCCGTACGGCGACGCCAGCAAATACGACTTCTCGCGTCTGGCCTCGTTCGAGAACGGCGAGTTGGTGATCAACACCGACTACGCCAACGTGATCGGCCTGCGTCGCTACAAAGAGAAGGGCAAAGGTTTCTACTTCTCGCCGAAGCTGATCGAGTGGCTGGGTCCGAAACGCGAAGGCGACATCGCTGACGAGCCATACATCCACTACGCCGCGAGCATGCAAGCGCTGTTCGAGAAACTGGCGTTGCAGATGATCGACCACTACCTGGGCGATGTGCTCAAGGAAACCGGCAAGCTGGCATTCGCCGGTGGCTGTGCGTTGAACGTCAAACTGAACCAGAAAATCATCGCTCGCGACGACATCAAAGAGCTGTTCGTTCAGCCGGCGTCCGGCGATGCCGGCACTGCAGTCGGCGCCGCTGCCTACGTGTCGCACGCTCGTGGCGTACCGGTCGAGAAGATGGAGCACGTCTATCTCGGCCCGTCGTACAGCAACGAAGACGTGATTGCCGCCTGCGCGCGTCACGAGAACAAGCCGACCTGGCGCAAGCTCGACAACATGCCTGAGCAGATCGCCAAGATCATGGTCGATGGCAACCCGGTGGCCTGGTTCCAGGGACGTATGGAGTTCGGTCCACGCGCACTCGGCGGCCGCTCGATCATCGGTTGCCCGAGCGTGGCTGGTGTGGCTGACCGCATCAACCACCAGATCAAGTTCCGCGAGCGCTGGAGGCCTTTCTGCCCGTCGATGCTCGACACCGTTGCGCCACAGATGATCAAGATCGATCACCCGGCACCGTTCATGACCTTCACGTTCGAAGTGGCGGAAGAGTGGAAGACCCGCGTACCGGAAGTTGTCCACGAAGATGGCACCTCCCGTGCCCAGGTGCTCAAGCGTGAATACAACCCACGCTACTACGACATGATGAAGGCGCTGGAAAACCTGACCGGCAACGGCGTATCGCTGAACACCTCGCTCAACCGTCGTGGCGAACCGATGATCTGCTCGCCGACTGACGCACTGAACATGTTTTTCGGCTCTGATCTGGAATACCTGATCATGGAAGATATTCTGGTCGTAAAAGAGGGTGTAAAAGGATACGAACTTGACTGAAACACTGATCAGCGTCGTCATTCCGGTTTACAACTATGCGCGAACGCTTCCACGTGCAGTGGAATCGGTGTTGGCGCAGTTGGATGAGGCGACCGCGGATCTGCTGGTCATCGACGACGGGTCAACGGACGATACCCCCGAGGTAGTCGAAAACCTCCTGCTCAAGCATGGCGGGCGCTTCCGTGCGCTGCGCAAAGCCAATGGCGGCTTGTCGTCGGTGCGCAATCGTGGGCTTGAGGAGACGACCGGGCGGTATCTGGTATTCCTCGACTCCGATGACGAAATGGCTCCCGGCGCACTGGCTGCGCTTTCTGAGCATATCGCCAGTCATCCGCACAGCCTGATGGTGATCGGTGCACATTGGTCGGTGTTCGCCGACGGGCGACGCAGCTTGCAGGCGGCCAAGCCGTTGCCTGTGACGCCGCGGCAGCGCTTGCAGGGTTACCTGTTGAGCAAGACGGTATCGATTTCCAACGGTGCCTGCGCGATGCATCGCGATGTGTTCGTTATGGGTAATTACCCGGAACACTTGCGCAACGTCGAGGATTTGCCAGTGTTTGCCCAGGTGCTGGCGCGCTATCCCTGCACCGTTCTGGACAAGCCTTTGGCGTTGATCTACAAGCATGCCGACAGCATGCGCCATGATTTGCGGCAAAGCCTTGCCGCCGGTACGGAGCAGGTCGTCAGCGAAGTCTTTTCCAGTCGACGAATGCCCGACGAAATGAGTGATTTACGCCAGGCCTTTCTTGCGCAGCGCTGCTTGTCGTTGTTTCGTGACTGTTATTCCCATGGCGAGTACAAGCTGGCCAAGGCATTCTATTTTCAGGCCTTGCGTGCGGACTGGCGGACGTTTTCGCGCTGGTCCTACACGCGTAAGGCGTTGCGGTTGCTGTTTCGGTAAACGGGTCGCGGAGACTACGCGGGCCTTGTAACGGATGTCGGTGAGGTGGCTGGGTGAAAGGTACGGGCGGTAGCGTGGCAACTCGAGTCTCCAGAGTCATCGACGAATACCCGGTTTGGCTGGCGTTTCTGGGCAGTGCGCTGTTATCGCTGATTGCGGTTCTGGGCACCGCGACAGTGGGGCGTGA
This sequence comes from Pseudomonas sp. R84, assembly GCF_009834515.1. Taxonomy (NCBI): domain Bacteria; kingdom Pseudomonadati; phylum Pseudomonadota; class Gammaproteobacteria; order Pseudomonadales; family Pseudomonadaceae; genus Pseudomonas; species Pseudomonas sp. R84. The sequence goes on from NZ_CP019426.1 coordinate 589,511, forward strand.
TGCCGCGCTGTATATCGATATCGCGCAACAGGTCACCGAGCACGGGCCTAATGTGGCCTGGGTCACTTTCGACTGGCCATGGTTTTCCTTTCTTCTGGCCGGTACGCATACCGTCCTGCATTTGCCGCTCGAGCTGAGCGCCTATCTTTGGTGCGCGCTGTTTTTTGCCGGCACCAGCGCGCTGATGGTGGACTGCGTACGTCAACGGTCTGCGCAACTCGCCGGTTGGGCGTGTCTGGTGGTATTGGCAATGCCGGCGGTGAATGCCTTCCGAAACGACATCATCCGTGAATGCGGTTTCTGGTTCTTCTGCACCCTGACACTCTGGCTCGCGCTGCGCTGGCAAGCCCGTGGCGGTTGGCTGCGGGCTGCACTCATCCATCTCGCCATTGTTGCGGCTGCCTTGTTTCGACTGGAAGCCCTGCTCCTGGTGCCGGCCTTGGCGCTGTGGCAGTTGCCTAATCTGTGGTCGTCGAGCCGACGGATGCAATTCGCTCAGTTTTCGCTGCTACCGGTTTTGGGATTGGTGGCTGTTTCAGTTACCGGTGTGCTCATGTCGGCGCGCGTGATGCTGTATCTGGACATGATCGAGCCGCACGGTGTGTTTGCATCCTTTCAGATGCTGTGCGAGCAGTTTGCCAACTCGCTCATCAACAAGTATTCCCAGGATGAAGCCGGTCGGATCATTTTCTTTGGCATCCTGGCGACCATGGCGATCAGCTTCGTGAAGTTGATGGGGCCTTTCGCCGTCCCTTTCGTGCTGCGACGTAACTGGGGATTTCTGGGTGTTTACTGGCGCGAGTACCGTCCCTTCGCCTGGACGGCGTTGTTGTATCTGATCGTGCTGGTGCTGTTTTTCATCAAACAACAGTTCATGAACGCGCGCTACCTGAGCTTTCTGAATCTGTTGTTTGTGCCCGTGCTGGCGATGGGGCTGGCGGCGTTTGTTCGCGATTTCCCGCGCTGGGGCAAGTGGCTGGTGGTGCTGGGGTTGTTGGTTATGCTGTCGAACGTCATTTCCACCGGTGCGGGTAAAACGCATTACGTCGAGGCCGGTCGCTGGTTGTCCGCGCATGTCGAGCCGGGTGCGAAGACGTATTTCGAGGATGGGCGGATCAGCTATTACGCCGGTCGCGGCTACGTGATGCCGGTACTGACCGCTGAGGAAGCGATGTCGGCAGCTCACGCTGGCGACTATCAGTACTTCCTCATCGAGGCCAAAGGTGACGAGCCTTGGTTGAATGATTGGCTGGTGGCGCACAAGCTGCGCATCATCGAGCATTTCGCCAATCGCAAAGGTGCCACCGTGGTGATTATAGGTCGCTAAGGCTTAACCGAGCAGCGGACGCAGGCGTGAGATCAGCGGCGCTTGTCGGTGGCTCGGCAACGCCTGGCGATAGCCTTCGACAAAAGTTTCGCCGGCGTCCTGACCGAGCAACCATTGGCGGTCCTCCTTGTAGCGCAGCAAGTGAGCGAAGTTGCGCAGCCGTTTACTGTCACTGAGTGCGTGCTTCTGGCAGCGCAAGTCGGCGATATCGATCAGGCCCAAATGCTTGTCCGGGGTCTGCACGACGTTGCCGAAGTGCAGCGACCGAAAGTACACACCTTTTTCGTGTAGCAGAGCGAAGTAGCCGCCCAGCTGGAATCGCAGTGAGTCAGCTTCTTCGCCAGTGCTTTGTAACTGACGCACTGTATTGCCTTGCAGCGGGCTGTAATACACAGCGTCGCGTTCGATGCTCGGAATGCGGTACACCGCGATCACTTTCGGGCAGAGGATGCCACGCTGTTCGAGTGCCCGGGTGTTGTCGGCAAAGCGTTGTGCATAGGGGTAGAACAGCGCCGAACTGAGCAACCGCTTGCGGCGGAACAGCTTGAGCATGCGTCCATCGGCCAATCTGAGCACCTTGTCGCCGGAACCGTCGGCCTCCAGTACGTGTGCACCTTTGCGCAGTGCCTCGTAAGTGCTGTGATCAATCGATTGCATATCGGGCTCCCCATCATTAGCGGGGTATCTTAACCGACTTGGTCGAAGGCTGGCTTGAAGTCATGTTTATCGGGGCAAAAACGCGTGTGATATCATCGGCACCTCACTGAATTGCGCGGATCACCATGAGCAGTCCTGAACCGAAAGCCCAGTCCACGCTGGCGATCTATTTCCGCCTTTTGGCTTACGTGCGGCCTTATGCCGGCCTTTTCCTTCTCAGCATCGTCGGGTTTCTGATCTTCGCATCGACTCAACCGATGCTCGCTTACATCCTCAAATACTTTGTCGACGGTCTGGCCAATCCTGAAGCCAGTCTGTTCCCGGGCAACCCATATCTGGGCAAGCTGCAGTTGCTCGAAACCGTGCCATTGATGATTGTCTTCATCGCGCTGTGGCAGGGCGTGGGGTCGTACCTGGGTAACTTCTTTCTGGCGCGGGTTTCGCTGGGGCTGGTGCATGACCTGCGGGTGGTGCTGTTCAACAAGTTGCTGGAGTTGCCCAATCGCTTCTTCGACAAGAACAATTCCGGCCATCTGATTTCCCGAATCACCTTCAACGTGACGATGGTCACCGGTGCAGCAACGGATGCGATCAAAGTCGTCATCCGTGAAGGTATGACCGTGATTTTCCTGTTCTGCACGCTGTTGTGGATGAACTGGAAGCTGACTCTGGTGATGGTCGCCATCCTGCCGTTGATCGGTTTGATGGTGAACAGCACCAGCAAGAAATTCCGCAAGCAAAGCAAGAAGATTCAAGTCTCTATGGGCAACGTCACGCACGTCGCCTCCGAGACCATTCATGGCTACCGCGTTGTGCGCAGCTTCGGTGGCGAGCAGTACGAAAAGGATCGCTTTCGCGATGCCAGCCAGAGCAACACCGACAAGCAGTTGACGATGACCAAGACCGGCGCGGTTTACACGCCGATGCTGCAACTGGTGACTTACAGCGCCATGGCCGTGGTCATGTTCCTCGTGCTGTATCTGCGCGGCGATGCTTCGCCGGGCGATCTGGTGGCTTACATCACCATGGCCGGCCTGCTGCCGAAACCGATCCGTCAGTTGTCGGAAGTCAGCTCGACCATCCAGAAGGGTGTGGCCGGTGCCGAGAGTATTTTCGAGCAACTGGATGAGCCGGCGGAGGTGGATCGGGGCACGGTCGAGCAGGATCGTCTCGAAGGTCGTCTGGAAGTGCGCAATCTCAGCTTCCACTACCCCGACACCGACAAAGCGGTGCTCAACGACATCAGTTTTGTTGTCGAACCGGGGCAAATGGTCGCGCTGGTTGGCCGCTCAGGCAGTGGCAAATCGACCCTGGCCAGTCTGATTCCGCGCTTTTATCAGCATGATCATGCGCAGGGCCAGATTCTGCTCGATGGCGTGCAGGTGCAGGACTTCACCCTGCGCAGCCTGCGTCGGCAGATTGCTCTGGTGACCCAGCAGGTGACCCTGTTCAACGATACGGTGACCAACAACATCGCTTACGGCGATCTGGCCGGCGCGCCGTTCGATGAAGTAAAGCGCGCGGCTACAGAGGCCTATGCCGACGAGTTCATCATCAAGATGCCGCAAGGTTATGAAACCATGGTCGGCGAAAACGGCGTGCTGCTGTCCGGCGGCCAGCGTCAGCGCATCGCCATCGCCCGGGCGCTGCTCAAGGATGCGCCGCTGCTGATTCTCGACGAGGCCACTTCTGCTCTCGATACCGAGTCGGAGCGGCATATTCAGGCTGCACTGGATCATGTGGTGAAAAACCGCACGACCCTGGTGATCGCTCACCGCTTGAGCACGATTGAAAAGGCCGACCTGATTCTGGTCATGGACGAAGGCCGTATCGTCGAGCGCGGCTCTCACGCGCAATTGCTCGAGCAGAACGGCTATTACGCCCGTCTGCATGCCAAAGAGTTTGAAGAGGGTGACGAGCCTCAGCCGGCACACGCGACCAACGTATGCTGACGATGTTTCGCAGCTTTCGCGAGCGTGGCTGGAGCGAAATCGACCGCGACAGCTACGCCCGGGCCTGGCAGCGTTTCGGTGGCAGCTTTGCCACGCACCCCGAAGTCGTCGAGCGTTTGTCGACATTCCTGGGCATCGAGTTGCGCTACCTGGGCTGGGTGATTGGCGGTGAAGTGCTTGCCGCCGTTCCCTGCTGGGGCCGGCATGTCGCCTTGTCCAAGGAAGTGCTCAAGCGCGAGGGCAAGCGTGGATTGCTGGACATGGGCAATGCGGAAATCATTCTGCCGATCGCGCCAGATGTCAGCGTACCGGTGCGCCAGCGTATGGCTTATGTCTCCCAGCTCAATGCCGATCAGATCAGCACATTGAAGCCACAGCCTGAGGGTTTGGCTCTGGCTCGGCTCCCGGAAGAGTATTCGAAGAAATTCCGCTACAACCAGCGTCGTGAGCAGCGCCTGCTGGAAGAGGCGGGCGGATCGCTGGTGCCGATGTCCGACTTTACCCCGCAGGAACAGGCTGCCGCTTACGGTGATTTGTTCCAGCGTCGCTGGGGCTTCGAGGTGCCGGGCAAGGCCGGGCTGGTTGACGTATTTACCTTGCTGCGCGAGTTCATGACCGGTTCGGTGGCGATGCTCGATTCGGCACCCGTGGCCATTCAGGTGCTGTACCGCGTCGAGGCCCCGCAATGGGTTTCGCTGGAATACATCAACGGTGGCGTTGACCCGCAGAGCCGCGAGTTCAGTCCCGGCAGTGTGCTGAGCTTCGTCAACACCCAAGAGGCCTGGGCGCACGCGCAAGCTCTGGACAAGCCTTTGCGCTATTCATTCGGTCGTGCCGACCGTGAGTACAAGGATCGCTGGTGCCACACGGTGCCGGTCTACAAGGTCTGAATTCATGAGCGCTCGCAAGCAACAGCTTCTCAAGGCCCATCGGCGCAACAAGCGTCTGTTCCTGATTGCCTTCCTGGTGGGGTTGTTGCTGATCGGATGGCTGGTTGCGTGGTGGCTGGTGCCAGTGTTGCTGGTGCTGGCCTGGGTCGCGCACGAGGCCTGGTTCGCCGATCATCTGTTCTATCGGCCTTCTGACGACTATCAATACGACTTTCCGTCACGCACGGCCCGGCAGGCCGTGAGCCTTGAGGGCGGCCTGGTGCGCCTGGGTGAGCCGCTGGCGCAAGGCGAGACATTGGTGCTCGAGCTTGAAGTGAAATCCACTTGGCTGGGGCGCTGGCTAGACCCCTATATTGAAGTGGGCGCGGATCGCCAGGACTTCGAGCGCGGGGTCAACGGCCGGCGTTTCCTCAATCTTTCCGGGCAGGCCGCTGCGCTGGCGCAAGGTTCGTTGACGTTGCGCGGCCGCTATTGTGCGCCGAGTGCCACGGGCACGCTGTGGGTCATGCTCAACGCTGACTATGCCCACCAGCGAGTGATGGTCATCGCTCCTCATGCCGATGATGCCGAGCTTGCGGCATTCGGTCTTTACAGCCGCTGCGAAGACGTCAGCATCGTCACGCTGACCCAAGGCGAGATCGAAGCTGAAAACTTCCAGCGACTGGGTCTGGACCAAGCCGCAGCCGCGCGGTTAAAGGGGCGTTTGCGCAGTTGGGACAGCCTGACGATTCCGCTGTGGGGCGGAGTGCCCGCCGAGCGTTGCGTGCAACTGGGTTATTACTGCCTGCAACTGCCCTCGATGGCCGAAAAACCGACCCAGGCGTTCGGCTCCCGGGAATCGCAGGAAAACGACATCCGCAGTGTGCGCCGGCACAACCCGTTGACCTTGCCTGCAGACGTCGATGGGCAGCCCACCTGGCAAAATCTGCTGGGCGACCTGACTGCACTGCTTGAGCACTATCGTCCAGACGTGATTGTCACACCGCATCCTGAGCTTGATCCTCACAGCGATCATGTGGCCTCTACCCGGGCGTTGCTTGAGGCTATCGAGTTGAGTCACTGGAAACCGACAACCCTGCTGATGTACGCCAATCACCTGCACGACAACGATCGCTGGCCGATGGGGCCTGCCGGTGCCGGTATTGCGCTGCCGCCGGCCATCGAGCCATTGCCGGCTGACCGGCTGTGGAGTCCGCTGTTGTCAGCGGATGTGCAACTGGACAAAGCCATGGCACTGGCCATGGAACACGATCTGCAGGGCGGGCAAGTGTTCAAACGGCAATTGCGCCGCTGGATCCAGCAGGCTCTGGCCGGCCGTCGCTGGCCTGAAACGGGCAGTAACGAGTTTTTCCGCAAGGCGGTCCGGCGTCACGAGTTGTTCTGGGTGCGCGACCTTTCAGATTGAGGCGGACGGCGCTTTACCCTGTGTTAATATCGCGCCCCTGTTCATTTTGTATGTGGGTTGCTCCATGAAGTTGTCCATGCCGCGTTTCGATCAAGCCCCGGTCTTGGTAGTCGGCGATGTCATGCTCGACCGTTACTGGCATGGCGGAACCTCACGGATTTCCCCTGAGGCGCCGGTGCCGGTCGTTAAGGTCGAGCAGATCGAAGACCGTCCAGGTGGCGCCGCGAACGTTGCCTTGAACATTGCCGCGCTGGGTGCGCCGGCGTCGCTGGTCGGTGTGACCGGCGACGACGAAGCTGCCGACAGCCTGAGCAACAGTCTCAAAGGCGCGGGCGTTCGTGCCCTGTTCCAGCGCATCGCGCACCAGCCAACCATCGTCAAGCTGCGGGTCATGAGCCGGCACCAGCAACTGCTGCGTATCGACTTTGAAGAACCGTTCGCCACCGACGCCCTGGCCCTCGGTTCGCAGGTCGACGACCTGCTCGAAGGCATCAAGGTGCTGGTACTTTCCGACTACGGCAAAGGCGCTCTGAAAAACCATCAGGCGTTGATCCAGGCCGCCCGCGCGAAGAACATCCCGGTGCTGGCCGACCCGAAGGGCAAGGATTTCTCGATCTATCGTGGCGCCAGCCTGATTACCCCGAACCTCAGCGAATTCGAAGCCATCGTCGGCGGTTGCGTCGATGAGCATGAGCTGGTGAGCAAGGGCGCCGGCCTCATGCACGACCTCGAACTCGGCGCGCTGCTGGTGACACGCGGCGAACACGGCATGACCCTGCTGCGTCCCGACCAGCCGGCACTGCACCTGCCAGCCCGTGCCCGTGAAGTGTTCGACGTCACTGGTGCCGGTGACACGGTAATTTCGACCCTGGCCGCAGCGATTGCCGCCGGTGAAGACCTGCCCCACGCTGTTGCGCTGGCCAATCTGGCCGCAGGCATCGTCGTCGGCAAGCTGGGTACGGCGGCCATCAGCGCCCCGGAACTGCGTCGCGCCATTCAGCGTGAAGAGGGTTCCGAGCGTGGTGTGCTCGGTCTTGAGCAGTTGCTGCTCGCCGTGGCCGATGCCCGCGCGCACAACGAAAGGATCGTCTTCACCAACGGCTGCTTCGACATCCTGCATGCCGGGCATGTCACCTACCTGGAGCAGGCGCGAGCACAGGGCGATCGTCTGATTGTCGCGGTCAACGATGATGCTTCGGTCAGCCGCCTCAAAGGCCCGGGCCGTCCGATCAACAGCGTTGATCGACGCATGGCGGTTCTCGCCGGCCTCGGCGCTGTGGACTGGGTGATCAGCTTCCCTGAAGGCACCCCGGAAAACCTGTTGCGCGAGGTCAAGCCGGATGTGCTGGTCAAGGGCGGCGATTACGGCATCGATCAGGTGGTCGGCGCTGATATCGTTACCGCTTATGGCGGCACCGTGAAGGTCTTGGGGCTTGTGGAAAACAGCTCGACAACTGCGATTGTCGAGAAGATTCGCAGTCGTTGATCAGATGAATTTTTACCGTTGTGTACTGCGTGTGAACGGATTTTGCCTTGGGGATTTTGCCGTTTCCGTTGATGTAGGCAGCTTTGAATCCGATGCGCTTGCCTGTCTACGTCGCGTGGTCAATTAACCTATGAAAGTCATGCTCCTGGTGATGGACGAGCAGCGGGTCATTCTCGACCGGCTCTACGACATCGTGCAGCAGAACTGTGATGAATGTTTCATCTATCGTTTGAGCAAACAGCAGCAGTTGCATCTGGGGACGTTTCTGGCCTCGGTCGATTACCAGACCTTTGATCGCGTGGTGATTTTCTCCCGGGTCAAGCGTCTGGCGACGCAACTGCAAGTGCTCAAATGCATACCCGGGCTGGTTTTCCTTGAGCACGATGCCTATCAGAACTACATGCCGGCGAGTAAGTACCGTGGCGTGTATTCCCGTCTGTACAGCCGCCTGCCGAGCTGTCGGGCGTTGGTGTCCGGTGCCGTGGTCGCGCGCAAGATGTTGGCCGAAGGCATCGACACGGTGTTCGTCTCCAAAGGTTACGACGAGCAGATGCTGCACAACACCGGTGTTGAGCGGGACATTCCCGTCGGCTTTCTTGGCAGCCTGAAAAGCACCGAGTACGCCGAGCGCAAAGCCATGCTCGAGTCGCTTTCGCAACGTACCGGGATGCTGGTGACCCGCACCAAGTCGGGTGAGGAATACCTGCAGACACTCAATCGCATCAGGATTTTCGTCAGCGCCGACATCGGCATGAACGAGTTCATGATCAAGAACTACGAAGCCATGGCTTGCGGCTGTGTGCTGCTGGCCTGGAGCCAGGGCGAAGAAGACCGCTTGCTCGGCTTTGAAGACATGCACAACACCGTGTTCTACCGCAGCGAAGAAGAGGCGGTGGAGAAGATCAAACTGCTGCAAAGCGATCCGGAACTGGCAGAGCGTATTGCCCGCAACGGCCAGGAGTTTGCGCAAAGTCGTTATTCCTTTGCCCGTGTCGGTCAGGCGCTGGCCACGGAAATCCAGCGTGAGATGCGCCCATGGCAGCCGCCTTCAGCGTTTACACGGTTCTGGGTGAAGCTGCGTTACGGAATGAAGGTGCCGGTCTGAATGAAGGACGATTACATGGCGCTGGATGCGCTGCCCGGTGGTGATCAATCCGTTCTGGAGGCTTTGCCTGCTGAGCTTCTCGACTGTCTGGGCCGTACGCCCCGGGTCGTGTTGATTGCCAACAATCCGGCTATCACGGCGGCAGATTTTCAGGCACTGAACATTGGCGTTGATGACGTCGTCGTCAGCTTCAATACCTGCATCAAGGCGGGGCTGCTCAACGAGCACAGCGTCAATGTCTTCGTACATGGCTACAACGCGCCGGACGCGTATTTTTTTGGTCTGCCTTACGCGCCCCCGGTACAGCGGATGTTTGAACAGGCGAGTGAGCGCTGTTTCAGCATGCTGGTGGGCTGCGCCGCGCCGATGTGTCCACTGCCACGTGTGGCCATGTATTGGGATCGCATTCCATTGCCGCCGCTGTGGAACTACCCGGTCGATCGCCCGGGTGGCAAGCGCTACGTTGGGCCTTCTACCGGTTTCAACACGCTGGTGTTGTTCGACTGGTTGCGCGCTCATGCCGGTTATAACTATCAGCTCATGACCCTGGGGTTTTCCAACGAAGCCGGAAAACTCTGGGGCGGCCATGCCTGGGACTATGAGCGTGACTGGCTGCAGAAGTCGGACATCATTGTGGTGCCTCTGCAACCCCTTCGCTGGTGGCAGAAGCTGTTTCGGCAGAAGTAAGCGATATCGTCTATCCGGTTGCCAGCAGGCCCGACCTACTTTCAAAAGGTGCTGTCGAGTGTTGAAAATTGCCGTGGCTTTTTTCGGGATCCCGAGAAATTCGCCGATCTGTTTCCCTTCCATCGAACAGAACGTGCTGGCGCAGCTGCCTGCGGGCAGCGACGTAAAATGCTTCTACCATCTGTACAAGATCGATGAGGTGCAGAACACGCGTTCCGGCGAAAAAGGCGAATTGAAGGCTGACAATTATCAGCCCTTCGAGTCGATGATCGGCACGCTCACCTCGACCGAAGGCGTGCTGGATCGCTGGGACTTCGAGCAGGTCAAGGCACAGGGCGACACTTGGGCCGATGACTATGCGTCATTGCGCAACCTGATCTATCAGCTCAACTCACTGCACACCGTGACCAGCATGATCGAGCCGTTCAATCCGGATTTCGTCGTGTTCGTGCGCCCGGACAATTTCTTTCACAGCGCATTGCCTGCCTATGTCTTCGCTCACCCTGAGGCTCGCAAGCACAACGCTTATATTCCGGACTGGCAGTGGTGGGGCGGTTTGAACGACCGTTTTGCCGTGTGTGGGCGCGATACCTATGTCGCGTACGGCAAGCGCATCGAGCGCATTTTCGAATTCTGCAAGGTGACAGGTCGCAAGCTGCATTCAGAACGCTTGCTCAAATATGCACTGCAGCAGGTGGATGCCAAAATCTGCACGCTGCCGACCCAGGCATCACGGGTGCGCATTACCGGTGTATTTGCCGATGAATCGTTCTCGCCCAAGCGCGGCATGGGCAAGCGCGAAAACCGCTACTTCCATTTCTTCGCCGGGTTGCGCACGTGGTGGGATCGCCGCCGCTAAACCGCTATTTGGCGGTTTTTTTGCCTAGCCCGACTAATCGCAGCGCCTTGATACTCAACTGCTTGAGCCCCTGACGCGGGGCTTTTGCCGGTTGCAGGCCCTGTTGCACCAGCCAGTCCTTC